>JBFHIW010000001.1:0-186304 GCA_041596235.1 Paracoccaceae bacterium
AATGATGCCGATAGTGGCGAGCCAGAAGTGCCAGCTCACGAGCGAGAGCGAATAGAGCCGTTCACGGTTCCACAGTTTCGGCACGAGGAAGTAGAGCGCACCGAAGGTGATCATCCCGTTCCAGCCAAGCGCGCCGGAATGCACGTGCCCGATCGTCCAGTCGGTGTAATGCGACAGGGAGTTGACCGCGCGGATCGACATCATCGGCCCCTCGAAGGTGGACATGCCGTAGAAGCCCACGGAAATCACCATCATGCGGATGATCGGATCGGTGCGCAGCTTGTCCCATGCCCCCGACAGGGTCATCAGGCCGTTGATCATGCCACCCCAGGAAGGCATCCACAGCACGATCGAGAACACCATGCCCAGCGTCGAGGCCCAGTCAGGCAGCGCGGTATAGTGCAGGTGGTGCGGACCTGCCCAGATATAGATGAAGATCAGCGCCCAGAAGTGGATGATCGACAGCTTGTAGCTGAACACCGGCCGTTCGGCCTGCTTCGGCACGAAGTAATACATCATGCCAAGGAAGCCGGCGGTCAGGAAGAAGCCCACGGCGTTATGGCCGTACCACCACTGCACCATCGCATCCTGCACGCCCGAGAAGACCTGCACGGACTTCGATCCGAAGACCGACACCGGAATGCTGAGGTTGTTGACCACGTGCAGCATCGCCACGGTGATGATGAAGGACAGGTAGAACCAGTTCGCCACGTAGATATGCGGCTCCTTGCGCTTGACCAGCGTGCCCAGGAACACGGCCAGATAGGCCAGCCAGACGATGGTCAGCCACCAGTCGACATACCATTCAGGCTCGGCATATTCCTTGGACTGGGTCGCCCCCAGAAGATAGCCGGTTGCCGCCAGCACGATCACCAGCTGGTACCCCCAGAAAACGAACCACGCGAGGTTTCCGCCCCACAGGCGCGCGGCGCTTGTGCGCTGGACCACGTAGAAGGATGTCGCGATCAGTGCGTTGCCCCCAAAGGCGAAAATCACCGCCGACGTATGCAACGGGCGCAGACGCCCGAAATTCAGGAAACCCTGCGCCCATTCGAAGTTGAGCACCGGAAAGGCAAGCTGAAAGGCGATGATCACGCCAACCAGAAACCCGACAACCCCCCAACCAGCGGTGGCGATCACCCCGGCGCGCACGACGCCGTCCATGTATTCCCCGGAAAGATCGCGCTTTACGACCGGTTCCTCGGTCTGGCGCAGCGTCCAGAGAAAGACCCCGCCTGCTGCTGCCGCCACGACAAGGGCGTTCACCAGATAGGCAAGATCACGTGCGTAATTGGCCGCAATCAACGCGAACAGCGTGATGAGGCCAAGCACGATCAGCTTGATATAATTCAACATTTTGCGTCCCTTTTGTCCTGTCCCGGTGATTCGTCACGATCTCGGGGTTTCTTAAGACTGGGCCAGTGATGCAATCTGCCGGGCCCGGCTGCCTTGATCTGTGTCAAGGCTGGGGGGCTACGTCCTTGACGCGTATCAAAGTGCTCAGAAAGCGGGCGTGTTAGCCTTTCTGGAATGCAAGACCTCAAAGGAGAATGACATGGCGTACAAGACACTGTTTTCGGTCATCACCGACACCGCCTTGGCGGGTCCCGTTCTGGATCAGGCAATCGCCATGGCAAAGGCATGGGACGCGCATCTGGATGTCCTTTGCATGGGACTGGATCGCACGCAGACCGGATTTTACTATGCCGGCGCGAACGCAATGATCCTTCAGGAAACGATCACCCGCGCCCAGGAAGAAGCGCAGGAGGTCGAGGCGCATGTAAAGAAAATCCTGTCCGCAAGCGAGGTACTCTGGAGTCTGGACAGCGGTGTGGCACAACTGGCCGACATGGGGCGGCACGTGGCACAGCGCGCACGCTTCTCGGATCTGGCGATTCTTCCGAAACCCTATGGCGAGAAACGCGGGGTCGAACAGGAGCCGATCATCGAATCCGCGATGTTCGATGGCGCGACACCCGTACTGATGGTGCCCGAATCCGGGCCGGTTGTGACCAATCCCAAACGGATCCTGCTGGCCTGGAACGAAAGCGACGAGGCCTTGACGGCGTCGCGTAACGCCCTGCCCTTCCTGAAGCAGGCCGATCTGGTGCGGATCGTCGTCATTGATCCGCCGGTGCACAGCCCGACGCGGTCAGATCCCGGCGGTCTGCTGTCGCAATACCTGTCGCGGCATGGCGTCGCTTGCGAAATCGACGTGCTGTCCAAAACCCTGCCCCGCGTGTCGGATGTGCTGATGCGCCACGCAGCGGACACAGAGTCGGACATGATCGTGATGGGCGCCTATGGTCATTCGCGGTTCCGCGAGGCGATCCTGGGCGGCGCGACGCGCAACATGCTGGAAAATGCCAAGATCCCGGTGTTTCTGGCACATTGATGCCTTCACGAACAAAGGCGCGGTCGGACGGTACCGGTCGCGCCTTTTCCTGTCAGGACTGCATGGGTATGTCGTGCCGGCGCGCCTGTGGCGACATCAGGCCAGCAGGCCACCGTCGCTGTCGTCACCCGCCTCTTCCAGAAGGCGCGCGAAATCGGGCACGGTCACATGGCGCTTGCCCTGAAGCGAGATCACGCCATCACGCTTGAGGGCAGAGATCTGCCGGCTGACCGTTTCCAGCGTCAGGCCAAGGTAATCCGCCATCGCTTCGCGCGTCAGGGGCAGGTCAAAGACCATGGCGCCCTTGGGTGTCCGCAGATTCAGCGAGGCATCACGCCGCGCGATGATCGTCAGAAGCGATGCGATCTTTTCGCGCGCGTTCTTTCGGCCCAGCACCAGCATCCACTCCCGCGCCGCATCCAGCTCATCAAGGGTCATCTCAAGCAGGCGATGCGCGATATGGGGCGTCTTCTCCATCATCGCCTCGAAGGGCTTCTTGCGGAAACAGCACATGACCAGATCGGTTGTTGCCACAACATCATAGGCAGACCCCTCGCGACCGGGACGGCCCACGAAATCCGAAGGCAGCAGAAGGCCCACCATCTGGGTGCGGCCATCTTCCATCGTCTGTGTCAGCGTAGCGATGCCGGATACGACAGATCCCACGAAATCCATGCGGTCACCGGACCAGATCACGGTCTGGCCAGCTTCGAAAGAGCGGTAATATTTGATCTCTTCAAGGCGCTCAAGCTCATCGCTTTCGCAACGGGCGCAAACTGCTCTGTGCCTGATTGGACAATCGCCACACTCGACCGAGTGAGACACGGTTTTCTCATTCAGCATGCTGACACTTCGCGCACTTGATCTGGGTCAAAGAATTTTTCCCAATTGTCTAGAAGGGTAGACAGATGATGGTGAAAAAGCAACTCGCAAAACTTGGTCTCTTCGACGCGAAAGTGCCGAGATATACCAGTTACCCGACCGCCCCGCATTTTTCGAATGCTGTTGGCGAAGACAATTATACAAGCTGGATCAAGGCGATAGCCCCCGGTTCAGACATATCGCTTTATTTGCATGTTCCTTTTTGTCGCAGGCTGTGCTGGTTCTGTGCCTGCCGGACACAGGGCACCCAGAGCGACGCACCCGTCGCGGCCTATCTGGAGACGCTTAAAGCGGAATTGACACTCCTCAAACGCATCCTGCCCGAAGGTGTGCGCCTGTCGCGACTGCATTGGGGTGGCGGGACGCCCACGCTGATGTCGGCCGCCATGATGAGCGATCTGGCCGGCGCCGTTTTCGATGTGGCGCCCATGGCGCCGCAAGGTGAATTTTCCGTCGAGATCGACCCGAATGAAATCGACGATGCACGGCTGGATGCCCTGGCTGCGGCCGGTATGAACCGCGCCTCGATCGGGGTGCAGGATTTCGACGAAGCAATCCAGCAGACCATCGGGCGCATTCAGGGCTATGACATCACCCGCGATGCGGTTCTGGCGATCCGTGCGCGCGGCGTCACCAGCCTCAATGCGGATATCCTGTTCGGCCTGCCGCACCAGTCGCGCGCACGAATCACCGAAAGCGTGCAAAAGCTGCTGTCGCTCAACCCTGACAGGGTGGCGCTCTACGGGTATGCGCATGTGCCATGGATGGCCAAGCGCCAGCAGATGATCCCCTCTGATGCCCTGCCCACGCCCGAAGAACGGCTGGAGCTGTTCGAGACGGCGCGGAAACTGTTCCTCTGGGATGGGTATGCCGAGATCGGAATCGACCATTTTGCCACCCAGACCGATGGGCTGACGGTGGCGCAGAAGGCCGGAAAACTCAGGCGCAACTTCCAGGGCTATACGGATGATCCTGCGGATGTGCTGATCGGGGTTGGGGCCTCTTCGATTTCGCGGTTCCCGCAGGGATATGCGCAGAATGCCCCCGCCACGGGGGCGCATACAGGAGCCATACGCGACGGGCGGTTTTCCGTATCAAAGGGGCATGTGTTCACCCCGGATGACAAGCTGCGCGGCCGGATGGTCGAGGCGCTGATGTGCGACTTCAAGGTCGACAGCCATGAATTGCAGGACAGGTTCAATGTGTCGGAGGCCGACATCAGGTCTCTGTTCGACAAGGTGATGGCAGATTTCCCCGGCATGCTGACCCTCGAATCCGGGGTGCTTGGCATCCCGGTCGCGGCGCGCCCGCTGACCCGGATGATCGCGCGGAGTTTCGACGCCTATGACATGAGCAAGGCCGGGCATAGTTCGGCCATCTGACAGGACCAGAAAGGGGGCAACCCCGTGCGACTGGCGAGTTTCAATGTCCAAAGCCTGCGACTGCGCTGGCCGGGCGGCCACCCAAGGCTGGACGGGGCGCGCGATGGAGATGTCCCGGCCGATCGCGGTCCCGCAGCCGAGGCGCTGGATCCCGAGGATCGCCGCCTGACCGCTGCGGTTCTGGCCCACACCCGTGCCGATGTGATAGCCCTGCAAGAGGTGTTCGATCAGGCCACGCTGGATCATTTTCACGATCATTGCCTGTTGGCCATGGGTGCCGCACCCTATCCCTACCGCCATTGCATCCCCGGAAACGATGGGCGGGGCCTTGATGTGGCGGTCATCAGCCGCCTTCCCCTGCGTTCCGTGGTCAGCCATGCGCAGGAGACACCAGCCAGCCTGGGGCTTGGGATACTGCCACATGTCGACCCGGACATGCCGGTCTTCCGGCGCGATTGCCTGCGGGTCGAGGTCGGCCTGATCACCCTATTCATCTGCCACTTCAAGGCCCCCTACCCGGATGCCGGGGCCACATGGCCCGTGCGCCGCGCCGAAGCGCTGGCGCTGCATGGCCTGATCACGCGGCGGTTCCCCGATCCTGCATCGGGGCTCTGGCTGATCCTCGGCGATCTGAACGAACCACGCGAGGCCGCGCCCGCAAGGCCCGATCCCGCCATCGCCCCAGTGACCGCCCCTTTCAGCATGGACCTGCTGGACCGGCTGCCCCCCAACGACCGCTGGTCATGGCATGAACCCTTCGGCCCTGACCTTGGCAGTCCGGATGTGATGCTGGCCAGCCCGGCACTGGCCCAGCGCTGGCCGGATGCCTGCCCGCAGATCATCCGCCACGGTCTTGCGCTGGAGGCCGCCGCATATGACGGGCCACGGCTGGCAGGTGTGGGCAGGCATCGCCCGCATGCCAGCGATCATGCCGCGCTGATGATTGAACTTCCGGGGGCCGAGGGATGATCCGCAATCTGATCTCTTCTGCCGCGATCCTGACATTCGCCAGCATCTCGCCGCTGCGGGCGCAGGGTCATGCTTGCGAAAACGGGCAGGCGCAGGTCACGGCGGCCGACCCCGATCTTGCCGGGCATGTCTGCACAGTGGTGGACCGCGCGCTTGACCAATTGGCCCAATGCCATCTTTCCCAGAAAGCCCCTTTGACCATCAACATCGTGGATGGGTTCAAGGATGACAGGCCCGGATGCGTGGGAATATTCGATTGCGCCAACAACCGGATCGAGATCCTGAAACCCGAGGTCATGGGCAAAAGCCTTGAGGATAATCGCCGCTTTTCGCGCCTGCCGCTGATGTCGCTCTTCGACAGCGTAGTGGCGCATGAAATGACCCATGCCCTTTTGTACCAGAACCTCGGCGAAGATAGCGGTAACTGGACCGAGAACGAATACATGGCCTATGCGATGCAGATGGCCTTTCTTTCATCCGAGGACAGGGCCCTTTTCATGCAGGGCTTCACGACCGACAGGCCCGGATCACTGGCCGGGATCAATATCCTGATCATGTTGCTGGCCCCGGACGCCTTTGCCGCCGAGGTGTGGCTGCATTTCAGCGCCAAGGGCAATGGCTGCAATTTCATCGGGCAACTTCTGTCGGGCGAAAAGGCGATCGGAAGTGTTTCGCCCTAACCGGGACTATACTCAGGCGGTCAGGTCCAGCGCCGCCGCCAGCAGGGTGCGGGCATAGTCCGTGCGCGGGTTGGCGAACAACTCCTGCGCCTCGCCCGCCTCGACCACATCGCCCTGTTTCATCACGATCATCTTGTGGCTCATCGCGCGCACCACGTTCAGATCGTGGCTGATGAACAGATAGGCCAGTCCGTATTTCAGCTGCAGCGCGCGCAGCAGGTCGACGATCTGCACCTGCACCGTCATGTCCAGCGCCGATGTCGGCTCGTCCAGAACCAGAAGCTTGGGCCGCAGGATCATCGCGCGCGCGATCGCGATCCGCTGGCGTTGCCCGCCCGAAAACTCGTGCGGGTAGCGATGCATCGTGGCCGGGTCCAGCCCGACCTCGGCCATGATCTCGGCCACCATCTGGCGCTTGTCCTGACCCGGTGCGACACCATGCACACCCAAGCCTTCCGCGATGATCTGCTCGCAAGTCATGCGCGGCGACAGGCTGCCGAACGGGTCCTGAAACACGATCTGCATGTCCTTGCGCAGGGCACGCAGTTTCGACGTGGACCAGGCGCGCACATCCTGCCCGTCGAAGGTGATCGCGCCCTCGGACGCGATCAGGCGCATGATCGCCAGCGCCAGCGTTGTCTTGCCCGATCCGCTTTCGCCGACGATGCCCAGCGTCTCGCCCGCGCGGACACTGATCGAGGCGTCGTTCACCGCCTTCACATGACCCACCGTGCGCTTGAGAAAGCCGCGCTGGATCGGGAACCAGACCTTCAGGTGATCGGTACGGATCAGTTCTGCCGCAGTGTCCGGCACGGGGGATGGATGGCCCACAGCGCGCGCGCCCAGAAGCTTGCGAGTATAATCATGCTGCGGATTGGCGAATATCTCGGCCGTGGGTCCCTGCTCGACGATCTCGCCCCCTTTCATCACGCAAACCTTGTCGGCGATGCGGCGCACGATACCCAGGTCATGGGTGATGAACAGCAATCCCATGTTCTCGGTGCGCTTCAACTCGGCCAGGAGGTCAAGGATCTGCGCCTGAATGGTCACGTCCAGCGCGGTCGTCGGTTCGTCCGCGATCAGCACGTCAGGCTTGTTGGCCAGCGCCATGGCGATCATCACCCGCTGACGCTGCCCGCCCGACAACTGGTGCGGATAAGCGCCAAGGCGGCTTTCAGGATCACGGATGCCCACCTTGTCCAGAAGCTCGATGATACGTGCCCGCGCGGCATCGCCCACGATCCCCTGATGCAGGGCCAGCGATTCCGACAACTGCCGCTCCAGCGTGTGCAGCGGGTTCAGGCTGGTCATCGGCTCCTGAAAGATGAAGCTGATGTCATTGCCGCGCACCTTGCGCAGCATCGCCTCATCCGCGCCGATCATCTGCTGGCCATCATAGGTGACAGACCCGGACACCTGCGCGCTATCGCCCAGCAGCGACACGGTGCTGAGGGCGGTCACGGATTTGCCTGACCCGCTTTCGCCAACCAGCGCCACGGTCTCACCCCGCTCAAGCGTAAAGGACACACCGCGCACCGCCTGCGTCAGCTTGCCGTCCTGCCGGAAGGACACGTTCAGGTCACGGACCTCAAGCAGGCTCATTGAAAGGTCTTTCTGGGATCGAACGCATCGCGCACGCCTTCAAAGATGAAGACCAGCAGCGACAACATGATGGCAAAGACAAAAAACGCGGTGAAGCCCAGCCATGGCGCCTGAAGGTTCTGCTTGGCCTGAAGCGTCAGCTCGCCCAGAGACGGGGCCGAGGATGGCAGACCGAAGCCCAGAAAATCCAGACCCGCCAGCGTGGCGATCGTACCGGTCACGATGAAGGGCAGCATCGTGACGGTGGCCACCATCGCGTTGGGCAACATGTGGCGGAACATGATCGTGGTATTGCTGACGCCCAGCGCCTTGGCCGCGCGCACATATTCCAGGTTCCGCGCGCGCAGGAATTCCGCGCGCACCACACCCACCAGTGCTGTCCAGCCGAACAGGACCGTGATGAAGACCAGCAACCAGAAACTTCGCCCCAATATCGCGAACAGGATGATGATCACGTAAAGCGCGGGCGTCGCCCCCCAGATTTCGATGATGCGTTGAAAGATCAGGTCGACCCAACCGCCGAAATAGCCCTGAATCGCGCCGGCCATGATCCCCACAAAGGAGGCCAGCGTGGTCACGATCAGGGTGAACAGGATCGACAGGCGAAAGCCGTAAATCACCCGCGCCATCACGTCGCGCTTGGTGTCATCGGTGCCCAGCCAGTTCTGGCTGTTGGGCGGCAGGGGTGCGGCACCAGGGCGATCCACCGTCGTGCGGTAGCTGTAGGGGATCAGCGGCCAGAGCGCCCAGCCCTGCTCAATCGCCTGCCCGTTCACCAAGCCGGTCTCGGCCTGTTTCTTGACCCCTTCGGGATCGTCGAAACAATCCTCCAGCCCGCCGGATGCGATCAGGCACTGCACCTCGATATCGCGGTAGGGCGCTTCGGTCTGGAAATCACCGCCAAAGGTGGTTTCAGGGTAGAAGCGGAAGATCGGCGTGTAGAATTCGCCTTGGTACTTCACCAGGATCGGCTTGTCATTGGCGATGAACTCGGCGCAGAGCGACAGCCCGAAGAGCACCGAAAAGATGATCAGCGACCAGAAGGCGCGCCGGTTGCGCTTGAAATTGTTCCAGCGGCGCTGGTTCAGCGGTGACAGGAATGCCTTTTTCGGCGCGGCGATATCGGCGGGCATGGGGGCGGGTGTCACCGTGGGATCGGGCAGGGTCGCCATCGCTTATCCCTCCCTCTTTTCGAAATCGATGCGCGGATCGACCAGCACATACATCAGGTCCGACAGGATGCCCACCACCAGCCCGATCAGGCCAAAGATGAACAGCGTGCCGAAAATCACCGGATAGTCGCGCGCCACCGCCGCCTCGAACCCGAGACGCCCCAAGCCGTCCAGCGAGAATATCGTCTCGATGATCAGAGAGCCGCCGAAGAACACGCCGATGAACACGGCCGGGAAACCCGCGATCACGATCAGCATCGCGTTGCGGAAGACATGGCCGTATAGGACCTTCTTTTCCGACAGGCCCTTGGCGCGGGCGGTCATGACATAGTGTTTCTTGATCTCGTCCAGAAAGCTGTTCTTGGTCAGCAGGGTCAGTGTCGCAAAGGCCGAGATGGTCGAGGCCGTCACCGGCAGGGCGATATGCCAGAAATAGTCGGCCACCTTGCCCAGCAATGACAGCTCATCGAAATTGTCCGAGGTCAGACCCCGCAGCGGGAAGATCTGCCAGTAGGACCCTCCCGCGAACAGCACCAGCAGCAGGATCGCAAACAGGAAGCCGGGGATCGCATAGGCCACGATGATCATGCCTGATGTCCAGGTGTCGAAGGGCGAGCCATCCTTGACCGCCTTGCGGATCCCCAGCGGGATCGACACGGCATAGGCGATCAGGGTGGACCACAGGCCAAGCGTGATCGAGACAGGCATCTTTTCCAGTACAAGGTCGATCACGCTGATCGAGCGGAAGTAGCTTTCGCCGAAATCCAGCCGCATGTAGTTCCACAGCATGTTCAGGAAACGCTCCAGCGGGGGCTTGTCGAAACCGAATTCCTTCTCCAGTTGGGCGATGAATTCAGGTGGCAGACCCCGTGCGCCCGCATATTCGCTGTCAGTTCCCGATCCTGCGCCCGCGCTGGCCCCGGCATCGCCGCCACCGGCGAACCCTTCGAACACGTCGCCTTGCCCCTGCACCTGGGCGATAATCTGCTCGATCGGCCCGCCCGGCACGAATTGCACGAGGGCAAAGTTGATCACCATGATCCCCAAGAGCGTCGGGATCACCAGCGCCAGACGGCGAAGGATATAGGCGCCCATGCCCCGCGCCCCTTAACGGATCGCGCCAGAGGCGCGCAGCGCCTGCGCCTTGTCCGCGTTGAACCACCAGATCGACAACTCGCCCATGCCGTTCGGCGGCGGGTTGTCGGTGTAGGGGCGCTCGTACATGTCGAAATAGGCGATGTTATGCTCGCCCTTGTACCACTGGGGCACCCAGATGTGCATGGCGCGCAACACCCGGTCCAGCGCCGACACTGCGGTTTCCAGGTCTTCGCGGGTGGTCGCGTTCTCGATCGTCTTGATCAGCGCATCCACCGCCACGTTGTTCACGCCCGCGATGTTGTTCGACCCTTCCACATTGGCCGCCTCTCCGCCGAAGATGCCGCGCAATTCGATGCCCGGCGTCTGCGACATGGAATAGCGGCGCGTCACGATGTCGAAATCGAAGTTCTTTTCCCGCTCCTGCGACTGGGCGCTGTCGACACGGGTATAGACCGCGTCCACGCCAAGACGGCGCAGGTTCTCGACATAGGGGTTGATGATGCGCTCGAAACTCGCGCTGTCGTTGAGCACCTCGATCCGCAGCGGCTGACCCGCCGCGTTGACGCGAATGCCATTGGCCCCCACGGTCCAGCCCGCATCGTCCAGCAAACGCCCGGCGGCGCGCAGCACCCGGCGGTCGGCCACATTGTCGGGGCTGGACACGGCAGGCGTGAAGGCGGGTTCGCTGAAGACCGTGTCGGGGATATGTTCACGCAGCGGCTCCAGCAGGGCCAGTTCCGCATCCGAGGGCAGCCCCTCGGCCTGCATGGTGGAGTTTTCCCAGAAACTGTCGGTGCGCGCATAGATGCCGTAGAACAGGCTTTCATTGGCCCATTCGAAGTTGAAGGCCATGCCGATGGCCTGACGCACGCGCGGATCCTCGAACACCGGTCGGCGCAGGTTGAACCAGAACCCCTGTGTGCCTGCAGGGCGACCATCCGGCAGGGTTTCCACCTTGACCGCACCGCTTTGCACGGCCGGGAAATCATATCCGGTGGCCCAGATCAGCGACATGAATTCCTCGCGGTACATGTACGCGCCGGCCTTGAAGGCTTCGAAGGCAGTGGTGTAATCGGCGAAATATTCGATCTGCAGGATGTCGAAATTGCTCTGGCCCCGGTTCACGTTCAGATCGCGCGCCCAGTAGTCATCGCGCCGCTTGTAGCTGACCGACCGGCCCGGATCGACGCGGTCAAGCATGTAGGGCCCCGAGCCAAGCGGCGGCTCAAGCGTCGATTCCGCGAAATCGCGGGTTTCATAATAGGCCCGCGAAAAGATCGGCAGGCCGGCGGCACTCATGGCCAGTTCGCGCAGGGCACCATCGGGGTTGAAGGTGAACTTGACCGTCAGATCGTCGATCGCCTCGACCGATTTGAAATCCTTGAACAGCACCCGATAGGACGGCTGGCCCTTGTCGCGCAGCACCTCGTAGCTGAAGACCACATCATGGGCCGTGACCGGGGTTCCGTCGGAAAACTGAGCCTCGGGGCGCATGTGAAAGATCGCCCACTCGCGGCTTTCGGGATATTCGATCGTATGCGCGACAAGACCATACATCGCGTCAGGCTCGTCAAGCGATCCGGTCATCAGCGTATCGAAGAAGACGGTCGACAGGGCGGCTGCATTGCCCTTGAGGATATAGGGCGTCAGGCTGTCGAAGGTGCCGAACCCCCAGGTCGAGAAAGTGCCGCCTTTCGGCGCCTCCGGGTTCACATAGTCGAAATGGTCAAAGCCCTCGGGATATTTCAGATCCCCGAAAGTCGAGATGCCATGCGCGCGGATGATGCGCTCCTCGGCCCTCAGGGGCGTCATCGACGCCAACAGAAGCAGGCAGGCCATCCCCAGCGCCACCAACATGGCGACGTGGCGGGGCGGCGTGGATTGGGCGGTGCGCGCGGCGGCGCTGCTGCGGGGCCGGTTCAAGTGCTCATCCTCCTGCTGGTGCGACCGGTACGATCCGGTCCTCATTGGTCAAACTAAGCTAAAGGGCGGCAAGGGCCATATTCAAGTTGAGATTGGGTGATCTTTCCGTGATCGACGGCAAAGTGACCTGCGCGGAATGAAAAAGACCGCCGATGCGTGGCATGGCGGTCTTTCCGGGTCTGTCAAAACAGCAGGATCAGTTGTCGATGCTGTCCAGATAGGCAATCAGGTCGGCGCGATCTTCGGCGGATTTCAGACCGGCGAAGGCCATCGAGGTGCCGGGCGCGTAGCCGCGCGGGTTTTCCAGGAAAGCCGACAGGTTCTCGGGGGACCAGACGTCATCGGTGCCGATGGCGCCGGAATAGCCAAAGCCATCTGCCGCGCCTTTCTGACGGCCGACAATACCGTAGAGGTAGGGGCCGGTCCCGTTCGCGCCGGGCTCCAGCTTGTGGCAGGCGGCGCATTTGTTGAACTGGCGCGCCCCGCGGCCAATGTCAGCAGCGGCCAGCAGTTCGTCGAAATTGACCTCTTCGGCAACTTCGGCAACTTCTTCGGCGCCGGTGTCGATCACATAGGCCTGCTGGGTTTCGCCGTGACCGCCGCCCATGTGATAAAGTTCCTCTGCGCCCCATTTGGCGAGAAGGAAAATCAGAAGAGCGCCGCAGAAGGCACCCAGGGTCTTGGTGAAGGTCATCGTGTCAAGCATGTCTCGCCCGTCCGTTGAATCGGTTTGCAATTTGGTCGCTATCGGGCGGGTATCTATTGCTTCCCCTTCTGCGTGGCAAGGTATAGTTACCGCGACCAAACGCCCACCGGGGCGAAAAGTGACCCGAATTCGACAGGAATTGACCATATGACCGATCGCATTGCCTTCCAGGGAGACCTTGGCGCCTATTCGCACGAGGCCTGCGTGGCCGCCCGCCCGGACCTTGAGGCGCTGCCCTGTCGTACCTTCGAAGACGTGATCGAGGCGGTGAATTCGGGCCGCGCCACCATGGCGATGCTGCCGGTGGAAAACTCGACCTACGGGCGGGTTGCCGATATTCACCGGCTGCTGCCCGAATCCGGTCTGCATATCGTGGACGAGGTTTTCGTGCGGGTGCGCATCTGCCTGATGGCGCAACCGGGCACACGGCTTGAGGATATCCGCAAGGTGCGTGCACATCTGGTGCTGATCCCGCAGGCGCGGGCATTCCTTGAAACGCATGGCATTGCCGCCGAAGCCGCCGCAGACAGTGCCGGTGCGGCGGCGGAACTGGCACGCGGGGGGGCCAGGGACCAGGGGGTTCTGGCCAGCGAACTGGCCGCACAGATCCACGGACTGGAAGTTCTGGCCCAGGACGTCGAGGATCACGGCCACAACACCACGCGGTTTCTGCTGATGGCGCCCAAGGCTGACCTGACGCGCCGGTCAGATCACATGATGACGACATTCATCTTTCAGGTCCGCAACATCCCGGCTGCGCTTTACAAGGCGATGGGCGGTTTTGCGACGAATGGCGTGAACATGACCAAGCTGGAAAGCTACATGGTGAACGGTTCCTTCACGGCCACGCAGTTCTATGCAGATATCGAAGGCCACCCCGACGATGAAAACGTGCAGCGCGCCCTCGAAGAGTTGCGTTATTTCACGAACGCATTGACGATTCTGGGTGTCTATCCGGCCGATCCCAAGCGTTACTGACCCCTTGGCGCTGCGCGTCACACAAAAGGAATCCGCATGAAAGTCCATATTCTCGACGATTGGTTCGACACGCTGCGCGACCTGCCCTCTTTCGCAAGGCTCAACGGGCATGAGGTCACCGTCTGGACCGATCATACGGAAGACCTGGACATCCTGGCCGAAAGGCTGGCCGAGGCCGAGGTGCTGGTTCTGTTCCGCGAACGCACGCAAGTGACAGCGGCGCTTCTGGACCGGCTGCCGCATCTGCGCCTGATCTCGCAGCGCGGGCCTTACCCGCATGTGGATGTGGCCGCCTGCACGGCGCGCGGGGTGCTTGTGTCCTCAAACATGAGCGCGGGGCTGCCCTCCTATGCGGCGGCGGAACTGACCTGGGGGCTGATCCTGGCCGCGATGCGCCAGATCCCGCAGCAGATGGCCAGCCTGCGGGCGGGACACTGGCAGATGGGCGTCGGGCGTACGCTGCGCGGGCGGCCACTTGGCCTTTTCGGCTATGGCCGCATCTCGGGTGTGGTGGCGGGATATGCCCGTGCCTTCGGCATGCCCGTACATGTCTGGGGTTCCGAGGCGGCCCGCGACAGGGCGCGGGCTGACGGGCTGTTCGTTCCCGAAAGCCGCGAGGCGTTCTTTGCCGGTTGTGACGTCATCAGCCTGCATGTGAAACTGACACCCGAGACGCGCGGCATCGTCACGGCGGCCGATCTGCGCGCGATGCGCGCCGGATCGGTGCTTGTGAACACCTCACGCTCGGGCCTGATCGCGGCGGGTGCGCTGCTGGATGGTTTGAACGCGGGCCGCCCCGGCATGGCGGCGCTGGATGTCTTCGACACCGAGCCGCTGACGAATGTCGCCGACCCGCTGATGTCGCATCCCAACGTGATCTGCACACCACATGTCGGCTACGTCACCGAGGACGAGTTGGATATGCAGTTCGGCGATATCTACGACCAGATCAACGCCTATGCGCAAGGCGCGCCGATCCACCTTGCAAACCCCGAGATCGGCCCGAAGGGCTGATCCGCAAGGGTTCAGGTCATGCGCCGGGCGCGGTCTTCCAGATCGCGGGCGTAGTCGGTCATCCTGAGGTGAAACTTCTTGTTCAGGTTGGTTCGCGCCAGTTTCAGCGACTGCACCAGCAACCGGGCGGAAATGGACCGGGGCTTGAGTTCAAGATCAACGCTCAGGCGTGTGCGGCCCCGTGACAGGGCCAGCATTTCCACCTTCATGTCGGTTTCCAGACCCTGTGCCACCGAATGAAAGCGCATGTTGTTCGGGGGATCATACTCGGTCATCCGTATCTCGAGCTGGCGCTGGCGACCACGGGCCATGAAACTGGCGGACCAGCTCATGCCGATGCCGGGCTTTCGCATGTTGTCGGTGCGCTGCACCTCTGCACCGCGGCGCAGGGCGGCCCGCTCGATCGTCTCGAAATCGCTGACCAGCGCAAAGACCTGCTCGATCGACGCTTCGATATCTTCCTTGGAAGAGAATTTCATAACCGTTCACTCGTACATTTGGAGCGCCATCATTGGCGCATTCATCGACCATAGCGCGCACGGCCCTATTGGCCAGCCGACCAGAGACAAGGCGCATTCCGGACAAGATGCGTCATATAGCGGCGCAGGTTCATGTTCTTCTCAATCAAGCCGATCCGCAAGCCAATTGCTGAGGATGAAATGGGCAATCGCCCCCTTGCGCGCCGGCAGCAGCTTTGGATGGCGGCCCGCGAAGGCTTCGAGCATGTCGTCGCGGCTTACCCAGATCGCATCCTCGATCTCGACCGGGTCGATCGTGATGTCGCGGCTGGTGGCCTCTCCACGGCAGCCCAGCATCAGCGAGGACGGAAATGGCCACGGCTGGCTGGCCAGATAGTCCACCTGCCCGACGCGCACGCCCGCCTCTTCCCAGACTTCGCGGCGCACTGCCGCCTCGATCGTCTCGCCGGGTTCGATGAAACCGGCAAGCAGCGAGTACATCCCTTCGGGCCAACCGTGAGAGCGTCCCATCAGGACAGAATTCCCATGCGTGATCAGCATGATGACCACGGGATCGGTACGCGGAAAATGATGCGCGCCGCAGGCCGCGCAATCGCGCTGCCACCCCGCCTTGGCCACATGGCTGGGCGCACCGCATACGGCGCAAAACCCATGCGTGGCGTGCCAGTTCAGTAGCGCGCGGCCACTTGCAGCCAGTTCCGCGTCGCGCGGGCTGATCCGTGTCATCACCGCCCGCAATTCTGCAAAACGATGCGTCTGCGGCAGCGCGGGATGCACCTGTTCGCTGCGATCGACAAAACTGTTGACCGATGACAGGTCCTGATCCTCAGGCGTCCAGCCCGGCAGATCATGAGCGAAAACCGCCACCCCGTCCTCGCGCCCCAGAAAAAAGGGATCGGATGACGCAGCTGACAGGACCGGATGATCAAGAGGCAGGCGTGCCAGCACGCGCCCCTCGGCGCCATCCGCAAGCAATGGCTTGCCACGCCAGAACAGGATGGTCCGGCTTGCGGGATCTGCCATGGCCCGATCAAGCGCGGGCGCATCGCCCCGCAGTTCGGCTGCCCGATCCAGAGCCGATCCTCCGAATGTCACTGTTTCCGCGATCTTCATGCTGCCCTTTGCCTTTTTCCGGTCGTTCGCTTCGGCCCGGTATGCTTCTGACACAAGATTGGCACCGGCACCTGCGGAATGCAAAGCATCGCGACGAAAATTCCATACTTTCGCTTTCAGGTAGTTTTTGTTTGGATTATACTACTTTTCGGCGGATGCGGCTGGCCCCGACCGTTCCGCGCCCTTTGGATGTGGTCCGGCCTTTACCGAGGTTGCTTTGGTTTGATGTATCGTGACTTTCTCTTCGCTTGAACATGACACCCTCCAGTCCTCGTTGCGGTCGGAAGAAATCGACCTGCGCCTCCTGCAGACAACCGATCTGCACGCCCACCTTCTGGCCTATGACTATTCCGCGGATCAGCCTGCCGACAGGATGGGATTGGCGCGGCTTGCCAGCCTGATCCATGCGGCTCGGGCAGAGGTCGCGAATTGCCTTCTGCTGGATACCGGCGACTTCCTTCAGGGCAACGCCCTCGGCGATCTTTATGCCGATCCGCGACTGACGGATCCGGCGCGGCCCCATCCGGTGATCGCGACGATGAACAGCCTGGGCTATGACGCGGCCACGCTGGGCAATCATGATTTCAACTACGGCCTGGATTTCCTGGGCCGCACCCTTGTGGGCGCGGCCTTTCCGCTGGTTTGCGCCAATGTCGCGCACCGTTTGGGTCACGATCCCCGCGATGATGACACATGGCTGCCCCCCTGGACGATCCTGACACGCAGGGTCCGGGACAGGACCGGGGGATGGCATGACCTGCGGATCGGCATGATCGGCCTGCTGCCGCCGCAGATCGACATCTGGGACCGCCAGCACCTTGAGGGGCGGCTCAAGACGCGCGACATGATACAGGCGGCGCGCGCGCATCTGCCCGAGATACGCGCAGCGGGTGCCGACATCGTGGTGGTCCTCAGCCATTCCGGCATCGCGCCCGAAGACGGCAGAACCCGGATGGAAAACGCGGCCTTGCCGCTGGCCGCGCTTTCGGGGGTGGATGCCTTGCTTTGCGGGCATCAGCACCGGACGTTTCCGGGGCCTGCGTTTTCCGGGATCGAAGGCGTCGATGAAAAGGCGGGAACGATCCACGGCAAACCTGCCGTCATGGCGGGGTTCTGGGGCTCGCATCTGGGGGTGATCGACCTGACGCTGCGGCGCACCGCCGAAGGCTGGCATGTCAGCGACCACCGCAGCGGGTTGCGTCCGATCTACAAACGCGCCGAGGACCGCACGGGACGCGCGTTGGTGGGCGATGACAGCGCCGTGGTCGCCCTCGCCCGCGATGCGCATGCCAGAACCCTTGCCCATATGCGCCGCCCGATCGGCCACTGCAGCAAGCCACTGCATTCCTTTTTCGCGCTGGTGGCGGACGATCCCTCGATCCAGCTGGTGGCCGAGGCGCAGCGCGCGCGCGTTGCCGCATTGCTGGCCGGCACGCCCGAAGGGGATCTGCCGCTTCTGTCTGCCGTCGCGCCCTTCAAGGCGGGCGGCGCCGCGGGGCCCGAGCATTTCACCGATGTTCCGGCCGGACCCCTGAGAATCCGCAATCTGGCCGATCTCTATGCGTTTCCGAACCTCTTGACCGCCGTGCAGGTGACGGGCACGGCCCTTTGCAACTGGTTGGAACATGCGGCCGGGCAATTCAACAGGATCCGGCCCGGCACAGGGGACCAGATGCTCTGCAATCCCGGTTTCCCCAGCTACAATTTCGATGTGATCTGCGGTCTGCGCTATGTGATCGATCCGTCGCAGCCTGTGCGCTTTGACCCTGAAGGAAGGCTGCTTGACCCACGGGCGCAGCGCGTACGCGAGATCACGTGGAACGGGCGCGCCATAGCGCCGGATGACAGGTTCATCGTGGCGACCAACAGCTATCGCGCCGGTGGCGGTGGCGGCTTTGCCCTGTCGGTCGAGATGCGCGATGTGGCCCTGGACAGACCGGCGCGCGGCGGTGCGGACACCATCCGCGAGGTGCTTGAGGCCTATGTCGCGGGGCGCGGCCTGATCACGCAGGTGACGCGTCCGGTCTGGCGGTTTGCGCCCGCGCCCAAAACATCGGCCCTGTTCGACAGCGCGCCCGCGGCGGCCGAAGCGCTGCATGATCTGAGCGGCGTGCGGATAGAAAGCGCGGGTTGGGCTCCGCATGGCTTTGCCCGGTTCCGGCTGCATTTCTAAGCCGCGGCCAATCGGCGGCAGGCGGGATTCACCTGCTTGCAATGCGACGCCGCGCCGCCTATATGGGCGTTGAGAGGTTGGCGCGGGCAGGCACCTCGCCAACCCGGTCAGGTCCGGAAGGAAGCAGCCGTAACGAGCCCCGCTTGGGTCGTTGTCCAGCCTCTCACCTTCATTCCCCGATGACAGCCGCACAGACGCGGGCCTTGCGCCCGCCACTGAAACCCGCCAAGCATCATGTCTGACCGCCATCCCTGACGAAAGGCCATGATGCCCGCTGACAGCCCCATGAACGACGACACCGGCAAGCTTGACGGGCTGGCGGCCTTGGGATGGTCTGCCCATTTCGCGGACCAATGCGGGGACGACGGCCGTGAAGGCCTGCGCCCCATGCGCATCATTTCCGTGCAGCGCGCGATGGCGACCGGTCTGGACGCTCAGGGCGAACGACCCCTCGGGTTTCCGCCGGAATTGCGGGCAGGCGGTCTGGCCGTCGGCGATTGGGTGCTGGCCGACCCTGAAACCGGGCGCATCGAAACAGTGCTCGAGCGGCAATCGCTGCTCAGCCGTCGCGCGGCGGGGGTCGAGGCCAAGCCGCAACTGCTGGCCGCCAATGTGGATACGCTGTTCATCACCACCTCTTGCAATGCCGATTTCAACCCCGCCCGGCTGGAGCGCTATCTGGTTCTGGCGCTGGACGCCGGGGTCGCGCCCGTGATCGTGCTGACCAAGACCGACCAGACCGATATCCCGCAAGATTTTGCCGATCAGGCGCAGGCCCTGTCGGACAAGCTGGCCGGGGTCGTTGCCCTGAACGCCAAGGACCCCGCACAGGTCAGGCTTTTGTCGCAATGGTGCGGCCCCGGCCGGACCGTCGCCTTCGTCGGCTCTTCGGGGGTGGGAAAGTCGACCCTGATCAATGCCCTGACCGGCAGCGATCAGGCCACGGCCGCGATGCGGCAGGACGATGCCAAGGGGCGGCACACAACCACGGCGCGGTCACTACATCTGATGGCCGATGGCGGGCTGGTCATCGACATGCCCGGCATGCGCGAGCTTGGCCTGCATGATGTCTCGGGCGGCATCGACGAGCTGTTCGAGGATATCACCGCCCTGACCGGGCAATGCAAGTTCCGCGACTGCAAGCATGTCTCGGAACCCGGATGCGCGGTGCAGGCCGCCATCGCAAAGGATCAGCTTGACCCCGCGCGGCTGGACCGCTGGCGCAAACTGAAATCCGAGGACGCGCTGAACACGACCTCGATGGCCGTCAGCCGCCGCCGCGCCCGGGCCCTGACGCGCGCGCACAAGGCCGAATCGGATGCTCAACGCAAGGCCAAGGGAAACACCCAGCCGCCCCAAAAGCCGCGCAAGGGCTGATCAGCGCCGCGACTTGCGCCGCGCGGCCATGGCCCATCGCATCTGATCTTCGGTTTCGATGGCGCAGGGCCTGATGCCCCGCAGCCTGTCAAGCGCATGACCCGAAAGCTCGCCTGCCTCGATCATCAGCCGCAGCGCGATCATGCCGGACCGTCCGCAACCGCCCTTGCAATGCACCAGAACGCGCCCCCCACCAGAGAGAGCGGCAAGGATCTGCGTGCTGATCGCGGGCCAGCGCGATGCCGTTGCATCATCAGGCACGCCAAAATCCGCAATCGGCAGATGCACCCAGCGGGCACCGCTTTCCTGCATGATTTGCCCCAGATGCTCGGATCCGTTCTCGATCATCTCGATCCGGGTGGTCAGGCTGAGGACGATGGCGGGCCGCCACGCGCGCAGATGATCCAGATCACCGGCAGGATCGCCCAGCCGCCCCGGCAAAGGGGCAATGGCCAGGATACCGCCCGACACCGGCAAGGCATGGATCACCAGACCGGACATGTCAGAGCGCGCGCGCCGCAAATGTGTCGCAGCGACCGATCTGCCCGCTGTCATACCCAATGGCGAACCAGCGCGCCCGCTGAGCACTGGTGCCATGGGTGAAAGTATGCGGTTGCGGCACCCGACCGGCGCGGGCCTGAAGGCGGTCATCACCGATCATTCGCGCGGCGTTCAGCGCCTCTTCCAGATCGCCGGGCTCCAGCAAGCCGTCAACGGCCCGTGCCCAGACGCCGGACAGGCAATCGGCCTGCAGCTCCAGCCGCACGGTCAGGGCGTTGCCTTCGGCGGTGCTGGCCGCCTGTCGGGCGCGATGGACCTGCCCAAGGATGCCCATCTCGTTCTGGATGTGGTGCGCCACCTCATGGGCGATCACGTAGGCCGCGGCGAAATCGCCCTTGGCCCCCAGTTGTCGCGAGAGCGTGGCGAAGAAATCGGTATCCAGATAGGCCTTGCGATCCGCCGGGCAGTAAAACGGACCCGTCGCCCCGGATGCGCCACCGCAAGGGCTTTGCGTCACGCCGGAATAAAGCACCAGAACCGGCGGCTGATAGGTGCGGCCAGCCTGTTCCTGCATGATCTGCGACCAGACCTGTTCGGTGGTGGCCAGAACGCGGCCCGCGAACTCTGCGGCGCGCTCTTCCTCGGGAGTGGGCGCAGCCTGGGTGATCTGGCCCCGCGGGTCCTGATCCTGCAGCAGCGGCGTCACGTCGATCCCGGCGAAATAGCCGATGGCCAGCACCAGCAGCAGACCGACACCGCCAATCCTTGCACCGCCACCGCCCACGCGGCGCTGTCCACGCCGATCCTCGATGTTGCGGCTGCGCCGCACGTCCTTCAATCGCATCGCCGATCCCCCCCGGAACCCAGTCTGGTGCCACCAGACTACACCAAAGGCGAGTTGCGAAAAGCCCGGATTCACTTCGGCCATGTCTGGACGCGGGCGGGCCGATTGCCTAGGTTGACATCTGTTTCCTGATCACGAGGCCCCATGACCCAGTCCCCAGAAACCGGCTACCGCGTTCTGGCCCGCAAGTACCGGCCCGAAACCTTTGCCGATCTGGTGGGGCAGGATGCGATGGTGCGCACGCTGCGCAATGCCTTTGCCGCCGACCGCATCGCGCAGGCCTTCATCATGACGGGGATCCGGGGCACCGGGAAAACGACGACGGCACGGATCATCGCCAAGGGCATGAACTGTATCGGTGTCGATGGCACCGGCGGGCCGACAACCGATCCCTGCGGGGCATGTGAACATTGCGTGGCGATCATGGAAGGCCGCCATGTCGACGTGATGGAGATGGACGCCGCCTCGCGCACCGGTGTGGGCGACATCCGCGAGATCATCGAAAGCGTGCATTACCGGGCCGCCTCGGCGCGCTACAAGATCTACATCATCGACGAGGTGCATATGCTCTCGACCAGTGCGTTCAACGCGCTGCTCAAGACATTGGAAGAACCGCCCGCCCATGTGAAGTTCATCTTCGCCACGACCGAGATCCGCAAGGTGCCCGTCACCGTGCTGTCGCGCTGCCAGCGATTCGACCTGCGCCGGATCGAACCCGAGGTGATGATCGCCCTGCTGCGCAAGATCGCGGCAGCAGAGGGTGCGCAGATCACCGATGATGCGCTGGCGCTGATCACGCGCGCGGCCGAAGGATCGGCGCGGGACGCGACATCGCTGCTGGATCAGGCGATTTCCCATGGCGCGGGCGAAACCACGGCCGATCAGGTGCGCGCGATGCTGGGGCTGGCTGATCGTGGTCGTGTGCTGGATCTGTTCGACATGATCATGCGCGGCGATGCCGGTGGCGCACTCTCCGAACTGGGTGCGCAATATGCCGATGGTGCCGATCCCATGGCGGTGCTGCGCGATCTGGCCGAGGTGACGCACTGGATTTCAGTGGTCAAGATCACGCCGGATGCGGCCGAAGATCCCACTGTCGGCCCGGATGAACGCGCACGCGGCCAGGACATGGCCGATCGCCTGCCCCTGCGGGCACTTGCGCGGATGTGGCAGATGTTGCTCAAGGCGCTGGACGAGGTGGCGCAGGCCCCCAACGCGATGATGGCGGCCGAGATGGCCGTGATCCGCCTGACCCATGTGGCCGACCTGCCCACGCCGGAAGAACTGGTGCGCAAGCTGCCGGACCTGCCCCCGCCCTCACCGGGGGGCGGCCCCACGGGTGGCGGCATGTCGGCTGGCCATTCCGAGGGCGCCGCACCGGCCATGACGCGTGGCGGCGCCGTGCCGTCCGGGGGGGCTGGGTCGGGCAACACCGTGCAAGCCGTGGCCCTCGATGCCGAGCAGGCGCTGGCCCGCTTTCCGACATTCGATCACGTGATCGACCTGATCCGCGCCAATCGCGATGTCAAACTGCTGGTTGAGGTGGAAACCGGCATGCGTCTGGCGGCATACCGCCCCGGACGGATCGAATTCGTCCCGGCCGAAGGTGCGGCGCATGACATGGCCCAGCGGCTGGGACAGCGGCTGCAACTGTGGACCGGGAACCGCTGGGCGGTCAGCGTGGTCAATGACGGCGGTGCTCCCACGATCGCCGAGGCCCGCGACACGGCCGAGGCCGAACTGAAGGCGAAAGCCGCGGCGCATCCGATGGTCAAGGCCGCGCTGATCGCCTTTCCGAAAGCCCGGATCACCGAAATTCGAAGCCCCGACAAGCTGGCCGCCGAGGCAGAGGCGCAGGCCCTGCCCGAGGTCGAGGATGAATGGGACCCGTTCGAGGACGATTGAAACACGGCGCCGGCCTCACCGGATGGGCCGCAGATGCAAACAGGAGAGACACGATGCTCAAGGGACTAGGCGGTCTTGGCGACATGGCCAAGATGATGAAGGCGGCGCAGGAAATGCAGCAGAAGATGGCGCAGCTTCAGGAAGAGATGCACCAGATGACCGTGACCGGGGAATCCGGCGCCGGTCTGGTCAAGGCCACCTGCACCGTGAAGGGCGAGTTGAAGAGCCTCGATATCGACCCTTCGATCTTTTCGGCCGATGACAAGGAAGTGGTCGAGGACCTGATCCTTGCGGCGATCAAGGATGCACAGGGCCGCGCCTCGGAAAAGGCCAAGGAAGAGATGGGCAAGCTGACCGAAGGCATGGGTCTGCCCAAGGACATGAACCTGCCGTTCTGATCAGGCAGGATCATCACAGATGAGCGCAAATCGCGAGATCGAGGCCCTGATCGACATGATGGCCCGGCTACCGGGTCTTGGGCCGCGCTCGGCCCGGCGTGCCGTGCTGCACCTGATCCGCAAGCGGGCCTTGCTGATGACGCCGCTTGCCGACCTGATGCGGGAGGTCGCCGCCTCGGCGCGCGAATGCCTGAACTGCGGCAATATCGGCACCGGTGACATCTGCGATATCTGCGCCTCGGACAAGCGGGCAAACGGCATGATCTGCGTGGTCGAGGATGTGGCGGATCTTTGGGCGATGGAACGTTCCGGCGTTTTCAAGGGGCGCTATCATGTATTGGGCGGCACATTGTCGGCGCTGGATCAGGTCGGTCCCGAACAGTTGCGGATCCCGCGGCTGGTGGACCGGGTCGACAGCGAAGGCGTGACCGAGGTGATCCTGGCGCTGAATGCCACGGTCGACGGGCAGACAACGGCCCATTACATCGCCGATCAGCTTGAGGGACGGGTGACGCTGACCTCGCTTGCGCAGGGCGTGCCGATCGGGGGCGAACTGGATTATCTGGACGACGGCACGATAACCGCGGCGCTGAACGCAAGACGCAAGGTCTGATCCCCACATTCCTCGCGCGGTTCCCGGGGCAACCGCGGCCATGGATATTTGCAGCAAGAAGAAACAGGGGCGCGCGCAAGGTCGTCCCGCGCGCGCCGGTCTTGTCAGATGACCACGACATCCAGCGGCGGGAAGCCGTTGAAGCAGACCGAGGAATAGGTCGAGGTATAGGCCCCGCAGTTGCGGATGATGAAACGGTCCCCCGCGCGCAGGCCCAGCGGCAGTTGCACGGGGCGCTTTTCATACAGCACGTCGGCGCTGTCACAGGAGGGACCAGCCAGGATGCAGGGACCAGTTTCCTCGTGATCGCGGTCGGTGATGAACTGGTAACGGATTGCCTCGTCCATGGTTTCTGCCAGACCCGAGAACTTGCCGATGTCCAGATAGACCCAGCGGCAGATGTCATCTTCGGATTTGCGCGACACCAGCATCACCTCGGCGGCGATCATGCCGGCTTCGGCCACCATGCCGCGGCCGGGTTCGGCCATGATGCGGTCTGCGCCCTCGAACCGCGCCTCGACCATCTCCATCACGCGGGCGGCATAGGCGGTCGGCGCCTCGATTTCCTCGCCATAAAAGGCGGGAAAACCGCCGCCGATGTTCAGCAGGTCCAGATCGAAACCGGCGGCGCGGGCGGTGGCCCATGCGGCGGCCACATGCTCCAGGGTGCTGGTCCACATCTCGGCGCGGCGGGTCTGGCTGCCGACATGAAAGGACATGCCGACAGGTTTCAGGCCCAGATCGGTGGCGCGCGTCATCAGCGGCACGACCATGTCAGGCGCGCAGCCGAATTTGCGGCTGAGCGGCCAGTCGGCCTCGGTCGAGCCGACAAGAAGACGGATGTAGACCTGAGCGCCGGGCGCGTGAATGGCAAGTTTCTCAAGCTCTTCCTCGGCATCGGCGGCGAAGATGCGGATACCGGCCGCATAGGCAAAGGCGATGTCTGAGGCGCGCTTGACCGTATTTCCATAGGAAATGGTTTCGGGCCGTGCGCCGAGGCTGAGGCACAGCTCGATCTCGCCGCGCGAGGCGGCGTCGAAATGGCTGCCTTGCGCGATCAGGGTGGACAGGATGGCGCGTGCGGGGTTGGCCTTGACGGCAGAGTGGATGTCGGCGCGGCCCAGCCCCGCCTTGAGCGCGCGATATTGATCCGCAACGATCTGCGTATCCAGAACCAGTGTCGGTCGGTCGAAAGACGATTGGCGAATGAAATTTTCGATACGATGGGATGCGCGGACGGCGTCGCCGCCCAGCTGGGGGTTCACGTAGGCGTTCATGGTCATCTCCAATAGACCCGGATCAAAGACCCGACCAGTTCAACAGGAGACGTTACCGTCGCTACGTAAACACAGAGGGTCGAACCCTCGGCCAGAGGCGCGTGCGTTGGCGTCTATACTTGCGCATTTAGGACCAGTGCAGAATCCACGCAAGATATTTTCCGAAGCCCCGAGAAAAAATAATCTCAGCGTTTCATTCGTGCAGGGCGCTGTGCAGGAAGCTTCTGCATAAACAGGGGGTTCACGCCGGCAAGGCAGCCTGTTGCGCCCATTCCGGCAAGCTGCGTCCCAAGGCCAGTTCGGCCCCCAGACGGCCCAGTTCATCGCTGCATTTCGCGCCGCGCCCACATCCGCCAACCGCCACCGACAGGCGCGGCCCCACCCGCTCCAACGCGGGGATATTGCGGGGGGTGAAGGTGGTGATGCAGGGCTGGACATGGCTTGAGGTCACGCGCAAACCGGGCATGCGGGCGCGCACCTGATCCGCAAGCATCCGCCCCACGGCGGGGTTTCCGCCCGCGCGGAACCAGTCCTTGATGTCCTGCGTATCACGCAGGATCACATCGACCGTGTCACCGCCCATTTTCAGATAGACGCGCCCGTCAGGATAGCGGATCGGGGGCAGCAGATAGGGATCATTGCCATCCGGTTCCAGCCAGATGAGCGAGGGCATGGCCGCGAGGCGCGCGGCCTCTGCTTCGTCGAGTTCAAGCAGCACGACCGTGCGCGCATAGACGGTGAGCGGCAGCGGTTCAGGCAGGATCATGTTGGCGAAACCGCCAGCCGCCACAAGCGCCTGATTGGCCAGGACATCGCCCTGATCGGTCCTGATCCGCAAGCCCGTCGGTGTCTCGTCAAGGCCAAGCACCGTATCGGGCAGGATCCTTGCACCGGCCTGTTCGGCAATCCGCATCTGCGCCCGCACCAGCACGCGCGGATTGATATGGCCCGCGCCTTGCGTTTCGTGCAGCGCCAACGTGCCGGGGTCGAAACGAAAGAAGGGAAAGCGGGCGGCCAGTTCCTGCCCCTGCAACACGTCGCATGGCAGGTCTCCCTGCTGCTGGACTGCGCGAAGGCGGGCGATATAGGGGCTGTCCTCGACCCCGGCCATGACCGTTCCCGTCTGGTGAAAGAACCGCAATCCGCTGTCGGCTTCGATCTGGTGATAGCGGGCGATGCTGGCCTGGCTGGCGCGGCTCCAGAATGGCCAGGGATCAAGGGCGCGGGTAATCCGACCCTCGTCATAGTGGCTGGCGAAAACGCCGGGGTGTGAGGCCTTGTCCTGCGGTTCAGGCGGCCCGATCAGCACCACGGCATGCCCGGCCTGGGCCAGATGGCGGGCAGCGGCCGCGCCGATCATTCCGGCGCCTATGACGGCTATGACCATCGGATCCCTCCTTGCGGATGTCACGCCGGAGAGTGCCCGAAACGCAGTGCGCCTGCCAAGCCTGATCCGGCGGCGGACATGAAAAAGCCCGGGCGATGCGCCCGGGCTTTTCGATCTTGCCGAAAACGGTGGCTCAGCGGCGGCTGTCCTCGTCCTCGTCATCCTCGTCATCATTATCCGGCAGGTTGAAGAAGCTGTCGGCGTCGTACTTGGTTTCCGGCTTCTCGTCCTCGTCATCCTGACGCAGGGTGAATGTCTCAAGGCCTTCGATGGCCGTCGGCATCCGCGGGCCGTCATCCATGCTCAGCGACTGTTCGGTGCTGACCAGCTTGCGACGCTCGTCATCCGACATGACCACACCGTCGGCGGCGCGCTTGGCGGCTGCCTTCTGCACGGCCGCATCCAGTTCGGACTGCTTGCACAGGCCAAGGGCGACCGGGTCAATCGGCGAGATATTGGCGATGTTCCAGTGGGTACGCTCGCGAATCGCCTGAATCGTCGGCTTGGTGGTGCCCACCAGCTTGCCGATCTGGCCATCGCTCAGCTCGGGGTGGAACTTGACCAGCCAGTAGATTGCTGCCGGACGATCCTGACGCTTGCTCAGCGGGGTGTAGCGCGGACCGCGCCGCGTTTCCTCGCCCACGGCGGCCGGGTTGAACTTGAGCTTCAGCTTGTGCAGCGGATTGGTCTGGCCCTTGTCGATCTCTTCCTGCGTCAGCTGGTTGTTCGCGATGGGATCGAACCCCTTCACGCCTGCCGCCACGTCGCCATCCGCAATACCCTGCACTTCAAGTTCGTGCATGCCCGTAAAATCGGCGATCTGCTTGAAGCTCAGCGTGGTGTTGTCCACCAGCCAGACGGCTGTGGCCCTGGCCATGATCGGTTTGGTCATGTCATCATCTCCTTGACCCGAATGCGCCCCTTGTCGGCAAATCTTTCCCGCCGCCTGAAAAGGCTGCCCTTTGCGGGGCGGGTTACCGTTGTCGGGGAACTTGGCCGGTATATAGTGGAGAAGGCTTGCCAAGAAAAGCCCGAATGCACCTGACCGCCCTTGCCAGTGAACGGAGCCCACGATGCCCACCCTTTACCGATTGGCCCTGTCGCTTGCCGTGGCGCTATGCATGACGCCCCCCTCGCCCGGATTTGCCGATGGCGAGCGGCCGGGCGACTTCGACTATTACGTGATGTCGCTCAGCTGGTCACCGAACTGGTGCGCGCTGGAGGGCGACGCGCGCAGGTCCCCGCAATGCCGTGACGACAGCGGCCATGGCTGGGTGCTGCATGGCTTGTGGCCGCAATATCATCGAGGATGGCCCAGCTATTGCCGCACGACCGAGCCGCAGCCCAGCCCGGCCATGACGGCTGCGATGGCCGACATCATGGGGACGCCGGGCCTTGCCTGGCATCAGTGGCGCAAGCATGGGGTCTGCAGCGGCCTGTCCGCCACGGCCTATTTCGACCTGTCGCGGCGCGCCTATGCCAGCGTCACGCGTCCGGCCGTGTTCCGCAACCTCGACAAGCCCGTGCGTTTGCCCGCAAGGCTGATCGAAGAGGCCTTCCTCAAGGAAAATGGCCAGCTGGAGCCGGACATGCTGACGGTCACTTGTCGCGATGGCCGGATCCAGGAGGCCCGGATCTGTCTTTCGAAAGACCTGACACCCGTGCCGTGCGGTCGCGACGTTGTGCGCGACTGCACGCTCAAGGATGCCTTGTTCGACCCGCTGCGCTGAGAAAGATCAGACCAGCAGATCGTCCGGCGACACGCCCGATGTCACCGCCGTCTTGAACCAGGCGGGCTGACGACCTTTGCCGGTCCAGGTAATGCTGGCGTCATCGGGATGGCGATACTTGGGCGCCGCCGGCTTGCGACGGGTCTTGACCTGCGATGCACCAGTCAATTCCGACAGCGAAAAACCCATTTCGCGGGCTTTTGCCTCGAGCGCTGCAAGCGCCTGATGTTTCTGGCGCTCCTCAAATCCCTCGATAGCCTTCGCTACTTTCTTTTGCAGGACTTTCAGTTCTGTCAGCGACATACCTTCCAGGTCGATCTGTTCCATTACGGTCACATCCATTGTTGTCGGTCGAGGCAGTACTAGCATTTACAGAATCTACTACCTGGCACCATAGAAAAATCAATCGGTCAGGTCTTTTTACATACAGCGAGATTTTTGAAAGGCAAAATGAATTTGGCCGAATTACGGAAATAGATCTTCACTATTATTTTGCTGGACATCTTCAAGCTCAAATATTGGAAGAAATAATCGCAATACGTGCAATATCGCAAACCCATTCAATTTAGACGCTTCAGACGATCTGCCCAAGTATCAGCGACGCAAACAGGTCAAGCCGTTGTTTTGATGAAAAAAGGGGGGCAACGCCCCCCTTTTGTCATGACTGAACAGGCTGGGCTTACAGCGTCAGAATCGTGCTGCCCGTCGTTTGCCGCCCCTCAAGCGCGCGATGCGCCTCTGCCACCTGATCAAGCGGGAAGCGTTGATCGATCCGAATGGTCACATCACCGGAAAGCACTTTTTCGAAAAGATGTCCGGCCATTTTCTGGCAAGCCGCATGATCACCGATATGGGTGTATACGGTGGGTCGCGTCAGTTGCAGCGATCCCTTGGCGCCCAGAATGCCCAGATCGAAAGGTGGCACTTTGCCAGAGGCATTTCCGAAGGAAATCATCATGCCCAGCGGGCGCAAACTGTTCAGAGAACCCTCGAATGTGTCCTTTCCGACGGCGTCCATGACAACATCAACGCCTTTACCGCCTGTCAATTCACGCACCTTCGCGGCGAAATCGCCCTCGCGGTAATTCAGGCAATGCGCGGCGCCATGATCAAGCGCCAATTGGCATTTCTCATCCGTGCCAGCGGTGCCGATCAGGGTGATCCCCTCGGACCGGGCCCATTGGCAGGCGATCAGGCCAACCCCGCCCGCGGCCGCGTGAAACAGCACGGTGTCCCCGCGCTTGAGCGGGACGGTCCGATGAAACAGATACTCGACCGTCAGCCCCTTCAGCATCATGGCCGCTCCCTGTTCGAAGGAAATGCCTTCGGGCAGGGGGCAGACCTGCGCGGCCGGCATCACGCGCGCCTCGCAATAGGAGCCGGGCGGCTGCGAGGTATAGGCCGCGCGATCGCCCACCTTGAGATGCGTCACCCCCTCGCCCACGGCCTCGATCACGCCCGCGCCTTCCATGCCAAGGGCATGGGGCAGCGGCAAGGGGTAGAGACCCGTACGCTGATACACATCGATGAAGTTCAATCCGCAGGCATGGTGCCGAATGCGCACCTGTCCGGGTCCCGGCTCGCCAAGCGCGCGATCCACCAGCTTCATGTTTTCGGGTCCGCCGAATTCTTCGATTACAACGGTTCTTGCAACGGTCGTCATTGGGTTTCCTCTTCCCTCGTCTTTGCGCGCTGAATTTGCGGCAAATCTGTCTTTTTACTTTGCTATCACGCCACTTTCAGAACGATCTTTCCGATATGCCCGCTTGCCTCCATGCGGGCATGGGCCGCCGCAGCCTGATCCAGCGGGAATTCGCTATCCATCACCGGGGCCACGCGCCCGGCATCCAGCAGCGGCCAGACCTCTGCCCTCAGCGCATCGGCGATGCGCGCCTTGGCAAGATCGCTCTGCGGGCGCAGCGTGCTGCCTGTCATGGTCAGGCGGCGGCGCATCAGATCGCTGAAATTCACCTCGACCTTGGCCCCTTGCAGGAACGCGATCTGCACCAGACGGCCGTCATCGGCAAGGGCGCGGAAGTTGCGCGGAATATAAAGCCCGCCCACCATGTCAAGGATCAGATCGGCGCCGCCTTCGGCCCGCATCACCTCGACGAAATCCTCGTCGCGGTAGAAGATGGCGCGCTCTGCGCCAAGGTCCAGACAGGCTTTGGCCTTTTTGTCCGAACCGACCGTCACGAAGACCCGCGCACCGAAGGCGCAGGCCAGCTGGATCGCCGTCGTCCCGATCCCGCTGGAGCCGCCGTGGATCAGGAACCGCTCGCCCGCGCGCAGGCCGCCACGCTGAAAGACGTTCGACCAGACCGTAAAGAAGGTCTCGGGCAGGCAGGCCGCCTGCTTCAGGTCCATGCCCTTGGGCACGGGCAGGCAATGGGCGGCGGGTGTCGCCACGTATTCGGCATATCCGCCGCCGGGCAGCAGCGCGCAGACCTGATCGCCCAGCGCGATACCGCTGACGCCTTCGCCCAGCGCCACGACCTCGCCCGCCCCTTCCAGACCGGGCAGATCGCTGGCAGTGGGCGGGGGGGCGTAAAGGCCTGCACGCTGCAAGGCGTCGGGGCGGTTCACACCGGCATAGGCCAGCTTGAGAACGACCTGACCGGCTGCGGCCTCGGGGATCGGTCTTGTGCAAGGCTTCAGCACGTCCGGTCCACCTGGTTCTGAGATCTCGATGGCACGCATTGTCTGGGTCATGTCTTTTCCTTCATTACTTGGCGCCGCTATTCCAGCGTCCGGGCCAGCCGCCTTCGGGCGCGCCCTTTCTGGGCGCGCGTATTTTTCCAAGAACCGCGATAGGGGCCGCCAGAAGAGAGCTCAAGGCCTTGTTGTCGCGGACGGTTGCCTTGAACTTTTCTAAGCGCATCACATCGTCGATCCGACGGTCCAGAAAATCCCAGGTCGCCTGATGGCCAAGCGAATCATCGCCCAGCCAGAAAAGGACCGTTGCGCCGTACACGCCCGAAAGCGTGGCGCGCTTGGTGTACCAGTTGATATCGTCCGACGTGTCGCCAAGCGTGGTCCAGATCAGATCGCAGGTATTCCAGATCGCACGCGCCCCATCTGCCGCATAGACAGGCAGGGAAAACAGCGTCGTGCCGCGGCGCACGGCTTCCTTGTCATCGGCCGCTTCCAGCCGGTAACGCACGGCGAGGGCAACGCGATCGCGAAACCGCATGGTCGACAGATCAGCCTGCTTCAGTCGCTCAAGCATCAGTGCATCGCCGCGCGCGTGATAGGCCAGCGCAAGATCCACTGCGCCACGGGGGCAAGCGGCGCGGGCTGCCGCGCGGTCGATCCCGGTATCGGCGATGGCGGCGGCGAAACTGGCCTCGGACCAGCCATCGAAGGGCACATGCATCAGGGCCGCATCCAGCAGGCGGTCTTTCACATCTGTCTCTGTCATCAGGGGTTCCTTCCTGTGCACAACGCCCGATAAGGTACATCGGGCTTACCCTAGACAAGTAGGGCGCGCTTTGCTATACGGCCACCTCCTGCAAATTCTTGCAACTCAAACTTAGAAAGGTGGTGAAAACCACATGCAGGTTAGTGTTCGTGACAACAATGTCGATCAGGCCCTCCGGGCTCTGAAGAAAAAGCTGCAGCGTGAAGGCGTATTCCGCGAAATGAAGCTCAAGCAACATTTCGAGAAGCCGTCCGTCAAAAAAGCGCGCGAGAAAGCTGAAGCCGTTCGTCGTGCCCGTAAACTGGCGCGCAAGAAAGCCCAGCGTGAAGGCGGCCTTTAAGGTATCCTTCGTCAACAGCTTGAACGCTATTGAAAACGACCCCCGTGCCCCGCGCCCGGGGGTTTGTTTTTTTAGCGGGCAATGTCCCATGATGGGACATTCATCCAAGCCTTGAATATCAAGCGGTTCCAGTTCCGCATTTACCGAATTTCAAGCTTTGAACCATCACCGGCACGCCCGGATCAGGCGCTGATGTGCAAAGGGTCAGACCTGCCAGCGGCGCAGCACCCGCGCGATCCGCAGGCCGAAACGGCGGGCGGTTTCCAGATCACCGGGCCCCACAATCAGCGTCTTGTCGCGTGACGAGGTGGCCCCAAGGCCCAGCCAGACGCCGCTTTCGTTAATGCCGGGATTGGCCTTGTTGGCGGGCGCGCCGATCTGGTCCTGTCCGACCCAGATCATCCCATGCTGTGCGGCAAAGATGCTCAGCTGGATCAGGGTGTTCAGCTTGTCGCCACCGTGAAAGGTCGCCACGGTGAAGCCTGCCGCGATCTTGTCGGCCCAGCCCTGATTGGCCCAGATCCCGCCGGTTTCATCCATGAAGGCTTTGAAACCGGCTGCGGCACTGCCCATGTAGGTGGGCGCGCCCATCACGATGCCATCGGCCTCATCAAGGGCCTGCCAGTCGACTTTGCCCATCTTCTCGACGTCGATCAGGCGGGCGTCACATCCCCCCTCGCCCAGAGCGGCGGCAATCACCTCGGCCAGGCGTCTGGTATGGCCTCGGCCCGAGGCATAGGGGATCGCTACATTCGCCATGATTACCGTACCTCTGACAGGATCATGTCGGCGGCCTTTTCCGCGATCATGATGGTGGGTGAATTGGTATTGCCCGAGGTGATGCGCGGCATCACGCTGGCGTCGACCACACGCAGGCCACCGATTCCGCGCAGGCGCAGCGCGCCGTCCAGCGGGGCGGCGTCATCGGTGCCCATGCGGACCGTGCCGACAGGGTGAAAGATCGTCGTGCCGATATCGCCTGCGGCCGTCATCAACTCGGCCTCTGTCTGCGCGGTCAGCCCCGGTTTCATCTCGGCGGGCGCATATTTCGCCATCGGTGCCTGCGCCATGATGTGCCGCGCTTGCCGGATCGCATCGACGGCGACGCGGCGGTCACCTTCGGTGCTGAGGTAATTGGGGGCGATGCGGGGGGCATCGCGGGGATCGTTACTGGTGATCTCGACCGTGCCACGGCTTTCGGGTCGCAGGTTGCAGACGCTTGCCGTCATCGCCGGAAAGTCGTGCAGGGGCTGGCCGAAGGCCTCCAGCGTCAGGGGCTGGACGTGATATTCCAGATCCGGCGTCTCCAGATCCGCGCGCGAGCGGGAAAAGGCGCCCAGCTGGCTAGGGGCCATGGACATCGGGCCGGTGCGGCGCAGCACGTATTCCAGCCCGATCCGGGCCTTGCCCAGAAGCGAACTGGCCATGGTGTTCAGCGTCGTGGCCCCCGTCAGTTTCCAGGCGCAGCGCAATTGCAGATGGTCCTGCAGGTTCGCGCCGATGCCGGGAATGTCGCGGATCACCTCGATCCCATGGCGGGCCAGCACCCCGGCGGGACCCAGCCCCGACAGTTGCAGGATCTGCACCGATCCGATGGCGCCCGCGGACAGGATCACCTCGGCCCGCGCCTTTGCTGTCCTGACCTGCCCGCCCTGCAGGTATTCGACACCGACGGCGCGGCCCCCTTCGATCAGCACGCGGCGGGTCTGCGCATGGGTTTCCACCTGCAACCCCTGCCCCGTGCGTGTGCGCAAGAAGGCGCGCGCGGTATTCATCCGCCAGCCGCTGCGCTGGTTCACGCGGAAATATCCAACGCCTTCGTTGTCGCCGGTGTTGAAATCACGTGTCTCGGGCAGGCCAGCCGCAACGGCGGCGGCTTTCCAGTCATCCAGCACATCCCAATGCAGGCGCTGGTTTTCGACCCGCCATTCACCGCCCGCGCCGTGCATGTCGCTGGCGCCTTCGACGAAATCCTCGGATCGCTTGAAATAGGGCAGCACATCGTCCCAGCCCCAGCCGGTCAGGCCCATCTGCCGCCAGCCGTCGTAATCGGCCGCCTGACCCCGCAGATAGAGCATCCCGTTGATCGAGGAGCAGCCGCCCAGCACCTTGCCGCGCGGATAGATCAGGGAACGACCGTTCAGCCCCGGTTCTTCGGCGGTGCGATACATCCAGTCAGTGCGCGGGTTCCCGATGCAATAGAGGTATCCCATCGGGATATGCACCCAGTGGTAGGCATCAGTTCCCCCTGCTTCAAGCAGCAGCACCCGGTGGCCTGCGTCGGTCAGCCGCTTGGCCAGAACGCAACCCGCGCTGCCCGCGCCGACGATGATGTAATCCCAGGTCATGCAAGTCCTCCGTTGCGGGGCAATCTGGGCGAAGGCCGGGGCAAAGGCAACGGCTGCCGCGATTACGTGCCTTGTCAGACCGGAATGGCGGTGGTCTTGAACACGGTCCGCAGGGCAAAGCTGCTCTGCATCTGGGCGACACCCGGCAAGCGCGAGAGGTGCTGGCGATGGATACGGGCGAAATCCTCGGTATCCTCGGCCACGATCTTGAGGATGTAATCCGCCGTACCCGCCATCAGGTGGCATTCCAGCACGTCAGGGATGCGCGAGACCGCCTTTTCGAAGGCATCCAGCAGATCGTCCGCCTGACCGGACAGGGTGATCTCGACGAAGACAAGCGTGGGCAGGCCCATCTTGCGCCGGTCCAGCAGGGCCACGTAATTGCTGATGTATCCGTCTTCCTCCAGCCGCTGGACCCGGCGATGACAAGCCGAAGCGGACAGGTTCACCTCTTCCGACAGGTCGGCATTCGAGATGCGGCCCTTGCGCTGAAGAACGGAAAGAATACGGCGATCTGTCGGGTCAAGCGCCATGAAACGAAGATTCCTTCGATGAATTGCCAATGAAACCGAAGGATATCCGCAAAGGCCCTGAAAATGCGACCCCGAATTCAAACGATTTGCGCAAGCTCTGCGTCATGATGGTGGCAATCAAGAACCAAGGGAGAGAGACCAATGAAAATCGGATGTCCGAAAGAGATCAAGCCGCAGGAGTTCCGCGTCGGCATGACGCCCAATGCCGCGATGGAGGCCGTGGCCCATGGCCATGAGGTGTTGATCGAGACCGGCGCGGGCGTCGGCGCAGGCTTTGCCGATGCCGATTATGTCGCGGCGGGGGCCGTGATCATCGGTACGGCGTCGGATGTGTTCGCGCAGGCCGACATGATCGTGAAGGTGAAGGAACCGCAGGCGGGCGAACGCAAGATGCTGCGCAAGGGACAGCTTCTGTTCACCTACCTGCATCTGGCGCCGGACCCGGATCAGACGCATGATCTGCTGGCCTCGGGCTGCACCGCGATTGCCTATGAGACCGTGACCGATCGTTCCGGTGGCTTGCCCCTGCTGGCGCCGATGTCCGAGGTGGCGGGGCGGCTGGCCCCGCAGGTCGGCGCATGGACGCTGCAGAAGGCCAATGGCGGGCGCGGCGTTCTGATGGGCGGTGTGCCCGGCGTGGGGCCTGCCCGCGTGCTGGTGATCGGCGGCGGTGTCGTGGGCACCCATGCAGCCAAGGTCGCGGCAGGCATGGGCGCGGATGTCACCGTGCTGGACCGGTCGCTGCCGCGCCTGCGCTATCTCGACGATGTGTTCGGGGGCCAGTTCAAGACGGGCTATTCCTCGGCCGGGTTGCTAGCGGAACTGTTGCCGCAGGCCGATATGGTGGTGGGTGCGGTGCTGATCCCCGGTGCAGCGGCGCCCAAGCTGATCAGCCGCGCGCAACTGGGCATGATGAAGCCCGGCGCGGTGCTGGTGGATGTGGCCATCGACCAGGGCGGCTGTTTCGAGACGTCGCGCGCCACCACCCATCAGGACCCGATCTATGAGGTCGACGGGATCATGCATTACTGCGTGGCCAACATGCCGGGCGCGGTTGCGCGCACCTCGACCCTGGCGCTGGGGAACGCGACGATGCCCTTCATGCTGGCATTGGCCGACAAGGGATGGAAACGCGCCTGCGCCGAGGATCCGCATCTGCTGGCCGGGTTGAACGTGCATGCCGGTCAGCTGACCTATGCCGCCGTAGGCGAGGCGCTTGGGATCGCGACAGTCGATCCGAAAGCACTTGTGGCGTGACTGAACGACAGGCGCGCGACGGGATCGTCCAGCCGCGCGCCTGCGCCTCAGGCCAGTGTCCAGAGGTGGAACAGAAGTCCGGACAGGAAAGCGCCGGACAACGAGAGCGCGATATAGACCGCGAACACGCCCGGTCGCACCAGCGCCCAGACGGCAATGGCCGCAGGCAGCGATGTCACCCCGCCCGCCACGAGGAAGGCCAACCCTGCGCCGGGGGCCATGCCCTGGGCGACCAGACCGCCGACCAGCGGAAGGGCCGCGTAGCCGTTGAGATAGGCAGGAACGCCGACCAGAGTGCCGATCGCGATCGGGGCTATCCCGGTGCCTCCCAGAAACGAGGTGACGGTCTCGGCGGGGATGAAGGCCAGCATCAGGCTTTCCAGAACAAAGGCCAGAAACAGCCATTTGGTCAGGAACAGGGTCGTGTTCAGCGCCTCGCGCCCGAACTTCATGCGCCGCGCCGGATCATGCCAGAATCGCCAGACCACCGGCTTTGGCGCGCGCACTCTGGCACCTCCACAGCCGCCATTGCCGATCCCGTCCCGCAGGGGCATGGCCAGACCGCCCGCCCGCGTCACCCAATGCACCACGGTGCCGCCCATCAGGCCAAGGCCGATGGCGGCCAGCGTCTTGGCGATGGCGAACTCCAGCCCCAGAACACCGGTGGTCAGGGCGAACATCGACGGGTCCATGACCGGTGAGGCCAGCCAGAAGGCCATGACCGCCGACAAAGGCACGCCCATCGCCAGAAGTGCCGCGATCAGGGGGATGACCCCGCAGGAACAGAAGGGCGACAGCGCGCCCGCCAGCGCCGCCATCACGATCATCAGGGCAGGCGCGCCAGTAAAGGCACGCGCGATCAGGTTATCCGCCCCCGTCGCCCCGGCCCATGCGGCGATGCCGATCGAAAGCAGCAGGAAGGGCGCGGTTCGCATCAGCGCCGCCCCCGCGAATTGGGCCGAGGCTTGCGCCTGTGCCCCATCCGTCACGGCCAGCACCGCAAGGATCACGGCCGAGGCCAGCCAGACCCGGTGTCTTGTCCAGATCAATTTCGCCAGAACGGCAGGGTTGCGCGGGTCTACAGTGGCATCTGTCATATCTATTTCCCTAATTTATTAGTTTCTTTTGGCAAATCAAGATCAGGCCACCTTGCACGCCTTGGACAGGGTCACGCCGCTGCAGCATTCGGCAGTCAGGAAATCCACCGTGCGGTGCATCACATCGTAATCAACCCGGTTGATCACCGTACGGCCCTGCTTTTCCTGCGTGACCAGACCGGCATCAACCAGCGTGGACAGATGATGCGCCAGCGTCGACGGCGCGATATCCAGATGTTCGATCACATCCCCGATGCTCAAGCCCCCCTGCCCCGCCTTGACCAGAAGGCGATAGATCGAGAGACGGACGTCATGCCCGAGGGCGGCAAGGGCGCGGGATATGGGGCTTGCGGTTGTCATGCCGTCAAATAAAACTAAAAAACCGGTTATGTCAAGATTTCATATCACCGGAGCGGGCAGCGGATCTGATCATACCCGCTGCGCCTCTTCCAGTTCGCGGACAAGGCGCCGTTCTTCTTCGACTTGGGGGGCGGTGAAGCGTGCCAGCAGAAGATAGGCGACGGGGGTCAGATACAGCGTCGACAGCGTGGCAAGGCCCAGACCGCCCACGATGACCCAGCCCAACGCCTCGCGCGCCTCGGCCCCGGCGCCCGAGGACAGGATCAGCGGCACGCCCCCCAGCACGGTCGAGGTCATGGTCATCATCACCGGACGCAGACGAATGGTCGAGGCGTCAAAGATCGCCTGTTTCACATCCGCGCCACGATCACGCAGCTGGTTCGCGAATTCGACGATCAGGATCCCGTTCTTGGCCATGATCCCTATCAGCATCACCAACCCGATCTGGCTGTAGACATTCAGGCTGAGGCCACTGAAGAGAAGCGCAAAGATCGCGCAGGCCAACCCAAGCGGCACGGTCGCCATGACGACAATGGCCGAGATGAAGCTTTCGAATTGCGCCGCCAGAACCAGCAATACCACAAGGATGGCAAAGGCAAAGGTCACGATCAGGCCTGACGATGTCTGATCCAGCGCGGCTGCCTCGGCCAGAGGGACAATCGTGTTTTCGGGCGCGATGATCCCTTCGGCGAGGGTGCGCACCTCTTGCATGGCGTCACCCAGCGACATTTCCGGGGTCAGGCCGGCCGTGATCTCGACCGAGCGGGCCTTGCCCTCGCGTTTGAGTTCGGGGGCGATGGCGCGTTCTTCCAGACTCACGAAGCTGGACATGGGGATCATCTGCCCATCGGATGCCTGCACGAAGATGTTTTCCAGATCCGTTGGATCGTTCACGGGATCGCTGCTGGAGAGCATCTGCACATCGTAGGAGGTGTCGTCGATGAAGACCGACCCCACGCTGCGCCCGTCCAGAACCGCCCGCAGCGCATTGCCAAGGCCGGTGATGTCGATGCCAAGGTCGGATGCGCGGGCGCGGTCGATCTCGACAAAAAGTTGCGGCAGTGTCGTTTCATATTCCAGACGCACCTGACCCATCGCCGGGTTCTGCTGCATCGCTTGCACCAGTTGATCCGCAACATCGGACAGCTGTTCATAATTGCTGCCGGTGATCGCGAAGCTGAGGCCCCGGCCCGCGCCACGGATCCGCAGGGAGTTGGGCTGGATCACGAAAGCCCGCACGCCCACGACACTGCCGAGGTAGCGGTTCACGTCGCCCACGATCTCTTGCTGGCTGCGGGCGCGTTCTTCCCATTTGGCAAGGGTCATGACCACGAAACCACGGTTCGACGCGCCGAAGCCGGTGATCGAGAAAACATTCGTCATCTCGCCGCTGTCGCGCAGCGGGGTCATCGCGGTTTCGATCTCTTGCAGTTTGGCGCTGGTGTAATTCAGGGACACGCCCGTGGGCGCGGTCACCGACATCAGGATGATGGCGCGATCCTCGCGCGGGGTCAGTTCCTGCCGGATGCCGCCCGACACCAGAACGGCCGTCAGCGCGAAAAGGCCCGCCACGATCACCACGACCATGGGTGCCGCCAGTGCGGCGCGCAGCGTAGTGGCATAGAGGCCGGCCAGCCTGTCGCCCAGCCAGACCATCGGGCCTTTTTCGGGCTGGCCGCTTTCGGCGCGGGCCAGAAGGCGGCTGGCCAGAACGGGGGCCAGTGTCAGCGCCACGACCGAGGACAGCATGACAGCCATCGCCAGCGTGAAGCCGAATTCGCGGAACAATCCGCCCGCCTGCCCCGGCAGGAACGAGAGCGGAATGAACACGGCAGCCAGGGTCGCGGTCGTGGTGACGACGGCAAAGAACACCTGCTGTGTGCCCAGCACCGCGGCGGCACGGGGACCCATGCCCTCGGACCGGCGACGCACGATGTTCTCCAGCACCACGATCGCATCGTCCACGACCATGCCCGTGGCGAGGACAAGCGCCAGCAGCGTCAGGATGTTGACCGAGAAGCCGACCATGTAGATCGCGGCGAGCGTACCGATCAGCGCCACCGGAAGCGTCAGGGTCGGGATCAGGGTGGCGCGCCAGTCACGCAGGAAGATGAAGATGACCCCGACCACGATCAGGATCGCCAGACCCAGAGTGGTGACCACTTCACGGATCGAGCCGTTGATGAAGACCGCGTCATCGGAGGTGACGAAGATCTTCACGTCATCGGGCAGAACCTGCTGCAATTCGTCGATGGCCTGATGAACCCCGCTGGAGATATCCAGCGTGTTGCTGGTGGCGGCCCGGATGATGCCCATGCCCATGCCGGTTTCGCCATTGGCGCGCAGGACCGTCTCGTTCGGCGCAGGGCCAAGCGTGACGCGCGCCACGTCGCCGATGGTGACATTCGGCCCCAGTTCGAGGGCTTCGAAAGCCTCGGGCGTGATCACGGTCGCGGTCGTGCGCACGTTGATCGACTGGCGGCTGCCTTCCAGATCACCGGCGGGCACATCGAAGGCCACATCGTTGAGGGCGCGGGCCATGTCGGCCAGCGTCAGGCCGCGGCTGGCCAGTTCCAGCTGGTCGATATCGACACGGAAGATCGCATCGCGGTCGCCATAGATCTGCAGGTCCGCCACGCCGGGGATCGAGATCAGCCGGTCCTCGACCCGGTCGCGGACCAGTTGCGTCAGATCCTGCGGCGAGCGCGTGTCAGAGGTGACCGCGATCCGCATCACCGGATCGGCATTGGCGTCGGCCTTGATGATCTCGGGCTGGTCGGCGTCGTCGGGCAGATCATTGGCGATGCGCGCCACCGCATCGCGCGTATCTGTCGCCGCGACATCCAGATCCACATCATCGTTGAATTCCAGCGTCACGCGGCTGCGGCCATACCGCGATTCAGACGAGATGGTGCGCACGCCGGAGACCCGGCCCACGGCCCCTTCGATGCGGCCGGTGAGTTCCTGATCGACGGTTTCGGGCGAGGCGCCCGAAAAACGCGTGGTGATCGTGACGACGGGACGATCGACATCCGGCAGTTCACGCACCTCGACACCGAAGAGGGCGGCAAGGCCCGCGATGATGATCAAGGCGTTTACCACGAAGGCCAGGATCGGGCGGCGGACGAAAAGCGCGGTTCCGGCTGTGCTGGGCGCGGGATTGGTGGGGTTCTTCATCTGGCCCGCCTTACAGTGTTGCAGCGGTGGCTTTGCCGTCGCGCGCCGCCGCAGCCTCGTTCGCGGGGGCCACTTCGGCACCGGGGCGCAGGGTTTGCACCCCCTCGATCACCACCATATCGCCTTCGGACAGATCACCTTCGACCAGAACACGGTCGGGGTTGCGCTGGCGGATCACCACGGGCACGCGCTGCGCCTTGCCGTCCTGCACCTGCCAGACGAACGACCCCTCGCTTGACCATTGCACAGCCAGCGCATCGACCGAGGGGTAGGTCTGGCCGGGCACGTCAACGGTGACCTCGAAGGCCATGCCCTCGCGCAGGCGATCTGACTCGTTGTCGAGAGAGGCCTGCACCCGCAGGGTCCGGCTGGACCGGTCGACAACGTTATCGATTGCGGCCAACCGGCCAGACACCGGGATCGGAACCCCGGACATGGACCGCACCTGCACCTCCATCCCGACTGCAAGCGCGCCGATTGCGCGTTCCGGTACGCGGAAGTCGATGGTGATCTGCGAACGATTCGTCAGTACCCCGATCACATCCTGCGCCGTCAGCCTGTCGCCATGCTCGACATCGACCAGACCAAGCCAGCCCGAGATCGGCGCCGTGACAACGGTCTGATCCAGATCGACCTCGGCCTGACGGATCGCGAGGATTGCGGTCTGCAAGGCAAGCTCGGCCTCGCGAATGCGCACCGCCGTGACGGCGCCGGAATCGCCCAGGGTGGTCAGTCGCCGCAATTCATCCTCGGCATCGGCCTGCATCAGGCGTGCGCGCTCCAGCGCGATGACCTCAGCGCGGTCTTCAAGGCGGACCATGATCGCGCCCTCTTCGACATATTGGCCGGATTCCACCTCGACCGCGCGGACACTTCCGGTCCTTTCGGCGCGCACATTGACCGAACGCAGCGCGCGCCCGTCGCCGATGGCGCTGACCCGCTGGCTGAGCACTTCGCGGGTGACGCTGTCCAGAACCACCTTGGCAGGACCGCGCGGCCCGAAGCCCCCACCTGCCGCGACCTGCTGGCCGTTGGCCGCAGGCTCGATCCCCAGAAGACCCAGCACACCCATCTTCTCCAGCATCGGCTGGGCCGAGGGCACGAAAGCGATCCACAAGGCCAGCGCGGCTGCGACCGCGACAAGCGACAGAAAGGTTTGTTTGATCAAGGACATCGGGTTTCCTCGGATGATCGGAATCAGCTGGGGCGACGAGCCGTCGAACGGCCGTGGCCCCGATCAGGACATGATTTTCTACAAATTACTGACAACAAGTAACCTTTTGTCCGCAATAGGCAACATGGTGCGCCTGGCCGTAACAAGCGAAAAGACCCGCACATCGCGTGCGGGTCCTGTATCTCACGTGGTCTTGACTGGCTGTGAAGCCAGCGGGTCACTTCTTCAGCGAATCCCGGATTTCGATCAGGATGTCCAGTTCGCTGGGGCCGGCAGGTGCTGCAGGTGCTGGTTCGGGCTTCTTGATCGCTGCGTCCCGCGCACGGTTGACCGCCTTGACCAGCATGAAGACCACGAAGGCGATAATCAGGAAATTGACCACGGCCATGATGAAGCGCCCATAGGCGAAGACGGCCGCGCCAGCCTCCTCTGCCGCGGTGATCGAGCTGTATTCGCCGCTGCCCAACAACACATACATGCCCGAAAAGTCGATACCCCCTATCACAAGACTGATGATCGGGTTGATCAGGTCGGCCACCATCGAACTGACGATCGCGGTGAAGGCCGCGCCGATGATGATGCCGACGGCCATGTCCATGACATTGCCCCGCGCGATGAAATCCTTGAATTCGTTAATCATGCTGTCCCTCTTTATGAGCTACTACTACGGCCATCGAGCCGGTTATTGATGCACTGCGCCGGTGAACTGTCCGGTTTGTCCGCGCCAGAGTCCGCGCCATTGCGGGCGCATCGCCGTTCGTGCAATCGAAAGATACCACGCACCGTGACGGCGGGACATGAAGATATCAGAGGGAATGAAATCCGCGCGAAACCTGTGCAAAACTGCGACATGCAGCAACACGGCGCGGCGGATGAATGGTTCTGTGATGTGGAAGGATGGTGGAGCCTAGGGGGATCGAACCCCTGACCTCTTGCATGCCATGCAAGCGCTCTCCCAGCTGAGCTAAGGCCCCATCATGTCAGCCCGTATCGGACTGAGATCGTGTAACCCCTGCGGGGTTGTCGCGGTTCTTTAGGCAATGGCGCGGGCGGGATCAAGCGGAAAATTCCGCCCGCGGCCAGTCATTCGAAGAGGTCAGATCTCGTCATCGTCCGAGGCGACATCGGCGATATCGTCAAGCGATACGTTGTCATCCTCGTCGTCATCCAGCAGATCATCATCCAGATCCACATCGACCTCTTCATCGTCCAGAACATCCTCATCGGCATCCAGATCGACGGCTTTCATCTTCTTGGTCGCAGCATCCTCGGCATCAGCGGCGATCATTCGGCTCTTGCCGACTTCGAATTCCACCACTTCACCCGTGTAAGGGCTGACGATCGGGGTCTTGTTCAGGTCGTAGAAACGCTTGCCGGTTGTCGGGCAGACGCGTTTCACACCCCATTCTTCCTTGGGCATGGATATCCCTTTCAAATCTTGTGTCTTGTCGACGATCCGCACCAACTGCCATAACGGGTCACGCGTGTCAAAGGCTTTAACGGAACGCTTGGCGCAGGGTCGAGAGGGCATATGGGACAGCATTTCCTGCCGGGCAACCCCCCGGTGGCAATCACACTTCGCAAAACCGCGCAGGCGCGCCGCATTTCCCTGCGGATCTCGCGGCTTGACGGGCGTGTGACACTGACCTGCCCCTTGCGGGTCAGTGACCGCGAAGCGCTGGCCTTCGCGCATGAAAAGGCGGACTGGCTGCGCCAGAACCTGAACGCCCATCCGGGCCCTGCGCGGGTCCAGATCGGCGCGGACCTGCCCTTTGAGGGGCGCGTGCTGCGAATCGCAACCGGACCGGGGCGGCTTGTCCGTGTCGAGGGCGCGCATCTGCTGGTGCCGGGTGCGCCCGACAGGTCCGCCGCGCGGATCGCCGGTTTTCTCAAGCAGGTGGCGCGTGACCGGCTGGCCGCTGCCTCGGATCATTATGCGGCACGGCTTGGGCGTGGCTACAACCGCCTCAGCCTGCGCGACACGCGCTCGCGCTGGGGCTCGTGCACGGCGGATGGGGGGCTCATGTATTCGTGGCGGCTGGTCATGGCACCGCCCGAGGTGCTGGCCTATGTCGCCGCCCATGAAGTCGCGCATCTGGCCGAGATGAACCACTCCGATGCCTTCTGGTCTGTCGTCACCCGGCTTTACGGTGACTACCGCGCGCCGCGCCGCTGGCTGCGCGAGAAGGGCGGCGACCTGCATCGCTACGATTTCGGCGGCTGATCCGAGGTTGACCCTTTCCCGATTTGTGATCACATGGCGACATGCAGACAGTCATCACTCGCACCGATCCGCTTCCGAATGCCCATGACCGCGTCTATCGCGGTCTGCGCAGCCGGATCATGCATGGCGACATCGCGCCGGGTCAGGCGCTCACGTTGCGCGGGATCGGCAAGGAATACGGTGTGTCGATGACGCCCGCGCGTGAATCCGTGCGCCGCCTTGTGGCCGAGGGCGCGCTGACGCTGTCCTCGTCCGGTCGCGTCTCGACCCCCGAGCTCAGCAACGAACGGATCGAGGAGCTGGCCGCGCTCAGGTCCCTGATCGAGGTAGAGCTGGCCAGCCGCGCCCTGCCCCGCGCCCATATGGCCCTGATCGAACGGCTGCAGACCATCAACGCCGCTGTCGGCGATGCCGCGATGCGTCAGGATGCCGTGGCCTATATCCGCACCAACCTCGAGTTTCACCGCACGCTTTACCTGCGCGCGCAGGCCCCCGCGATGCTGGCGATGGCGGAAACCGTGTGGTTGCAGATGGGCCCCACGATGCGCGCGCTTTACGTACGCCTGAAACGCAGGGATCCGCCACATTTTCACAGGCTGATCATCGCCGCGCTGAAAGCCGGGGATGAACCGGGGCTGCGGCTGGCGGTGCGCTCGGATGTGACACAGGGCCTCAAGATGCTGGCGGGCTGAAAGGGGGCCTCATGGCTCTCTCGCAGTGTTTCCAGGCACTGGGGGGCCTCTTTCTGGCGGGGGCTTGTCGCGGATTGGCTGGACATGCGCATAGGGCTTTGTCGGTCATGGCCCTGACCATGGTGGCCTTTGCGACTCTCCGGGCGCGGCGCTAGGCCGACGCTGTCAGCCAGCAGTCCGGCTGATCAGGCCGCCAGCCCCTTGCGCCCCATATCGATGTATTTCTTCCGCCGATCCTCGATCAGCTTCTTGCCCTTGAGGTCGGACAGTTCGGCCAGCATCGCGGCAATCGTGTCGCCCACAGCCTTGATCGTCTTCTGCTTGTCACGATGCGCGCCACCAACAGGTTCCGGGATCACGCGATCGGCCACACCCAGCTTGCGCAGATCCTGCGCGGTCAGGCGCAGGGCTTCGGCCGCCTCGCGCATCTTTTCGGCATCCTTCCACAGGATCGAGGCGCAGCCTTCCGGGCTGATCACCGAATAGACGGAATGTTCCAGCATGGCGACACGGTTCGCGGTGGCAAAGGCGACGGCCCCGCCGGATCCACCCTCGCCGATGATCACGCTGATCAGCGGGACGCCGATCTGCAGGCATTTCTCGGTCGAGCGGGCGATCGCCTCGGACTGTCCACGCTCCTCCGCACCCTTGCCGGGATAGGCGCCGGGGGTGTCGACAAGGGTGATCACCGGCAGGCCAAAGCGGTGCGCCATGTCCATCAGGCGGATGGCCTTACGGTAACCCTCGGGGCGGGCCATGCCGAAATTGCGTTCGATCCGGCTTTTGGTGTCATTGCCCTTTTCATGGCCGATCACCATGACGGGCGTGTCCTTGAACCGCGCCAAGCCACCCATCACCGCGTGATCGTCAGCAAAGTTCCGGTCACCCGCAAGCGGGGTGTATTCGGTGAACAGCGCCTCGATGTAATCCTTGCAATGGGGACGGTCGGGATGGCGCGCGACCTGGCATTTCCGCCAGGGCGTGAGATCCTTGTAGAGCGACACCAGAAGATCGGCGGCCTTCTTGTCCAAAGCGGCTGCTTCCGCCTCGATATCCATGCCCGTGTTCTGCCGCGCCATGGCGCGCAATTCCTCGGCCTTGCCTTCAATCTCGGCAAGGGGACGTTCGAAATCGAGGTAGTTGGTCATCCGATCACTCCGGCTGTCGACGCATGGTATATGACCCCGTCAGGCGCCGGATGCAACGGGATCGTGACGGATGGGCAACGGCGGCCCCGTCAAACCGGGGCAAAAAGCACCGGGATCAGAGAGGCCACCAGCAAGGTTGCCATGCTCCAGTTGAAGGCACGCAGCCGCGCCGGACTGGACAGAATGCGCCCCATCTGCTGGCCCATCACGGTCCATGTGCTGACAGAGGGCAGGTTGATCAACGCAAAAACCAGCCCCACCCAAAGGATGGCCACCATGGACCGGTCCGGCGCATAAAGCGTGATTGCCGTCAGCGCCATCTGCCATGCCTTGGGGTTCACCCATTGAAAAAGGGCGGCCTGCAGGAAGGTGAAGGGCCGGGCCCCTGCCCGCGCCGCATCGGGCGCGACTGCATGCGCGATCTTCCAGGCCAGCCACAACAGATAGGCCACACCGATGACGGTGAGAATCACATGCGTCACCGGAAAGGCATCGAAAACGCGCACCAGACCAAGGCCGACCAGAACGATCATCACCCCGAATCCGATACCGATTCCCAGCATGTGCGGCACCGTCCGGCGAAACCCGAAATTGGCCCCCGAAGCCATGAGCATGAGGTTATTGGGTCCCGGCGTAATCGACGAGACGAGGGCGAAGGCCGAAAGTGCGAGAAGCTGATCAAAACTCATGACGCAACACTATTCGAAGTCGCGCGCAATTTATTTGCTATTTTGCGAGAATCGTGCGATCAGAAACAACAAATGACTGATACAGACAAGATAAACGCACACATATTGCGAGAGCTTTCTCGCAACGGCAGGATCAGCAACACCGATCTGGCCGACAGGGTCGGGCTGTCGCCCTCCGCCTGTTTGCGCCGTGTGCAGGACCTTGAGCGGCGTGGCGTGATCCGGGGGTACCGGGCTATTCTCGACCCTCTGTCGATGGGTGTCGGCTTTACGGCCTATATCACGGTTGGGCTGAACTCTCATACGAAAACAACACAGGAAGCGTTCGAGCGCGCCATCTCGCGCGCACCCGAGGTGCGCGAGTGCCACAACATTACCGGCAACGTCGAATACCTGCTGCGGATCGAGGCGGCCGATCTGGCGGCCTACAAGCGGTTCCATACCGATGTGCTGGGAACCCTGCCGCAGGTCAATTCGATCACGTCCTTCGTCGTGATGGGATCCCCCAAGGACGAGCGTGGCTAGGTCGCGCGACCTGCCGTTTCTTCTTGCTGCAAATATCCAGATAACAACCGCCCCGCCAGTGCGACGGGGCGATCATCGCGTGATGGTCAGCCCGCGATCATCTCGGACTGGCGCACGATCACCTCGGCCTGCTTGATCGAGGCGATGTCTACAAGACGGCCCTTGTAGACAGTGGCACCCTCGCCGCGGGCCTTGGCCTGTTCCATCGCTTCAAGGATCTCGCGGGCTTCGGCCACGGCCTCGTCCGAGGGGGTGAAGATTTCATTGGCAAGCGCCACCTGCTTGGGGTGGATGGCCCATTTGCCGACCATGCCAAGGGTGGCCGAACGGCGCGCCTGCGCGCGAAAGCCTTCGTCATCGCTGAAATCGCCGAAGGGGCCATCTACCGGCAGGATGCCATGGGTGCGGCAGGCTGCGACAATCGCGGTCTGTGCCCAGTGCCAAGGGTCGGACCAGTATTTCGCGCCCTCATGCAGCATGTAATAATTGGCCTGCGTGCCGCCGATGCCGGTGGTCTGCATCCCCATCGAGGCGGCGAAATCGGCGGCCCCTAGGCTCATGGCCTGCAAGCGGGGGCTGGAAGCGGCGATTGCTTCGACATGGGCGATGCCGGCGGCGGATTCGATGATCACCTCGAAGGTGATCGGCGTCTTGCGGCCCGTGGCGCGCTCGATGGCGGTCACGAGGGCATCGACGGCATAGACATCCTCGGCGCAGCCGACCTTGGGGATCATGATCTGGTTCAGCCGCTCGCCGCCCTGCTCCAGCAGGTCGACGACATCGCGATACCACCAGGGCGTATCCAGCCCGTTGATCCGCACGGACAGGTATTTATTGCCCCAATCCATCTCGTTGATGGCCTTGATCACATTGGCGCGCGCGCTGTCCTTGTCCGAGGGGGCAACCGAATCCTCGAGGTCGATGTTGATCACATCCGCGGCGCTGGTCGCCATCTTCTCGAAGATCGCAGGGCGCGAGCCGGGCCCGAACAACTGGCAGCGGTTCGGACGGGCTGGGGCGGCGGGCTGGATGCGGAAGCTCATGGGCTTGGACCTCTCGGGTAAGGATATTGCGTATTTCTGGCGTCATTGGGTATGAAATTGCGCAAGTGGGCGCAAGCGCCTTTTGCAGCTGCGGCATGATTGCCGCAACGCCGCATCCGGCGCGCGACTCGGCAGCGGCTACCGAAGAAACTGCGTAAATATCGGACATCTGACGGAAGATCTTGCGCGACTGCGGATTCTGACGCCCGATTTGCAATGCAATCCCGCACAGAATCCGTAACGCTCGGGGCAAATGCATGTGAAAGGGCACCGCGATGATTGAGACCCCGTATCTTCTGTTCCTGGGCGACGCCCCCGATGGGCTGGCTGCGAAAGTGGCGCAAGGCATCAAGGACTGGCGTCCGCAAAACGCCGTGGGCCAGTTCCGCATGGAGGGCTGCCGCGCCGACATGCGCCTGCCCGACATGACGCTGGAAGAGGCGCGCGCCGCCGGGGCCAAGACGCTGGTGATCGGCGTGGCCAACCGGGGCGGCGTGATTTCGGCCGCTTGGAAAAAAGTGCTGGTGCAGGCGCTGGAGGAAGGGTTCGACCTGGCCTCGGGCCTGCACAACCTGCTGCGGGACGAGCCTGATTTGGTGGCGGTGGCCAAGGCTTGCGGTCGGCAGTTGCATGATGTGCGCGTACCCTCCGTCCAGTATCCGATCGCCAATGGCGTGAAACGGACCGGCAAGCGTTGCCTCGCCGTGGGCACCGACTGTTCCGTCGGCAAGATGTACACCGCGCTCTGCATGGACCGCGAGATGAAGGCGCGCGGGCTGAAATCCAGCTTCCGCGCAACAGGGCAGACCGGCATCCTGATCACGGGTGACGGCGTGCCGCTGGATGCGGTGATCGCGGATTTCATGGCCGGTTCCGTCGAATGGCTGACGCCCGACAATGAGGCGGATCACTGGGACATGATCGAGGGACAGGGCAGCCTGTTTCACGTGTCCTATTCGGGGGTGACCATGGCCTTGATCCATGGCGGCCAGCCCGATGCGCTGGTCGTGTGCCACGAGCCGACGCGCGAGCACATGCGCGGCCTGCCCGGCTACAAGCTGCCCAGCCTCGAGCAGGTGCGGGATATGGCTCTGGAACTGGCAAAGGTGGCCAATCCGGCCTGTCAGGTGATCGGCTATGCGATCAACACCCAGCACATGGGTGAGGATGAGGCGCAGGCATATCTGGCCAATGTCGAGGCACGTCTGGGGCTGCCGGCGACCGATCCCTATCGCTATGGCGCGGACAAGCTGGTGGACGCGCTGGCCGCGATCTGAGAGGTCTTGGACCGTGATCCTCTGGCGCGCTGAGCCCGCGCCGGAGGATTTGAGTATTTTTGGCAAGATGAAACGGGGACGGATCATGCAGATCACGGTGACGCGCGATATCTTCAAGCTGGCGCAGGTCTTTACCATCAGCCGGGGATCACGGACCGAGGCGCAGGTGCTGACCGTGCGGATCACGGAAGGTGGCGTGACCGGCTGGGGCGAATGCGTGCCCTATGCGCGCTATGACGAGACGCTGGACAGTGTGACCGCGCAGATCGCGGGGCTTCCGGACAATCTGAACCGCACGGCGCTGTATGATCTGCTGCCTGCGGGTGCGGCGCGCAACGCTGTCGATTGCGCGCTCTGGGATCTTGAGGCGAAGCGGACGGGCAAACGCGTCTGGGATCTGGCGGGATTGCCCAAGCCGGGGCCGGAGATCACGGCCTATACCCTGTCGCTGGCGGAGCCCGCCGAGATGGAGGCACAGGCCGCGAAACACGCGTTCCGGCCCTTGCTGAAGATCAAGCTGGGCACGCCCGACGACATGCCCCGACTGGAAGCCGTGCGGCGGGGGGCACCCCGGTCGACAATCATCGTGGATGCGAATGAGGGCTGGTCGGCGGCGGTTTATGCCGATCTGGCGCCGCATCTGGTGCGGCTGGGCGTGGCGCTGGTGGAACAGCCCCTGCCTGCATCGCAGGACGAGGCGCTGATCGGGATGGACCGGCCCGTGCCTGTCTGCGCCGATGAAAGCTGCCACGACCGGCACAGCCTGCCGCATCTGGCGGGTAAATATGACGTGGTGAACATCAAGCTGGACAAGACCGGCGGGCTGACCGAGGCGCTGGCGCTGCGGGATGCGGCGCTGGATCAGGGCTTCAAGGTGATGGTCGGCTGCATGGTGGGCAGCTCTCTCGCCATGGCGCCTGCGACATTGGTGGCACAGGGCGCGATGGTGACGGATCTTGACGGGCCGCTACTTCTGGCCGAAGACCGCGAGACGCCGCTTCGGTTCGACGAGGCGGGCGTGCATCCGCCCGAACCGGGCCTTTGGGGCTGACCTGCAGCAAGGAGACAAGATCATGCGCACCGTCTATGTGAACGGAGACTACCTGCCCGAGACCGAGGCGAAAGTGTCAATTTTCGACCGTGGCTTTCTGATGGCCGATGGCGTCTATGAGGTGACATCCGTACTGGGCGGCAAGCTGATCGACTTCGAAGGGCACCTGAAGCGGCTGGAGCGGTCCTTGTCGGAGCTGGACATGGACAAGCCCGAAGGCTTTGACGATCTGCTGGAGATCCACCGCGAACTGGTGCGGCTGAACGGGATCGAGGAGGGGATGATCTATCTGCAGGTGACGCGCGGCGCACCCGGTGATCGCGATTTCGCGTTCCCTGACCCGGAGGTGACGAAGCCGACGCTGGTGCTGTTCACGCAAAACAAGCCGGGGCTGGCCGCCAATCCGGTGGCGCAGAAAGGCATCAAGGTCATCAGCATCGAGGATATCCGCTGGGGCCGGCGCGACATCAAGACGGTGCAGCTGCTTTATCCGTCGATGGGCAAGATGATGGCGAAGAAGGCGGGCTGCGATGACGCCTGGATGGTCGAGGATGGGGCGGTCACGGAAGGGACCAGCAACAATGCCTATATCGTCAAGGGCAACCGGATCATCACCCGTCAGCTGAGCAATGACATCCTGCACGGGATCACCCGCGCCGCCGTGCTGCGTTTCGCGCTGGAGGCGCAGATGGAAGTGGAGGAGCGCCCCTTCACGATCGCCGAAGCACAGCAGGCGGACGAGGCCTTCATCACCTCGGCCTCGACCTTCGTGATGCCGGTGGTCGAGATTGACGGCGCCAAGGTGGGCACAGGTGCGCCGGGCAAGGTGGCGGCACGCCTGCGCGAGATTTATCTGGACGAGAGCCTGAAGGCGGCTGTCTGAGGCATCGGGGCGCGCGTGGGGGCCTTGCCCCCACACCCCCAGGATATTTGCAGCAAGAAGAAACGTGAGTGAGTGAGGAGCGCCGAGGGTTACTTCGGCGCTTTTTTCGTGACGTTTTCGGCAAAGGCCACGTCGAAGGCGGCCTGCTTTTCCGGGCTGGCCTCAGTCTGGTTCCGGGCGCGCCAGTCGTCATAGGGCATGCCGTAGAAGATTTCGCGCGCCTGATCCTTGGTCATGTCGATGCCGCGGGCGTTCGCGGCTTCCTGGTACCAGCGGCTGAGGCAGTTGCGGCAGAAACCCGTCAGGTTCATCATGTCGATATTCTGCACATCCGGGCGCTGCACCATCAGGTGATCGCGCAGGGCGCGGAATGCGGCGGCTTCCAGTTCGATGCGGGTCTTGTCGTCCATCGGTCTTCTCCTTCCGGGGGTGGTTACTGGCCGGTATCGGCCAGCGCCTGTTGCAGGATCGGGGCAAGGCGGGCGGCCCATGCCAACTGTTGGTCGGTCGTGGCGATCAGGTCGTTGCGGACCTCGATCAAGGCGTTCAGACGCTCCCATGCGATGGCGTGACGCGCAATGGCATCGCCGGGAAGATGGCCGCCATAGGGTTCATTTTCACCCACGCAAAGATCGGGCTCGGCCCGCAGGCGCGCCAGCAGGGGGCGGGCAAAGCGCTTATCGGCGGCATAGAGCACGCCTACATGCCAGGGGCGGGGCGGACGGCCCTGCAATTGGGGCGTGAAGCTGTGGACCGACACGATCACCGTATCGTCGCGCTGCGCCGCAAGTTCCGCCAGCGCCGTGTGATAGGGCCGGTAGCAGCGGTTCAGCCGCATCTCCAGCTCATCGCGCGCGGCGTGGCGGTTGGCGGGGATGATCGTGCCATCGTAGAGCTTCATCAGCAGGGTCGGATCATCCTCGCCCCGGTTGGGATCGATCACGAGGCGCGAGAAATTCGACAGGATGGCGGGACATCCCAGTGCATCGGCCAGCGCGCGGCTGACGCCGGCGGCGCCCACGTCATAGGCGATGTGGCGTTCCATGTCGCAGCGCGCCAGACCAAGATCGCCCCCGTTCACGAAGGCGGGCACGGTATTGGCGGCATGGTCACAGGTCACCAGCCAGCGCGACTTCCGGTCGGCGCCGGTGATGTGAAAGGGTTGGTATGTCATGGGCCTGTCATTTCCTTTATGGAAGACCTAGGACAGTTGGCGACGGAATGGAATTGCAGAGCGTGCGCATTTGGGCGATTGCTGGCGATAACATGCTGCATGCAGGCAAGAGATCGAGGAGACGGGATGAGACGGCACCGGAATGTGAAGATCGTGGCAACGCTGGGGCCTTCGTCGAACGACTATGCGATGATCCGCGCCCTGCACGAGGCCGGGGCGGATGTGTTCCGCCTGAACATGAGCCATGGCACCCATGACGATATCCGCGCGCGTCACGAGATCATCCGCCAGATCGAAAAGGATCTGGACAGCCCGATCGCGATCCTGGCGGACCTTCAAGGCCCCAAGCTGCGCGTTGGCAGCTTTGCCCAAGGCGAGGAAGAACTTGCCGAGGGCGCGGCCTTCCGACTGGATCTTGATCCGGCCGAGGGCGATGCGACCCGCGTCTGCCTGCCCCATCCCGAGATTTTTGCAGCCCTTGAGCCGGGTGCGAACCTTCTGGTGAACGACGGCAAGATCCGCCTGACCGTGAATCGCTGCGGGCCGGATTTCGCGGACTGCACGGTGACGGTGGGGGGCACGATCTCTAACCGCAAGGGGGTGAACGTGCCCGATGTGGTACTGCCGCTGGCGGCCTTGTCCGAGAAGGATCGCAAGGATCTGGAATTCGCCTGTGCGCTGGGCGTTGACTGGCTGGCGCTGTCCTTCGTGCAGCGCCCGGAAGACGTGATCGAGGCGCGCAACCTTGCCGCCGGCCGTGCCGCGATCCTGTCGAAGATCGAAAAACCCGCCGCGGTGAAGTGCTTTGACGATATCCTTGCCGTCAGTGACGGCATCATGGTGGCGCGCGGCGATGTGGGTGTGGAACTGCCGGTGCAGAATGTGCCGCCGATCCAGAAGCGCCTTGTCCGGCGCTGCCGGACCGTGGCGAAGCCCGTGATCGTGGCAACCCAGATGCTGGAATCGATGATCGACAGCCCGATGCCGACCCGCGCCGAGGTGTCCGATGTGGCGACGGCGATCTACGAGGGGGCGGATGCGATCATGCTGAGCGCGGAATCCGCCGCCGGCCAGTATCCGGTCGAGGCGGTCAGCACCATGAACAACGTGGCCGTCGAGGTGGAAAGCGATCCCACCTATCGCGAGGTGATCGAGGCCAGCCGCAAGGCGACCCGCACCAGCGTGGCCGATGGCATCGTGGCCGCCGCACGCGAGATCGCAGAGACCACCGACATCAAGGTGATCTGCTGCTATACGCAATCCGGCACCACCGCCCTGCTGACGGCGCGCGAGCGCCCGCGGGTGCCGATCATCGCCATGACCAGCCTGCGCGGCACCGCACGGCGCCTGGCACTGACCTGGGGCGTGAACTGCGTGATGACCGGGTCGCTGGACCGGTTCAAGATGGCCGTGGTCAATGCCGCGCGCGCTGCGCGGGCACAGGGTTACGCGACAGAGGCCGACCAGATCCTTGTCATCGCGGGTGTGCCCTTCAACAAGGCTGGCACAACCAACATCCTGCGCGTCGCTCCCTGCGCGGAACGTTTGATTTTCGCCAGCGACCCGGAGTAAGGTAACCCGAAAGTATAGCGGCAGCATTGCCGGTTGAGGGTCAGACCATGGATACGGATCTCGCATTGGTCATCGGGCTTGCCGTGCTCTGTCTTTCGGCACCGTCCATCGTCAGCGCCATCTCGGACGGGCGCGCGCCGCGCACCGCGATGTTGACGCTTTTGATCGGTGGCGGCATGACGCTCTATGCGCTGACGCAGAAGCCCGGCGGCTACCGGGTCGATGATGTGCCCGGTGTCATCATCAAGGTGATCGCGGATTTCGTCTGACGCAGCAGGCGCGGAGGGCGCAAACAGGCCCGCAAGCTGCCTTTCCCTGTGGCTTTGGGCTGGACAGCCCGTCCGATCCCTCGTATATCGCGCGCTCTTACTGCGGGACCGGCCAATGTGGCATGCCGAGTCGCGCGTGAACCGACCCAAAGTCAAGGAGACGGAAATGCCCAAGATGAAGACCAAGTCGAGCTGCAAGAAGCGGTTCAAAGTGACGGCGACAGGACGCATCCTGACCGCTCAGGCCGGCAAGCGCCATGGCATGATCAAGCGGCACAAGAAGTTCATCCGCAATGCACGCGGCACCACAGTCATGTCGGCACCTGATGAGAAGATCATCAAGTCGATGATGCCGTACGATCGTTAAGGAGAACCGAACATGTCTCGCGTCAAGAGCGGTGTAGTCACCCACGCCCGTCACAAGAAGATCATCAAGGCCGCAAAAGGCTATTATGGTCGTCGTAAGAATACTTTCCGCGTTGCTGCGCAAGCCGTGGACAAGGCCAACCAGTACGCAACCCGCGACCGCCGCGCCCGCAAGCGGAACTTCCGCGCGCTGTGGATCCAGCGGATCAACGCAGGTGTGCGCGCCTTCGATGAAACCATGACCTATTCGCGCTTCATCAACGGTCTGGCCCTGGCCGGGATCGAAGTGGACCGCAAGGTTCTGGCCGATCTGGCCGTGCACGAGCCCGAAGCCTTCGGTGCCATCGTCACACAGGCGAAGGCCGCGCTCGCGTAAGCCACTCCCCTACCGGAGTTGCAGATAAAGGAAGCCGCGGACCTGTTCAGGGTCTTGCGGCTTCTTGCATGAACGGGCCATGCCCTGCGGGGACTGGTCACAACAGCAAGGAACGCCGTGTGATGGACGATCTGAAACGCAAATACCTGGACCTGATCGCAGGGGCCGCAGATGAGGCCAGCATCGAAGAGGTGCGCCTTGCCGCCCTTGGCAAGAAGGGCGAGCTGAGCCTGAAGATGCGCGAACTGGGCCAGATGAGCCCGGAAGAACGCCAGATCGCGGGTCCCGCGCTGAACGCGCTCAAGGACGAGATCACCAGCGCCCTTGCCGCCAAGAAGGCCGCCCTGGGCGATGCCGCGCTGGACGAGCGTCTGCGCGCCGAATGGCTGGACGTGACGCTGCCGGGGCGTGGCCGCCGCGCCGGCACGATCCACCCGATTTCCCAGGTCTCCGAGGAAGTGGCCGCGATCTTTGCCGATATGGGTTTCTCGGTTGCCGAAGGCCCGCGCATCGACACCGACTGGTACAATTTCGATGCGCTGAACATCCCCTCGCACCATCCGGCGCGGGCCGAGATGGACACGTTCTACATGCACCGTGACGCGAATGATCCGCGCCCGCCGCATGTGTTGCGCACCCATACCAGCCCGGTGCAGATCCGGTCGATGGAGGCGCATGGCGCGCCGATCCGCATCATCTGCCCCGGCGGTGTCTACCGCGCCGATTATGACCAGACCCATACGCCGATGTTCCATCAGGTCGAAGGTCTGGCAATCGACCGCGACATCTCGATGGCCAACCTGAAATGGTGCCTTGAGGAATTCGTGAAGGCGTTTTTCGAGGTGGACAACGTCGAGCTGCGCTTCCGCGCCTCGCATTTCCCCTTCACCGAACCCTCGGCCGAGGTCGATATCCGCTGTTCATGGGAAGGTGGCACGCTGAAAGTAGGCGAAGGGGATGACTGGCTGGAAATCCTCGGCTCGGGCATGGTGCATCCCAAGGTCCTGCAAGCGGGCGGGATCGACCCGACCCAGTGGCAGGGCTTTGCCTTCGGCATGGGGATCGACCGGATCGCGATGCTGAAATACGGCATCCCCGACCTGCGGGCCTTCTTCGATTCAGACCTGCGCTGGCTGCGGCATTACGGCTTTGCATCCCTCGATGTGCCGACGCTGCATGGCGGCCTTTCGCGTTAATCATCAGGCGGGCACTGCCCGCCGCATCCAAGACACGGGTGGGCCAAGGCCTACCAAACGAGACGGGACAGCAACATGAAATTCACCCTCTCCTGGCTGAAGGAACATCTCGAGACCACCGCCTCGGTGGATGAGATCACCTATGCGCTGACCGACCTGGGGCTTGAGGTCGAAGGCGTGGAAAACCCCGCCGCCAAGCTGGCCGCGTTCACCATCGGCAAGGTGATCCATGCGGAAAAGCACCCCGACGCCGACAAGCTGCGCGTCTGCAAGGTTCTGACCGATGAAGGCGAGACGCAGATCATCTGCGGCGCGCCCAATGCGCGCGAGGGCATCACCGTCGTCATCGCCAAGCCGGGGGTTTATGTGCCCGGCATCGACACCACCATCGGCGTGGGCAAGATCCGGGGCATCGAAAGCTTCGGCATGATGTGTTCCGAGCGCGAGATGGAGCTGTCGGAAGAGCATGACGGCATCATCGAACTGCCCTCCGGCGAGGTGGGCGAGCGGTTCACCGACTGGCTGGCCAAGAACGATCCCGCCAAGGTCGACCCGGTGATCGAGATCGCGATCACCCCCAACCGTCCCGATGCGCTGGGCGTGCGCGGCATTGCCCGCGATCTGGTGGCGCGTGGTCTGGGGACGCTGAAACCGGCCAAGGAGGCCGAGATCAAGGGCAGCTTCCCCTGCCCCATCACCGTCAGCATCGACGATGACACGCGGGAAGGCGGGTGCGCGGTATTCGCCGGTCGTCTGATCCGTGGCGTGAAGAACGGCCCCAGCCCCGAATGGCTGCAGACACGGCTGCGCGCCATCGGGCTGCGGCCTATCTCGGCGCTGGTCGACATCACCAACTTCTTCACCTTCGACCGTAATCGTCCCCTGCATGTGTTCGACGCCGACAAGGTGACCGGCAACCTGCGCATTCACCGCACCTCGGGCGGCGAGACACTGGTTGGTCTGGATGACAAGACACACACCTTCGGCGCGGGGCAGGTCGTGATTTCCGACGATGCGGGGATTGAATCCATCGCGGGCATCATGGGTGGGCTGGCGACCGGCTGCACCCATGACACGGTCAACGTGTTCCTTGAGGCCGCCGTCTGGGATACCGTGCAGATCGCGATGACGGGTCGCGCGCTCAAGATCAATTCCGACGCGCGCTATCGCAACGAACGCGGGATTGATCCTGCCTTCAACATGGAAGCGGTGGACCTTGCGACGCAGATGATTCTTGATCTGTGCGGCGGTGCGGCGTCCGAGGTCGTGGTGGCGGGCAAGGTGCCGGATGTCAGCCGCGCCTACCGGCTGGATACGGCGCGGGTGCAGTCGCTGGTCGGCATGGATATTCCGGAAAGCGAGCAGCGCCAGACCCTGACCAAGCTGGGCTTCAGGCTGGAAGGCAACATGGCCCATGTGCCAAGCTGGCGCCCCGATATTCTGGGCGAGGCCGACCTGGTCGAGGAAGTGGCGCGCATTGCCTCGCTGACCAAGCTGGTCGGCAAGCCGATGCCGCGCGCCCATGTGGGTGTGCCCAAGCCGATCCTGTCGCTGGGCCAGCGGCGCGAGCAGATCGCGCGGCGCACCGTGGCGGCGCTGGGGTACAACGAATGCGTCAGCTACAGTTTCATCGATCAGGCGGCGGCCGCCTTGTTCGGTGGCGGTACGGATGCGACGATGCTGGCCAACCCGATCAGCGCCGACATGTCCCACATGCGCCCCGACCTGCTGGCCGGCCTTTTGCAGGCCGCTGCCCGCAACCAGGCGCGCGGCTTTGCCGATCTGGCGCTGTTCGAGGTGGGCCATGCCTTCACCGGCGGCGAGCCGGGCGAACAGGTTGTGCAGGTGGCGGGCCTTCTGGTGGGCCGCAGCGGCCCGCGCGATCCGCATGGGTCGTCCCGCGCGGTCGATCTGTTCGATGCCAAGGCCGATGCCGAGGCGGTGCTGGCCGCTCTTGGCGCGCCCGAACGGGTGCAGATCCTGCGCAACGGCGCGGCGTGGTTCCATCCCGGCCGTCACGGCGTGATCAGCCTTGGCCCCAAGAACCCGCTGGCCGTATTCGGCGAGGTGCATCCACGCGTGCTGGCCGCGATGGATGTGAAGGGGCCTGCGGTGGCCTTTACCATCTGGCCCGCTGCCGTGCCCGCGCCCCGCAAAACCGGGGCCACGCGCCCCGCGCTGGTGATGCGCGACCTGCAGGCGGTCGAGCGTGACTTTGCCTTTGTCGTGGACAGCACGGTCGAGGCGCTGACCATCGTCAATGCCGCGCTGGGGGCCGACAAGGCGCTGATCGATCAGGTACGCGTCTTTGACGAGTTCACCGGCCCCAAGGCCGAGGCGCAGATGGGTCCGGGCAAGAAATCGGTGGCGATCACCGTGCGGCTGCAGCCGGTCGAAAAGACCCTGAAAGAGGCCGAGATCGAGGCGGTGGGTGCGCGCATCATCGAAAAGGTCGCCAAGGCGACCGGCGGCGCCCTGCGCGGCTGATCCCTGCCAGAAAACGCCGCCCCCTGATCCGGGGCGGCGTCTTTCATTTCATCTTGCCAGAAATACTCATTCCAACCGTGACGGAAAGCCGTCGGCCCGCAGGTCCGTGTCCAGCACATCCTCCAGCAGCTTCACGATCTGGGTCGATTGCGCCTGACCGCCATAGGCCGCGCGCCCCTTGACGAAGGTCTGCTGTACCTGCCCCGCCAGATCCAGCGGCACACCGAATTCCTGTCCGAACCCCATCGCAAAGCCCAGATCCTTCAGCGCCAGATCCATGCTGAAGGCGATGTCATAGCTGCCATTCAGGATCAGCTGCCCCTCGGTTTCATGCACGAAGGAGGTACCCGACGAGGCGGCAATCGCCTCCCACGCGGTCTTGAGATCCAGACCCGCGCGTTTCGCCAGCATCAGCGCCTCGCCATCCGCGACAAGGTGGATGAAAGCCAGCATGTTGGTGATCACCTTGATCACCGCGGCAGAGCCCAGCGGGCCGATGTGAAAAATTTTGCCGCCCATGGCCTCGAGCGCGGGACGCAGGGCGTTGAAGTCATCCGCGTCGCCCCCCGCTAGCACCGTGATCTCGCCACGCCCGGCCAGATGCACACCGCCTGTTACCGGCGATTCCAGCACGCGGATGCCCTGGGCTTGCGCCAGCGCAGCCAGCCGCAGGATATCGTCGCGCCCAAGGGTCGACATTTCGACCCAGGTCATGCCGGTGCGCATCGCGGGCAGCATCTGGTGCAGGACAGCCTCGGAGACGGCGGGCGATGGCAGGCAGGTCAGCACCACGTCCGAGTCGGCGGCGACATCGGCGGCGCTGTCGGCCCAGGTGCCGCCCATCGCCAGATGCCTGTCAGCCAGCGCGCGGTCGCGGTCATGGACCGTCACCGCAAAGCCATGCCGCAGCAGGCTGGCGGCCAGGTGTCCGCCAAGGTTGCCCAGTCCCACAAATCCCAAACGCATCATGCAGTCCTTCCGTTGAATGCGATCTGGAATCGCGCGCGTACCTCCGCATCGACCGCAGGATCGATCAGTGATCCGGCCTGCGCCAGAATGCGGTCCATCCGCCCGCGCGCTGCGCGCAGCAGGTCGGGCTTTCCGGCTTCGGCCCATTCCTTGGGGCTCATGCGGTTGCCGATTTCCGGATAGATGTATTCGGTCTGCATCAAGGCCAGGGTCTGCGCCGATCCAAGGTAGTGGCCCGGACCTTCGAGGCAGACCTGGCGCATCGCCTCGATGCTGACGCTGTCCTCGGTCACGTCGATGCCGCGCACGCAGCGCATGACCTGACCCAGCATGTCATCGCCCAGAACCAGCGATTCCAGACAGAAGCCCAGCAGGGATGCATGCATGCCCACGGACTCGTAGACCATGTTCAGGCCAGACAGGCCCGCCAGCACGTTGGAAATGCCCTGTTCCCACCCCGCCTGCATGTCGGGCAGCTTGCTGTCGGCGATACCGGCAGCAGCGCCACCGGGCAGGCCATAGAACTGATGCATCTGCGCGCAGCCTGCGGTCAGCAGCGCCTGTTCGGCGCTGCCGCCAGACATGGCCCCGGTGCGCAGGTCGGACACGAAGGGCCATGTGCCGAAGATCGCGGGATGGCCGGGCGCCATGGCGTTGACATAGACCACGCCCGCCAGGCATTCGGCCACGGCCTGCACGATCGCCAGCGCAATGGGCGCAGGCGCGGTTGCCCCGGCCTGACCGGCTGACAGCAGCAGGACCGGCATGCCCGCGCGGATGCAGGCCTCCATCGTCTGACAGCTTTCGGTCGCGAATTTCATCGGCGGCACGACGAAGCAGTTGGAGTTGCTGACGAAGGGGCGCGCACGCCATGCGTCTTCGCCGCCCGCGATCATGTGCAGCAGATCAAAGCAGCCTGCCACATGGGACGGGTCCGAGAAGGACGTGCCCACATGTTTCGTGGTCCCCGCGCAGCAGGCATAGAGCGTGTTGATATCCATCTGGAAATTGTCGACCACATCGCGGCAGACCATGGCGCGCTGGAAGAAATGCACATTGTCCAGGTGCTGGGTCAGGCGCGCGGCATTGTAGAGATCCTGCGCGGTGCTGTCGCGATAGCTGTTGGTTTCCAGATCGACGATATGCACCGCCGCCCCGGCGGTTCCGAAATGGACCTTGCTGCCCGACAGGTGCAGATCGAACTTCGGGTCTCGGCCAAACAGCGTGATATCGCGAGAGGCCAGCGCCAGCATGTCTTCGACCAGCGCACGGGGGAAACGAAGACGTCCATCTTCGCCAAGGATCGCGCCGGCCTTTGTCATGATCTCGATGCCCGTGGGCGGCGCATCAGCGAGGCCGATGGTTTCCAGCGCATCCAGTGCCGCCTGATGGATACGCTCCATCCCTGCGGGGGTCAGGGGTTTGTATTGCCCGCCCGACATGCCCGCGCGCACGGGCCGCAGGTTATCGGCCAGGGGCGCGCCCCGTGCCGCGACACGGGCCGCCCGTCCACCGGACCGCAGGGCGGCGCGCTTTGCACGTTCGGGTGCGCAGCCTTCGACATTCAGGTCAGTCATGCCTTCATCCTTTCGCCCAAGGGGTCATAGAGGGGGGTCAACGACGGCGTGGCGGCGAAACGCCGCCCCGCCACTTCGATCTCATAGGTAGAGGCCAGCACCTCTTCCGTGCTTTGGCCGGCGCAGGGCACATAGGCCATTCCCACGGCCCCACCCAAGGCGTGGCCATAGTTGGCCGAGGTCACGATCGACACGATCTGACCGTCCCTGACCAGCGCCTCGTTGTGGAACAGCATCGGTTCGGGATCCTGCAGCAGGAATTGCACCATGCGACGGTTCAGCCCCGCCTCGCGCTTGCGCAGGACCGCGTCACGGCCGATGAAATCGCCCTTGCCCGTGCGAACGGCAAAGCCAAGCCCGGCCTCCAGCACATGATCTTCGTCGGTGATGTCATGGCCCCAATGGCGATAGGCCTTTTCGATCCGGCAGCTGTCCAGCGTGTGCAGGCCGCAGAGCGTCAGGCCTATACCTGCACCCGCCTCTTCCAGCGCCTCGAACACATGGGCGGTCTGGTCGCTGCTGACGTAAAGCTCCCACCCCAGTTCGCCGACATATGACACGCGATGCGCGCGGGCCAGACCCATGCCGATCTCGATCTCGCGGGCGGTGCCGAAAGGATGCGCGTCATTTCCCATGTCGTCAGGGCTGACACGGGCGAGCAGATCGCGGGATTTCGGGCCCATCAGGCAAAGTACGGATTCGGCCGCCGTGATATCGGTGATGATCGCGACATCATCGCCCAGATGACGGCGCAGCCATGCCAGATCACGTTGCAGCGTGGCGCCCGGCACCACCAGCAGAAAGGCGGTTTCGGACAGGCGCGTGGCCGTCAGATCGGACTCGATCCCGCCCCGGTCGTTGAGCATCTGGGTATAGACGATCCGCCCCGGTTCCACGTCCATCTGATTGGCGCAGAGCCTTTGCAGGAACGGCAGAGCGCCCGGCCCTTCAACCCGGATCTTGCCGAAGCTGGTCATATCGAACAGGCCCACCCCGTTGCGGACGGCCATATGTTCGGCGCGCTGGTTGTCGAACCAGTTCTGGCGCCCCCAGTCGTAGCGGTATGCGCGTTCCTGCCCCGGACGCGCGAACCAGTTGGCGCGCTCCCATCCCGCGACCTCGCCGAAGACCGCGCCGCGTTCGGCCAGATGGCCATGCAGCGGCGAGCGGCGCACACCGCGCGCGGTTTCGACCTGCCGGTAGGGGTAGTGATCGGCATAGAGCAGGCCCAGCGTTTCGGTCACGCGTTCCTTCAGATAGCGGCGGTTGCGCTGGAAGGGTTGCGCACGGCGGATATCCACCTCCCACAGATCGAAGGGGGGCGTGCCTTCGGTGATCCAGTGGGCCAGCGCCATGCCTGCCCCGCCCGAGGACACGATCCCGATGGAGTTGTAGCCCGCAGCAATCCAGTAGCCGCGCTTTTCCGGGGCTTCGCCCAGATAGTAGCGGTCATCGGCGGTAAAGCTTTCCGGGCCATTGAAGAAAGTGTGGATGCCAGCCGTCTGGAACAGCGGCATGCGGTTCATCGCGTGTTCAAGGATCGGTTGGAAATGGTCGAAATCCTCGGGCAGGCTGTCGAAGCAGAAATCCTCGGATATGCCCTGCATCCCCCATGGTTTCGCGCGGGGCTCAAACGCGCCAAGCATCATCTTGCCGGCGTCTTCCTTGTAATAGGCGCATTCATCGGGCACGCGCAGCACGGGCAGACGGCCCAGACCTTCGACGGGTTCCGTCAGCAGGTAGAAATGTTCGCAGGCATGCAGCGGCAGGGTCACGCCGGATGCAGCCGCCAGATCGCGGCCCCACATGCCGCCGCAGTTGATCACGACATCGGCGGCGATATGGCCCTGACCTTCTGCCGTTTCCCAATCCACGCCTGTCACGCGCGCGCCATCATCGGTGACGCGCGTGACCTTGACGCCTTCGACGATCCTTGCGCCGCGCATCCGCGCGCCCTTGGCCAGCGCCATGGCGATATTGGCAGGATCGCATTGCCCATCCAGCGGCAGGTGCACGCCGCCCAGCACATCGCCCACGTTCAGATGCGGATACATCGCCTTGATCTCGGACGGTGAGATTTCGGCCACATCCACGTCAAAGGCGCGGGCCAGCGTGGCTTGGCGACGCAATTCCTCAAGCCGGTGTTCGGTCAGCGCAACCGAGATCGAGCCGGTCTGCCGCATACCGGTCGCAACGCCGGTTTCGGCCTCGAGCTTGACGTAGAGATCGGCGGAATATTTCGCCAGGCGCGTCATGTTCTGGCTGCCGCGCAGCTGGCCGATCAGGCCAGCGGCATGCCACGTGGTGCCACAGGTCAGCTGCTTGCGTTCCAGCAGGACGATATCGGTCCAGCCGGCGCGCGCGAGGTGATAGGCGACAGAGCAGCCCGAGACACCGCCCCCGATGATCACCGCCTGCGCCTTGTTGGGAAGCTCCACCATGGTCAGGCCACCTCATGCCCGGCGGCGCGGATCTGATGCGCCAGTTCCGCTATATGGGCCGGGCCCACCTCGCAGCAGCCACCGACGATCGTCGCGCCCTGCCCGATCCAGCCCATGGCATGGGCGGCATAGGCGGCGGGGCCGAGATCCTGACGCGCGGACAGGGCATCCACCGTGGGCTTGTGTTCCAGAAATGCCTGCGTGATCCGGGTGAAGCCGTTGGCATAGGCACCAAAGGGCTTGCTGCCTTTGGCAAGGATATCCAGCGCCGCCGGGATCGCCTCGGGGACCGAGCAGTTGATCAGGATCGCATCGGCCCCGTCGGCTGCTGCCATGGCATCGCCCAGCGCCTCGCCCGAGCGCAGGCGCGTGCCATCCGCATCATCCACGGTCAGCGACAGCCAGACCGGCAGACCCGCCTGATGCGCACCATCAAGCACCGCGCGGGCATGATCGACAGAGGACACGGTTTCACAGATCAGCAGGTCGCATCCTTTGGCCAGCGCCTTGGCCACCTCGGCATAGCGGGGGGCCGCCACATCATGGGGCGGGTGGATGTCCGGACGGTAACTGGCGATCAGCGGGCCGATGCTGCCTGCGATCCGGCCCCCGCCATGGGCATCGCGCGCGTCCTTCGCCTCGGCCAGGGCCAGGTCGATCAGCGCGTCAAGCTGCCCCTCCAGCGGGGTGCCGATCAGGCGGTCGTGATGCACCGCATAGCTGTTGGTGGTGGCGATGGTCGATCCGGCATCGAAGTAATCCCCATGCACGCTGCGCACGATGCCGGGATGGTCGACCATGACCTGCGTGGACCACAGCGGCGTCGGTCTGTCACCGGATCGGTGCACGATTTCCTGCCCCATGCCCCCATCCAGAAGTGTGATCCTGCTCAAGATCTGATCCTTTCATTGGCCGGGTCCCACAGCGGGCCATCCGGCTGCACGACAGCGGCGCAGCGCTGACCGAAAACCTCGACCTCCAGTGCGGTGCCGGGTGCCGCCAGATCGGCGCGCACCATGCCCAGCGCAACAGAAGTCCCCACGCGATACCCCCAGGCCCCGCTTGTGGTTTCACCCACGATCTGCCCATCGTGCCAAAGCGTGGACATGTAGGGCGCATCCTGATCGCCCGCATCCAGCGTCAGTGTGACGAAACGCTTGGTCACGCCAGCCTCCTTTTCGGCCAGCAGTGCCGCCTTGCCCGGGAAGTCCTTGGACCAGTCGATGAAACGGTCCAACCCGCCTTGCAGCAGTGTGTAATCGGTGGAGAGATCCCCCTTCCAGGCACGATAGCCCTTTTCGATCCTGAGGGCATTCAGGGCGAACATGCCGAAGGGTTTGGCACCGGCCCCTGTGACCGCATCCCAGATGATTCCGGCATCGGCCGCGGGGCAATGCACCTCCCATCCCAGTTCCCCCGCGAAGGAGACGCGCATCAGCGTGCACGCGACGCCGCAGACCTGTGCCTCCTGCGCGGACAACCATGGAAGCGTCAGATCCGCATCGGTCACGGGGCCAAGGATCTCGCGGGCCTTCGGACCCGTGACCAGCAGGCAATCATACCTGTCGGACCGGTCATGCACGCTGATCCCGGCAGGGGCCTGACGCGACAGCAGCTCACCATCATGCCGTTGCGCGACGCCTGCCGTGATCAGCCATGTGCAATCGGGCCCCTGCGGGATCACCGACATTTCGGTCACGATGCGGCCCTTGTCGTCAGCAAAATAGGCCAGCCCCACGCGGCCCACGCGTGGAATGCGCGAGGCCGTCAGGCTGTTGACGTAATCCTGCGCGCCCGGTCCTTCGACCGACAAGCGGGTAAAGCCCGAGATCGCCAGCACGCCGCAACCATCGCGAACCGCAGCGCATTCTTCGGCCACACGGGGCGCCCATGGACCGGCACGGTCCCAGGTCTGGCTACCTTCCCAGCTGGTATCGTCGCCCGGCCTGGCGAACCAGTTCGCCCGCTCCCAGCCGTTGTAGGCGCCGAATTGTGCGCCTGCATCCTTCAGACGGGACTGCAGCGCCGACAGCTTTCGGTCCGCGCCTGCAGGCCAGCGGGCATGCGGGAAATGCATGCCGTATTCGTGGCCGTAAACCTCCAGCCCCTTTTCGATGCAATAGGCCGGATCCTCGAAACCGGTGAAGCGGCGCGGATCGCAGGACCACATATCCCATTCGGTGCCACCTTCGGTGACCCATTCGGCCAGAACCTTGCCTGCGCCCCCCGCCTGACAGATGCCGAAGGTGAAGACGCAGGCCTCGAAAGCATTGGGCAGACCCGGCATCGGACCGATCAGCGGATTGCCATCCGGGGTATAGGGGATCGGGCCGTTGATGACCTTGCTGAGCCCTGCCTGTTCCAGCAGCGGCACGCGGGCCATCGCATCGCCGATGTACCATTCCAGCCGCTCCAGATCGTCGGGGAACAGTTGAAAGCTGAAATCCTCGGGCATGGGATCGTCGGGGGCGATCCAATGGGCGCGCCCGTTGCGCTCATAGGGGCCAAGGTTGAAGCCATGCTTTTCCTGGCGCAAGTAATAGCTGCTGTCGACATCGCGCAGCAGCGGCAGCTTGGCACCCGAGGCGGCGGACCATTCGGCCAGTTCCGGGATCGTGTCGAACAGCAGGTACTGATGGCTCATCACCATCATCGGCACGGTGCGGCCGAACATGGCCCCCACTTCGCGCGCATAGTAGCCGGCGGCATTCACCACCTTTTCGCAACGCACCTCGCCCTTGGGGGTCACGACCACCCATTCATCGCCCTCGCGGCGCACGGCGGTCACCGGGCAGAACCGTTCGATCCGGGCACCCATCTGGCGCGCGCCCTTGGCCAGGGCCTGCGTCAACTGGGCGGGGTCGATATCGCCGTCATTGGGATCGTATAGCGCGCCCTTTAGGTCATGGGTTTCCAGAAAGGGATAGCGCCCGCGCATCTCGTCAGGGCCCAGCAGATCCAGATCCATCCCCTGATAGCGTCCCATGCCCACCACACGGGCGAATTCCTGCATCCGTTCGCGGCTATGGCCCAAACGCAGCGATCCGGTGACATGGTAGTTCATCGGATAGTCGACCTCGGCCCCAAGACGACGATAGAGATCCGCCGAATAGCGCTGCATGTTCATGATCGACCAGCTTGACGAGAAGGTGGGCACATTGCCCGCGGCGTGCCATGTCGATCCCGCTGTCAGCTCGTTGCGTTCCAGCAGCAGACTGTCGGTCCATCCTGCCTTGGCCAGATGATAAAGGGCCGATGCCCCCACTGCGCCGCCACCGATGATCACCACGCGCGCCTGTGTTGGAAAATCCGCCATGCCCTGCCCCTTCGTCCTGTGCCTGCCGGCTGACTATCGGCTGGGCGATAGCCTCTATCAATCCGGGCGGGGCGGGTTTATTGATCGGAAAACCCGATTAGGCGCCACGATGCAAACCGAACTGCTGGAAACATTCCTGGACCTGTGCGAGACGCGCAGCTTCAACCGTACCGCCGATCGGCTGGGGGTGACCCAATCCACAGTGTCGGGGCGGGTCCGCGCGCTGGAATCCGCCCTTGGCTGCCGCCTGTTTCACCGGTCCCGCGCGGGCACCGGCCTGACGACCGAAGGTCTGCGATTCGAACCCCATGCCCGTGCGCTGCGCCAGGGCTGGGCCGAAGCCCTGCAGGATACCGCCGGATCGGGCAGCCGCGCGATGACGCTGCGCATCGGGCTGCAACGCGACCTGACCGATCATCATATCGGGGACTGGATGCGCCAGTTCCGCGCCGCCCTGCCCGAAGCGGCCTTTTACATCGAGGCGGATTATTCCGCGCAGATGTGTGCCGACCTTGTCAGCGGGGCGCTGGACCTGGCGCTGCTTTTCACACCCAAGCCGCAACCCGACCTGCATTTCGAAACCGTGGGAGAGCTGTCTTACCGCATGGTCTCGACGCAGCCCGTCACACTGGCCGACCTGCCGATTGAACGCTATGTGCGGGCCAATATCTCGCCCGCATTCAGCGCAGCCCATGCCGGGCTCTTGCCGCAACTCAATGCCGCTCCGGTATCAAGCGGGCAGAACGCCACGGTGACCGGGCTGATACTGGCCCTCGATGGTGCAGGGTATGTGCTTGAGGATACGGCACAAACACTGATCGAGACCGGACAGACCCATGCCGTTGCCCAGGCGCCGCGCATCCCGCAGCCGGTGTTTGCGGCCCTGCCGCTGCGCCAGCGGCATCGCCCCTTGCAAAGGCGTCTGGTCACGGTCTTGCGCGCGCATTTCTCGGCAGGCAAGCCGCAGAAATGACAAACCCGCACCGAGGGCACGGGCGGGTCTGCCACAATCATTGAGGTCAGGTTCCTACCACTCGGTCGGCCCCTTGTCGGCGAAGGCATGCACGAGGAAGTCGATGAAGGCGCGCACCTTGGGCTGGGTAAAGCGACCCGGCGGATAGACCGCATAGATGCCTTGGGTTTCCACGGGCAGCTCGGGGATCGCATCCTCGACCAGACCCTTCTCCATCGCGTCGGCGTACAGGAAGCTGGGCAGATAGGCGATGCCAAGACCGGCGACACAGGCATTCAGCAGGGACTGGCCGTCGTTCACACTCAGCCATCCGGCGGTCCGCACCTGACGCTTTTCACCCGATGGTGCCGTCAGTTTCCAGACGTTGCCATTCGACTGGTTGGAGTAATGCAGCAGCTTGTGATCGTTGAGATCGTCGATCTTCTGCGGGCGGCCGTATTTCTCGAAATAGCCGGGGCTTGCGATCATCCGCTTGGTGGTTTCGGTCAGCTTGCGGGCGCGCAAGGTGCTGTCTTCCAGTTCGCCGATCCGCACGGCCATGTCGAAGCCTTCGCTGATCAGTTCGACATAGCGGTTGTTCAGCACCATGTTGACCGTGATGTCCGGGAATTCCGACAGGAAATCCCCCAGCACCGGCGAAAGGTGGTTGACCCCGAAGTCGGTGGCGACGGAAATCCGCAGCAGACCCGAGGGCGCGGATTGCATCGAGGTGACAAGCGCATCCGCCTCGCCCGCATCATTCAGCACCCGGCGCGCCCGGTCATAATAGGCAAGACCGATCTCGGTCGGGCTGACACGCCGCGTGGTGCGGTTCAGCAGCCGGGCGCCCAGCCGTGCCTCAAGACTTGAGACATGCTTTGACACGGCCGATTTGGAAATGCCCATCTTCTTGGCGGCATCCGTGAATCCGCCCTGATCCACGACAGTGGCGAAGGCTTCCATTTCCGTCAGACGATCCATCCGCGACACCCTTTCAATTACGTTGTTTCCGGTATCGCGTCGAAATCAGGCATCACTTGGGCGGGGTGCGGACAATATCGGGGTATTGTCGGGGATCGTTAATGGCATGGAAACAGGCAGAGGATGAAGCGAACCCTCTTTCTTCTTGCCGGAAATATCCGAAAAACCCGCCCCTGACACGGGCTCATAGGGTGCTGCAAAGTCTCTTTCGTTGCCGCCGGGCATCAGACAATTTGATCATATCGGGCCATTCAACACGATATACCCCGAAGATGATCAAATTTGTTCCCTTTGCATTTGATCAAATATATTGAGGCGGCAGACACAAGGTTTCAGCCAGGGTCACGACACGATGGACGGCAAGATGGAAACAACCACGGACAGCTTGGCCGGCGTGCCGGTCGCCCGCCTGGAAACGGTGCGGCGCAAGGAGGCTGCGCTCTATGCCGCCCGGCGCCCGCGTACGCAGGCGGCACTTGCAGGCGGCACGCAGGCCTGGCTGGACGGCGTGCCCATGCATTGGATGAAGGATTGGCCGATGCCCTTCCCGATGCTGGTGGGGCAGGCGCGCAAGGCGCGGCTGACCGATCTGGACGGGTACCGGATCGACGATTTCTGCCTTGGCGATACCGGCTCGATGTTCGGCCATTCGCCTGCGCCCGTGGCCAAGGCGATCCGGCGGCAGGCCCGCGCCGGATTGACCTATATGCTGCCTACTGAAACCGCGCTTGAGGCCGGGCGCCTTCTGACCGGGCGCTTTGGCCATTTCCGCTGGCAGATCGCGACGACCGCCACGGATGCCAACCGCTTTGCGCTACGCGTGGCCCGCGCCGTGACGGGGCGGCCGAAGGTTCTGGTGTTCAACGGGTGCTATCACGGCACCGTAGACGAGGCGATGGTCGCATTGCATGACGGGCAGACAGTCGCCCGCCCCGGCCTGACCGGGCAGGTCGCCGATCTGACGCGCACGGCGGTGGCGGTGGAATTCAACGATCTGGCAGGGGTCGAGGCCGCACTGGCCACCGGCGATGTGGCCGCGATCCTGACCGAACCCGTGATGACGAATTCCTGCATGGTGCTGCCCGATCCGGGCTTTCATGATGGCTTGCGGCGGCTTTCACGGCAATACGGCGCGCTTCTTATCATTGACGAGACGCACACGGTCTCGTCCGGGTTGGGCGGCTACACCGCAGTGCATGGGCTGGACCCCGACATTTTCGTCGCGGGAAAATGCGTCGCAGGCGGGATGCCCACGGCGATCTGGGGGCTGCGCGCGCATGTGGCGGACCGCTTTGCCGCCTATAATGCGACGCGGGCATCCGGCCATTCCGGCATGGGCACGACGCTGTCGGCCAATCCGATGCAATTCGCCTGCCTGCGCGCGACGCTGGCCGATGTGATGACGCCAGAGGCCTATGCCCATATGGAGGCAGGGGCCGCGCGGCTGGAGGCGGGGCTTGCCGCCGCCATCACCCGCCATGGCGCGCCCTGGCATGTGGTGCGGGTCGGCGCGCGGGTGGAATTCATCTGCGCGCCCGGTCCCTTGCGGAACGGGACCGAAGCCGAAGCGGCGCATCAGCCGGAGGTGGAGGGGGTGGTGCATACCTGCCTGCTCAATCGCGGCTGTCTGATCGCCCCTTTTCACAACATGATGCTGGTCAGCCCCGTGACCACGATGAAACAGGTCGACCGGCTGATCGCCGCGTTCGACGCGACATTGGCCCTGTTGTTCGGGCCGGATGAGGACTGACATGACCACGCAGACCACGAGCCCCTCGGGCGCCACCATCGCCGAGGCGCAGGCCTTTCTTGATGCCCACCCCGAGATAGAGGCCTTCGATATCGTGCTGCACGATTCCAACGGGATCGGGCGGGGCAAGATCATCCGGCGGCACGAGTTGCTGGCCTTCTACCAGTCGGGGCGGTTCCTGCCGATCTCGATCCTGGGCCTCGATATCTGCGGCGAGGATGTGCATGAAACCGGGTTGATCTGGGATCAGGGGGATGGCGACCTGCGGGCCTGGCCCATTCCCGGCACGCTGAAGCCACTGCATGGCACCATGCCACCGCGTGGCGAGGTGCTGATGTCGCTTTACACGCTTGAGGGCGCGCCGATGACATCGGACCCGCGCCATGCGCTGCAGGCGCAGGTCGATGCCATGGCCGGCGAGGGGCTGTTCCCGGCGGGGGCATTCGAGCTGGAGTTCTTCCTGCTGGCCAATACGCGCGGCGCGGATGGGCGGGTGCGCCCTGCGGCGGATGTGCTGGACGGGCGCGCGAGCCACCGGACGGAAGTCTATTCCGTCGATCACCTGCACGGGATGCTGCCGCTGTTCTCGGACATCTATGCAGGCGCGGAAAAGGCGGGGATCAAAGCGGAAACCATGATCTCGGAATACGCCCCCGGGCAGTATGAGCTGACGCTGCACTATCGCACCGATGTGATGCAGGCGGCTGACGATCTGATGCGGCTGAAGCGGATCGTGCGGGCGCAGGCGCGCGCACATGGGGTGACCGCGTGCTTCATGGCCAAGCCGATCGAGGATTATGCCGGATCGGGGATGCATTTCCATGTGTCCTTGCAGGACGCCGAGGGGCGCAATGTCTTTACCGAGGCGGTCGAAGGGGAATGGTCTCCCCAGATCCTGCAGGCCCTCGGCGGCTTGCGCGCCACCATGGGGGAAGCGATGCTGGTCTTCGCCCCGCATGCCAATTCATGGCGGCGCTTCGCCAACCAGAGCTATGCGCCGGTGTCCACCAGCTGGGGCGTCAACAACCGATCGGTGGCGCTGCGCATCCCTGCGGGCGACAAGCGCGCGAGGCGGATCGAACATCGCCCGGCAGGGGTGGATGCAAACCCCTATCTTGTGGCGGCCACGGTGCTGGCGGGTATCCGGCACGGTCTGGCCCACAGGATCGACCCCGGCCCCGAGACGACCGGCAACGGCTATGACGAGGCGGGCGGTGACGACAGCATCCCGCGCGACTGGGGTGCCGCGATTGCGGCGGCGCGGGAGTCGTCGTTCCTGAAAGGCGCTTTGGGCGAGGACATGCATCGCACCTTCGTCGCCGTCAAAGCCGCCGAATATGCCCGCGTGGCGCGCACGATCTCGGACGTGGATTACGACCTCTATCTGCACACGGTGTGAGCGCGTGCAGATGTGGGACTTGGATATTTAAGGCAAGAAGAAGCCGCGGTCAGAACGTCGCGGCGAGCCTTGTCCCCTGATCGATGGCGCGTTTCGCGTCGAGTTCTGCCGCCACATCAGCCCCGCCGATCACGTGGGCGGTGATGCCGCGTTGGGCCAGCGCATCGGCGAGGCTGCGTTCGGGCAATTGCCCGGCGCAAAGCACGACCGTATCGGCGGGGATCACACGGGGGTTTTCCCGCGCCTCGCCGAAGGTGACATGCAGGCCTTCATCGTCGATGCGTTCATAGTTCACGCCACCGATCATCTGAACGCCCTTCATCTGAAGTGCGGCGCGGTGGATCCAGCCTGTCGTCTTGCCCAGCCGCTTGCCCGGGCGTTCGGCCTTGCGCTGCAGAAGCGTGACCTGACGGGCAGGCGCGTCCGGGCGCGGCCCCTCGGTCGCCAAGCCACCGCGCGCGACGGCGGGATCGGCAACGCCCCATTCGCGCATCCAGTCAGGGATGCTTTCCGTCGGGCTGTGGCCTTCGTGGACAAGATATTCCGACACGTCGAAGCCGATGCCGCCCGCGCCCACCACGGCGACCGTCTTGCCCACGGGTGCCTTGCCTGCCAGCACGTCGATATAGGACAGCACATTGGGCCGGTCCTGACCGGGAATGCCGGGATCGCGCGGGATCACGCCGGTGGCGATGACCACCTCGTCAAAGCCTGAAAGATCATCGGCGCTGACCGAGGTGTTCAGGCGCAGGTCGATGCCGGCATCCGCGACCATGGTTTCGTACCAGTCCACCAGCCCGTGGAATTCTTCCTTGCCGGGGATCTGGCGCGCCATGTTCAACTGCCCCCCCACGCGGGCGGCGCGATCGAAGAGCGTGACCTTGTGGCCGCGATCCGCCGCCGTCAGCGCCACGGACAGGCCCGCAGGCCCTGCGCCCACCACGGCGATATTCTTGGGCGAGGCGGCGGGGGCGATGACGAGTTCCGTCTCATAGCAGGCGCGCGGGTTCACGAGGCAGCTTGAGATCTTGCCACCGAAGGTGTGATCCAGGCAGGCCTGATTGCAGGCGATGCAGGGCGCGATGCTGTCGGCGCGGCCGGCCATCGCCTTGGCCACGAAATCAGGATCGGCCAGCAGCGGACGCGCCATCGACACCATGTCGGCGCAGCCCGTGGCCAGGACATCCTCGGCCACGGCGGGCGTGTTGATCCGGTTCGAGGTGATCACGGGGATGCCCACCTGACCCATCAGCTTTTTCGTGACCCAGGCGAAGGCCGCGCGCGGCACCGAGGTGGCGATGGTGGGGATGCGCGCCTCATGCCAGCCGATGCCGGTGTTGATGATGCTGGCGCCGGCCTTTTCGATTTCCCGGGCCAGTTGCACCACCTCGTCGAAGGTCGAGCCGTTCGGCACAAGATCGATCATCGACAAGCGGTAGATGATGATGAAATCATCCCCCACGGCGGCGCGGGCGCGTTTGACCACCTCGATCGGCAGACGCATCCGGTTCTCATAGCTGCCGCCCCAGCGGTCGGTGCGCTTGTTCGTATGCGTGACCAGAAACTGGTTGATGAAGTAGCCTTCGGAGCCCATGATCTCGACCCCGTCATAGCCAGCCTCGCGCGCGCGGGCGGCGGCGGTGGCGATGTCGTGGATCTGCTTTTCGATGCCTTCCTCGTCCAGTTCCCTTGGCGGAAACGGCGAGATCGGCGATTTGATCGCGCTGGCCGAGACACATTCGGGACCATAGGCATAGCGGCCTGCGTGCAGGATCTGCATCGCGATCCTGCCATCCGCCGCGTGGACGCGGTCCGTCACGATCCGGTGGTTGGCGATGTCCTGATCGGTAAACAGGCCTGCCGCGCCGGGAAACACCCCGCCTTCGCGGTTGGGCGCCATGCCGCCCGTCACCATGAGGCCCACGCCGCCGCGCGCGCGCGCGGCATAGAATTCTGCAACGCGGTTCCAGTCCTTCGTCTCTTCAAGACCCGTATGCATCGAACCCATGAGAACGCGGTTCTTCAGCGTGACATGGCCCAGATCGAGCGGGGAAAGAAGATGCGGATATTCGGTCATGTGATGCCTCCCGTTTGCGCGCCATCTGAGCGGAAGGCGCGGGATTTGTCACCCGAAACCCAGCGTCAGCACAGGCCGGGGGCCGTCAGACCGTATTGTCCAGGACAAAGGGCGTTTCAAAATAGTCAAAGCGCGGATGGGCGCCGTAGATGCCGCGCACCTTTTCGCACCATGCCGCATCGTGCCCTGCCTTTGCGGCCGCGAGGGTCTTCCAAAGGTAGACACCGCCCCCGCGCCCACCCTCGGGATCATAGAGGTAATTCTTGCGGATCAGATCAGGGTTCGCGGACCAGCCCGGCACCGTCGCCTTGAAATTGGCAATGACCTGCGCGCGGGTCATGCCGTCGGGGATGGGAAACGTGACGATCTCGGTGATCATGCAGCCCCCCGCGTTCACATGGTTTCCAGGCAATGGCGACGGAAGGCGCGCTTGAGAAGATCCAGTTCCTCGCGCAGCAGATCCATTTCGGCGCGAATGTCATCGGCCAGCGCTTCGCCGGCGAGGATGGCGAAACTGTTCAGGGTCTCGCCCGTTTCGCCGTCACGGATCAGGAAGGTATGGATGCCGTCGGACAGGGCCTGACGCGGCACGGGGATGCGCAGCACCCAGCCGGTGCCTTTTGCGCCCTCCAGCAGTTCGGCGCCGGGGACAGGCTGTTCGAGATGGGTCACGGCAATCGACGGACGCGCCCCCGCGGGCGACCCTGTCACGATGCCTTCCCATATGCCCTGGAAAAGGCGGGTCTTGGTGACGGTCAATGCACTCACGTATTCATCCTCTTGGATCCGGTATCACAATTCGGCGCGCGGGCGCCGGCTGAAGGTGAGGTCACGCAAGATCACCTGGTTCATCTCGGGGCCTTCGAAGATCAGGTCGACCCAGGCCTTTTCGACACGTTTTTCGTTCATGCCGGAATAGGCAAGGTCAAATTCCACCATGATGTCCTCTTCTTGCAGAGGCAATTCGCGCACGATCTGTTCGGTGTTCGGCCCGTGGCGAATGTTGAGCCGTGCAAAGATCTCAAGCGGTTTTTCCATCTCGATGATGGTGTTCATGCGGATCAGATGGCGCCGCTTCAGCCCTGCCACGGCATCGCCGGGCAGATCGATCGCAAGCGAAAGGAACGATCCGTCGAACCGGAACACATCCAGCCGCAGACCGAAAGGCGCCAGATCCTGCTCGCGCCGGTTGCGCAACTGGCGCAGGGTTACTTCGGAGCGTTCGCAGTCATGAAACAGCGTAACCTCATCGCCAAGCATGCTCTTGTTGGGGACCGAGGCGAACCCGGGCACGGGCAGAGGGCCGCGCCATAATTCAGGCCGCCAGCCCCAATCGGCCCCATGCGGCCTGCGAAAGGCGTTGGATCCGATCATCGGCAGGGCAAGGCGGCTTTCCGCGACATGGATCAGATCATCCAGATGGCGCCGCAACTGTCGCGCGCGCTGGCGCTGAAGCCGCAGATCGGCCAGATCGGCCTTGTTTGCCTGAGTTGCGGCACTGGCCCAGCGGCTGCGGCTGCGCGCGAATGCAATTGCGTCGAGAACCTTGCCACCCAACCTTGTCATGATGTCCCGACCTGCCTTGTCTGTCTTTTCTGCTTACCACACTCGGCGTCTGTCAGTACCGCCTAATGACGAAACAATCCTTACCGATGCAGCGCATTGACACAATTACAGAAACGCGGCCAGCGGATCAATCTGCCGCGGGGGTAATGCCCGACAGACGCCCATCAGCGGGCCGGGCTGTCGCGACGGATCGCATCGACCAGATCCAGCATGAACCGCATCCCGCGATCCGACACCATGACACTGTCGGGCGCGCCATAGAGGGCAAGACCAAGGACCGTGTCATCAAGGGTCATCAGCGCCCGCCAATGCCGTGGGTCCGCGTTAGGCGGAACGGTCGAGCCACCCTCGACCTGCAGCAGGGCCAGACCCTCGCGGTTGATGGCGCGCAGGATGCGGCCACGGCCCAGCGCCTGCTGAAAGTCGCGGCTGTCCGTGCTGACGCCCCCCTCGCCCACCGGCGAGGCCGAGATGGTGATGATCGCAGGTTCGACGAAAACGCCACTGGTCTCGCCCGTCAAGGTGGCGCAACTGCCGATCAGCGCAAAACCGCCCTGCGCCCGGTTCACGACACTGCCTGCGTCCACGCAATACCCGGATGGTGGGCGCAGGATCACTTTGCCCCCGGCCAGTTCCGCCTGACGCAGAACCGGCGCGGGCGTGGTGCCGCCATCAAGCTGGAGGCACCCCGAGAGGAACAAGGCCAGGAAAGGGGCCAACCAGATACGCATCGATCGGCCCCCCGTTCTGTCACAGATCCATATAGATATGTTTTTCGGCCTTCCCGCCCGGATGGGTGACCGCGCCCTTGTAGGTTTCACCGACGATCTGTGCATATTTCCACAGCGCGCCGCTGGCATAGATCGTGGGGCGCGGGCCTTTCCAATCGGCCTTGCGCGCCTCGAGCTCGGCATCGGTCAGGGCCACGCTGATTTCGCCGGTGAGGGCGTTCAGCGTGATCATGTCACCATCCTTGATCAGGGCGATGGGGCCACCGTGGGCCGCCTCGGGGCCGACATGGCCCACACAGAAGCCACGCGTGGCACCCGAGAAACGGCCATCGGTGATCAGCGCGACCTTCTTGCCCATGCCCTGGCCGGAAATGGCGGCGGTCGTCGCCAGCATTTCGCGCATACCGGGGCCGCCAGCGGGACCTTCGTTGCGGATGACGATCACGTCGCCTTCCTTGTAGTCGCGGCGCTGCACGGCGGCGAAGGCGTCTTCCTCGCACTCGAAAACGCGGGCGGGACCGGAAAAGACCTGCTGGTCCTCAGACATGCCTGCAACCTTCACGATGGCGCCTGTCGGGGCAAGGTTGCCCTTGAGGCCGACAACGCCACCGGTCTTGGTGATCGGGTTGGCAACGGTGTGGATGACCTTGCCGTCCGCCTCGCGGGTGATCTTGTCCAGTTCCTCACCGATGCTGTAGCCGCTGGCGGTGATGCAATCCTCATGGATCAGGCCCGCCTTGCGCAGTTCCTTCATGACGACAGGAACGCCGCCCGCCTCATAGAGGTCCTTGGCCACGTAATCGCCGCCCGGCTTGAGGTTCACGAAATAGGGCGTGTCGCGGAAAATCGCGCAGACGTCATCCAGGAAGAAGTCGATGCCGGCCTCGTGGGCGATGGCGGGCAGGTGCAGGCCTGCGTTGGTGGACCCGCCGGTGCAGGCCACGACGCGGGCCGCGTTTTCCAGCGACTTGAGCGTGACCACGTCACGGGCACGGATGTTCTTTTCGATCAGGTTCATGACCGCACGGCCCGACGCCTCGCCATATTGGTCGCGGCTTTCATAGGGGGCAGGCATGCCGGAAGAGTTCATCAGCGCCAGACCAATCGCTTCGGACACGCAGGCCATGGTATTGGCCGTGAACTGGCCGCCACAGGCGCCAGAGGTCGGGCAGGCCACACGCTCGAGGATCTCAAGCTCGGCATCCGACATGTTGCCAGCCTGATGCTGACCGACGGCTTCGAACACGTCCTGCACGGTCACATCCTTGCCGTTCAGCCGGCCCGGCAGGATCGACCCGCCATAGATGAAGACGGACGGCGTGTTGAGGCGGACCATCGCCATCATCATCCCCGGCAGCGACTTGTCACAGCCCGCCAGACCGACGATCGCATCATAGCAATGCCCGCGCATGGTCAACTCGACGGTGTCGGCGATCGCCTCACGGCTTGCCAGCGAGGAGCGCATCCCCTCATGGCCCATGGCGATACCGTCGGTCACGGTGATCGTGGTGAATTCACGCGGGGTGCCGAAGGCTTGCTTGACGCCCATCTTCACGGCCTGCGCCTGACGGTTCAGGGCGATGTTGCAGGGGGCGGCTTCGTTCCAGCAGGTCGCCACGCCAACCAGCGGCTGGTGGATTTCTTCCTCGTTCAGGCCCATCGCATAAAGATAGGACCGGTGCGGCGCGCGGGCGGGCCCTTCGGTCACATAGCGGCTGGGCAGTCTGGATTTGTCGATGCGCGGTTTCGTGGACATTGGTGCCTCCCCGGTAAATCTGTCCGGATCGGAATAAAGAAGGCTCTGCCGTGGCACAAGTGCGATTGCAAGACGTGGCGTCATGGGGCGGATGGCCCTGCTGCGGCGTTGACACAATTGCCCTGCAGGCAAACACTGGCGGGCAGGCATCACGGAGGGGAGGACGCGATGACAACCGGCGAGACCATCGGGGCAGAGGGCAAAAGCCATCAGGCGCTGGGGCGCGACTTCTTCAGCACGGATGAAATACGCGCGCTGGCCGAACGATCCGACCTTTGGGGGTGGTGGCTGGTGCTGCATTGCTGGGGCACGATTGCGCTGGCGCTGGGGCTTTTTACGCTTTGGCCCAATCCGCTGACCTTCCTGCTGGCCGTGATCATCATAGGCTCGCGGCAACTGGGGCTGGCGATCCTGATGCATGAGGCGGCGCATAACGCGCTGTTCAAGTCGCGCGACCTGAACGACTGGGCGGGCGAATGGCTGTGCGGGCGGCCGATCCTGGCGGACCTGGGCGAATACCGGCGTTACCACCTGAAACACCATCGCCACACCCAGACCGAAGAAGACCCCGACCTGAGGCTGTCGCGCCCCTTTCCCACCACGCGCGCATCGCTGAGGCGGAAGTTCTGGCGCGACATCACGGGGCGCACCGGGATCACGCAGCGCAGCCAGCAGATCATGTTCGCGCTGAAGATGGCCGGCGAGGTCGAAGGCCAACCCGGCGCGCAAGAGCTGGCGCAGGCCTTTTCCGGCCCTGTGATCGGGCGGGCGCTGATCGCCAATGCCGTGATCTTCGCGGCGATGTGGTCGGTGGGCGCATGGTGGTGGTGGCTGGCGTTCTGGGTGCTTCCCCTGCTGACATGGTTCCAACTGGTGCTGCGGATCCGCAACATCGCGGAACACGGCGCGGTCGAGGCGGTGGAGGATCCGCTGCGCAATACCCGCACCACCCATGCCGGGCCGCTGATGCGCCTGCTGGTCGCCCCCTACTGGGTCAATTATCATCTGGAGCATCATCTTGTGATGCACGTCCCCGCCCGCAACCTGCCGCGCCTGCACCGGCTGATGGTGGAACGGGGCCATGCGGCGAAGATGCAGATCGGTCGCAATTACCTCGATGTGCTGCGTATTGCGTCAACCCGACCTGCGTGATGCTGCAACTGGGCCACTGTCGGCTGCAAGCCCCCTGTTCGCACCCCGGGCCACGCGCTAGGTTCGTGACAGGGGCCTGATGGACGGGTCGCGACACAAGGATGCAGACCCGACCGATGCCTTATGATGCCCACAATGACTTTGTCGCCCCAGCGCGCGCGCATGCGCAAGTCTGGCGGCTGGCGTTGGGGCTGGTGCTGATCGTGGCCATCGTGATCGGCCTGAACGCCCTGTTCGGCCAGGCGGTCCTGCGCCTTGCGGGCGAGGCGTTGCACCGCGACATCACCCGTATCGAAACACCGGGCCAGACTGCAGGCGGGGTGCTCATCCTGCTTTACAGCTTCCTGATCATGACACTGGCCGCAGCGGTGGTGACCCTGCAGCTTCACCGGCGCGATCCCCTGACGCTGCTTGGGCCCTGGCCGCTGATGTTGCGGCAGTTCGGCGCAACGCTGGCCGTGCTGATCGCGATTGTCATTGCGATCATCGTGCTGCCGCCCTGGGGCTTTGCCGATCCGCTGGTGTCCGGCCTTTCGCCGGTGACGTGGATCCTGCTGCTGCCCGTGTCGCTGGTGGCGGTTCTGGTCCAGACCTCGGCCGAGGAAATCCTGTTTCGCGGCTATATCCAGCAGCAACTGGCCGCACGGTTTCGCAGCCCGCTGGTCTGGATGGTGGCACCGGCGGTGATCTTCGGCCTCTTGCACTACAGGCCGGATGCTGGCGCCAATGGCTGGCTGATCATGGCCTGGGCCGCGGGTTTCGCGCTGGCGGCAGCGGATCTGACGGCGCGCGCCGGAACGCTGGGGCCGGCCATCGCCTTGCACTTCATGACCAATGCCAGCGCCCTGCTGATCCTGTCGGCCGAAGGGACACTGTCCGGGCTGGCGCTGTTCCGGTTGCAGATCGACATGGCCGATCCCGTGGCCCTGCGGCCCTACCTGATGATCGACGCCATGCTGATCCTGATCGGCTGGCTGGCGGCGCGGCTGGCGATTCGGCGCTGATGACCCGGCGCGCCTATGATCCGCATCTGCGTTTCATCCTGCCTGCCCGCACGCGGTCGGAACCGAAGCTGCTGGTGATCGGCATCCTGCTGGTCGAGGCAATGTATCTGGCCTCGGTGCACCTGATGGAGCCGTTTCTGCACCTTGTGCCGCTGGCCAACCCCACCGAGGTGGCGGGCGGCAGCACGCCACGCGGGTTGCTGGTCCAGCTTTACAGCTTTCTGGCGCTGGGTCTTGCCGTCCTGCTGGTCAGCCGCAAGCTGCATGGGCGCGGCCTTGCCAGCCTGATCGGCCAGCCGTCGTTGGCGGTGCAACAGATGTTTCAGGTCACGCTGCTGCTGGCCATCGGAACGCTGGCCATCGAATTCATCCCCCCCGATGTCGACCTGCTGTCGCTGACGCAGATGCGACCTTTGGGGCCCTGGCTGGCGCTGCTGCCGCTGGCTCTGGTGGCGCTTCTGATCCAGACCGGTGCCGAAGAGCTGTTTTACAGGGGCTATGTCCAGCAACAGCTGGCGGCGCGTTTCGAACAGCCCTGGGTCTGGTTGGTGCTGCCAAGCCTGCTGTTCGCCTCGGCGCATTATACGCCCGAACTGCCCCCGATCGAGGCTGCGCATTACATGATCTGGGCCTTCTGTTTCGGCCTTGCCGCAGCAGACCTTACCGCGCGCAGCGGGACGCTGGGGCCTGCCATCGGATTTCATCTGGTCAACAACGCCCTTGCCTTTCTTCTGTTCGGTCAGGCGGGCGGCATGGATTCCGGGCTGGCCCTGTTTCTGTTTCCGGCGGATCCGGCACAGCCCCTCTTGCCGCCGCCGACCATGCCGCACCCGCTGCCGCCGGACGGCATGGCGCCCGTCAGCCTGTTCGATCCCGGCTTTCTGGTCGAGCTTCTGGGGATAGGCATGCTATGGGTCGGTGCCCGCATTGCCATCCGGCGCTGATTGCATTTTGTCGTCCGAAGGCTTACCTCGGCCCATGAACCGTCCATCCGGACACTCGACCACGAAAAAGGCGCGTCGCCCATGAACTGGATCACCAACTACGTCCGCCCGCGGATCAACTCGATCTTCTCGCGTCGCGAAGTACCCGAGAACCTCTGGACGAAATGCGACGAGTGCGGAACGATGCTGTTTCACCGCGAACTCAGCGATAACCAGAATGTCTGCACATCCTGCGGGCATCACATGGCGATCACACCGCGCGCGCGCTTCAGTGCGCTGTTCGATGGCGGGATCTTCAGCGAGGTCGCCGTGCCCGAGCCGCTGGCCGATCCGCTGCAGTTCCGCGATCAGAAGAAATATCCCGAGCGCATGAAATCCGCGCAGAAATCCACCGGCGAGCGTGACGCGATGCTTGTCGCGACCGGCGAGATCGGGCGCACCCCCCTCGTGGCCGCGGCGCAGGACTTCAGCTTCATGGGCGGGTCCATGGGCATGTATGTGGGCACTGCGATCATCGCCGCCGCCGAAGAAGCGGTGAAACTCAAGCGTCCGCTGATCCTGTTTTCCGCCGCCGGTGGCGCGCGCATGCAGGAAGGTATCCTGTCCCTGATGCAGATGCCGCGCTCGACCGTGGCGATCCAGATGCTGAAAGAAGCAGGCCTGCCCTACATCGTGGTGCTGACCCATCCGACCACAGGCGGGGTGACCGCATCCTATGCCATGCTGGGCGATGTGCAGATCGCGGAGCCCGGCGCCTTGATCTGCTTTGCCGGGCCGCGCGTGATCGAACAGACCATCCGCGAGAAACTGCCCGAAGGGTTCCAGCGCGCCGAATACCTGCTGGATCATGGCATGCTGGACCGCGTGACACCCCGCACCAAGCTGCGCGAGGAATTGATCACCATCACCCGGATGCTGACCGGCAAGCCGCCTGCCGTCTGGGGGGATCTGCCTGCCCCCGAAGCGGCGGCGACACCCGCCAGCGCAACCTGATCCGATCATGGCAACCGCAGGTTCGGACATCATCCTTGAACGGATGATGGCGCTTCACCCCAAGATCATCGACCTGACACTGGATCGTGTCTGGCGGCTGCTGGCCGCCCTCGACAACCCGCAGGATCGTCTGCCGCCGGTGATCCATATCGCGGGCACCAATGGCAAGGGCAGCACACAGGCCATGATCCGCGCCGGGCTTGAGGCGGGAGGTCATGCGGTGCATGCCTATACCTCGCCGCATCTGGCGCGCTTTCACGAGCGGATCAGGCTGGCGGGCACCCTGATCACAGAGCAGCACCTGACAGAGATGCTGCAGGACTGCTATGCCGCCAATGACGGCGCGAACATCACCTATTTCGAGATCACGACCTGTGCGGCGCTGCTGGCCTTTGCCTGCACACCCGCCGACTACACCCTGCTGGAAGTTGGCCTTGGCGGGCGGCTTGACGCAACGAATGTGGTGGAAAAGCCCGCGCTGTGCATCATTACGCCGGTTTCGATGGATCATGAGCAATATCTTGGCGATACCGTCGGAAAGATCGCAGGCGAGAAGGCCGGCATCCTGAAGCGGGGCGTGACCTGTATCGTCGGTCCCCAGACCGACGAGGGGCTGGATGCGATCGAGGCCAGCGCCGCGCGCGTCGGTGCGCCTCTGCTGATCCATGGACAGCACTGGCACGTGGGACGGGAAGGTGACCGGCTGATCTATCAGGACGAGAACGGGCTGGTCGACCTGCCCCTGCCCAACCTGCCCGGCGCGCATCAGATCCAGAATGCAGGCGCGGCGCTGGCCGCGTTGCGGCATCTTGGACAGCCCGACATCGCCTTCGAGGCGGCGGTGACCCGCGCCTACTGGCCTGCCCGCATGCAGCGGCTGCGCGAGGGTCCGCTTGCCGCCTCGGCACCGCAGATCGAACTCTGGCTGGATGGCGGGCACAACCCGGCAGCAGGCGAGGCGATCGGCGCGCATCTTGCGACATTGCCGCGGCGGCCCACGCATCTGATCTGCGGCATGTTGAACACCAAGGATATCGGCGGCTATCTGCGCCCGATGGCCCCCCATGTGGACAGCCTGCATGCCGTGAGCATTCCCGACACCGAGGCGACGCTTCCGGCAGAGGATACGGCGGCGGCGGCGACACAGGCAGGGATCAGCGCCAGCGTGTCCGCATCGGTCAGCGCGGCACTGGCCGATATCGCGGCACGTGATCCGGCGGCGCGGGTATTGATCTGCGGGTCACTGTACCTTGCGGGATCCATTCTGCGCGACAACGGCTGACCTGCAGACCAGACAAAACGCATGACGGGAATCGCCCGCGATATCGGCACCGCAAAAGGGCGGCATGCGAATCGCCCCTGCACCGAATCACTTTATGTTGACTGATTCGGATCGATTCGCCTATATCTGGCCTATTCATCGGGGCAAGCCCGTCTGCCAATATCCCGGGCTGCCCCTTTTCAGGGGGAAATTCGTGATGTTGCGCCGTTTTGGCCTAGTGTGTCTTTTTGTCAGTATTGCAACGCTTCCCGTCCGCGCAGAGAGCGTCCGCATCACCCAGGATATCGAAGCGCGGACGATCATGCTCAATGGTGCGGCGATTGTCATCGACCGCATCCAGGACAGCGAGAACCGGCTTGAGGGCGAGTTTACCCGCACCTCGCGCCCCTGCCCGCCGTTCTGCATCACACCGATGACCGTGGCGCCCGGTGTCGTCACCCTGGGCGAGCTTGAGGTGATGGATTTCCTGGAAACCCGTGTTGCGGCGGGCGAAGGCCTGTTGCTGGACAGCAGGCTTCCGGAGTTTTTCGCCAAGGGCACAATCCCCGGCGCGGTCAATCTGCCTTTTGCTACGCTTGATCCGACCAATCCCTATCGTGACGAGATCCTCAAGGCTTTGGGCGCAACGTTTACCGGCTCGGAGTGGGATTTCGCGCAAGCCAGGCAGCTTGCGGTTTTCTGCAACGGCCCGTGGTGCAATCAGGCGCCGCTTGCGATCCGGCATCTTCTGCAAGCCGGTTATCCCGCCGGGAAGCTCAGCTACTACCGCGGCGGGATGCAGGTCTGGCTGCAACTGGGTCTGAGCACCCATGTACCGAACGGGGGGTGAGCATGTCACACGTCTGCCAGACAGCACCCACCCCGATTGACGAATACGCAGCCATCCGCATGACCGCTGGCCGTTTTGTCCGTAGCCTTCCAATTGTAGAGAGTTCCATGTTCCGTGCACTTGCCATTGTCAGTCTGTTTACAGGCATCACCCTTGCCCTTGTCCTGCTGCAACCGGACGGTGGCGCGCGGCTCGAGTCCGATGGCGTGTCTGTCACCCGCGCCTCGGACGTGCTGGACAGCACCGCCTATCTTCCGGCAGGTGGGACCCTGTCGGCAGCCCCGATCGTGGAACTGGACAATCAGCCTCAGACCACACAGCGCAGCACGGCGGCACGCACCATCCCCGCGGACACCATTGACCTGCAAGGGATGACACAGGGCGTTCTGGCAGAGCTTGGCGTTGCCCCCGGTGGTCTTGCGCCGTCTGACGCTGGCGCCGGGGCGGATGATCCGTTGCGCGCCATGTCGCTGGACGCCGTGACGGGGCTGCGCACCTTCACAGGTCAACCGGCACCTACCGCCGCGCAGGGTGATCCGCTGCAGAAACTCATTGCCAAGGCGCTGATAGCCGGACAATCCGATGCCTATATCGACGCCTTGCTGAACGAAGCGGTCGGGCGTGGCGAGATCGCCGTTCCCCGCGCGCTGGTCACGGCCGATGGGCGCGTCGATACGCATGTCATCCTCAGCAGTATCGTGGCACAGGCGACGCTGGCAGCCGGGCAAGAACTTCCTGCGCCCTCCGCACCCGGTGGGGTCGGCGTGGAAGTGCGCATGGTGCAGCGCGCCGACAAGACGGTCGAACACAGGTTCTATACGGTGAATTCAGGCGACAGCCTTGGGGCGATTGCGGTGAAATTCTACGGCGACATGTCCCGATACACGGCCATTTTCGAAGCAAACCGGAGCATGCTTTCCAGCCCGGATCTCTTGCGCGTGGGACAACGTCTGGTGATCCCCACGATTTGACAGTTTAGGCAGGCAGGGAACGAAAGAGGGGCCGAACCAACGGCCCCCTTTCATTTTCAGGGGCCTTGATCTTCCATCCGTTCAGGTCAGGTCCGCAGACCGGTTTCGCGCAACATGCCGCGCCGCTTGGCCTCGTAGTAGTAACCACGTGCATACCACGTCACTGCGCGATCATGGCTGCCGTCCGACAGCAGCCATGCGCCACGCAGATAGCGCACGGCATAGCGCAGGTTGGTTTCTGCATCCAGCAGGTCAGCGGGTTGCCCACGAAAGCCCATCGTGCGCGCGGTGGCGGGCAAGATCTGCATCAAGCCGTAATAGGGCCCGTTGCGTGCGTCGGGGCGATGCGTGCTTTCGCGCAGGATCACGCGCTGCACCAGTTCGACCGGCACGTCGTTTTCCTTTGCTGCGGCCACGATCAGGCGACGCAGTTGGGGCGTTTCGTTCGGATAAAGCGGGGTCGAGCGAGTGGTCAGGTCTTCTGCCGCTTCGGATTGAGACCGCGCACAGGCCGAAACGGCAAAGGCCACCATCAGGCCAAGGGCGACACGTCGGGAACAGGATACCATCTCAGGCCTCGAAAGGGTGACACATGAGCGCGTGATAGCCCGCAGGCGGATGCAAAAGAACAGTTGTTTTTAGCATCGGCAAAGCGGCGCCGATCAGATGCGATCAGATCAGATCGCCGGCCCATTCCGCCGATTGCATCTCGCGCAGGCGGCTGGCGGTGCGTTCGAATTCGAATGTGCCCTCACCTTCGAGGTAAAGGTATTCCGGCTGGGCCGCGGCCGAACAGATCAGCCTTACCTTCGCCTCGTAGAGCGCGTCGATCAGGGTGACGAAACGCTTCGCCTCGTTGAAGTTGGACCGCCCAAGCGCGGGGATATTCTCAAGCACCAGCACACGCGCCGCTTCGGCCAGCGCCAGATAATCGGCGGCCCCCAGCGGCTTGCCGCACAGATCATAGAATGACGCGCGGGCCACGCCGTTGCGGAAGGCGGGAATGTCCACCTCCCGGCCTTTCACGTGCAGGGTCAGGGGTTCGGCCACGCCGCCGGTCAGATCATTCCAGACCTGCGCAATGGCCGCACGGGCCGCATCGTTCGCCGGTGTGAAATAGACCGGCGAGCCTGCCAGCCGGTCTTGCCGGTAGTCGCGGTGACTGACCAGTTCATGCACGACCATGCGCTCCTTGAGCAGGCCGATGAACGGCAGAAAGATCTGCCGGTTCAGACCGTGCTTGTACAGATCATCGGGCACCCGGTTCGAGGTTGTCACCACGACAACGCCCGCCTTGAACAGCGCCTCGAACAGACGCCCCACAATCATCGCATCGGTAATGTCGGTGATCTGCATCTCGTCGAAGGCCAGAACCTTGACAGAGGCCGCCACATCGGCGGCGACAGGGGCGATCGCATCCTCGACCCCGCGCTGGCGGGCCTTGTGCATGCCGTTATGTATTTCCTGCATGAAGGCATGGAAATGCACGCGGCGCACCGTCACCTCAAGGCTTTCGACGAACAGATCCATCAGCATGGATTTGCCGCGCCCCACACCGCCCCAGAGATAAAGCCCCCTGGGCGGTTCCGGCGGCTTGCGGAACAGGCCGCGCTTCACCGGCCGGGACAGGGCCTCGCGAATACGCTCGAACTCGGGCAGCGCCTCAAGCTGGGCGTCGTCCGGGCTCAAGCGACCCTCCTGCACGCGGGTCTCGTAGATCTGGAGCAGTGTTTCCATGCCCCCTCCTTAGCCCGCGTCCCGTGCCGTGAAAAGACGCAGGGCATCACGAAAGGTGAGGATTAAGCGCACATTTACTCAATTGACGCTGCCAAGCATCGGCTTAAGGTCCGGCCAACACCTCAGGAGCCCCCGATGCACAGCGCCCCCGCCGCCAGACCCGCCTCGATTTTCACGCCTGTCCTGCTGGTCGGTTGCGCCATCATCATGGTGTCTTTCGCGATCCGGGCCAGTTTCGGCGTGTTTCAGATCCCCATCGCCGAGGAGTTCGGCTGGCTCCGCGCCGAATTCAGCCTCGCCATCGCGATCCAGAATCTTGCATGGGGCATCGGGCAACCCTTCTTCGGCGCCATGGCCGAGAAGCTGGGCGACCGCAAGGCGATCGTTCTGGGCGCGCTGTTCTATGCGGCTGGGCTTGTGCTGTCGTCTTTCGCGGTGACACCAACGGCGCATCAGTTCTACGAGATCCTTGTGGGCTTCGGCATCGCCGGTACCGGGTTCGGCGTGATCATGGCCGTTGTCGGGCGCGCGTCCTCGGACGAGAACCGCTCGATGAGCCTCGCGATTGCAACCGCTGCCGGGTCGGGCGGGCAGATCTTCGGCGCGCCGCTGGCCGAGTGGCTTTTGACGATGATGAGCTGGCAAAGCGTGTTTCTGGTCTTTGCCGCAGCCATCCTTGCGGTGCTCTGCCTTCTGCCGCTGATGCGCGCCCCCACGCCCCCCGCCAGCCGTGCAGAGCTTGAACAGAGCATGGGCGCAATCCTGAACAAGGCGTTTCGCGACCCGTCCTTCACCCTGATCTTCGTGGGCTTCTTCAGCTGCGGGTATCAGCTGGGTTTCATCACGGCGCATTTTCCGGCCTTCGTGACGGAAATGTGCGGCCCGATCCTGCCGGGCGGCGTTCTGCACGGGCTTGGCATCACCACGACTTCGGCGCTGGGTGCCGTGGCGATTTCACTGATCGGGCTTGCCAACATAGCGGGCACGCTGACCGCCGGTTGGGCGGGCAAATACTGGCCGCGCAAATATCTGCTGGCAGGCATCTACACGGCGCGCACCGTGGTGGCCGCCGCGTTCATCCTGACCCCGATCACACCTGCGACCGTGCTGCTGTTCTCGGCGGCGATGGGATCGCTCTGGCTGGCGACGGTGCCGCTGACCTCGGGGCTGATCGCGCATATCTACGGGCTGCGCTACATGGGCACGCTTTATGGCATCGTGTTCTTCAGCCACCAGCTGGGCAGCTTCATGGGCGTCTGGCTGGGTGGCAAGATGTACGATCTGACCGGTGACTATACGCTGGTCTGGTGGATCGGTGTCGGCGTCGGCGCCTTCAGCGCCATCGTCCACTTGCCGGTGCGCGAAAAGCCGATGCCCCTGGCGGCCAGGGCCGCCTGAGGCGAGGTGCATCAGTCCTGGGTCACCTCGGCGGCGATCCCGGCTTCGATGGTGCGGATAATGGCGCTGGCATGGGTATATGTCAGCCCGTGCCCTGCACCGTCAATCACCTCCTGTCGGGCCATGCGGTTCCATTGCGTCAGCCTGCCCATCGCGCTGAGCGGAATGACGGTGTCGTCACGCCCCCAGATTGCGATAACGGAAATCCCCTCGCGGCTGATGGCGCGATGTTCCTGCTCCAGCGGCCGGGGCAGGATCCCGCGCATCGAGGCCAGAACAGCAGGCACGAAACCGCGCTTGTCCAGTTCGGCCTGCTGGTAGTCGATGATTCCCTTGACCTCGGTGGGCAGGGCGCGTTCGGCCTCGGTGCCTTTCCGGTGCAGGCCCGGATAACGCAGCAGCATCAGCCAATCCCCAAGAAACGGTGTGTCGCGGGTGAATTTCGCAAGCTTGCCCAGATCATGCCCCATGCCAGCGGGCGCCAGAAGGATCATGCGCCGTACCCGGTCGGGGTTGCGTGCCGTATAGGCCGACACGATGGCCCCGCCCATGGAATACCCCAGAAGGGTCACATCCTCTGTCACGCCTTGTGAGGCCAGCAGATCGTCGAGTTGCCGGATGAAGAAATCCTGATCCTGCGGACCCGGCGCCCGGTCGGAATAACCGCGCCCGTAGAGATCGTAGACCAGCACGCGAAAGCCCATCAGCGCAAGTCCCTGTGCTACCGCGTCCCAGACCATCGAGGGTGTGGTCAGGCCGTGCACGCACACCGCCACCGGGCCGCGCACAGGCCCGATCCAGCGGAAATGCGTGATGCCCTGCGACAGGTGCGCGAATTCCCCCGGCGCGTCCTTCCGGGCCGCGTCATTCATGGGGTTGCGCATCGCTTCACGGGCAAAGGGCCAGATCGCGATGGCCGCCAACAAAAGCAGAAAGACCAGAAACCAGATCATTGTGCAGTCCTCCAGGCGTCAAGGATGTAGCGGCTTGTCATCAGGTCCAGATGCGCACCGCCTCCATTCTTGAACAGGGTAATCTCGTCATCCGATCGGCGCATGAACTGTTCAGGCGCGTAGTAATCAGCGACAAGGTCGGTACGGGCGATCACGCCGCGCGCCAGCGGGTCCTTGATCTCGCCGATATGGCCCACGGTGGTGTCGTAGCTGTCCACGAAGATGCGCGCGCGGCGCAGGGCCGCGTCATCCGCCTCGCGCATGTCGGGGCGATAGGCGCCGATCAGGTCCAGATGCTGACCGGGGCGCAGCCAGTCACCCTGAATGATGGGCTGTGTGCTCATCGTGGCGCAGGTGATGATATCGGCCTGCGACACGGCCTGCGCCAGATCATCCGCGATCGCCATTCCCGGCCAGTCGGCAGCCAGGGCCTCGGCCCCGGCGCGGCTGCGGTTCCAGATGGTGAATTCGGCATCCGGGAAGCCCGCGCCATAGGCCTGCCGGAGGGACCGACCAACAGTGCCTGCCCCCACGATCAGGATACGGCGGCTATCAGGCCGCGCCAGCCTGAGGGCTGCACAAAGACTGTCGCCCGCCGTCTTCCACTTGGTCACCAGATGGAAATCGACAATCGCCTCGAGCATCCCGTCGGTGTCGGAATAGAGCGTCACACCGCCATTGACCGCGGGCTTGCCCGCCTGCGCGTTGCCCGGAAAGATCGTGGCCGATTTCACCGCCAGCCCCAGACCGTCGATCCATGCCGCGCGGTTCAGCAGTGTGTCGGGCGTGCGATACAGGAAGGTATCCGCAATCTCGGCCTTCGGCAGGGTATGGCCATGGATCAGCGCCTTTGTCAGGGCGCGCCAGTCCAGATGCGCCTCGGCGGCGAAGGGAATCATGGGGATGGTCATGCGGCTTCCTTTTCGGTCAGGAGACCCTCGGCGATCAGACGATTGGCCCAGCCTTCGGGTCCGTCGAAGAGATGGGTTTGCCAGCCGCGCGCGGCGGCGGCATCGATGTTTTCGGCGCGATCATCGGCGAACAGAAGCGTGGCGGGCGGCAGGCCGCATTCGTCCTCCAGCATCCGGTAGATGCGCGGCGCGGGTTTGGTCACACCCATCGCCCCGGACAGGAACAGCCGGTCGAATTCTTCCAGAAACGGATAGACGCCGCGTGCCATCTGAAACGGTTCCAGCCCGAAATTGGACAGGGCAAAGACCGGGACACTGCGCGCGCGCAGGGCGCGCAGCAGGCGTACGGAATGGGGGATTTCGGGGCGCGCCATGTCCAGCCAGTGACTGTGCCACATCAGGATCGCCTCGGCATGGGCGGGAAATTCCCGCGCGGTACGGGCGATTTCATCGGCGAAACCGCCGCCTGAATCCACACGGTCGTTCATCGCGTGAAGATCCACATCCGCGAACATCGCGCGGCGGCGACCCTCGCCGATGGTGGCGTCATAGAACCGTTCGGGCTGCCATTCGATCAGCACATTGCCGATGTCGAAGATTACCGCCTGAACGCTCATCCTTGCCTCCGCTGCCGCGCCAAGGGCGGGGTCATGGGTGTTTGAGGGCCGCGCGCAACTCGCGGTCCAGCGCCTCAAGAAAGCGCGACCGGTCCGCCTTTGTAAAGCCCTTGCCGCCACCCTGTCGAAAGGGATCAGCAGCGCGCAGGTCGGCCATGAGATCGCGGGTCGCCAGCACATTGCCGATATTGGCCGCCGTCAACGCCTCGCCGTTGTGTTTCAGGACGCGCGCGCCTGCGGCCACGCATTTCGCGGCCAAGGGGATATCGCCCGTCACGACCACGTCGCCCGACCCCGCGCGGTCCGCGATCCACATGTCGGCCACGTCAGGGCCTGCGTCGACGATCACCACCTCGACCAGCGGGTTACGCGAGAGGCGCAAGCCGCCGTTGCTGACGAGTTTCATCGGGATGCCGTGGCGGGTCGCCACACGTTCGGCCTCTTCCTTGACCGGGCAGGCATCGGCGTCGATGTAGATCATGACGGTGCCCCTACGCGGATCAGGTTGCCATTGGGGTCGATCACCGCCAATTCGCGCATCCCCCAGGGCTTGTCCTCGACCCTGATGAGGCGGGGGATGCCCGTTTCGGAGAGGTTCAACGCGCCCCATTCGGTATCCAACGCATCGGGACCAGACACCCGCAGATAGGCCCCGACATAGCACTGTGACGGATCATGGTCGGGCCAGCGGAAGAAGTGCAGTTCGACACCGTCACGCGCGAGGATCAGGTAATCGTCATGTCTTTCGCCCGCATCCCGAAAGCCAAGCCGGTCCCAGAAGGCGCGGGTGGCGTCCAGATCGCGGGACGGCAGGATGGGGCAGATCGACTGAACTGTCACGAATAGAGCGCCTCGGCGTGGAAGGTGACGTGATCTTCCATGAAGGTGGAGACGAAGAAATAGCTGTGATCATAGCCCGGTTGCAGCCGGAGGGTGGCCTGCGCGCGGCGGGCCATCACGGCATGGGCCAGCGTTTCGGGGCGCAGGTTGTCAAGGAACTGGTCCTTGGTGCCGGTGTCGCACAGCAGCGGGATATCCAGACCCGCCTCGCGCATCATCAGGCTGGCGTCATGGCGCGCCCAGGTGGATTCGTCATCGCCCAGATAAGCGCCCAGTTGCTTGCGCCCCCAGTCGGCGCCGGTGGGGTTGCAGATCGGCGCGAAAGCCGACACGGAACGGAAGCGACCCGGCAGCCCCATGGCCAGCGTCAGCGCGCCATGCCCGCCCATGGAATGACCCGTGATCGACTGGCGCTCGGGATCCAGCGCGAATTCATGGAACAGAAGGTCCGGCAGATCCTCGGCCACGTAATCCCACAAGCGGAAATGCGGTGCCCAAGGGGCCTGCGTGGCGTTCACGTAGAACCCAGCCCCCTGCCCCAGATCATAGGCCGCATCATCGGCCACACCTTCGCCGCGCGGACTGGTGTCTGGAAAAACCAGCGCAATCCCTTGTTCCGCCGCCCAGCCCTGCGCGCCCGCCTTGACCATCGCGTTCTCATGGGTGCAGGTCAGCCCGGACAGATACCACAGCACGGGAACGGGGCCATCCTTCGCCTCGGCCGGCAGGAACAGGCCAAAGGTCATGTCGGTGCCCGTAGCTTTCGAGGCATGTTTGTAGACGCCTTGCACGCCGCCGAAACAGGCATTTTCCGAAAGGGTTTGCATGGGGAAGTCTCCTTGTCGCGTTTGGGTCATGGCTAAGCCAAGGGTAGCCTGCCCACAAGCTCAGAGCGTCGAAATCCAGCCGATCACCAGCGAGACGGTGACGATGCTCAGCGCGGTCGAAATCAGGATCGAGGATGATACCCGATGCGGCGCCACGCCATAATGCTGCGCCAGCATGTAGACATTGCCCGCCACAGGCAAAGCCGCCGCCGCGATCATGACGCCCGCGGCATAGGGCTCCACCGGAAAGATCATCAACGCCGACACCGCGACAGCCGCCGGATGCAGCACCAGTTTGCAGAACGACAGCCACCCGGCGACAAAGACCCGTTCCGCCGATTTCGATGCAAGCGAGGCACCGATCGCGAACAGGGCGCCGGGCGTTGCCGCATTGCCCAGCAGGATCACGAATTCATTCAGCGGGCCGGGAATGGGAATCTGCAGGCCCGACCATGTCAGCCCCAGCACGATCGACACGATCATCGGGTTCTTGAGCAAGCCAATCCCGATGCTGCGGAAGATGCCCCAGGACACCCGCCCATCACGCGCACCGGTGATCAGGATCACGATCAGGCTGCCGAAGACAATGAGATCCACCGCCAGCACCAGCATGACCGAAGCGATCGCCGCCTCGCCCAGCAGCAGGGCCAGCATCGGGATACCCAAGAACCCGACATTGCCAATGGTGCCGCATTGCGCCTCGATCGCCGCTTCCTGCATGGGCACACGGCGCAGCAGGGCCACGGCCGTCACCAGCAGGTAGACCACAACGGTGGCCAGCAGATAGGCCTTGACGAAGGTCAGATCGAAGACCTCGACCAGTGACAGGTTGGCCGAGAACCGGAACAGCATCGCAGACAGGGCAAAGTAGAAGACGAACTTGGTCAGCCAGGCGGTGGCAGCCTCGGTGAAGAATCCGCTGCGCCCCGCGCCGTAACCGACGCCGATCACCATGAAGAAGGGTAATGTCTTCAGAAAGATCTCGAACATCAGCCGTTGGTAACACGGCGGGGGGCGGCGTCAATCGCAGATGCGCCGCGCCCCCTGTCGGATCAGCCGCTACCGATCAGCACGCCCGCCGCCAGTACCAAAGCGCCACCAAGCACAACCTGAAGTGCTGCGCGGAAGAAGGGCGTTTCCATATAGCGGTTCTGGATCCACGCGATCGCCCACAGTTCCACGAAGACGACGGCAATGGCGATGACCGTCGCTGTCCAGAAATCGGCGATGAGATACGGCAGCGCATGCCCCAGCCCTCCCACGGTCGTCATGATGCCGGAGGCAAAGCCGCGCTTGGCGGGCGATCCGCGCCCGGACAGCTCGCCATCATCCGATGCCGCCTCGGTGAACCCCATGGAGATACCCGCCCCGATCGACGCCGCAAGGCCCACCTGAAACGTCGTCCAGGTATCCTGCGTGGCAAAGGCCGTGGCAAAGATCGGCGCCAGGGTCGAGACGGATCCATCCATCAGACCGGCCAGTCCGGGCTGCACCCAGGTCAGCACGAATTGCCGATGCGACGCGCGCCCTTCGGCGGCGCGGACATCCTGCGGCAGGTGCTTTTCCGCAAGATCGCCCGCCAGCGCCTGATGCCCGGCCTCTGCGGCCGCAAGATCGCCCAGCAGCTTGCGCGTGGCCGCATCCGTGCTGCGCTGCGCCGCCTTGAGGTAGAAGGCTGCGGCATCGCGCTCCATGCCTTCGGCTTCGGCGCGGATACGGTCGATGCCGAGGTTCTCGATCAGCCAGACCGGGCGACGCGCGTAGTACCCTGCGACATGTTCCCGGCGGATCAGGGGGATGACGGTCCCGAAACGCGCCGCATGCAGGTCGATCAGGCGGCGGCGATGTCCGTCCTCCTCGGCAGCCATGCCATCGAACATGGCGGCAGTGTCGGGAAAATCGGCGCGCAGCTTCTCGGCATAGCTGCGGTATATGCGGGCGTCATCCTCCTCGGATGAAATCGCCAGCGCCAGGATCTCTTGCTCGGACAGATCGCGAAAGCGACGGCGTTGGGACAGGAAAGGCATGTTTCTGTTTCCAGCTGAATTAGAATGATTCTAACCTATTCCTCGCTGCATGGTTCGACAAGGGGGGCCGCGCGCAGATCGCTTGTCGAAACTGAACCAATCGGTTTAAAGTGGAGTTCCGTGAAGGAAATGGCCGCATGAACATCATCGCCGAACAGCCGCGCGCCAAACCGCGCAAGGGCCGGAAATACGATCAGGTCCTCGATGGCGCGCGCGAGGTCTTTCTGCTGTCCGGTTTCGAGGGCGCATCGGTGGATGATATCGCCCGTGCGGCGGGTGTCTCCAAGGCCACGCTCTACAGCTATTTCCCGGACAAGCGGCTGATGTTCACCGCAATGGCCGAACGCGAATGTTCCCGTCAGGCCAGCGCCGCGCTGCAGGTGATCGACATGACAGCCCCGCCCGCGCTGGTCTTGCGCCAGACGGCAGGGCGGCTGATACGGATCATCCTGTCCGATTTCTCGCAACGCATCTTCCGTGTCTGCGTCGCGGAATCCGACCGTTTTCCGGAACTCGGTCAGGCCTTCTATGACAGCGGCCCCGCCCTCGGGCGTGCCCGGATCGCGGATTATCTGCGACAGGCCAAGGCACGCGGCGAAGTCGAGATCGAGGATTTCGAACTGGCCGCCGACCAGTTCGCCGAGCTGTGCAAGGCCGATCTGTGGAACAAGGCCGTGTTCGGAATCCAGAACCGGTTCTCGGATGAGGACATCGACCGCGTGATCGAAGGCGCCGTCACGACTTTCCTTGCCCGCTACGGCGTGCGCGACTGAGGCGTCAGTCGATCCGCCGCACCAGGATCTGGTTGCCCGATCCGCGCTTGGTCTCGAAGATCTTCAGATCGGCAATCAGGTCGCTCAGCTTCTTCTTGCCATAGCTGCGCGTGTCGAAATCCGGATTGGCCGCGGTGATGAACTGGCCCAGGGGGCCCAGCGCATACCAGTCGTCTTCCTGATCGATACTGTCCATCGCCTTCAGGATCAGATCGCGCGCCTCCGGCAGATTGCCGGCGGGCCGCGCCTCGGCCTTGGCCGCGGGTTTGCCCGCAGGATCGGCCCCTTCCAGGTTCTCGAGGAAGATGAAACGCTTGCAGGCCTTGCGAAAGGCCTCGGGCGTTTTCTGCGCGCCGATGCCGAAGACATCCAGACCCTGCTCGCGGATGCGGCTGGCCAGGCGCGTGAAATCGCTGTCCGACGAGATCAGCACGAAACCGTCGAACCGGCCCGAATGCATCAGGTCCATGGCGTCGATCACCAGCGCGATGTCGGAGGCGTTCTTGCCTACCGTATTGGCAGGCTGATGATGCGGGACCAGCCCGAATTCGGCCTGCACCTTGTTCCAGCCGCTCATCTGCGTGCTGGAGAAGTCACCATAGACGCGGCGGACACTGGCCTCGCCCATCCCTGCGATCTCCTCGAAAATGGCGCGCGTCCATTTCGGCGAGGTATTGTCGGCGTCGATCAGCACGGCCAGAAGCGGCGGGCGGGCGGGGTTGTCCATGGGTCTGTCCAGTCTGTCAGGTTGCGCGCGCCGCCACTTCGGGCAGCAGGCTGCGATACATCACCAGCGCATCCACATAGCCCTGGGCGGGATGCAGATAGGCACCGGGCAGGCGACCCGCGATCCGGAACCCGGCGGCCTGCCACAGGGCCACGGCGCGGGTATTGGTGCTGATCACGAAGTTGAACTGCATGGCACGGTAGCCCGATTGCGCCGCACGGTCCAGCGCCTCGGACAACATCGCCCGCGCCACACCGCGCCCCTGCGCTGCGGCCGCCGTCACAAAGCCGCAGTTGCAGACATGGGCGCCGCCGCCCTCGGCATTGGGCCGGATGTAATAGCTGCCAAGCACCATGCCATCGGCCTCAGCGACCCGCACCTCGCGCCCCGGCCCGAACCAATAGGCCAGCGCGTCGGCCTCAGAAATCGCAGGATCGATGGCATAGGTCTCGCCCGCCCGGAACACCGGGCGCAGGATGTCCCAGACCGAAGCGTGATCCGCTGCAGTCGCCGCGCGCAACGCCATCTCACTCATCGCGCCACCCTGTTTCTTCTTGCCTGAAATATCCCCGCCGGAGGCATCCAACCGCATGGCTTGACGCCTCCGGCGAAGGCAGGATCAATAGGTCACGACCGCGCGGATCGACTTGCCCTCGTGCATCAGGTCAAACCCGTGGTTGATCTCGTCGAGGCTGAGGACATGGGTGATCATCGGATCGATCTCGATCTTGCCATCCATGTACCAGTCGACGAATTTCGGCACATCGGTCCGCCCCTTGGCGCCGCCAAAGGCCGTGCCCTTCCAGACGCGGCCGGTGACCAGCTGGAAGGGGCGCGTGCTGATTTCCGCCCCCGCAGGTGCCACGCCGATGATGACAGATACGCCCCAGCCGCGATGTGAACATTCCAGCGCGTCGCGCATCACCTTGACGTTGCCGGTGGCGTCGAAGGAATAGTCCACGCCGCCGATATGATCATTGCCGCGCTGGGTCAGCTTCACGATCTCCTGCACCACCGACCCTTCGATCTTCGAGGGGTTGATGAAATGGGTCATGCCGAACTTGCGCGCCATCGCTTCCTTGTCATCGTTCAGATCGACCCCGATGATCATGTCGGCCCCCGCCATCCGCAGCCCCTGGATGACGTTCAGGCCGATACCGCCCAGACCGAAGACGGCAGCGGTCGATCCGATCTCGACACCGGCGGTATTGATCACCGCGCCGATGCCCGTTGTCACGCCGCAACCGATATAGCAGATCTTGTCGAAGGGCGCGTCGGGCCGCACCTTGGCCAGTGCGATCTCGGGCATGACGGTGTGATTGGCGAAGGTCGAGCAGCCCATGTAATGATAGATCGGCGTGCCATCCAGCATCGAGAAACGCGTCGTGCCATCGGGCATCAGCCCCTGACCTTGGGAGTTGCGGATCGCGGTGCAGAGGTTGGTCTTGCCCGACAGGCAGGAATAGCATTCGCGGCATTCCGGCGTGTAAAGCGGGATCACGTGATCGCCTTTTTTCAGCGTGGTCACACCTTCGCCCACCTCGATCACGATACCTGCGCCCTCGTGACCCAGGATGCAGGGGAACAGGCCCTCGGGGTCCGCGCCGGAGCGGGTGAATTCATCCGTATGGCAGATGCCCGTCGCCTTGATCTCGATGAGGACTTCGCCCTTCTTCGGGCCGTCCAGGTTCACATCCATGATTTCCAGCGGTTTGCCGGCCTCAAGGGCCACGGCGGCACGTGTGCGCATGTGTTGCATCCTCCTGTTGTCGCGCGCCACCTTTTGCGAAAGCGCGCCGATGTTCAACCTCCTCCTATCGGGCGGGCAGGTTTCGGTCTAGGCTGCAAGCGTATCAATTGATGCAAAGGCCGACATTCATGCGTCTCCCTGCCCCCGCCGCCCTTGGTGCCATCCTGCTTATGGCCGCCTGCGCGCCCGAAGAGCCACCCGCAACGCGGCCAGCCGAAGACGCATGCGGCGCCTCGGATCTGCAAGGTCTGGTGGGACAGCCAGTCGCGGATCAGGACTTTGCAGCTTTCGGCGCGTCACAGCGCATCATGCAGGACGGCAGCCCGATGACGATGGATTACCGCGCCGACCGGCTGAACGTGACCTACGACGGCAGGGGCCGGATCACCCGGATCTGGTGCGGCTGACAGGCGGGACGGACTCGACTCTGCACAGGCATGGCGCTATTTTGGAACAAATAGTGAACAAATTGCCGCAAAGCTGCCCATGGCCCCGAAACGAATCCTTTCGCTCTGGTTTCCCCGCCTTGGCGCGGAACGGCTGCTGCGGGCGCGGCGCGGCCTGCCGGAGACGCCTTTCGCGGTGATCGAACAGGCGGGATCGGCGCAGCGCATCGCCTCGGTCTCGGTTCCGGCGCAGGTGGAAGGGCTCTATCCGGGCCAGCCGCTGCGCGATGCGCTGGCGATCTGCCCGCAGCTTGCGACGCAGGCCCGCGATACGGCAGCCGAGACGGCCTTTCTGACACGGTTGCGCCGCTGGGCCGGGCGCTGGTCGCCGCTGGTGGCGGAAGAACCCCCCGATGCGCTGGCCCTCGACATCACGGGCTGCGCGCATCTGTTCGGGGGCGAGGTCGCGATGGTCGACCAGATCGGCGCGGCGCTGGAGGGCATGGGCCTGTCGGTGCAGGCGGGGCTGGCCGATACGCCGGGGGCTGCATGGGCGCTGGCGCGCCATGCCGGACGCCATGCCGCGACGGGGCGCAGCGGCGACGCCATTCAGCAGGAGGCGCGGGCGACCCGGTCGCGTGCCGCCACACGGCCCCGCCATGTGCCATCCCGGGCCAGCACCACCTTCGCCCCCGCCATCGCCCCCGCAGGCCAGACCCATTCCGCCATCGCCCGCCTGCCCGTCGCGGCCTTGCGGCTGGACGCCGATACCGTGGCGCAACTGACCCGGCTTGGCCTGCGGCATGTGGGCGACCTGACCGGCCAGCCACGCGCGGCGCTGGCGCGGCGCTTTGGCAAGGGGTTGGTGCTGCGGCTGGATCAGGCCCTGGGCAGCGCCCCCGAACCGATCAGCCCGGCGCGCCCCGATACGGCCTTTGCCACACGGATCAGCCTGCCCGATCCCATCGGGCTGGCGGCGGATATCCTGGCGGCAACCGACCGGTTGCTGGAACGGCTGTGCCAGATTCTGGCGGACAAGCGGCAAGGCGCGCGGATCGTCCGGCTGGAGGCCTATCGCAGCGATGGCGCACGGCAGGAGATCACGCTGACACTGGCCCGCGCCAGCCATGATCCCACCCGCATCCGCCCACTGCTGGCCATGCGCCTGGACCAACTGGATGCCGGTTTCGGGATCGACATGATGCGGCTCGAGGCGCTGCGCACCGAACCCCTGCATGACAAGCAGGCCAGCGGCCATCTTGATGCAGCCCGCGCCGCCGCCAGCCGCGCGGCGCGTGACACCGCGCTGGAAGACCTGATGGCCCGCATCGGTGCGCGCATCGGGATGGAGGCGATCACCCGCCATCACCCCGGCAACAGCCACATCCCGGAAAAAGCAGCACAGGTGCTGGCCGCTGCCTGGTCTGACCCGGCGCCCGACTGGCCCGCACCGCCCGCGCCGCGCCCCTTGCTGTTATGGCGGCCCGAGCCGGTGACCGCACCCGAGACCCCCCACCCGCCCGCGCAGTTCCGCTGGCGGCGGCGCGATCTGGCGCTGGCCTGCGCGCAGGGGCCTGAACGGATCGCGCCGGAATGGTGGCTGGACGAACCCGACTGGCGCAGCGGCACACGCGATTACTGGATCGTCACCACCGCCTGCGGCACCCGACTGTGGTTGTTCTTTGCCCATGGCGCCGCCATGTCGCGCGGCTGGTTCTGCCATGGCAGCTTTGCCTGATGTCGCACCGGAAGATATGAGTATTTATGGCAAGATGAAGGTTCGGTGCGCGCTGCTTCATCTTGCTGAAAATACTCATCCGCGACGGCGCCCGGCGCACGACGCCTCAGACGGCGCGCAGACCGCCCATGACGAAATCCGCCGCCAGATCGGCATAGGCCGCGCGGCTGAGGCCCTTGCCGGGGCGATGCCACATGTAGAACCAGTTGAGGATGCCATAGACCGACATGGTCAGCGCGCGCAGCCGGTCCGCGTCCAGACCGGGGCGTTCGGCATCCACCGCCTCAGCCATGACGGTGACCAGCCGCCGCTGCGCCGCAATCAGCGGGGCCTGACGTTCCGGCGGCAATGTCGCCAGCGCATCCAGTTGCAGCTTGTGCTCGGCATCCGCATCCTCATAGGCGGACAGCACCGCACGGATCACACCGCGAATACCCTCGCCGCGCGCGGCTTCGACCACTTCGACCAAAGCGCCGAGGTGATCGTCCAGGATATCGAACAACAGGTCTTCCTTGCTGGCATAGTAATGATAGATCAAGGCCTTGGACACGCCACAATGTTTCGCGGCCCCCGTCATCGAGGCCCGGTCATACCCGTGCTGCGCGAAGTAATCCGCCGCCCCCTTGCGCAGGGCGGCGCGTTTTTCGTCGTGATCGCGTGCCAGTCCGCGCGCCATCTCAGTTGCCCACCATGTCAATCACCCTTGGGGCGGTTGTCGATGATGCGCTGGGCCTTGCCTTCGCTGCGGACCACGCCACCCGGATCGAAAACGTGGATTTCGACCGAGATGCCGACCGTCTGCTTGATCCGGTGTGACATGTCGCGCGCCGCCGCCTCGCGCCCCGAGGGGCCGACACCTTCGCAGGCCTCGCAGAGCACGCGCATCGCATCCATCCGGCCCTTGCGATGAAGTTCGATTTGGAAATGCGGGGCCAGGTCGCGGACCTGCATCAGCACTTCCTCGATCTGGGTCGGAAAGACATTGACGCCGCGCAGGATGATCATGTCGTCGCTGCGCCCGGTGATCTTTTCCATCCGCCGCATGCTGCGCGCGGTGCCCGGCATCAGCCGTGTCAGGTCGCGGGTACGGTAGCGGATGATGGGAAAGGCTTCCTTGGTCAGTGAGGTAAAGACCAGCTCGCCCAGTTCGCCATCGGGCAGCACCTCGCCGGTTTCTGGGTTGATCACTTCGGGATAGAAATGATCCTCCCAGATGTGCAGCCCGTCCTTGGTTTCGACGCATTCATTGGCCACGCCCGGTCCGATCACTTCGGACAGGCCGTAGATATCGACCGCATGCATGTCGAAGGCATCCTCGATCTCGTGGCGCATGGCATTGGTCCATGGCTCGGCCCCGAAGATGCCGACCTTGAGGGGCGATTTGCGCGGATCCAGCCCCTGCTTGGCGTATTCGTCCAGGATCGACAGCGCATAGGAGGGGGTGACGGTGATGCCATCCGCGCGGAAATCCTCGATCAGGCGCACCTGGCGCGGGGTCATGCCGCCCGACACCGGCACTGTGGTCAGACCCAGCTTTTCGGCCCCCAGATGTACGCCCAAGCCCCCCGTGAACAGGCCATAACCATAGGCATTGTGCAGAATATGCCCCTGCCGCAGTCCCGCCGCGCGCAAGCTGCGCGCCACGACCGTGCCCCAGACATCCAGATCATTGCGGGTATATCCCACGACCGTCGGCTGGCCCGTCGTGCCCGATGAGGCATGCACCCGCACCACCTGTTCGCGTGGTACGGCGAACATCCCGAAAGGGTAGTTCGCGCGCAGATCGCCCTTGGTGGTGAAGGGAAACTTCGCCAGATCCGACAGGGATGTCAGGTCATCGGGATGCACGCCCGCCGCATCAAAGGCGGCGCGGTAATGGGGGACGTTGTCATAGGCGTGGCGCAGAGACCATTGCATCCGTTCCAGTTGCAGCGCGGCAATCTCGTCGCGGCTGGCGGTCTCGATCGGCTCCAGATCGCCGGGCTTGGGAGAGAGGTCTTCCATCACACGGCCTCCAGCATCAGGGCGATGCCTTGGCCCACGCCGATGCACATGGTGCAGATCGCCCGTTTTGCACCGGCATCGGACAGGTTGATCGCCGCTGTCAGCGCAAGACGCGCGCCGGACATGCCCAAGGGATGGCCCAGCGCGATGGCACCGCCATGGGGGTTCACATGGTCCGCATCGTCGGACAGGCCCAGCTGGCGCATCGTGGCCAGCCCCTGGGCGGCAAAGGCCTCGTTCAGTTCGACAAAGTCGATATCGCTGATCTTCAGCCCATGCCGGTCCAGCAGCGCCTGTGTCGCGGGCGCGGGCCCGATCCCCATGATGCGCGGGGCGACACCGACGGTGGCCATGGACACGATCCGCGCCTTCGGCGTGAGGCCATATTTGGCCACGGCATCGGCAGAGGCAATGATCAGCGCCGCAGCACCATCATTGACGCCCGAGGCATTGCCCGCCGTCACGCTGCCGCCATCGCGGAAGGGTGTGGGAAGGGCGGCCAGTTTCTCAAGCGTGGTGGCGCGGGGGTGTTCGTCGCGGTTCACGACGATGGCATCGCCCTTGCGTTGCGGGATCGTCACCGGGGCGATCTCACGTGCCAGCCGCCCGCTTTCGATGGCCGCAATCGCACGGGTCTGCGACCGCAGGGCAAAGGCATCCTGATCGGCGCGGGAGATCCCGAAATCGGCGGCCACGTTCTCGGCCGTCTCGGGCATGGAGTCGGTGCCATAAGCCTTGTGCATGGCGCGGTTCACGAAGCGCCAGCCAATAGTGGTGTCATAGATCTCGGCCCGACGCGAAAAGGCGCTGTCGGCCTTTGGCATCACGAGGGGCGCGCGCGACATCGATTCGACGCCGCCTGCCAGCACAACCTCGGCCTCGCCCGTCTTGACGGCACGTGCCGCCTGCCCCACGGCATCGAGGCCAGAGCCGCACAGCCGGTTCACGGTCACGCCCGGCACACCCTCGCCCAGCCCCGCCAGCAGCACGGCCATGCGCGCCACGTTGCGGTTATCCTCACCGGCCTGATTGGCGCAGCCCATGATGCATTCATCCACGCTCATGCCGGGAAACTGCGCCATCACCGCGCGGATCACGCCCGCGAGCATGTCATCCGGTCGGACCGAGGACAGCGCCCCGCCATAGCGTCCGATGGGGGTGCGCAGCCCCTCGCACAGGAATGCCTCTCTCATGCCTCGTCCTCCTTGAAATGGGTCCCGGAAATCTGCCGCGACAGGCCGCGGAACAGGGCGACCTTGCGCCCGTCCCCGCCTGTGACGACCACGTCATAGACACCGGACCTGCCGGCCAGATGCACCTCATGCGCCGTTGCGGTCAGGACCTCGTCCTTCTTGCCGGGGCTGAGATAGGTGATGGTGTTCTCCTGTGCCACGACCAGTCTGTTGTGACTGTTGCAGGCATAGGCAAAGGCCGTATCGGCCAGCGTGAAGATGTAACCGCCATGGCAGATGCCATGGCCGTTCAGGTGTTCGGGGCGCACGGCCATGGTCATCACCGCCTGACCGGGCGCGACGCGGACCAGCGCCATCTCCAGCGCATGGGCCGCCACATCGGTGGACCACATCGCGGCGGCCGAGCGTTCGGCGCGTTCCTCAGGCGTCATGGTCTCTCCTCCCCGTGACAGTGACGGTAACCTGCACAAAACCGACCACGCGGTCAAGAGTATTGCTTTGCGTTGAAACCTGCGCCATGCTGCGCGCCAGACAGCGCGATCTCAAGGGAGGATTTCCGATGCTCAGACCCCATAGCTATGCCTGCGGCGCATGGACCCCTCCGGGCGATGCGGCCACCGATATCATCGGACCCGTGACCGGGCAGGTCATCGCGCGGGCAGGCGGCGCCCCCCTCGACATGCAGGCGATGCTGGATCATGCGCGGGGCAAGGGGGGTCCGGCCCTGCGCGCCATGGGCTTTCACGACCGCGCGCGCATGATCAAGGCACTGGCCGGGCATCTGGATACGCACAAGGAACAGCTTTACGCACTTAACCCGCTGACAGGGGCCACGCGGCGCGACGGCTGGGTCGATATCGACGGCGGTATCGGCACCATGGGCTTGTTCGCCTCGAAGGGACGGCGCGAGATGCCCGATGGCCATGTCTATATCGACGGCGATGTGGAACAGCTCAGCCGCAAGGGCAGCTTTCTGGGCCAGCATGTCGCCGTGCCCCTGCAAGGGGTCGCGGTACAGATCAACGCGTTCAACTTCCCCGTCTGGGGGATGCTGGAGAAGCTGGCCCCCGCGCTGCTGGCAGGGGTGCCCTCCATCGTCAAACCCGCCACGCAGACCTGCTATCTGACCGAAGCCTGTGTGCGGCTGATCATCGACAGCGGCATCCTGCCCGAGGGCGCGCTGCAACTGGTGATCGGGCGCACGGGCGATCTGCTGGACCGGTTGGGCGCGCAGGATGTGGTGGCCTTTACCGGGTCCGCCGATACCGCGCTGAAGCTGCGCAGCAATCCGGCCCTGATGCGGCATTCGACCCGGTTCATGGCGGAACAGGACAGCCTGAACGCCTCGATCCTCGGGCCGGATGCAGGACCGGACAGCGCCGAATTCGCGTTGTTCGTCAAGGAAGCAGTGGCCGAAATCACCACGAAAGCGGGGCAGAAATGCACCGCAACCCGCCGCCTGATCGTGCCTGCAGGGATGATGGAGCATGTGGCGCAGGCGCTGTCGGACAAGCTGGGCGCCATCAGCATCGGCAACCCCGCTGCCGAAGGCGTGCGGATGGGCGCGCTGGCCTCGCATGCGCAGAAGGCCGACGTGCTGGCGCGGCTGGCGCAACTGCAGACCGAGGCGCGGCTGATCCATGGCGATCCGGCGCGCATGACGCTGGTGGATGCAGACCCTGATCAGGCCTTCCTGCCGCCGATGCTTCTGTCCTGCGCCGATCCCGATGCCGCGCGACTGGTGCATGAGGTGGAAGCCTTCGGGCCGCTCTCGACCCTGCTGCCCTACCGCAACACGGCCCATGCCGCGGCGCTGGCCAATCGCGGTGGCGGCTCGCTGGTCTCGTCGCTCTTCACCGCCGATCCCGCCGTTGCCCGCCAGGTCGTGCTCGACAGCGCCGCCTGGCATGGCCGGATCTACATCAACAATGCCACCTCCGCGGCCGAGGCGACAGGCCACGGATCGCCCTTGCCGCACATGATCCACGGCGGCCCCGGCCGCGCGGGCGGCGGCGAGGAACTGGGCGGCGTGCGCGGCGTGATGCATTACATGCAGCGCACGGCGATCCAGGCCAGCCCCGACATGCTGAGTGCGATCACGGGCACATGGGTGCCCGGCAGCGCGCAGACCACGGGCCCCGCCCACCCCTTCCAGCGCACATTCACCGAGATCGCCATCGGCGAGACGATCCATACCGATCCGCGTGTCGTGACGCTGGAGGATATCGAACATTTCGCACATTTCACCGGCGACACCTTCTATGCCCATATGGACGAGGAGGCCGCACGCGCGAACCCTTTCTTCCCCGGTCGGGTGGCGCATGGCTATCTGTTGCTCAGCTTTGCCGCAGGGCTTTTCGTGCAACCCGATCCCGGCCCCGTGCTGGCCAATACGGGGCTCAACGCCCTCAGCTTCCAGAAACCGGTCAGCCCCGGCGACAGCATCCGCGTGGCGCTGACCTGCAAGCGCAAGACCCGGCGTACCGACAGCTACGGCGAGGTCGCGTGGAACGCGACCCTGACCAATAAGGACGGCGATCAGGTGGCGCAATACGAACTTCTGACCATGGTGGCCTACGCGCGGTCCTGAGGCGGACAACGGCTTCTTCTTGCCTCAAATATCCATTCACCGGTGCCACATGTCACAAATGGTTCAGTTGGGCGCGCAATGCGTGTAACAGGCGGTCATGGACCCGCTTGATCACGTCATCGCAGCGCTGCACGCCGAATCCCGTCTCAGGGTTTGGTCGCTTGTGATCACTGTCTTCGGTGATTGCGTACAGCATCGCGGCGGCGCAATCTCGACCGCGCGTCTGGGCCGGCTTCTGGGCCGGATCGGGGTCGAACCCGGCGCGCTGCGCACCGCCCTGTCGCGGCTGGGTCGCGATGGCTGGGTGGACAGTGAACGTGCCGGCCGCATCAGCCATTACCGCCTCAGCCCCTCGGGTCTTGCCCGCTTTTCCGAGGCGACCAGCCGCATCTATGCGCCCCCGCGCACGGCACCCGTGACCGAATGGGCGCTATCGACCGATGGCACGGCACAGACGGCGCTTGCGCTTGGCGGGCTGTGGCTGGCGCCAGCCAGTGCCGCGCAGACCCAGGCCCCCGCCTTCCGCCTTGTCGGGCGCATCACCGATCTGGCTCCCGGCATGTGCGACAGCCTGATCAGCGGCGACCACGCCCTCGCCCTGCGCCGCCTGATGGCAGACATGGACCATCTCACGCGGTTGGCATCCGATCCGCTGACCCATGCCGCGGCGCGCATCCTGTTGATCCACCGCTGGCGGCGCATCGTGCTGCGTTACCCCGACCTGCCAGCCGAGGTGCTGCCTGCAGATCTTGCGGCGCAGGATCCGCGCGCGCGGGTCGCGGCGGCCTATCATCACCTGACTCCCGGCGCAGAGGCCTGGCTGGACAGTGCCGAGGGTGAAATCGCCGCCATGCCCCCGGCCGATGCCAGCCTTGCGCGACGTTTCCGCCCGGCCTGATCCGCAGAGGGCTTGATTTCACCGGGCATTGGCGCAACTCTGGTCGCATGAGCGCGCAACCTCCCACTCCGATCGTCACCGCGCAGGCGCCCGAGCAGGTCGCCTTTGACCGGCTCGAACTGGGACAGATCCTCACGCTTTACGGGCGCATGGTGGCCATGGGCGAATGGCGCGATTACGGGATTTCCCATCTGCGCGAGGTCGCTGTCTTCTCGATTTTCCGGCGCACGGCAGAAAACCCCATCTACCGGATCGAAAAACGGCCCAAGCTCAGGACCAAGCAGGGCCTTTATGCCGTGATCGGGATGGATGGGCAGGTCCTCAAGCGCGGGCATGACCTGCGCGCGGTGTTGCGCGTACTGGAACGCAAGCTGATCCGCGCGGTGGACTGAGGCGTGCCACTGCAACTGCACAAAACCACATGATCCGTCATGTCGCCATCGTCGGCGCAGGCCTGATCGGGGCCAGCTGGGCCGCGCTGTTCCTGTCCAAAGGGCTGCGGGTCACGGTCTGCGATCCCTCGCAAACGGCGTTGGACGGCCTTGCCGCTTTCATCACGACCGCCTGGGCGGATCTGGCACAGCTGGACGATATCGCCGCCACGCCGCCGTTCGACCGTCTGCACCTGACGCAGGATATCGCCAAGGCCTGCATGGGTGCCGACATGGTGCAGGAATGCGGCCCCGACCGCATCGCGATCAAGCGCCAGATCGTGGCGCAGATCGAAACCACGCTGGCAGCTGATGCGATCATCGCCTCGTCGACCTCGTCGCTCATGGCCAGCGACATTCAGGACGGCGCAACCCATTCGGGCCGCATCCTTGTCGCCCATCCGATGAACCCGCCCCATCTGGTGCCGCTTGTGGAACTGGTGGCGGGGCGTGCGACCGATCCGGCCTGCATCGACACCGCGCGCGCCTTCTATGACGGTATCGGGCGCGTCACCGTGGTCGTGCAAAAGGAACGCGTGGGCCATCTGGCGAACCGGCTGACATCCGCCCTCTACCGCGAGGCGGTCAGTCTGGTGGCCGAAGGTGTCGCAACGGTCGCGGATGTGGACCGGGCGATTGCGCATGGCCCCGGTCTGCGCTGGGCCTTCATGGGGCCGCATCTGACCTATCATCTGGGCGGTGGCGCGGGCGGGTACCGGCATTACCTTGACCATCTGGGGCCCACGCAGGTGGCGCGATGGGCCGATCAGACCGAGCCTGCCCTCACGCCTGAACTGATCGAAACCCTTGTGGCCGGGGTCGAGGCCGCGACCAAGGGAGAAAGCACAGAGGACCTTGCCCGGCGCCGGGACGCGGCGCTGGTCGCCCTTGCCCGGCTGAAACGCGAATTGCGGGCCTGACCGCCCCTTTCATCTTGCCATAAATACTCAAGAAAACGCAGTCGCCTCAGCCCAGACGGCGATGGCCAGTCACAGGCCCGCCGCCCTGTGCCTCGATCCGGGCCAGCGCCTCGGCCAGTCCCTCGAAGGCTACGGCCATGTGATGCGCGTTGGCATGCAGGATCATGTCCTGACCCGAGACCCATGCCACATGGCCTTTCCAGAACAGCAGATCGCCACGCCGCGGCCTGCTGCCGTCGGTCACCGGCGCGCCAAGCCCCGCGGCCTGCAAATCGCTGTCACCCGGGCAGGCGATTCCGCAGGCAAGACAGGCCGCCTGCACCAGACCCGAGCAGTCGATGCCGAAGGCGCTGTTGCCACCCCAGAGGTAAGGCGTCCCCAGCAAGAGCGTGGCCACCGTCACCGGATCCTGCGCGTGCTGATCCAGCGGTGCAAGATGGCTGGCCGGCACATATCCCGCGTCGGTCCGCACAAAGCGCCCCTCAAGCCCCAGTTTCACCAACCGGCTGCCGAAACTCAGGCTGGCAATGTCGGGCGATTTGATATCGGCCTCGGCATAGGCATGGGTTGCGCGGGCAACGACCCGCAAATCAGCGGGCTGGGCCACGTGCAGGGCCGCGCCCGGAAGGTAGCCGACATATCCGTCCCGCGCGGCCTGCACGAAACACCAGCCGTCCCGTTCCTCGAACACGGTCACCGCTTCGCCGCGCAGCAATTCACGCTCGCGCCGCCCGTCCGGTGCGTCGCGCAGCGCCACGACCGGCACCGCGACCGCGCGCGACCAGCCGTCGACAAAGCGCGCGGCCTCGACCTGTCCCTTGAGCGACAGCGCGGCCACACGCCCGTTGGCGGGCGTCAGGCGACGGTCCCGGATCACAGGCCCAGAACCTCGGGCAGCGCCTCGAGCAGCGCGCGCGCGCCCATGCCGACGCCGCCCTTGGGACGCGCCGGGGCCGTGCTGGGCTGCCAGCCAAAGATATCGAAATGGGTATAGCGCGCACCCTCGCCCGCGAAACGGCGCAGGAACAGGGCCGCGGTGATGGCCCCGGCAAAGCCCGACTTGGGCGCGTTGTCCAGATCGGCGATGCCCGGTTCGATATCGGCCTCGTAGGGGCTCCAGAACGGAAGCCGCCAGACCGGGTCCGCGACCCGTGCGGCGGCGGCGTCAAGCGCTGCGGCCATGGCGGCATCATCGGTGAAATAGGGCGACAGATCGGGGCCTACCGCAACACGGGCCGCCCCGGTCAGCGTCGCCATGGAGACCATCAGATCGGGGTTTTCCTCGGCACCCAGCGCCAGCGCATCGCCCAGCACAAGGCGGCCTTCGGCATCGGTATTGTTGATCTCGACCGTCAGCCCCTTGCGGGACGGCAGAATATCACCCGGCCGCATGGCGGAGGCGCTGATCGCGTTCTCCACCGCCGGGATCAGCACGCGCAACCGGACCGTGAGGCCAAGCGCCATGATCATATGCGCCAGACCCAGTACCGTCGCAGCACCCCCCATATCCTTCTTCATCAGGCCCATGGAGGAAGAGGGCTTGATGTTCAGCCCGCCTGTGTCGAAACATACGCCCTTGCCCACCAGCGTCAGGCGCGGCCCGGCATCGCCCCAACGCAGGTCGATCAGGCGCGGTTCCTGTGCCGCCGCGCGACCGACCGCGTGGATCATCGGAAAATTCTGCTCCAGCAGCGCAGCGCCCCGGATGACCTGTGTCTTTGCCCCATGACGCGCCGCCAGATCCAGGCAGGCAGCTTCCAGCGCGTCAGGCCCCATGTCATTGGCGGGCGTGTTGATCAGGTCGCGGGTCAGGGCCTCGCCTTCCGCGATCACTTCCAGGCGCGGCGCGTCCACACCTTCGGGCGCGACAAGCCGGGCGGGATTGCGGCTCTGGCTGCGGTAGCGGTCAAAGGCATAGCCTGAAAGCAACCAGCCCAGCGCCTCATGCGCGGCCAGATCCCCCGGCAGACCCGAGGCGATGCGATAGCTGCCGGCAGGCAGGTTGGCCGCGACACCTGCGAGGTGAAAGCGCCCCCGCGCCCGCTGCGCGGCGCTGCCGTACCCGGCAAGCACAAAAGCAGGCTTGCCATCCGTACCCGGCACCATGAGATGCTTGCCCAAGGCGCCCGAAAAGCCCGTAGCGCGCACCCAGGTCGCAATCTGCGCCGGTTGATCGGCCAGCCAGCCATCAAGCGCCTCGGCTTCGATCACATGCAGGGCAAGCGTCTCAGGGGTGGCGGGGGCGAAGGTCAGGGACATGGGCAGGCCTTTCGGGTGGTGGGTGATGACAAGGGCCCGGCGCTGGGATCCAAGCACCGCAAGTGGCCTTGAACGCACCCTAGCGGCCCTGCCTGCGACCGCAAGGGGGGCGCGGGTCAGCCCGACAGGTCCTGCAGGTCCCAGATCGCCGTCAGGGACCGCTCACCGATGCGCAGCAGGCGCGCGAATGTCGCCGCCAGTCCGTTGTGATCGGCCCCGTCGATGCAATGCGCGACATCGCGCGCGACACGTGCCAGCCCGTGCATTCCGACCTGATCGGCAATCGCGGCCAGACACCGCACGGTCTTGCGCAGGTCCGCGATCTGACCCCCGCGATACATCCGCTCTGCGCAGGTCAGGCGCACGGCCATCTCCTCCATCGCGCGGCAGATCACGTCTTCCGCCGCAGCCTCGCCCAGTTGGGCGTAAAGTGTCCCCAGTCGATCGGGGTCCAGCAGAACGGCCTCGTCCTGCACCAGCATTGTCACCTTGTTCAAGACGTCACCCTTGATCTCATGCCCCCACGGCATCCGAGAGACATGCGCATCGAGAGGTTCCCAAAAGGTTGCGCATGGGCCTTGTTTTCTCTCGAATTGTCGGACAATACGCTCTATGAGGGCCACCCAGACGCCCCGAAGCCGCGCGCGACACGGGAACCAGAACGGGGATCATGCGATGAACCACGCCAAACCCTTGCCGGGCTATCTGATCCAGCGGTACCAGGGGTGGAAGGCCACCTCATATGCCGAAAATCAGACATGGTACCGGCGCCTTGCGGAAGTCGGGCAACACCCGCGGGCCATGGTGATCTCCTGCTGCGACAGCCGGGTGCATGTCACCTCGATCTTCGGGGCCGACCAGGGCGAATTCTTCATCCATCGGAATATCGCCAACCTGATCCCGAAATATGAACCCGATGGCGAAGCGCACGGCACTTCGGCCGCTGTGGAATATGCGGTGAGCGTGCTCAAGGTCGCGCATCTGATCGTGCTGGGCCATTCCTCCTGCGGGGGGGTCAAGGGCTGCCTTGACATGTGCACCGGCCACGCGCCCGAACTGGAAGAAAAAAGCAGCTTTGTCGGCCGATGGATGGACATCCTTCGTCCCGGTTACGAGCAGGTCAAGGACATCGCCGATCCGGTCGCGCAATTGCGCGCACTGGAAAAAAAGGCGGTGCTGGTATCGCTGGACAACCTGATGACCTTCCCGCTGGTCGCGGAAGAGGTGCAGGGCGGCCGATTGTCGGTGCATGGTCTGTGGACCGATATCGGCGAGGGATCGCTGGAATATTTCGATCCGGCCAAGGGTGAATTCCAGCCTGTCTGACGGTTTGCGATCCGTCAGGGCCACGGGCGTTGTCAAAGGGGAAGACCGCAGGACATGGACGGCATTCTTGCACTGGCGGGCGCCAACCTCATCTCGCCCATCGTTCTCAGCTTTGCGCTGGGTCTGTTTGCAGCCCTTGCCCGGTCAGACCTGACCGTTCCCGAAGCCGTCGCCAAGGGCATGTCGATCTATCTGCTCTTCGCGATCGGCTTCAAGGGCGGTGTCGCCGTTGCCTCGCACGGGATCGACGTCACGCTGGGCCTGTCGCTGCTGGCGGGCGTGATCCTGTCGGCGCTGCTACCGCTGGTGGCCTTTGCGCTGCTTACTGCGATGTCGAACATGTCGCGCACCGATGCGGCGGCGGTGGCCGCGCATTACGGCTCGATCTCGATCGTGACTTTCGTTGCGGCCTCCTCGATCCTCGAGGGGCGCGGCATCGCCTATGAAGGCTATATGGTCGCCGTCGCCGCCGCGATGGAGGCACCGACCATCCTGTCGGCGCTGTGGCTGGTGGCGCGCGGATCGGGCGGGCGCAAGATGGAGGCGGGGCTCTGGCACGAGATCCTGCTGAATGGCTCGATCGTGCTTCTGATCGGGTCCTTCCTGATCGGATGGATCACCGGGCCTGCCGGGCTGGCGCAGATCGACAGCTTCATCGTGGCCCCTTTCAAGGGCGTGCTGTGCCTGTTTCTGCTGGACATGGGGCTGGTTGCGGGGCGCGGATTGCGTGGCGGGCGGCATGTGCTGGGTGCGGGCGCGCTGGCCTTTGGCGTGATGATGCCCGTCGTCGGCGCCGGTTTCGGACTGGTGGCGGGGCTGTTACTGGGCCTGTCCACGGGGGGCGTCACGCTGATGGCGGTCCTCAGCGCGTCTGCCAGCTATATTGCGGTCCCGGCGGCCATGCGCGTGGCCCTGCCCGAGGCGAACCCGTCGATCTACCTGACCCTGTCACTTGGCGTGACCTTTCCGTTCAACCTGACCCTTGGCATTCCGCTTTACATGGCGGCCGCCGTGGCCCTTACCGGAGGCTGAGAGATGCAGACCCACAAGGCCAAACGCGTCGAGATCACCATCGAAGCCGTGATGCAGAACCGTCTGACCGGCGCGCTGCAGGGCGCAGGCGTCACCGGATACACGATCCTGCCGGTGCTGGGCGGATCAGGCCGATCCGGCGACTGGACCCGCGAGGGGCAAGTGGGCCGATCAGGCATGGTGCAGGTCGTCTGCATCATCCGCCCAGATCGTCTGGACGCGCTTCTGGACGCGGCCTTCGGCGTGGTCGAGCGCCATATCGGCGTGGTCTGCGTCACCGATTGCGACGTGCTGCGGGCGGAACGTTTCTAAGAGCCGGGCCATGTCCCTCAAAACGGAAAATCCCCGGTGCAGGATCGCTGCAACGGGGGTGTCTTGTCGTCTGATCGAAACCGGGCGGATCAGCCTTTTTTCAGAACCCGCTGGCCCAGCACTTCGGCGATCTGCACCGCGTTCAGGGCAGCCCCCTTGCGCAGGTTGTCGGACACGCACCACAGGTTGATGCCATTGTCGATCGTGCTGTCCTGACGGATGCGGCTGATGAAGGTGGCGTAGTCACCCACGCATTCGACCGGGGTCACGTAGCCACCGTTCTCGCGCTTGTCGATCACCATGATGCCGGGGGATTCGCGCAGGATGTCGCGGGCTTCGGCTTCGTCCAGGTGATCTTCGAACTCGATGTTGATGGCTTCCGAATGGCCCACAAAGACAGGCACGCGCACACAGGTTGCCGTGACCTTGATCTTGGGATCGAGGATCTTCTTGGTTTCGGCCACCATCTTCCACTCTTCCTTGGTCGACCCATCCTCGAGGAAGACGTCGATATGCGGAATGACGTTGAAGGCGATCTGCTTGGTGAATTTCCTCGCCGGCTTGTTGTCGGTCGGGTTGTAGATGCTCTTGGTCTGATCCCAGAGCTCATCAATGCCTTCCTTGCCCGCGCCGGACACGGATTGATAGGTGCTGACCACGACGCGCTTGATCCGCGCGCGGTCATGCAGCGGCTTGAGTGCCACAACCATCTGCGCGGTCGAGCAGTTGGGATTCGCGATGATGTTCTTCTTGGAATAGCCGTGGATCGCGTCAGCGTTCACCTCGGGCACGATCAGCGGCACGTCCGGGTCGTAGCGATAGAGCGACGAGTTATCGATCACGATGCAACCGGTAGCCGCAGCCTTGGGCGCATAGATCTTGGTGGCTTCCGAACCCACGGCGAACAGGGCGATGTCCCATCCGGTGAAATCGAAGGTGTCGAGGTCCTTGGTCTTCAGGGTGGTGTCGCCAAAGCTGATTTCGGTGCCCAGAGATTTGCGGCTGGCCAGAGCCACGATCTCATCCACGGGAAACTGGCGCTCGGCCAGGATATTCAGCATTTCACGGCCCACGTTCCCCGTGGCACCGACGACGGCAACCTTGTAGCCCATCTGGGACAACTCCTTTTTTCAGAACGTCGCGCTCATATCGCAGCTTTCCCCGGAATTAAAGCGAATTCGCCTTTTTCGGTGGTTTGACACCGCTCAATCCAGCCTGTCGCGGCTGAAGGCATAGACGATCAGACCGACCAGGATAAGAAGCGCGAAAAACCCGAAGAGCACCGAATAGGGTTGCCCCGCCGGGGCCGCAGGATCAGCCACGGCACGGTAGAGCGGCCCGGTGGCAACCTGCATCAGGCCGACACCGCCGATGCTGATCAGGTTCATCAGGGTGATGCCCCGCCCGGCCAGATGCGGCGGCACGAAACTGCGGCAATGGGCCATGATCAACGGAAAGGACATGCCGAAGATCCCGACCATGGCAAACAGCACGATGGCGGTAACGAAACCGGGTTGCGGCCAGAGGGCCAGACAGGCCAGCGCTAAGCAGGACAGCGCGTTACCCCCGAAAATCACCCATTTGCGGGTTCCCAGTATACGGTCCAGCGGACCATAGAGGAAGGATCCGACAATCATCGCAACCCCCATCACCAGAGTGGCCGTTCCGACAAGAGCCTCGGTCGCGCCATGCACATCGACCATGTAGGGTCCGATCCACAGACCGCGCAGACCGGCGGCAGGCGCGTAATTGACCATGAGCAGCGGAAACAGGACCCACAGCGCCGGCGTCTTCAGGATATCAAGGACCGAGCCCTTCGTCTCGCTGATGATCCGGGGCGGGTCCTGCACCGTCAGCCAGATCCCGACCGCAAGGATCAGGGACAGCACCGACAGGCCCCAGATCGTCTCGCGCCAGCCGAAGGCACCGATGGCCCATGCCAGGGGGGCAGATCCGGCCAGATTGCCCAGAGAACCGACACCGATCATCACCGCGCCCAGCGTGGCGAACATGGCGGCCGGATACATCCGCGCGAAGATGAAATAGGATGCCATCAGCACGGGCGAGCAGCCGATCCCGATCAATCCCATCGCGATCCAGATATGCATGGGCGTCGTTGCCATGGCGAAAAACGCAGCCCCGCCGCCGCCGCCGATGGCCAGGATCACCGCAGCCGTGCGCCGGGGGCCGATCCGGTCCAGCGCTGCCCCTACCGGGATCTGCGCCGCCGCGAAAGTCAGGAACCACAGGCCCGAAGCAAAGGCGAGGTCCTCGGGTCCGGCGCCAACATCCTGTTCCAGCACGCGCGCCAGCACGGCAAGAAAGGCGCGAAAAAACTGGCTGAGCACATAGCCCGCACAGAGCAGCACAAGGCCAAGGCGCATCTGGTTTCCCTCCCGAAAACGCGCCTTGGGTGCCATGCGCCCAATAAATGTGCAAGATACGAAAAGATAAGTTTTTCGCGCACCTACTGCGCCCTTCCTAACCGCATCCCGGCGCGTTTCCCTGCAATTTGAACGATCTGCCCACTTGACTGCGACAGCGCGCAGGCACATCTGAGCGCGACCCCGGATGACAGGCACCGGGACAGGGGTTCGCCGCCGCCATCCGATGACAGCATTCGTTTTTTCCTCAGGCGATCTGATCGCCGACCGTCGCGCGGATTACGCGCAGGCGCTGGCCGCGTCGGGGGATCTGCCCGCCGCGATCGACCTCATGCGGCAGGCGCTTGAATTGGCGCCCGATTGGGCCGCCGGCTGGTTCCGCCTTGCCGAATGGCAGGAAGCCCTGGGCGAGGCCGAGGCCGCGCGCAGCAGCTGGCGCAGGGTCATCCAGATCGACCCGCAGGACAGGCTTGGCGCGGGGCTCAGGCTTGATCTTGCGCGGCGCGTTCCGGTGGCCGAATCCATGCCGACTGCTTTCGTCGAAACCCTTTTCGATCAATATGCGGACAGGTTCGAGGCCTCGCTGGTGGATCAGCTTGGCTACCAGGGCCCGGCGCAGATCCTTGAGGCGCTGCTTCTGGCAGGGCGGACGCGTTTCGACCGCGTTCTGGACTTGGGCTGCGGCACCGGCTTGATGGGCAAGGCGATCCGCCCGCATGCAGGCTGGCTGGAAGGGTATGACATCTCAGCCGGGATGCTGGCACAGGCCGACGCAAAGGGTGTCTATGATGCCCTGAACAAGCGTGACCTGTCGCGGCTGGACCTTAACGGCGAATGCTTTGACCTGATCCTTGCCGCCGATGTGTTCATCTACGTGGGCGCGTTGGAGCAGATCGTGGGATGGGCGGCCGCAAGCCTGAACTCCGGCGGCATGCTGGCCTTCACGCTGGAAGAATTGCCCGAGGGCGAGGGCGATCTACGCCTGCGCCCGTCGCGCCGCTATGCCCATGGGGCCGCGTATGTGAAGCGGTTGCTGGATCAGGCCGGATTCAGCGCGCCACAGATCAGCCGGGCCACCCTGCGGATGGATGCAGGCCAGCCCGTATCCGGGCTGACCGTTTTTGCGGTGCGCAGCGCACAACCTTTCCGCCGCGAGACGGATGGCGAGGAAATGGCCAGCGCCTGAACGCGGGCCACACCCCGTCAGATGCAGCGGCCACCGTCCACTTCCATGGCGACACCGGTCACCATGCTGGCCTCGTCCGAGCACAGGAAACAGGCGGCATTGCCCATGTCCTCGGGCGTCGAGAAACGGCCCAGCGGGATGGTGGACAGGAATTTCGTCCGCATCTCGGGCGTATCCTCGCCCATGAAGGATGCCAGCAGCGGCGTCTCGCCCGCCACGGGACAGATCGCGTTGACCCGCAGCTTCATGGGGGCCAGTTCGACCGCCATGGTCTTTGTCGCGGTGATCATCCAGCCCTTTGAGGCGTTGTACCAGTTCAGGCGCGGCCGTGGGCTGAGACCTGCGGTCGAGGCGACGTTCAGGATCGCGCCGCCATTGGTCTTCATATGCGGCACCAGTTCCCGCGCGGTCAGGTAAACCGACTTGCAGTTGACCGCGAAGACGCGGTCGAATTCTTCCTCGGTGACATCTTCCATCGGTTTCGGCAGATGGGTGATGCCTGCGTTGTTCACAAGGATATCGACCTGTCCGAATTCCTTGATCGCAAAGGCCGCCATTGCGGCCACGCTGGCCCCGTCGGCCACGTTGCAGCCGATGGACAGCGCCCCGTTGCCCACTTCCTCGGCCATGGCTGCGGCGCCATCGGCGTTGATGTCCACCACCAGAACGCGCGCGCCTTCGGCTGCGAATTTGCGCACGATGCCCGCGCCGAACCCGCTGGCGCCGCCTGTGACGATTGCCGTCTTTCCTGTCAGTCTCATTGCTTGTTTCCTTCAGTTCTGTGTCTGTGTCAGCCGTGAAAGGCCGCAACGGTTTTCAACACGGTAAAACCATACATCGCCTCGAACCCCTTTTCGCGGCCATGGCCGGATTTGCCCATGCCGCCGAAAGGCAGTTCCACCCCGCCGCCCGCGCCATAGTTGTTGATGAAGATCTGCCCCGCCCGGATGCGTTTCGCCATCCGCATCTGGCGCGCGCCATTCTGGCTCCAGACGCTGGCAACGAGGCCGTAATCGGTCCCATTGGCGATCGCCACGGCCTCTTCCTCATCCTCGAAGGGGATGACCACCTGAACGGGGCCGAAGATTTCATCGCGCGCCAGACAATGTCCGGGGCTGACATTGGCAAAGAGCGTGGGCCGCACGTAGTTTCCACCGTTCGGCGCGCTGACCAGTTGCCCCTGCCCCGCGATCTGCAGATCCGCGCCCTTGTCGATGAAACCGCTGACGATGCTTTTCTGCTTGGCCGAAATCAGCGGCCCCACGTCCAGATCATCCATGGCGCGCCCCACCTTGAGCGCGTCATAGCGCAGGGCCATGCGCTCTACGACCTGATCATAGACCGCCCGCTGCACCAGGATGCGGGACGAGGCCGAGCAGGTCTGGCCCGCATTCTGGATACCGGCGTTGACAAGGAACGGCAGAGCGGAGGGGATATCGGCATCCTCGAACACGACCTGCGGGGATTTGCCCCCCAGTTCCAGCGTGACGGGAATCACGTTTTTCGCAGCCGCCTCCTGCACCATCACGCCAGTGCCGACCGATCCGGTAAAGCTGATGTGATGCACGCCGGGATGCGCAGTCAGGGCGGCACCCGCCTCGGACCCCAGACCGGGGACCACGTTCAGCGCCCCATCGGGCAGGCCCGCAGCCTTGGCCATCTCGGCAAAGGCAAGTGCCGTCAGGCAGGCATCTTCCGCCGGTTTCAGCACGCAGGCATTGCCCGTGGCCAGTGCCGCGCCCACCGATCGCCCGATGATCTGCATCGGGTAGTTCCAGGGCACGATATGGCCCGTCACCCCATGCGGTTCGCGCAGGGTATAGACGGTATAGCCATCCAGATAGGGGATCGTTTCGCCATGCAGCTTGTCCGCCGCCCCGCCGTAGAATTCCATGTAGCGCGCCAGCGCCACGGCATCGGCGCGTGCCTGTTTCAACGGCTTGCCCACATCCAGCGCCTCGATCCGGGCCAGATCATCGACCCGCTCCAGCACCATGCGGCCCAGTGTCATCAGGATACGACCACGTTCCGCCGCGCTCATCCGGCCCCACGGGCCATGCCGCGCGGCTTCCGCCGCCGCGACCGCCGCGTCGATATCCGCAGCCCCGCCGCGCGCGATCTGGCCGATCACCTCGCCGGTCGATGGGTTCTCCAGCGGCAGGTACTGCCCGCCCGAGGGGGCCACCCATTCGCCTCCGATCAGGCATCTGGACGGGTCGAACCACAGTCCCAGGTCATCGCTCATGTCTTAGTCCTCCTCAGGCATCGGTCACGTCGGGCAGACGGGGCGTCGCCGACAGCAGTTGTTTGGTATAGGGGTGGGAAGGCGCATCAAAGATCGTCACGGTTTCGCCCTGTTCGACGATCTGGCCCGCCTGCATCACCAGCACACGGTCCGTCACCTGCCGCACGACCGAGAGGTCATGGCTGATGAACAGATAGGTCAGACCCAGCCGATCCCCCAGATCCGCCAGCAGATCAAGGATCTGCGCCCGGATCGACACATCCAGCGCCGATACGGCCTCGTCCAGGATGATCAGGTCGGGCTTGATGATCAGGGCGCGGGCAATGGCGATGCGCTGCCGCTGGCCACCGGAAAACTCGTGAATGTACTTGTGCCGGTCATCGGCGCTGAGGCCGACACTGTCCAACGCCTCGGCAATCGCGGCATCGCGCGCGGCACCTCGCGGGGGGTTATCCAGCAGATGGAAGGGTTCGGTGATCAGCCGCTCGACCCGGTGGCGCGGGTTGAAGCTGCCGTAGGGATCCTGAAACACCACCTGCATCTTGCGACGCACCGCCCGGTTGGGTTTGTGCCCGGTAAAGACGGGTTGACCATCCAGCAGGATCGCACCGGCCTGCACCTCCTCCAGCCCCAGAATGGCGCGGGTCAGGGTGGATTTGCCGCAACCGGATTCCCCCACCAGCCCCAGCGATTCCCCGCGCCGGATGCTGAAGCTGACATCATTCACCGCACGGAAACTGCCCGGCTTGCCCCAGATCCCCTTGCGCGCGGTGGCATAGTCGCGGATCACGCCGCGCACCTCCAGCAGCGGAACGTCCTGCGGCTGCGCGGCGCGGTCGGGCTGATGCGTCGATGCGGCCAGCAGCGCCTTCGAATAGGGATGCTGCATCCTGTGGAACAGTTCCGGCGAGGGCCCGCTTTCCACCACGCGGCCATGGCGCATGATCACCAGATGATCGGCCATGTCGGCCACCACCGCCAGATCGTGGCTGATCATCAGAAGGCCCATCCCGTCCTCCTGCACCAGCCGCTTGAGCAGCTTGAGGATCTGCGCCTGCGTCGTCACATCCAGCGCCGTCGTGGGCTCATCCGCGATCAGCAGTTTCGGCCGCAGGGCAATCGCCATGGCGATCACAACGCGCTGGCGCTGCCCCCCCGACAACTCGTGCGGATAGCGCGACAAGGGAAAGCGATCCTCGGGCAGTTCGACGCGCGCCAGCGCCTGACGCGCGCGGTCCCGCGCCTCGGTCCGGCTTACCTTTTCGTGCACCAGGATCGTCTCGGCCACCTGATCGCCGATGGTCTGGATCGGGTTCAGCGCCGTCATCGGTTCCTGAAACACCATGCCCATCACGCGGCCCCGCATCCCGCACAGATCGGCCTCGGACAGTTGCAACACGTTCTGGCCATCCAGCACAACGCGCCCCGTGGCGCGCGCGGTGTCCGGCAGCAGTTGCATCACCGCCAGCGCGGTCATGGATTTGCCCGACCCGCTTTCCCCGATCACGCCCACGATCTGCCCCGGCGCCACGGTCAGCGAGACATCGTGCAGGATACCATAGTCATGAATGGCCAGGTTCAGCCCTTCGATCCGCAGCAGGGTCATCTCCGGTCCCTCCTGATGCGGGGATCGAACAGGTCGCGCAACCCGTCACCCATCAGGTTCAGCCCCAGCACGGTCAGCAGGATCGCCATGCCCGGAAAGATCGCCATATGCGGCGCGAGGGAAATCATCGTCTGGCTGTCGGCCAGCATCCGCCCCCAGCTGGGAAGGGGTGGCTGTGCGCCAAGCCCGACATAGGACAGCGCCGCCTCGGCGAGGATACCAAGGCTGAACTGGATCGTACCCTGCACGATCAGAAGGTTGGTGACATTGGGCAGGATATGTTCGGCGCTGATGCGGACCGCGCCCTTGCCCGCCACGCGCGCGGACAACACATAGTCGCGCGTCCACAGGCTCAGCGCCGCGCCGCGCGTCAGACGGGCAAAGACGGGGATGTTGAAGATGCCGATGGCGATGATCGCGTTCAAGGCGGATGGTCCGAAGACGGCGGTGATCATGATGGCGATCAGCAGCGAGGGGAAGGCAAAGACAAGGTCGTTGCCCCGCATGATGACCTCATCAGCGAGGCTGCCGCGCCGTGCGGCGGCAGCCAGACCCAGCGGCACGCCCAGCCCCATGCCGATCACCACGGCCACCACCGCCACGGCGATCGAGGTGCGCGCCCCCACCATGATCATCGACAGGATATCGCGCCCGAAATGATCGGTGCCCAGCGGATGCGCGGCCGATGGCGTCTTCATCTTGTTGGCGATGTCCAGCGTGGCCACATCCTGCGGCACCCAGACAAAGCTGATCAGCGCCGCGCCCACAAAGACCAGCGACAGAGCCAGCCCGATCACCAGCGACCGGTTGGTCAGCGCCGCACGCATCAGACCCGCCCCGCTCATCGCCGCCCCCGCAGGCGTGGATCGACGGCGGCATAGGCGACGTCCACCGCGAAATTCACCAAGATCACCGCAAAGACCAGCAACATCACCACCGATTCCACCACGATCAGGTCACGCGCGGAAATCGACTGGAACACCAGCCGCCCCAGTCCGGGCAGGAAAAAGACGTTCTCGATGATGATCGCGCCCGCCATCAGAAAGGAAAACTGCATCCCGATGATCGTCAGCACCGGGATCATCGCGTTGCGCAGGGCATGTCGCCACAGCACCTGTCGCCGCGTCAGCCCCTTTGCGCGCGCGGTGCGGATGAAATCCTCGGACAGCGTGTCCAGCAGGCTTGACCGCATGACCCGCGTCAGGATGCTGGCCTGCGGCAGCGCCAGCGCGATCGCCGGCAAGGTCAGGCTTTTCATGCCCGCCAGAAACCCTTGCTCCCATCCCGCGAATCCGCCTGCGGAAAACCAGCGCAGATTGATCGCGAAGACCAGCACCATCAGCATGGCGAACCAGAAATTCGGGATCGCCACGCCCAGTTGCGTCACGCCCATCACCCCCATGTCCACAGCCGATCCGCGCCGCGAGGCCGCCCAGACGCCTGCAGGAAAAGCGATCAGCGTGCTCAGCGTCAGCGCATAAAGCGCCAGCGGCAAACTGATCCAGAGCCGTTCGCCGATCATCTCGGCCACCGGCGTGCGATAGGTATAGGATGTGCCGAAATCCCCCTGCAGCATGCCGCCCACCCAGGACAGGTAACGCGCGGGGATGGTTCCGTTCAGGCCCAGCTGTTCGCGCAATGCGGCCAGCGTATCGGCCTGCGCGTTCATGCCCAGCATATAGGCGGCCGGGTCGCCCGGCACCACCTCGATCGCCACGAAGATCACGAGGCTGGCAACAGCCAGCGAGATCACCAGCGACACCAGCCGTTTCAGCACATAGCGCAGCATCAGCCCCGTACCGCACACCCGGCCCCGACCCTCTGGTCAGGCCGCGCGCGCCCCCTGCTTCTTCTTGCCAGAAATATCCCCGCCGGAGGCTCCCCCCGCACATGTCGGGCGCGGGGGGCGCAGATCCGCGGGTCCGGTTCAGTCAGCCCAGTAGACGGCCGTCAGGTCGGTCGCCTGGGTGGGCGCGTTCTCCCACAGGCCCATGACCTTTGCATTGGCCACGCTCAGGGCCGCCAACTGGAACAGGTAGCCGTTCACATAATCAAGCGAGATCTTCTCCTGCGCCTGTTGCAACAGCGCGCTGCGCTCCGCCGGATCCGTCGCGGCGGTCAGATCGGTCATGATCTTCTGGAATGCGGCGCTGTCATACTGGAAGTAATAGTCGGGGTTGGCGTAGACCCCGATATCCATCGGCTCGGTGTGGCTGACGATGGTCAGGCCGAAATCCTTGCCGGTGAACACCTGCTCCAGCCATTGCGCCCATTCGAGGTTGCTGATCTCGGTCTCGATGCCCACGGCGCGCAGTTGCGCTGCGATGATCTCGCCGCCACGCCGCGCGTAGGACGGGGGCGGCAGTTTCAGCGTGGTTGTGAAACCATCGGGAAAGCCCGCCTCGGCCAGCAGGGCCTTGGCCTTTTCCGGGTCATAGGCGGAATTGCCGGTCAGATCGAGATAGTCGGGATTGTGCGGCGCGAAATGGGTACCGATGGGCGTGCCATAGCCGAACATCGCCCCGTCGATGATCGCCTGGCGGTCGATCGCATGGGCCAGCGCCTCGCGCACCTTGATGTTGTCGAAGGGCGCCTGCTTGTTGTTGGTGGACAGGATCGTCTCGCCCTCGGTCGAGCCGATCAGGACCTGAAACCGCGGATCGGAATCGAATTGCGGCAGGTTCTCGGGCGCGGGGAAACCGGAGAAGGCATGCACGTCTTCGGCCATCACGGCGGCAAAGGCCGCGGTCGGATCGCTGATGAACTTGAAGGTGGCGCGGTCGAGTTTCGCAGGCTCGCCCCAGTAATCGGGGTTCTTCACGATGTCGATCCGGTCGCCCTGCACCCAGTTGTCGAACCTGAATGCGCCTGTGCCCACGGGATTTGTCTTGATGTTCTCGATGCTTTCGGGGGCCACGATCACCGCATCACCCCAGGCCATGTTGAACAGGAACGACCCGTTGGGCGCGCCCAGGGTGACCTGCACGGTCAGCGGATCGATCACGGTGACATCGGTGATCCCGGCAAACAGCCCTTTCTGGGCATTCACCGAATCCTCGGCGCGGGCGCGATCCAGGCTGAATTTCACATCTTCGGCGTCCATGGTGGTGCCGTCATGAAACGTCACGCCATCATGCAGCTTGAAGGTATAGACGGTTCCATCCTCGGAAATCTCCCAGGCCTCGGCCAGGCCGGGGTTCACCGATCCATCGGGGCCGAAACGGGTCAGACCTTCGAAGACATTGGCGTAAAGGACCGAGTCGATAGCCCCCGCCGCCGCACTGGTCGGGTCCAGGTGTGGCGGTTCCAGCTGCATGCCCACAACGATATCTGTCTTGGCCTGCGCCATGCCGACCCCGGCCACCAGCGCCAGCGCGCTGACCATGCCGCGCGCGAAGTTCACATAAGTCATCTTCTTCTCTCCCAGTTGAGCAACGCTCTCAGTCCCGTGCAAGCAATGCGATCAGCGACCGTCCCATCACCCTTGCGGAATCCAGCATATCATCCACGCCGACATATTCATCCGGTTTATGCGCAAGGTCCAGAATGCCCGGACCGTAGGCGATGCAATTCTTCAGCTTGCCGATCCGGTCGATATGCTTCTGGTCATAGGTTCCGGGCGAGACGACATATTCCGCCTCACGCCCCATCGTGTCCGCGATGGCTTTTGCGACCACCTGCACCACGGGGGCGGATTTCTCGGTCATTGTCGGCAGGACCCGGTGCAATTCGGTCACGTCATAGCTGAAGGTCGCACGCCGTTCGGCCACAGTGCGCAGGATCTGCATCACCTCTTCGCGGACCTCGTCGATATCTTCCTCGATCAGGAAACGGCGGTCGATCACCATGCGGCAGCTGTCGGGCACGCAGGGCGCCGGAAGGCCGGTGTAATCCTCCTCCTGCTCGTTCTCGCCGCCGTGGATCGAATTGATGTTGAGGGTGGATTGCTTCGCCCCATCGGGCACCACGGGCATATCGGTGCGCTTCTGCGCCAGCGCCGGGAACAGTGTCGTCTCCATCTCGGCCACCACCGCGCCCATGTGGCGCACCGCGCAATCGCCAAGGAACGGCATCGATCCATGGGCGATCTCGCCATGGGTCTCGATCTCGGCCCACCAGACGCCGCGATGGCCAAGGCAGATGCGATCCTTGTTCAGGGGTTCGGGGATAATGACATGCTGCACGCGCTCAGGGCTGAAAAAACCCTTCTCGGCCAGATAGGCCACGCCGCCGAAGCCGCCCGATTCCTCATCCGCCGTGCCGCTGATCTCGATCGCGCCCGCAAAATCGGGGCAGACCGCCAGAAAGGCTTCGGCCGCGATGATGCTGGCGGCCAGCCCACCTTTCATGTCGCAGGCGCCGCGGCCATAAATCTTGCCGTCCTTCAGCTCGCCGCCCAAGGGGTCCGTGGTCCAGCCGCGCCCGACCTCGACCACGTCGATATGGCTGTTGAAATGCACGCATTCGCCGGGATAGGCTCCCTCGCGCCGCGCCACGATGTTCCAGCGCGGGTGTTTGTCGCTGTCGCCCGGCGCGCCATAGGCCCGCACCAGCTCGGTCTGAAAGCCATGCGCGGCCAGCCGCCGGTCAAGGTATTCGCAAATCTCGAGGTAGTTGTCGCCCGGCGGGTTCAGCGTCGGGATACGGATCAGATCCTGGGTCAGCGCGATCAGATCGTCACGCCGCGCGGTCACCGCCTCATCCAGCCTGTCGGTCAGGGACATGCCGCCACTCCTTTGCGCTTGTCTTGGAAAGACCAGCATGCTTTGCCCCAACTACGGTATCAATACCGTAGAACCACGGTGGAGCCACTCATGGATGACATCGCCCGCATCGCCTTCGATCACGCGCCCGTCGGCATCGTGATGACCCGCCACCGCGTGATCGAACAGTGCAACGCCACGTTTTGCGACCTGTCCGGCTATGAGATCCACGCGCTTCTGGGCCAGAGCTTCCGCCTTCTCTACGGCTCGGAGGCCGAGTTCATCCAGATCCGCGACATCGGGCTTGAACCTTTGCGGCGCGATGGGGCCTATGCGGATGAACGGATGCTGCGCCATGCGGACGGTCATGCGGTCTGGTGCCGGTTCCGCGCGCGCACTCTGACCCCTGAGGATCCGCTGGCACGCATCGTGATGAGCTTTGCCCCCATCACCCCGCGCCGGGACGGTCCATCGCTGACAGGACGGGAACGGCAGGTCGTGACATGGCTGGCGCGTGGCAAGACCAGCAAGGAGATCGCGCAGGTTCTGGGCCTCTCACCCCGCACGATCGAAGATGTGCGCGCGCGCCTGATGCGCAAATTCGACGTGCGCAACACAGGGCTTCTTCTGGCGCGGCTCAGCGACCTGGGACAGTAGCGGCGTATCGCGCAACGATCTGCGACAGGGCCTCGAAATGGTCAAACTGCGCCACGCAAGGCACCGCCGCATGCGGGACATGGCAATAGCCTTGCGTGAAGAAGGCGAAAGGCGCGCCCGCCGCCTGCGCGGTCTCGGCATCCACTTCGCTATCGCCCACATAAAGCCCTGAGGCCGCGCCCAGCGCGGCAAAGGCGTGCTGCAAGGGGGTCGGGTCGGGCTTTTTCACCGCCAGACTGTCGCCGCCCACCACCACATCGAACAGATGCGCCATGCCGAACTGGTCCAGCACCTTGCGCGCGGGCGCTTCGGGTTTGTTGGTGCAGATGCCAAGGCGGTGCCCCGCTTCGCGCAATTGCCCCAGCACGACCATCACCCCGGGATAGGGCCGCGTCAGATCGTTTGCGGCCGCAGTGTAATGTGCAAGCGTCACCCCGGTCAGACGCGCATGCTGATCCATCGGGATACCGCGCGCGCGCATGGCCCGCTCCACCAGACGCGGCAGTCCGTGACCGATGAAGGAGATCACCGTCGGCAGGTCCAGCGCGGCATGGCCTTCGCCCTCCAGCGTGCGATTCACGGCCGCCCGGATATCCGGCGCGCTGTCGATCAGCGTACCGTCGAGATCGAAGACAATGGCGCTCACCCGCGCGCGGCCTCGGCGGCGGTACGGATCGCGCGGATATTGTCGCCATAGGGCGCGGGGTTGCCGACCGAACCGCCCTTGAACACGGCAGATCCCGCCACCAGCACATCCGCGCCCGCTGCCACCACCAGGGGTGCCGTCTCGGGGGTCACGCCACCGTCTATTTCGATATGGATGGGCCGATCACCGATCATGGCGCGCAACCGACGCACCTTGTCGATCTGGCTATGGATGAATTTCTGCCCGCCGAAACCGGGGTTCACGGTCATCACGCAGACCATGTCGATCATGTCCAGCAGATGATCCACCGCCTCGACCGGTGTGCCGGGGTTCAGCGCCACACCCGCCTTGACCCCATGGGCGCGGATCGCCTGCATGGTGCGATGCACATGCGGACCCGCCTCGACATGGGCGGTGATGATATCAGCGCCGGCCTCGGCGAAAGCCGCGATATAGGGATCGACGGGCGCGATCATCAGATGCACATCCATCACGGTGGTCACATGCGGGCGAAAGGCTGCCACGGCAGGCGGGCCAAAGGTCAGGTTCGGCACGAAATGCCCATCCATCACGTCGACATGCACCCAATCGGCGCCCTGCGCCTCGATCGCGCGGATCTCGGCGCCGAAATTGGCGAAATCCGCCGATAGGATCGACGGGGCGATCTTGATGGATCGATCAAGGGTCATGACGTCTCTCCGGTCTTGCTTGTTTCTTCTTGCCCCAAATATCCTGGGGGGAGCGTCGAACAGAGTTCGACGTGGGGGGCAAAGCCCCCCGCCGTGCAGCAAGCCTCAGGCCGCCTTGTTGTCCGCCGCCCGCGGGTCCAGCTTGCCGGAGGCATAGCGCACCGCCATGTCATCCATGCTGATCACCCGGATCTTGCTGGCGTGACCGGCCGTGCCGAACCGCTCGAAACGGTCGCGGCACAGCGCCTCCATCTCGGCCATCGCGGGGATCATGAACTTGCGCGGGTCGAACTCGTCGGGGTGCTCCATCGCGATCTTGCGGAACTGCCCGGTGATCGCCATGCGGCAATCGGTGTCGATGTTGACCTTGCGCACGCCCATCTTGATGCCGCGCTCGATTTCCTCGACCGGCACGCCATAAGTCTGGGGCATCTTGCCGCCATGGGTGTTGATCAGATCCTGCAGGTACTGCGGGACCGAGCTTGATCCGTGCATCACCAGATGGGTGTCGGGCAGCTTGGTATGGATTGCCTCGATCGTGGACATGGCAAGGATCTCGCCGTCCGGCTTGCGGCTGAACTTGTAGGCGCCGTGGCTGGTGCCGCAGGCGATCGCAAGGGCATCACATTTGGTCTTGAGCACGAAATCCACGGCCTGATCCGGGTCGGTCAGCAACTGGTCATGGCTGAGTTTGCCGACAGCGCCCGATCCGTCCTCCTCACCGGCCTCGCCGGTCTCGAGGCTGCCCAGCACGCCCAACTCACCCTCGACCGAGGCACCGACCAGATGGGCGGCTTCGGTCACGCGGCGGGTGACATTGACGTTATAGTCATAGTCGGAGGGGGTTTTCATGTCCTCCTCAAGGCTGCCATCCATCATCACCGAGGTGAAGCCGTGGCGGATCGCGCTCAGGCAGGTACCCATGTTGTTGCCATGGTCCTGATGCATGCAGACGGGGATGGAGGGGAACATCTCGACCAGGCCCATCATGATGTGCTTCAGCATCAGGTCGCCCGCGTATTTGCGCGCCCCCCGGCTGGCCTGGATGATCACCGGCGCATCAACCGCCTTGGCCGCGTTCATGATCGCAAGGCCCTGCTCCATGTTGTTGATGTTGAAGGCCGGCACGCCGTAACCATGTTCGGCGGCGTGATCCAGCAGTTGACGCATCGTAATCAGTGCCATGTTGTCTTGTCCCCTCGAAGTCGAAATGTTCCGGCGCGCGTGCGTCCGGTAAAAGTTGCGATGACGGCGCTCAGACCGCCCTGTCGTAATATCCGGCCACCTGGCGCACCTTGTCGGGGCTGCCGAAAACCAATGGGCTGCGCGCGTGCAGCGCATCCGCCGCCTGTTCCATGATCGGCGTCCGCCCGTCCGTTGCCAGACCGCCGGCCTGTTCGATCAGAAAGGCGATGGGTGCAACCTCATAGACCATCCGCAGCCGCCCCATCTCATAGCCCGGTCGCGCATCGCCGGGATAGAGGAAGATGCCCCCCCGTGTCAAAATCCGGTGGGTTTCCGCCACAAGAGAGGCGACCCAACGCATGTTGCTGTCCTGCCCGTGGGGACCAGTCTTTCCCGCCTGACAATCCTCGATATAGGCACGGATCGCCGGGTCCCAGTGACGGTGATTGGAGGCGTTGATCGCATATTCCTTTGACGTCCCCGGCGTCTGCATCCCGTCATTGACCAGTTCGAACCGCCCCGCAGACGGGTCCAGCACGAACATCAGCGTGCCCTTGCCGAAGGTCACCACAAGGCAGCATTGCGGGCCGTAGATCACATAGCCGCCAGCAAGCTGTTCGGATGCGGGGCGCAGAAAACTGGCCTCGGCGTCGTCCTTGGCCTCGAAAATGGAAAAGATCGTGCCGATGGACACGTTCACGTCGATGTTGGACGACCCGTCCAGCGGGTCGATGGCCAGCGCATAGCGGCCGCCGGGGTTCAGCGCCAGCACGCTTTCCTGTTCCTCGGAGGCATACCAGCGCATGGATGTCTGGCGCAGTGCGGCCTCGAACATGTCGTCGGCCAGCACATCAAGCGCCTTCTGCCCATCTCCGCCGGCATTTTCACCGACCTCGTGGCCAAGCGACTGCCCAAGCGGTCCGCGCGCTATGATGCCTGCCAGATCGATCGCCACCTTGCAAAGTGCCGACATGACAGGGGCAAGATCCGCCGGGATCAGCGGGTTGGACAATGGGTTCTCGGTCTGGGGCATTCTCTTCGGGTTCCTTGCGGTCCATGGACAGGACGTGCGCGCCCTATCAGGCAGGACGGCGCACCGGCCCCTGATTATCCGAAGTTGGGGGCAAGGAAAATCCAATATGCAGCACAAGGGGCATTCCGTGGAAAAAACCTTGCCATTCGCCGCACCGTTGCGCGCTGCATCCGTGAGGGGGCGACATGTCCCGACATGCGGAAAGTAATTTCGCACAGTTGATCCGACACGACCTTTGTGCGAGTTTTGCCGAAAGACGGGGGAGGACCGTGTGAGATTTGAAGGACAGGTTGCGCTGGTCACCGGCGCATCGGGTGGAATTGGCCGCGCCACGGCGGACAGGCTGGCAGCCGAGGGGGCCTCGGTCGTGCTGGTCGATCTGGCAGAATGTCCGCTGCCGGGGATGGGAGGGCCGCATATCTCCCTTGCCTGCGACGTGTCGGATGAAGCAGCCGTTCAGGCCTGTGTCGCACAGGTGCTGGACCGGTTCGGGCAGATCGACGTGCTGTGCAACAACGCGGGTGTGACCTGCACCCATGCCCCGATCACCGACATCAACAGCGCCGATTGGGCGCGTGTGATGGGGGTGAACCTGTTCGGCACCGCGCATTTCATCAAACATGCCGCCCCTTCGATGATCGCCCGCAAGGCCGGCGCCATCGTCAACACGGCCTCGGTCGCGGGGATCCGGTCGGGTGCGGGCGGCAATATCTATTCCGCCTCCAAGGCCGGGGTGATCAACCTGACCCAGACCACCGCTTGCGATCTGGGCGGGCATGGCATCCGCGTGAACGCGGTCTGCCCCGGCTTGATCGAGACCGGCATGACGCAGCCGATCTTTGATTACGCGCGCAGCGTCGGCAAAGAGGACCGCCTTGGCGCGCGCTGCGAGTTGCGCCGCTACGGCCGCCCCGAGGAGGTCGCCGCCGTCATCGCCTTTCTCGCCAGTAACGATGCCAGCTATATCACCGGGCAGGCCCTGCCGGTGGACGGCGGCAATACCGCTTCGCTGAACCTGCCCGGCATGAAAGTCTGAACCTGATGCCCATGATGACCCGCCATTACGCCATCTGGCCCGAAGGGATGCCGAAATCCCTGGACGCGCCAGACCGGACGCTGTTCGCCAATCTGGCGGAAACAGCCGCGCGCTATCCCGACCGCAAGGCGCTGATCTTCTATGGCCGGGAATGGACCTATGCCGATCTGCTGGCCGATGTGGACCGTCTGGCAGGCTGGATGCAGACCAAGGCGGGAATCGCCAAGGGCGACAGGGTCCTGCTGTGTGTGCAGAACAGCCCGCATTTCGTGATCGGCTATTTCGCCACGCTGCGCGCCGATGCGGTGGTGGTTCCGGTCAACCCGATGAGCCGGGGCGCGGAACTGGACCATCTCGCCCGCGACACCGGGGCGCGTCTGATGATCGGCGGTCAGGAAGGTCTGGGCGACAGCGCGCCGCTGATCGCGGCAGGCCTGCTGGACCATGTGCTGGTCGCGACCTATGCTGCCGGAACGCAGCCCGACCGCGACATCCCCCTGCCCGAGGCGCTGGCCGCGCTGGACCCCGCCGATGTGCAGGGCCCCGGCCTGACCCGCTGGGAAGATGCGCTGGCAGCCGGGCTGCAGCCCGGCCCGCACATGGCGCAGCCCGATGATCTGGCGGTGATCCCCTACAGTTCCGGCACGACCGGCCAGCCCAAGGGCTGCATGCACAGCCATCGCACGGTGATGGAAACAGCCTGGGGCGGCCTGGTCTGGAACCCGTCAAGCGAGCAGGACGTCCACCTTGCCACCCTGCCCTTCTTCCATGTGACGGGCATGCAGGGCGTCATGAACGGCCCGGTCATCAAGGGCGGCTGCATCGTGATCCTGATCCGCTGGAACCGCGCCCATGCCGCAGCCATGATCCAGCGGCACCGGGTCACGCGCTGGCGGTCGATCACGACCATGGCCATCGACCTTGTGAATGATCCCGATGTCGGCAGCTATGACCTGTCCAGCCTCAAGGCGATCGGCGGCGGCGGGGCCTCGATGCCCGAGGCGGTGGCCGACAAGCTCAAGGCGATCACGGGTCTGGATTACATCGAAGGCTATGGCCTGTCCGAAACCATGGCCGCGACCCATACCAACCCGGTCCATGCCCCGAAACGGCAGTGCCTGGGCGTGCCGATGTTCGACGTGGACAGCCGGATCCTGGCCGTGACCGAAAGCGGCGACGTCGGTGCCGAACTTGGACAGGGCGAAGTCGGCGAGATCGTGACACATGGCCCGCAGGTTTTCCTTGGCTACTGGAACAATCCCAAAGCCACCGCCGAGACGTTTCTGGAAATCGAGGGCAAACGCTTCTTCCGCACCGGCGATCTGGGCTACTATGACGAGAACGGCTATTTCTTCATGGTTGACCGGGTGAAGCGGATGATCAATGCCTCCGGCTTCAAGGTCTGGCCCGCCGAGGTCGAGGCGCTGATGCACCGCCACCCCGACATCGCCGAGGTCTGCGTGATCGCAGCCCCCGACCCGCGCCGGGGCGAAACCGTCAAGGCCTGTGTTGTCGCAACACCCAAGGCGCGTGGCCAGTTGACCGAGAAGGACGTGACCGACTGGTGCAAGACGCAGATGGCGGCGTATAAATGCCCGACCAAGGTGGCGTTCATGGACAGTCTACCCCGATCGGGGGCGGGCAAGGTCTTGTGGCGCGCGCTGACCGAAGCCGAGTTCGCGGCGCAGACAGACAGCAGGACAGGGACCGAACCGTGAGGAAAAGAGCCGCAGACACCGCGCCAGAGATCGAGGACAAGGATCACGCCGAGGATCGCCAGTTCGTGACCGCCTTGCATCGGGGGCTGGACATCCTGCGCGCCTTCACACCGGCCGACCGTTCCGGCCTTGGCAACCGTGATCTGGCAGACAGGACCGGCCTGCCCAATTCGACGGTATCGCGGCTGACCTATACGCTGCTGAAACTGGGGTATCTGGTCTATGACGAAGGCACCGGGCGGTACCGCATGGGTGTGCCCGTTCTCAGCCTGGGCTATGCCTGCCTGGGTGGGCTGAAGGTCCGCGAGACGGCGCAGCCCCTGATGCAGGAACTGGCCGATGCCTGCGGCGACGGCGTTCTGGTGGCACTTGGCGGGCGGGACGACCATTCGATGACCTATATCGCCTGCGCGCGCGCGGTGCGGGGCATGATCTCGTTGCAGCTGAACGTCGGCTCGCGCATCTCCTTGGCGCGCTCGGCCATGGGGCGGGCCTATATTGCAGGAACCAACGAGACGGAACGCGCCCAGATCATGGAACTGATCGAGGCGCGCACACCACCCGCCGACATGCCCCGCATCCGGGACGAGATCGAAGAGGCCGCCGAACAGATCCGCACGCGCGGCTTCTATGCCAATATCGGCAACTGGCAATCGGACGTGAATTCGGTTGCCGTGCCTTACCGCTCGCCGCAGGGGGATGCCCCGATGCTGGCCTTCAACCTTGGCGGACCGGCCTATATCCTGCCGCGCGAAAGGATCGAGGCCGAGCTTGGCCCCCGCCTTCTGGAAATGGTGCAGAAAGTGGGGCGCATCGGCGGCTGATCAGCCTGACGCCCCCCCTCCCTCCCTTACGGCAACAGGGCGATCTTGCCCACGGCACCACGCCCCAGCACGCGGGTCAGTACCTCGGACGCCTGCGACAGCGGATAACGCCCTTCGATCAGCGGCTTGACCGTGCCCGCCTGATACCAGCCCAGCAATTCGCGCATGTTGTCCGCGTAGACCTTCGGTTCGTGCCGGGTGAAATTGCCCCAGAACACGCCCACGACGCTGAATTCCTTGACCAATGCCAGATTGACCGGGAACTTGGGGATCTCGCCCCCGGCAAAACCGATGATCAGCAACCGCCCGTTGCGGGCCATGGACCGCGCGCAGGCATCGAACGCCTCGCCGCCGACCGAATCGTAGACCACATCCACGCCCTTGCCGCCGGTCAGGGTTTTGAGCTGATCCTTGAGGTTGTCGTAACCGATCGCCTCATCCGCGCCATTCTCGCGCGCGATGGCACGCTTTTCATCGGTCGAAGCGACGGCGATCACCCGCGCGCCCATGATCTTGCCGATCTGGATCGCCGCGACACCGGTCGCCCCGGCCGCGCCAAGCACCACAAGCGTTTCGCCCGGCTGCAGATGGGCGCGCTGTTTCAGCGCGTGATGCGATGTGCCGAAAGCCACCAGCAGCGCGCAGGCATCCGCCGCATCCATATCACCGATGGGGAAAACCCGCGCCTCGGTCTCGGCGACCTTTTCGGCATAGCCGCCCAGCGAACAGATCGTGGCGACCCGGTCCCCGACCTTCAGCCGCTTTACATCGGGCCCCACGCTTTCCACCACACCGGCCGCTTCCATGCCCGGCACGAAGGGATGTTCGGGGCGCATCTGGTAAAGCCCCTGCACCAGCAGGCCGTCAGGATAGTTCACGCCTGCCGCCTCGACCTTGATGACCACCTGATCGCCCTTGGCCACGGGGTCCGGCATCTCGCCGAATTCCAGCTGATCCAGCGGGGCAAAGGCATTGCAGATGATGGCTTTCATGGTCGTCTCCTCCTGATCGGGCGCGGCAAACCGGCGGCCTGCAGCGCATTCCGGCAAGCCTAGGGATGTCGCCTGTCACCAGCAAGCACCGTGGCCGAATGACGCAGCGGCAAAGCGCTTGGCAGGGAACGGATTTTACCTTTGGCAACGGCGCGCATCGCGCTAGGGTCCCGGCAACATGATTGCGAATGGGAGGAGAACCAAATGCAGGGCATGATGATGAACAGGCCGCTTATGATCAGCGACATCCTGACCTATGCTGCCGAAGCGCATCCCCGGGCCGAGATCGTGTCCGTCCGGACCGAAGGCGACGTGCACCGCCAGACCTATCCCGAGACGCTGGCGCGGGTGTCGCAACTGGCGCATGCGCTGCAAGGCATGGGGGTAGAGGTCGGCGACCGTGTGGCGACCCTTGCCTGGAACGGCTATCGGCATTTCGAACTCTATTACGCGATTTCCGGTACCGGGTCTGTCTGCCACACGATCAACCCGCGCCTGAGCGCCGAGCAGATGACCTATATCGTCGAACATGCGGGCGACAAGGTTCTGTTCGTGGATCTGACCTTCGTGCCGATCCTTGAAAAGCTGAAGGATCAGCTTCCGGCGGCGCTGGTCTATGTGATCATGACCGACCGGGCGCATATGCCCGAAAACAGCCTGAACGCGCTGTGCTACGAAGAGCTGCTGGACGGCCAGCCCACGGCATTCGACTGGCCGGAGCTGGACGAGAATATCGCCTCGGGGCTGTGCTATACCTCGGGGACCACGGGCAATCCCAAGGGCGCGCTTTATTCGCACCGTTCCACCGTGCTGCACGGGTTGATGATCTCGCTGGTCATGGGATCGGCCTTCCCCGAGGGCGCGAAGGTTCTGCCGGTCGTGCCACTGTTTCACGTCAATGCCTGGGGCCTGCCCTATGCCGCCCCGATGGTGGGCCTGTCCATGGTCATGCCGGGACCCGCACTGGACGGGCCGAGCATCTTCAAGCTGATGGATAGTGAGGGCGTCTATTCCGCGTGGGGCGTGCCGACCGTCTGGCAAGGCCTGCTGACCGAGATCAAGGCGCAGGGCCGCATCCCGAACGGGTTCGGCGATGTCATCGTGGGCGGATCCGCCGCCCCCCGCGTGATGATCGAAACCTTCGAGAAACTGGGCGTCAACGTGGGCCATGCCTGGGGCATGACGGAAATGAGCCCGATCGGCACCCATGGCAACATGCCCGGCTGGGTCAGGAAACTGCCCTTCGACAAGATGATCGACGCCAAGGCCAAGCAGGGCCGCCGCGTCTTTGGCGTGGATCTGAAGATCGTCGATGACAACGGCAAGCGACAGCCCCATGACGGCAAGGCCGTGGGCGAGCTTTATGTGCGCGGCAACACGGTGGTGTCGGGCTATTTCAACAACGAAGAGGCCACGAAGAAGGTGATCGACGCCGAAGGCTGGTTCGGCACGGGCGATATCGCCTCGATCGACCCCAACGGGTTCCTGTCGATCCAGGACCGGTCCAAGGATCTGATCAAGTCGGGTGGCGAATGGATCAGCTCGATCGACCTCGAAAACGTGGCCATGGCCCATCCCGGCATCGCCTCCTGCGCGGCCATCGCCATGCCTCATCCGAAGTGGGACGAGCGTCCGGTGCTGATCGCCGTGGCCTCCGGTGCCGACCAACCTTCGCTGGAGGAAATCCACACGCATATGGATGGGCATTTCGCCAAATGGCAGTTGCCCGACGATATCGTCTGGGTCGAGGCGCTGCCGCTGACCGCCACTGGCAAGGTCTCAAAGCTGACACTGCGCCAGCAGTTCGCCGATTACAAACTGCCCGATCTGCGCTGAACCGCGCCTGCGCGGGGCTGGCCGCCACGGCGACGGCCCCGCAAATCACGTTACGGAATGATCGGGACATTCCAAGGTGCGCTTGACGGTTGGGTCAAGATGATGTTGCCTTGGGTCGTGAAATTCATTTCCGCATTGCGAACATAAAACCGAGGGAGGGGTGATATGTCCGACGCAACCGAGGATCTTGCCGGATTCCGTGCCGATATCGCGGCCTGGATCAGCGCGAACTGTCCCGCCCCCCTGCTAGGTCGTCCGATGGACGAAAACGCCATCGTCTGGGGCGGCCGCAAATGGACCTTCACCGATGACGACCAACGTCTCTGGCTGGAGCGCGCCGTTGATCGCGGGCTGACCGCGCCGCGCTGGCCGGTCGAATACGGTGGCGCAGGGCTGAGCCGCGCGCAGGAAAAGATCTACCGCGAGGAGATGGAGCGTCTGGGCGCGCCGCCGCCGCTGGAAAGCTTTGGCCTTTGGATGCTGGGGCCGGCGCTTCTGGAATTCGGAAACGCTGAACAGAAGGCCGAACATCTGCCGAAGATCACGCGCGGCAAGATCCGCTGGTGCCAAGGTTATTCCGAGCCGGGCGCGGGATCGGATCTGGCCAATGTGCAGACCCGCGCCGAGGACATGGGCGATCACTGGCTGGTCAATGGCCAGAAGATCTGGACCTCCTATGCCGACCGCGCCGACTGGATCTTTGCCTTGGTGCGCACCGACCGCGACGCGCCCAAGCACAAGGGCATCTCCTTCTTGCTGATGGACATGGAGACACCGGGCATCACCACCCGGCCGATCCGGCTGATTTCCGGCAAATCCCCCTTTTGCGAGACCTTCTTCGACAATGTGAAAGTGCCGAAAGAGAACCTTGTGGGCGAATTGAACCGGGGCTGGGACATCGCGAAATACCTGCTGACGCATGAGCGCGAAATGATCGGCGGCGGCGCGCGCGGGTTGCTGGGCGGGCGATCGGTCAGCCAGATCCTTGCCTCGCAGGATGGTGAAGTTCTGGCCGATCCGGTCCTGCGCGCCGAAGCGATGCAGCTTGAGGTCGATGCACTGGCCTTTGGCCTGACGATGGAGCGTTACAAGGATCAGGCCGAAGCCGGGCGCGGCGTGGGCAATGCCAGCGCAATGCTGAAATATTACGGGACCGAGTTGAACAAGCGCCGCTACGAGCTGCTGATGGCGACAGCCGGCAGCGAAGGCGTGGAATGGGATGGCGCACAGGGCGGGCTAGCCCCCGAATGGCTGCGCACCAAGGCCAATTCCATCGAAGGCGGTACCACCGAGGTGATGCTCGACATCATTGCCAAGCGTGTGCTGGAGATGCCCAACCAATGAATGCCATGACTCAATCGCTGCTGGATACCGAGGACGAAGTCATGCTGCGCGATGCGGCGCGCGGTTTCCTGACGGATGCCTCGCCCGTATCCGCCTTGCGCGCCAACCGCGATGCGGGTCGGACGCATGATGCAGGATTGTGGGCTGACATGGCGCAGATGGGCTGGACCGGTGTGCTGGTGCCCGAGGATGCGGGCGGCGCTGACATGGGCCACCGCGCGGCGGGTATACTGGCCGAGGAAATGGGCCGCACGCTGGCGGCATCGCCATTCCTGTCGACCGCTGTGATTGCCGCCTCGGTGCTGCGTGGGGCAGGCCCCCGCGCTCAAGGCGCCTTGCAGGCGATTGCCGCAGGTCACGCCACCTATGCGCTGGCGCTGGACGAGGGGCCGAAATTCGCCCCCGCCGCCACGGCGATGCAGGCCGAGCGGCAAGGCAACGCGTTCCGGCTGTCCGGTGCCAAGGCCTTCGTGGCGGATGGCACCACGGCGGGGCGCATCCTTGTTCTGGCGCGCACCTCGGGCGCTGCGGGCGAGGCCGAGGGCCTGACCCTTTTCGACATCGACGTCACCCGCGCCGGGCTGGACCGGCAAGCGCTTTCCACCATCGACAGCCGCGATCACGCGCGTCTGGTCTTTGACGCGGTCGAGGCGACAGGCGACGACATCATCGGCGATCTGGACAACGGGCTTGCCGCCCTGCGCCCCGGCCTTCAGGCGGGACAGGCGGCGCTGGCCGCGGAACTGACGGGTCTGGCCGGGGGCGCTGCCGCGATCACGCTGGGTTATCTGAAGGATCGCCGCCAATTCGACCGCACCATCGGCAGTTTTCAGGCGCTGCAGCATCGCGCCGCGCATCTGTGGTCCGAGATCGAGGTGACGGCCAGCACCATCGCCAATGCAGGCCGCGCGCTTGACGCCACACCTGCGGATGCAAGCCTTGCCGTATCGCTCGCCAAGGCGCGTGCGGCTCAGACCGCGAAACTGGCGGTGTCCGAGGCGGTTCAGATGCATGGCGGCATCGGCATGACCGATGCCCACGACATCGGCTTTTTCATGAAGCGCGCCCGCGTGGGGGCCGAATGGCTGGGTGACTATGGCCATCACGCCGCGATCATCGCTGCGGCACGCGGATTTTGACGAAAAGGAAATGACATGACGTCGACACTCACCCCCGCGCATCTGTTCGATCTGACCGGCAAGGTCGCACTTGTGACCGGAGGCGCAACCGGGATCGGGCGCATGGCCGCCGAAGGGCTGGCAGCCGCCGGTGCGCGCGTGCTGATCGCCAGCCGCAAGGCCGACGCCTGTGAAGCTGTTGCGGCCCAGATCAACGCTCTGGGTTTGCCCGGCTCTGCCGAAGGGTTCGGCGGTGACGTGGCGACCGAGGAAGGCATCGCCGCACTGGTGGCCGAGGTAAAATCCCGCACCGACCGTCTGCATATCCTGATGAACAACGCAGGGCGCACCTGGGGCGCACCGCTGGGCGAGCATCCCTATGACGCCTGGGACAAACTTCTCAGCCTCAACGTGACGGGGATGTTCCACCTGACGCAAAGCCTGCTGCCGCTGCTGCTTGCGGCAAGGACGGAAGGGGACCCCGCCCGCGTGGTGAATGTCGGCTCTGTCATGGGTGACATTCCCAAGGGCACGATGACCTATTCCTATGCGGTATCGAAAGGTGCCGTGCATCACATGACGCGCGTTCTGTCGAATGATCTGGCACCGCAGGGCATTACCGTGAATGCCATCGCGCCGGGACCCTTCGTGTCCAAGATGACCGCCTTCGCCCTTGCAGACGAAGAAGGCCGCAAGAAATCGGCGCAGGGAGTTCCGCTGGGACGCGTCGGTTGCCCCGAGGACATCGCGGGCGCGCTGCAATATCTGTGCGGACGCGGCGGGGCTTACCTTTCGGGCGCGATCCTGCCCCTTTCCGGTGGCATGCAGTCGAACGCCCCCGGCAGCCTGTTCAACGAGGACCTGTAGGATCATGACCCTGCCCGCAACCAAAGCCGTCAGCCGCGCCGCCTATGAGGCGATGATCGGCAGCGAAATCGGCATCTCCGAATGGGTCACCATCACGCAGGCCCAGATCGATGCCTTCGCCGATTGCACCTTTGATCACCAGTATATCCATGTCGATCCCGATGCCGCCGCTCAGACACCTTTCGGCGGCACCATCGCACATGGTTTCCTGACCCTGTCGCTGCTGTCCTCGATGGCCTATCAGATGCCCTCCATCCAAGGGGCGGTGATGGGCGTCAACTACGGTTTCAACAAGATACGCTTCGTCTCGCCGGTCAGATCGGGCGCAAGGATCCGGGGACGGTTCACGCTGGCCGAACTCACGGATATCCGCCCCGGAGAGGTGCAGTTCATCATGCATGTCACGGTCGAGATCGAAGGACAGGACAAGCCCGCGCTGGTCGCCGAATGGCTGTCACGGCGCTATTTCGAAGGACAGACAGCATGAGCAGCATCCGCTTTGACGACCGCGTGGCCATCGTGACCGGCGCAGGTGTCGGTCTGGGGCGTTGTCACGCGCTTGGCCTTGCCGAACGCGGGGCGCGGGTCGTCGTGAACGATCTGGGGTCTTCCACCGACGGTATCGGACACTCATCCGATGCCGCCCGCGCCGTGGTCGAGGAGATCCGCGCCATGGGTGGCCGCGCCATCGCCAATGGCGCCGATGTGACCGATGCCGGACAGGTGCAGGCCATGGTCGACGAGGCGATCGCCGAATTCGGTCATGTGGACATCCTGGTGAACAACGCGGGCATCCTGCGCGACAAGACCTTTGCCAAGGTCACGATGGAGGACTTCCGCAAGGTGCTGGATGTGCATCTCATGGGGTCGGTCCATACCACCCATGCGCTGTGGCGCCATATGGTCGAACGCGGGTATGGGCGCATCGTCTACACCACCTCGGGATCGGGGATGTATGGCAATTTCGGTCAGTCCAACTATGGCGCGGCCAAGGCCTCGCTGCTGGGACTGATGAATGTGCTCTCGCTGGAGGGCGCGAAATACGGCATCCGTGTCAACATGCTGGCCCCAACCGCCGCTACCCGCATGACGGAAAGCCTGCTGCCCCCCGAAACGCTGGACCTCTTGAAGCCCGAAACCATCACCCCCGGCCTTCTGGCGCTGGTCAGCGATGATGCGCCGACAAGGATGATCCTTGGCGCGGGCGCGGGTTGCTTTACCGAGACGCGGGTCATGGAAACCGCCGGCGTGGCCCTTCAGGGCGATGCGCTGTCGCCCGAAGGCGTGATGGCCGCCATGACCCAGATCCGCGATCCGCAAGGCCAGTCCGAGATGCAGGACGCCTTTGCCCAGACCCGCAAATATGCCCGCATGGCAGCCGAGGCCCGTGGCCTGCCGCTGCCGTGGAACGAATGACCCTGAAAGGACAGAACCATGCGTGACGCCGTTATCGTATCCACCGCCCGCACCCCGATCGGCAAGGCCTATCGCGGTGCCTTCAACAACACCCAGGCGCAAGAGCTGATCGGCCATGCCGTCCGGCATGCCGTGTCGCGGGCCGGTCTGGAAGGGTCCGAGATTTCCGATTGCGTGATCGGAACCGCGATCCAGCAAGGATCGACCGGCGGCAACATCGGCCGTCAGGCCGTGATCCGCGCGGGCCTGCCCGTGACCATCGCGGGCATGTCGCTGGACCGGCAATGCGCCAGCGGCATGATGGCCATCGCGACGGCCGCCAAGCAGGTGATCCATGACGGCATGGATATCGTGATCGGCGGCGGCGTGGAATCGATCAGCCTTGTGCAGAACCAGAACATGCGCACCGACCGCGCGGGTGATCCCTGGATCAAGGAACACAAGCCCGCGCTTTACATGTCGATGCTGGAGACGGCAGAAAACGTCGCCTCGCGCTACGGTGTCAGCCGCGAGGATCAGGACGCCTATGCCCTGAAATCGCAGCAACGCACCGCCGCCGCGCAGGATGCGGGCAAGTTCGACGACGAGATCGTACCCCTCACCTCGATGATGGGCGTGATGGACAAGGACACCAAGGACATCTCGTTCAAGGAAGTGACCCTGACCAGGGACGAGGGCAACCGGCCCTCGACCACGCTGGAGAACCTGCAGGCGCTGGCGCCGGTGTTCAAGGATGGGCAGGTCGTGAAAGAGGGCAAGTTCATCACCGCGGGCAATGCCTCGCAATTGTCGGATGGGGCATCCGCCTCTGTGGTGATGGAAGCGAAAGAGGCCGAACGCCGCGGGCTGCAACCGCTGGGCCGCTATGTCGGCGTGATGGCTGCGGGATGCGAGCCCGACGAGATGGGCATCGGCCCGATCTATGCCGTGCCGAAGCTGCTGGCGGCGCATGGCCTGACCATGGACGACATCGGCCTGTGGGAACTGAACGAGGCCTTCGCCAGCCAGGTGCTGCAATCGCAGCGCGTTCTGGGCATCCCGGACGAGTTGCTGAACGTGAACGGCGGCGCGATCTCGATCGGTCACCCCTACGGCATGTCGGGCGCGCGCATGGTCGGTCACGCCCTGATCGAGGGCAAGCGGCGCGGCGCAAAATACGTTGTCTGCACCATGTGCGTCGGTGGCGGCATGGGGGCTGCGGGCCTGTTCGAGGTCCTCTGATGCGCCAATTGCCCAAACAGTTGCAGGGTCTGCGCATTCCGGTGGTTGCCTCGCCCCTGTTCATCATCTCGAACCCCGATCTGGTGATCGCCCAGTGCAAGGCCGGCGTCGTCGGCAGCTTTCCCGCGCTCAACGCGCGGGAGGCCGCGGGCGAGCCGATCATGCTTGAGGCATGGCTGAAACGGATCACCGAGGAACTGGATCGCCACAATCAGTCCAACCCCGATTTTCCCGCCGCCCCCTTCGCGGTCAACCAGATCGTGCATCGCTCCAACGCGCGTCTGGAGCGAGATATCGAGATCTGCCACAAGTGGAAGGTGCCGATCTGGATCACCAGCCTTGGCGCGCGGGTCGAGGTGAACGAGGCCGCGCATGACTGCGGCGGCATCGCGCTGCATGACATCATCAACAACCGCTTTGCCAGGAAGGCCATCGAAAAAGGGGCGGACGGTCTGATCGCGGTCGCCGCCGGTGCGGGCGGCCATGCGGGGGCGCAATCGCCGCTGGCGCTGATCTCGGAAATCCGGGAATGGTTTGACGGGCCTGTGCTGTTGTCGGGGGCCATCTCGACCGGACGGTCGATTCTGGCCGCGCAGGCGATGGGGGCGGATCTAGCCTATATCGGCTCGCCCTTCATCGCCACCGAAGAAGCGAATGCCGACGACGCCTACAAGCGCATGATCGTCGATAGCGGGGCCGAAGATATCGTCTATTCCTCGCTGTTCACGGGCGTGCATGGCAATTACCTCAAGCCATCCATCGTGCGGGCGGGCATGGACCCGGACAATCTGGAAGCCGCCGATGCCTCAAGCATGAATTTCGGCGAAGGCCGGTCCAAACCGAAGTCATGGAAGGAAATCTGGGGCGCGGGCCAAGGCATTGGCGCGGTCAAGGATGTTGTGCCGACGCGCGCGCTGGTGGATCGTCTGGCCTCCGAATATGCCGCAGCAAAGGCCGAAATGCGCGAGATCGTGAATGGCTGAGCTTTGGCTGATCCGGCACGCGCAGGCCAGTTTCGGTGCGGCAGACTATGACAAGCTGTCCGAACTGGGGCACGAACAGTCCCGCGAACTGGGCCATGCCCTTGTGGCTTTGGGGGCAAGGCCCGATGCCGTGTTCATCGGGGCGCAGCGGCGGCACCGCGAGACATGGGAGGGGATCAACGAAGCCCTTGGTTTTGCGACCGATCCCGGCGTGCTGCCCGGTTTCAACGAATTCGACTTTGGCGGGCTGCTGAACGCGCGCTACCGCGGAAAAGACCGCCCCACGGACCTGCATACGGACCGTCGGCTGCATTTCAAGACCCTGCGCGAAACGGTTCTGGAATGGCAGAAGGGCGAGATCGCGGATCCACCGGAACCCTATGCCACCTTTGCGGAACGTGTCCGCGATGCGCGCAGGCAGGCCACGGCCGGTACGCCGGAACAGGTGATCGTTGTCACATCCGGCGGGGCGATCGGGCAATCCGTGGCCGAGGTGATGGGTGCGCCCGCCGATGCGATGATCCGGTTGCAGTTGCAGATCAAGAATTGCTCGCTCTGCCGCATCGTCGTCACACCGCGCGGCGAACATCTGGGCACGTTCAACGAAACCCCGCATATCACCGCCGCAAATGCCGCGCGGCTGCTGACCTATAGCTGAGAAAGGACAGGGCCATGACCACCCATGCCGCAGCACAGCTTGATACCGATGCCGTCGCCGCATGGCTTGCGGATCACCTTCCGGGTTTCACAGGCCCGATCACGGCCGAGAAATTCGCAGGCGGGCAAAGCAATCCCACGTTCCGGCTGATCACGCCTTCGGGGCGGTATGTGCTGCGCCGCAAGCCGCCGGGCATCCTGCTGAAATCGGCCCATGCCGTCGAACGCGAATTCCGTGTCCAGCGGGCGCTGGCCGGCAGCGATGTGCCCGTCGCGCGCATGCATGTGCTTTGCGAGGACGTGAGCGTCATCGGCTCGGCCTTCTATGTCATGGACGAGGTGAACGGCCGCCATTTCGACGACCCCCGCCTGCCCGAGCTGGCGCGCGAAGACCGCCGCGCCGTGCAGGACGAGATGAACCGCGTTCTGGCCGCGATCCATTCCGTCGACCTGAACACCACCGGGTTGAACGACTACGGCCCCGAGGGCAATTACTACCGCCGCCAGATCGACCGCTGGACCAAGCAGTACCGCGCCTCGGAGATGGATCATATCGCGCCCATGGAAGAGCTGATCACCTGGCTGGACAGCAATATTCCACCCGATGACGGACAACGTACGCTGGTGCATGGCGATTACCGGATCGACAACATGCTTTTTGCCAAGGACAGCCCGACCTGCCTTGCCGTGCTGGATTGGGAACTGTCCACGACCGGGCATCCCTATGCCGATCTGGCGGCAGTCCTGATGCAATGGGGCATGCCGCCGGGCAACGAAGGACGCGGGCTTGCCGGGGTTGACCGGGAGGCACAGGGCCTGATGACCGACAAGGAATTCATTGCCGCCTATTGTGCCCGGCGCGGGCTGCCGGGGATCGAGAATTTCGGCTTCTACCTCGCCTTCGCGTTTTTCCGCATGGGCTGCATCCTGCAAGGTGTGCTGAAACGCGCGGTGGATGGCAATGCATCGAACCCCGAACGGGCGCGCAAGCTGGGCAGTTTCGTGCCATTGTTTGCGCAAAGCGGGCTGGATGCCACGCGGAAAGGATGACCATGCAGGATCTTGATCCCGCCCTTGTCGAAGACCCTTATCCGTTGCAGGCGCATCTGGGTTTCATGATGACCGGCTGGTCCGAAGGCTACAGCCGGTTCGAACTGCCGCTGGAACCTTTCCTGATGAACCGTTTCGGCATCCCGCATGGCGGAGTGCATGCGATGATGCTGGATACGGTGATGGGGTTCTGCGGCTGTCATACGGGCGATCCCGACAGGCGGCAGATGGCGATGACCCTGTCGATGACCGTGAATTTTCTGGCGCAGGCGCAAGGCAAAGTGATGATCGGCGAAGGCCGCGTCACCGGCGGCGGGCGCAAGACATTCTTTGCCGAAGGCACCGTCCGGGACGAGCTGGGGACCCTGATCGCCACGGGCACGGGCGTTTTCCGCTATCGTGGACGCTAGGCCGAACGATTTCAACCGACGCATATGTGCCACCCGGACGGGCGCGCATCACAGATGAAGGAGACCACCGATGACCGAGATGATGAAACGGATCGCCCTGGCCCGCCGGCCCAGCGGCTCGCCCGTACCCGAGGATTTCCGCCATGAGGACGCGCCGATGCCTGTCCCCGGCGAAGGTGAGGTGCTGGTCAAGGTTCTCTACATGTCGCTGGACCCCTACATGAGGGGGCGTATGGATGACGCGAAATCCTATGCCAAGCCGGTCCCCATCGGGGGCACCATGGAAGGCGGCGCGGTCGGCGAGGTGATCGCGTCCAACAGCCCGCATTTCAAACCGGGCGACATCGCCTTCGGCATGTTCGGCTGGGCCAGCCATGGCTGCCTGCCGGGGCGCGACCTGCGCAAGCTGGACCCGGCGCATGGACCTATTACGGCAGCTCTTGGTGTGCTGGGCATGCCCGGTTTCACCGGCTGGTTCGGCCTGACCGAATATGGTCGGCCCAAGGAAGGCGAGACGCTGGTCGTGGCGGCCGCGACAGGTCCCGTGGGGTCGATGGTGGGCCAGATCGCCAAGGAACGCGGCCTACGCGTGGTGGGCATCGCGGGCGGGGCCGACAAGTGCAAGCTGGCGGTCGAGAAGTTCGGCTTTGATGTCTGCCTGGATCACCGCGCCTATGCGGACGGGCGCGAGATGCGCGCGGCTCTGGCCGAGGTTTGTCCCAAGGGCATCGACATCTATTTCGAGAATGTCGGCGGCAAGGTTCTGGAAGGGGTGATCCCCTTGATGAACGTGGGCGGGCGGATCCCGGTCTGCGGCATGATCAGCTGGTATGATCTGGGCGGGCTGGGCGGCGCATCCGACAGCCCGGGCAAGGACAACCTGCCCAAGCTGTGGCGCACCATCCTCGTGAACCGGATGCATGTGCACGGCTTCATCATCTCGGATCATTTCGCCCATTTCCCGGCCTTCCTGTCCGAGGTCGGACCGATGGTGGCCAAGGGCCGGATCGCCGTGCAGGAAGACATCGCCGAAGGGCTGGAGAACGCCCCGGCCGCCTTCATGCGGATGCTCAAGGGTGGCAATTTCGGCAAGCAGATCGTCAAGGTCGCCTGATCCGGCAGCGCCTGTCCTGATGGACAGGACGGGAGCCTCCGGCGGGGATATTTGCAGCAAGAAGAAACGGGGGGCGGCCTTGTCCGGGCGCTCCCCGTTGCAATCGGGCCGGGCCTATTCGGGTTGGCAGATCTCGCCCCTGCGCATGGCGCGCCAGGTTCTGATCAGCAGGGCGGCGATGATGATGGCGAGAACCCCCATCAGACCCGTTCCGAACAGGGCATGCACCGCAGAGCCTGTCGCATCCGCATAGTGAAAACTGGCGGCTGTGACAGCGGCGAACGGAAAGGACAGCGCCCAGAAGGACAGCGCGAAGGGCAGCCGGACAATACGCGGCAGTTGCACGGCTACCAGCAGGGTGAACAGGTAGGCACCGTTCATCAGCACACGCGCGAAAGCGTCGATATCCCCGGTCAGGCGCACCCAGGCAAGGAAGCCCACGGCGGGCGGCGCGATCAGGATGACCAGCGTGGGCTGGAGCCTGCCGGGCATCGGATCGTGGAAGATCAGCCGGTTCATCACGAGGGTCAGCAGCACCACCCAGAAGATCAGGCCCACGGACAGGAAATACCAGCTGATCTCGACATAGCCCATCTGCACTCCGGCGATTGGGACGATCACGTTACCCACGGCGGGTATGAACCAGGCTGGTGACAGATGTGGTGTCTGGAAGGCCCGGTGACCGATCCAGCCTGAAATGACGGCGATGGTCAGCGCTCCTTGCAGCCCCATCCCGAACAGCCAGAGCGGTTCGGCCAGATGCGGCGCGCGCGGCAGTGTCAGCGTGGCCAGCAGCAGCAGCGAGATCGAGATCGCGGGAAAGAAGGCCAGCCTGACAGGATGGTTCCATTCCGCGCGCACCGCCGCCGGGTAGCGCCATGCCTTCAGCATGTAGACGGCCGCAATGGCCAGAAATGCGGCGATCGTCAGCCAATAGGCCGCACCCGAGGCCTGTGATCCCAGTCCATGGGCGTTTTCAAAGGCATGAAGGGCCATCGACAGCCCTGACAGCCCCATCACGATGGCAAAGAAGGTGACCGGATAATGCTCCAGCTGGCTATGGCTGGCGGGGGGCTGGACGGCGGCGGAGCTGGATAGCGACGACATGAGGCTGGTCTTTCATCTGCGGTGGATCCGGCGTGCATTTCATCAGCAAGGCGCGGGATTGTCACGCCCTGCCCTGATGTCCTGCGGCCCTTTCCCCTACATCATGCCCAGAAGCCGCGCCGCATTGTTCTTGAGGATGTCGGGGCGCAGTTCGTCCTTGATGTCGATCTTCTCGAAATCGGCCAACCAACGTTCGGGGCTGATCATTGGCCAGTCCGAGCCGAACAGGACCTTCTTGCGCAGGATCGAATTGGCATAGCGCACAAGGATCGGCGGGAAATACTTGGGCGACCAGCCCGACAGGTCGATATAGACATTGGGCTTGTGCTGGGCGACGGCCAGGGCCTCTTCCTGCCAGGGGAAGGATGGATGCGCCATGATGATCTTCAGGTCGGGGAAATCCACGGCCACATCGTCCAGATACATCGGGTTGGAATACTTCAGCCGCATCCCGTTGCCGCCGGGCATCCCCGAGCCCACGCCGGTCTGACCGGTGTGGAACAGGGCAATGGCACCCGCCTCCTGGATCGCCTCATAGAGCGGATAGGCGAAACGTTCGTTGGGATAGAAGCCCTGGAATGTCGGGTGGAACTTGAACCCCCTGATCCCGTAATGCTCGACCAGACGACGGGCCTCGCGCACGCCCATCTTGCCCTTGTGCGGATCGATCGAGGCAAACGGGATCAGCACATCGGAATTCTCGGCGGCCAATTCGGCCACTTCTTCATTCTTGTAGCGGCGATAGCCGGTCTCGCGTTCGGCATCGACCGGAAAGATCACGGCCGCGATGTTCTGCGCGCGGTAATGCGCGGCGGTTTCAGTGATCGTCGGCGGATGCGACCACGGCGCGCCGAAGTACTTGGCCATCGTGGATTGCAGATCGTCATACCCGTCATCGGAATGGCATCCGCAGGGTTCCTCGGCATGGGTGTGGATATCGATGGCACGGATCTTGTCTAGGTCGATCATGGGTCAGTCCTTTCGCGGTATCGGACAAGGCGCTGAGGTGGCGCCCCAGCATAAACGGTTCTTGAGGGTCATGCAGTAGGACTGCCTCATGGCCGGATCACCTCGGGATCATCGGGCGCGTAAAGCCTTTCGACCAGCGCAGCCCGGCGGGTCAGAACCCGCCTTGTGTTGAGGTTTCCCTTGGCTGTCATCTCGCCCTCGGCAAGGCTGGCAGGCTCGGTCATCACCATAGCGCGGCAGATGCGCGTGGCCGAGCCGGTGGCCGCCCTGGACAGCAACCCAAGACGGTCCGCGATCTGTCGGAGAAGATCCGGGTCGGGGCGTCCCAGCGGGAAGATCAGCACGCCCAGCGTGTCGCGGTCATGCCCCGTGATCACCGCGTCGGCGGCAAGCCCGTCCAGCGCCGCCAAAACCTGTCCCCGCAGGCTGGCAACCCTGACCCATGTTCCGGAGGTCAGCTTGAAATCATCCGAGATGCGCCCGTCGAATGACAGGCCCCTGTCGGGCTGGGCCGGATCGACAAAGCGCACCGCATCCCCCGTGATCAGGAAACCGTCGGCATCAAAGGCCTGTGCCGTCTTTTCAGGGTCGTCGAGATAGCCTTTCAGCACATTCGGTCCCTTGACGCGCATCTCGAACCGGTCCCCATCCTCGGGGATCAGGCAGACCTCGGTGCCCGGCAAGGGGACGCCGACGATCCCGGACCGGTTGATCCGCTCGTGCGTCAGCAACACTGCGGGGGCGGTTTCGGTCATGCCCCAGCTCGAGATCATCAGCGGCACAGCGCCGGTGACCTCGCGCGCCATGTCCGCAAAGCCGGTCCAGACCTCCTGCGGCAGGGACGCGCCGGCATAGAATGTCAGGTCGAGACCAGTGAAGAAGCGGCGGCGCAGATCCGCATCCGCCTTGAGCGCGGCCAGCTGACGCGAAAAGCCGATGGGCACGTTGAAGGCCAGAGTGCCGGTCTGCATCTGCATGTTTTCCAGCGTCCGGGGAAACAGGGCATCCGTCGGCTTGCCATCGTCGATATAAAGCGCGCCGCCATTGGCCAGCATCATGTTGAAGTTATGCGATCCGCCGAACACATGGTTCCACGGCAGCCAATCCAGGATGCGCGGCGCGCGCGCCCGCAGCAAGGGCAGCACATCGGAGATCTGGGTCTGGTTCACACACATCATGCGATGTGTGGTCAGCACGCCCTTGGGAAGGGAGGTCGAGCCAGAGGTGAAAAGGATCTTGCCCAATGTGTCAGGCGTGACGGCCGCATGGGCGGCGGTCACATCCGCCGTGGCATCGCCCTGCAAGGCCTGTTCCATCGTCAGGGTCCGGCGCGCCGGGTCGGGGCGTCTTGTGATGACAGGAATGCCCGCAAGGGCCGGAAGGTCCAGAGCTGCAGCACAGACGACCGGATCATCGACATGGATGAGCGAAGGGCGCACGGCCTGAACGATATGGGACAGCCGGTCATGCGCACCCGGAATCAGGGCATATTGTTCGGCCACTGGCACATTGGCCATGCCGACATATTGGGCAGCCAGCGCCAGCAGGCCGTGATCCACGGAATTGCCCGACAGCATCAGAACCGGGCCGGTTGCTGCAAACCCCTGCCCGATCAGCCAGGCCCCCAACGCCTGCACCATCTGCAGCGCGGACCGGTAGTCCAGTTCGCGCCACCCTGCCCCCGAGCGTTCGGCCAGGAAAACCGCATCAGGCGTTTCCCCTGCCCAGCGGTGCAGCCAATCCCCCGTGGTATCCGCCACAGGACCCAGCGGATAAGCGGAACGCAGAAAGGTCCGCCCGTCTGCGCGCTTGTCCGAGACGACCTTTTGCGGAAGGCAACCTGTCATTCCTGTGACACCTGTCCGCTCCGGTCGATACGGCGCAGCAGTCCAACAAGGGTTGCCCGCTCTTCGGCACTGAGATCGGCAAGCATCACATCCTCATGCGCCTGCAGCGCCGCAACCGCCGCGCGGCGGCGGCGGGATCCGGCAAGGGTCGCGCGCAGAGCGAAGGACCGTCGGTCGGTCAGAATGCGGTGGCGACCGATCAGGCCGGCCTCTTCCAGCGCGTCGATGATCAGCACCGTGTTCGACCGTTCCATGTTCAGGCTGGCCGCCAGTTGCGATTGCGTGACATCCGGCGTGTCGCAGATGACTGAAAGGGCGGAAAAGGTGGTGATCCGCAGGCCAAGCGGTTCAAGAACACGTGCGGCATCAGCCTGCATCAGGTTGGTCGCCCGCTTCATCGTATAGCCGACAAGGTCACGCAGGGCACGGTCCAGCCCGAATGGCACCGTGGTTGTGTCGACCGGGTTCGTCTGCGGTGCAGGGGTCTGTTTGCTGCTCATGGCGTCACCGGAATTGCGGGCTGCGCTTGTCAAGGAACGCCTTGAGGCCCTCTTGCGCATCGGGGCTGGTCTGGGTCAGCGCGGCGCACAGGCTTTCGGTGAAGAGCCCGTCAGCCTTGGACATGTCCTCGATCCGGGCCAGTGCATGGATCATCACATAGTTGGACAGGCCTGCATTGCGCGCGATCTTTTCGGCAAGTTCCCGCGCGAGGCCGATCGCCTCGCCCGGACCGACACTGTAGTGGCACAGCCCAAGGCGCTGGCCTTCCTCGGCGTCGAACTTCCGGCCGGTCAGCATCATCTCGGTCATGCGGTCCGCCCCAAGGATGCGGCCCACCCGGACCGAGGCGCCGCCGCCCACATAGATCCCGCGCCGTCCTTCGGGCAGCTGAAAGATCACCGATGGTTCGGCGATACGCACATGGGTTGCGGTCGCCAGTTCAAGACCGCCCCCGATCACCGCGCCGAACATGGCCGACACGACCGGCAGGCCGGAATACTGGATCTTGTCCATCACCGCATGCCACGACCTTGAATGGCGCAGCGTGCCTTCGGCATCGCGGGCGACATGCTCGCTCAGGTCGAGGCCCGAACAGAAATGGCCTTCTGTCCCGGTCAGGATCACCACCTTCACCGCTTCCGGCGGCTGCGAGAAGAAGGCATCCAGTTCGGCCAGCAACTGATCGTTCATGGCATTGCGCTTGTCCGGTCGATTCATCGTCAGGATGGCAACCGGTCCGTCGATCTCAAGTTTCAGGGTCTGCATCGGCTTTCTGGTCATTGCGTGGCCTTTTTGGCTATGTGTCATAACTATCTGGACGTAAGCAGGCGCGGGCAACGTCCGGCGCCACCCTCAGCAGAGGACGCCGGACGCGTCTTGGTCAGTAAAGAAGGCGCAGGGCAAACAGGGTGATGCCCGGGAAAAGCACAAGGATGATGACGCGAACGATATCGGAGGCCACGAAATACATCACCGCCTTGTAGGTCTCGATCATCGGGGTCAGCCGGTCCATCGAGTTGATGACAAAGAGGTTCATGCCCACTGGCGGGGTTATCAGCCCGACTTCGACGACGATCAGCACAAGGATCCCGAACCAGATTGCCACTTCCTCGGGGGTCATGCCGAAATCGAGGACGCTGATGATCGGGAAAAAGATCGGGATCGTCAGCAGGATCATCGACAGGCTGTCCATCACCGCGCCGAAGACGAGGTACAGCAGCAGAATCACGGTCAGCACCATCCAGGGGCTCAGCCCAAGCTCGGCCACATAGGTGGACAGCGATTGCGGCAATTGGGTCAGCGCAAGGAAGCCGTTATAGAACGCGGCCCCCAGAACGATGAAGAAGATCATCGCGGTCGAACGGGCCGTTGCCATGAAGCTTTCCACAAAGCTGTGCCGGTTCAGGCCGCCGTTGACGATCGCGATCAGACCGGTGCCCAAGGCGCCGACGGCTGCACCCTCGGTGGGGGTGAACACACCCAGATAGATGCCGCCGACAACCACAAGGAAGACCGTCAGCACCGGCCAGACATCGCGCAGCGCGCGCAACCGCTCGGCATAGGGCATGGGTTCGCGGGCCGTTCCGGCACGATCGGGATGAATGCGCGCATAGATGGCAATCGTGATCATGTAGCCGATGGCCGCCAGAATGCCGGGCACGAAGGCGGACAGGAACAGCTTGGCGATGTTCTGCTCGGTCAGGATGGCATAGACCACAAGGATCACCGAGGGCGGGATCAGGATGCCAAGGGTTCCCCCTGCCGCAAGCGTTGCCGTCGAAAAGCCGCCCGCATAGCCATAGCGGCGCAGTTCCGGCAGGGCCACCTGGCTCATGGTGGCGGCGGTCGCCAGGGACGAGCCGCAGATCGCCCCGAAACCGGCACATGCCCCGACAGCGGACATGGCAACGCCGCCCTTGCGGTGACCAAGCCAGGCCTCGGCCGCCTTGAACAGCGATTGCGACATGCCGCCAAGGGTCGCGAAATGGCCCATTAGCAGGAACATCGGGATGATCGACAGCGAATAGCTGGAAAAGGTCGAATAGGTTTCGGACTTGAGGCGCGAAAACGCCATGTTGAAGCTGCCGGTGGTGAAATAGAGACCGAACAACCCCACAAGGAACATGGCCAACCCGATCGGCACACGCAGGAAGATCAGGGTCAGCAGGACGGGAAAGGAGGCCATCCCGATTTCAAGATTGGTCAATGGTCTGCTCCCCCGATGGACAGGATTGTACGGTTGCCGAAAAACTCGCCCATGCGGATGATTGCAATGTAGACGCCGACGATGGCGGACACGACCGCAGCGACAAGGCTTGCCGCGTAGGACCACCAGACGGGGAACTGCAACAGGAACGTGGTTTCGCGATATTGCATCTTGGACAGCATGCCCTCGTAGAGTTGCAACGCGATCAGGATCAGGACGCCTGCGAAGACGATATCGATCACCATCTGCAGCAGCCTGTTCACCTTGAGCGGCAGGGCAGAGGTGAAGATGTCCACCGTCGCATGACCGCCGGTGATCTGGCAGAACGGGATGAAGGCGAAGATCGCAAAGGCAACGCCGGCCTCGACCAGCTCAAAATCACCCAGGATCGGCCCCACGCCTGCGTCGAGCAGGGTCTTGGCGAAATCACCCAGAACCGCGACGACCGGCGCGGAATGCAGAAAGCCGTTCAGGGTGCGCCCCAGCACCGACACGCAGACCAGAATGATCAGCGCGGTCAGAACGATACCGCCGAGTATCGCCATGAAACGCGACAGATTGTTCATGAACCTCTGCATCTGTGTTCCTGCCTTGTCGAATTGTGGAAGCATTGGAAAGTCCCGCGACGATAGCGCCGCGGGACCCTTTGTCACGACTTACTTCGTGTGCTTTGCGATCAGCGCACGTGCCTGATCGACGACAGCCTGACCGTCAAGCCCGGTCTTGTTCAGGTCTTCGATCCAGGATGCCTCGACACCTGCGGCGGCGGCTTTCCATTCGGCAACCTGCTCGGGTGTCAGGGTGATGATGTTGTTGCCGCGGTCCATCGCCAGCTTCATCGACGGCGCGTCAGCGTCGGCCATGGTCTTGCCCGCGAAGGCCGAGAATTCCAAGCCCGAGTTGTTGTCGATGACGGCTTTCAGATCATCGGGAAGGCTGTTGTACTTGTCCTTGTTCATCGCAAAGATGAACGAGGTCGTGTAAAGCGCATCATCCCCGAAGGTCGTGTGGTTGCTGACCAGTTCCGCGACTTTCAGCGCGGCCGTCACCTCCCACGGAATGACCGTCGCGTCGATCACGCCCTTGGACAGCGATTCCGGGATCGCGGGCACCGGCATGCCGATCGGGGTAGCACCCAGTTCCGTGAACAGCTTGGTCGTCGTGCGCGTAGGCGCGCGCAGCTTCACACCGTTCAGATCCGCGACCGAGGTGATCGGGTTCTTGGAATGGATGATGCCCGGACCATGGACCCAGACGGCGAGCGTCTTGAAATCCTTGTAGTCGGCGTCAAGCATGTTGGCTTCGGCGAATTCCCAATAGGCGCGGCTGGTGGCCTCGGCATTGGTCATGATGAAGGGCAGTTCGAACACTTCGGCCTGGGGGAAGCGGCCAGGCGTGTATCCAGCCACGGTCCAGACGATGTCGGCCACGCCATCAATGACCTGGTTGATCAGTTCGGGTGGGGTGCCGCCCAGCTGCATCGAGGGGAAACGCTCGATCTTGATGCGGCCGTTGCTGTCCGCCTCGACCTTGTCGGCCCAGACATCCAGCACCAGCTTGGGCACGTTTGCCTGTGCCGGCAGAAACTGGTGCAGCTTCAGCGTCACTTCCTGGGCATGAGCGGCCACGCTCATGCCTGCCAACATGGCGGCTGCGGCAACACTACGAAGCGCCGTTTTCATGAAAGTCATTCTGGTATCCTCCCTAGGATGTTGTGATCGTACCGACCGGCTTTTCCCCGGCGCGGGTCTTCAATGACCGGATGTCGTCCTGTTCGATCAGGGTTCGAAATCCGGCTGGCGTGCGGGATGCGCATCGGCGAAGGGCGCAAGCGCCTCGCAGCGCGCATTTATGTCCATGATCCTTTCAAGGTGGCTGATATCCACCCCGAAGCGTTGCGCCGAAAAGACCTGTGGCACAAGGCATATATCGGCCAGACCCGGCGCCTCCCCGAAGCAGAACGGGGTGGCATGCTGGCGCTTGGCCAGCAGCGCCTCGCAGGCTTCAAGCCCTTCGGTCAGCCAGCGGGTCAGCCAGCGCGTGGTCGCATCGGCATCGGCACCGAATTCATCGGCCAGATACTTCAGCACTCGCAGGTTCTGCAGCGGATGGATCTCGCAGGCGATGACCTGAGCGAAGGCGCGCACGCGCGCGCGCTCCAGCGGATCGCCGGGCAGGATCGCGGGCTCTGGATGCGTCTCTTCCAGCCATTCGAGAATCGCCAGCGACTGGATCAGCTCTGCCCCGTCATCCGTGACCAGAGCGGGCAGCAGGCGTTGTGGGTTGAGCGCCGCGAAAGCGGGGCTTTTCTGCGCGCCCTGTTTCAGATGGACCGACACGAAGTCATAGTCCAACCCCTTGAGATTGAACGCGATACGGCAGCGATAGGAGGATGAGCTGCGGAAATAGCCATAGAACTTCATGACCGATTGCCCGCAAGGGCACTGACGCAAGTCTGAAGCATGAGCCCTCCTCCCAAAGGTTCCCGCGATTAGGATGTATACTTATAATTATACATCATGTCAATTTACGATACCCCATCACCGATCAGTCGAAAAGCCCTGCTTGCAACTGCGCGCGGCGTCGACATCGACACGCATCAAAACCGACCGCTTGGTTGACTTTGCGATCACAGGAGGAAGCTGTCAATACCCAAGTCAATGACCCGGCAAGGGGCCATCGCGGCATCGCCTGCGTTTGCGCATGAAAAAAGGGCCGGTTTTCACCGGCCCTTTCTCGAAGGAGCATCTGAAGAAGATCAGTTCAGCGCAGCATCGCTGATCACATGAGTCCATGCGCCCTCGGGCTGCTTGGTGATCACCGGATCCGAACCTGCGGCAAGAAGCGTCGCGACGGTCCGCTCATAGTCAGCCGGGTCCAGCGCGCCATTCGAACCGGCGGTCAGCTTGGCCACCTCGCCCATCATCCGCTTCTGATGGGCTTCGGTCTGTGCGCCGGTCTGGTCGTTGTCCAGAACGATCATCGCGGCCTCATCCGGGTTTTCTTCTGCGTATTTCCAACCCTTCATCGCGGCGCGCACGAAGCGTGCCATCTTGTCGACGAAGGCCGGATCGCTCAGGTTCTCTTCAAGGACATAGAGACCGTCCTCAAGCGTTGCCACGCCCTGATCCTCATACTTGAAGGTCACCAGCTCCTCGGGCGTTACGCCCGCGTCGATCACCTGCCAGTACTCGTTATAGGTCATGGTCGAGATGCAGTCAGCCTGACGCTGGATCAGCGGATCGACGTTGAAACCCTGCTTCAGCACCTCGACCCCGTTCTCGCCCTTGCCATCGGTGGAAATGCCCAACTGGCTCATCCAGCTCATGAAGGGGAACTCGTTGCCAAAGAACCAGACGCCCAGCGTGCGGTTCTTCAGGTCGGCGGGGGTAGCAATACCCGCGTCTTTCCAGCAGGTCAGCATCATGCCCGAGGACTTGAAGGGCTGTGCGATGTTCACCATCGGCAGACCCTTTTCGCGCGCGGCCAGGGCTGCGGGCATCCATTCCACGGTCACATCCGCGCCACCACCGGCCAGAACCTGCGTGGGTGCAATATCGGGACCGCCCGGAAGGATGGTCACGTTCAGGTCTTCTTCTTCAAAGAACCCCTTGTCGAGAGCCACGTAATAGCCCGCGAACTGGGACTGCGTGACCCACTTCAGTTGCAGCGTCACATCATCTGCGGCCCATGCAGGGGTGCTGGCCAGCCCCATGGCAAGGACGGCACCGGTCATCAGTTTCTTCATGTTTCATACTCCTTGTTGAACTTTTGTTGTGCCCGGCCTCAACGGCTTCTTTTTGACTGCTTGTTCATCTGCGCTGGGATGGATGCCAGAAGGTCACCGCCCTTTCGATCCATACCACGATACCATAGAAGGCGGTCCCTGCGATCGCCGCGACAAAGATTTCGGCCCAGACCAGATCAATCGACAGGCTGCCGACGCCGGTCGAGATGCGGAACCCCATCCCTCGCGTCGGCGAGCCGAAATACTCGGCCACGATGGCGCCGATCAGCGCCAGCGTCGTGGCGATCTTCAACCCGTTGAAGACGAAAGGCATCGCGGCAGGAAGGCGCAGCTTCAGCAGGGTCTGCATATAGCCGGCCGCATAGGTGCGCATCAGGTCGCGCTGCATGGCGTCGGTCTCGCGCAGGCCCTGCACGGTGTTCACAAGGATCGGGAAGAAGACCATGACAACCACGACCGCCGCCTTGGATTGCCAGTCAAAGCCGAACCAGCTGACCAGAATGGGGGCAATGCCGACGATGGGCAGGGCCGCCACGAAATTGCCCACGGGCAGAAGGCCACGTGTCAGGAAGGCCGATCGGTCGATCAACACGGCCGTCAGAAGGGCGGCCGCGCTTCCGATGGCAAAACCGGTCAGCGCCCCCTTGAGGACTGTCTGCCGGAAATCCTCCCACAACAGACCGGTCGATGCGGCAAAGGTTTGCGCCACGGTCGAAGGGGCGGGCAGGATGACAGGCGACACGCCCAACCCGCGCACCAGCCCTTCCCACAGCACCAGAAGGGTGATCCCGAAAATGACCGGCACCGCGATCCTTGCGCTGCGCTGGCCGCCCCAGCGCGAATTGGCCAGCCATGCGTTGAAGGCCCATGCGCCAAGCCAGAAGATCAGGGCGATGACAAGCCAGGTCATGGCGTCATCCCCATGCGGCGCAGGGTCATGCGCTGCGCGAGATCCAGCAAGGTGACAAGCACACCCGCCAGAACCGCCGCTGCCACCAGAGCCGCCCAGATGGCCAGCGGCGTGCCGAACTGGTCCCCGATCAGGATGCGCGCACCGAGGCCGCTGATCGCACCCGTCGGCAGTTCGCCCACGATGGTCCCCACCAGCGCCGCGGCGATCCCCACCTTGAGCGAGGTGAACAGATAAGGCACCGACGCCGGAAGCCGCAGCTTCAGAAAGGCCTGAAAGCCCGAGGCGTTATAGGTCTTGAGCAGGTCAAGCTGCGCATGGGCCGGCGAACGCAGGCCCTTTACCATTCCCACCAGCACCGGGAAATAACACAGATAGGCCGAGATGATCGCCTTTGGCACGCCCCTGTCCTGAATACCCAGTTGCGACGACACGACGATGATCATCGGCGCCAGCGCCACGATCGGCACCGTCTGGCTGATGATCGCCCATGGCATCAGGCTCATGTGGACGACCCGCGAATAGACGATGGCGACCGCCCCCAGAATGCCCAGCGCGGTCCCGAGCGCAAAGCCCCAGAGCGTGGATTGAAGCGTGATCCAGCCATGATAGATCAACGAGCGTTTCGACATCGCCCGCCCGTTCAGGGCCATTTCGCCCGTGGTGCTCCACAGTTCGGTGGCGACCTGTCCGGGTGTGGGCAGGCGCGGCCGCTCCATCGCGTAGGTCTGCGTGATCTGCGCGGGATTGCGCAGCATCAGGGACCAGACCGATACCTCCTGGCGTTCCAGGGCCGTTGCGGGTTGCAGAACCGCACCGCCCCGCTGTGCCTGATCCAGCGCCACGCGGATATTCATCGGGGCCACGGCAACATACCAGATCGCGAGGATCGCGATCAGAACCGTCAGGACAGGCAACGCATTTCTCATGCCAGCTCCCCATCCCGACCCGAAAGGCGGTCACGCTCAATCATCATAGGCATGCCCCGCACGCAGGCCCTCGCGGACGCGATGCGCGATCTCAAGAAATTCCGGCGTGTCGCGGATCTCCAGCGGGCGGGCGCGCGGCAGGGGGCTGTCGATCACATCGGTGATCCGGCCCGGGCGCGGCGACATGACAACGATCTTGGTCGACAGATAAACTGCCTCGGGGATCGAATGGGTCACGAAACAGATCGTCTTGTCGGTTCGGTCCCAGAGCTTCAGAAGCTGCTCGTTCAGATGGTCGCGCACGATCTCGTCCAGCGCACCGAAAGGCTCGTCCATCAACAGGATATCGGCGTCAAAGGCCAGCGCCCGTGCGATACTGGCACGCTGCTGCATGCCGCCCGACAACTGCCAGGGATATTTCTTCTCGAACCCGCCCAGTTCCACAAGGTCAAGAACCCGCGCGACGCGCGCATCCTGATCGGCGCGGTCATATCCCATGATCTCCAGCGGCAGGCGGATATTGCCCCCAATCGTACGCCATGGGTAAAGCCCGGCCGCCTGAAAGACATAGCCATAGGCGCGCGCCTTGCGCGCCGCCTCGGGCGAGGTGCCGTTGACCGTGATCTGCCCCGCCGTCGGCTGTTCCAGATCCGCCATCACCCGCAGGAATGTCGTCTTGCCACAACCCGAGGGGCCGATGAAGCTGACAAAATCCCCCTTGGCGATGTCCAGTGACACATCGCGCAAGGCATGCACCGGCCCGTCGCCGGTCTGAAAGGTCAGATCAAGCCCCTTGGCACTTATCACAGGGGCGTTGATCGCGGGTTGGGTGGTCACGTCTGTCTTCTCCTGCTGGCAGCAGTATTGGCTGGCGGCAAGGTCACGGATCAAGTCCGAAACCCCGCTGGTCTGCATGAAATCCGGCGCGGATCAGATCCCTGCCGGAATATTCAGCGGATCGCGCTTGATCATCTTGGGCGCCGTCAACTCCTTCCACTTGCTCAGGGCAACGTTGGCTGACGGGAATGCGGGGCGGGGCACAAAGCGCCCGCGTCCGGGTTGTGGCTGGCTGTTCTGCCCCCAGGCCCAGATCACCTCGCCACGGCTCAGGGTATAGCGGGCCTGTGCCTTGACCTCGAAGCCTTCGAACACATTGTAATCCAGCACCGAATGATGGTTCGAGGCGCTGATCGTCTTGGTGATCTTGGGATCCCAGACCACGATATCGGCATCCGCCCCTTCGACGATCGCGCCCTTCTTGGGATAGATGTTGAGGATCTTGGCCACATTCGTGCTGGTGGCGGCGACAAATTCGTTCGGCGTCAGACGGCCTGTCTCGACCCCTTCGGTCCACAGGACAGCCAGACGCTCCTCCAGCCCGTTCGACCCGTTGGGAATGATGCGGAAATCATGCCGGCCCGCCCGCTTCTGCGCCGTGCTGAACGCCGCGTGATCTGTGGCCACCACCTGCAGGGATCCCGCCTGCAAACCGGCCCAAAGGCTGTCCTGATGCGCCTTGTTGCGGAACGGCGGCGACATCACGCGCCGCGCGGCGTGGTCCCAATCGGTGTTGAAATACTCGCTCTCATCCAGCGTCAGGAACTGGATCAGCGGCTCGCCATAGACACGCATCCCCTTCTGGCGCGCGCGCCGGATCGCCTCATGCGCCTGCTCGCAGGACACATGCACGATATAGAGCGGCACGCCCGCCGCATCGGCGATGGTGATCGCACGGTTCGCGGCCTCACCCTCGAACTCGGGCGGGCGGGAATAGGCGTGGCCTTCCGGCCCGGTGATCCCCTGATCAAAGTATTTCTGCTGCATCTCGGCCACCAGGTCGCCGTTCTCGGCATGCACCATCGGCAGCGCGCCCAGTTCGGCGCAGCGCTTGAACGAGGCGAACATCTCGTCATCCTCGATCATCAGCGCGCCCTTGTAGGCCATGAAATGCTTGAAGCTGTTCACCCCCATCTCGACCGCGTCCTTCATTTCGTTGAAGACGCTCTCGTTCCAGCCGGTGATCGCCATGTGATAGCCCACGTCGGAACAGATCTGCGGCGCGCTCTTGCGGTGCCATTCGTTGATCGCGTTCTTGATGCTGCCGTCGGCGCCGGGCAGGCAGAAATCCACGATCATCGTGGTACCGCCAACTGCCGCCGCCCATGTGCCGGATTCGAAGGTCTCTGCTGCGGTCGTTCCCATGAAGGGCATTTCAAGATGGGTATGCGGATCGATCCCGCCGGGGATCACATAGGCGCCCTCCGCATCGATATAGTCGTCGCCCTTCAGGTTCTCGCCGATCTGCTTGATGGTTTCGCCCTCGATCAGCACATCTGCCTTCCAGGTGCGGTCTGCCGTGCAGACCATGCCGCCCTTGATCACCTTGGTCATCTCAACCCTCCATGTCGCCCGAAGCTTTGCCCTGCGGCCCTTGCTTCTTCTTGCTTCAAATATCCCGGGGGTCCGGGGGCTGGCCCCCGGCCTGTCCGATTTCAGGCCTCGACGCCCGCCGTTTCGACCACCGCGTGCAGCAGCACATCGCAACCGGCGCGCGCCCAGTCCTTCGTGATCTCTTCGGCCTCGTTATGGCTCAGGCCATCCACGCAGGGCGTCATGATCATCGCGGTGGGCGCGACCCGGTTGATCCAGCAGGCATCGTGCCCCGCGCCCGAGATCACATCCATATGGCTGTAGCCCAAGCTCTCGCAGGCGTTGCGGATCGCGCGCACGCAGCCCTCATCAAAGGCGGGCGGATCGAAGGCGCCCACCACCTCGGCCTCGAAGTCGCAGCCCAGCGCGGCACAGATGCCGGGCGCCTTGTCGTGCAACTCGGCCACCATCGCTTCCAGCGTGTCCAGCACGTGGCTGCGGAAATCCACGGTAAAGACCACCTTTTCCGGGATCACGTTGCGGCTGTTGGGATAGACGTCGATATGCCCGATCGCGCCCACGGCGGCGGGCTGATGCGCCATCGCGATCTCGTGCACCAGTTCGGTGACCTGCGCCAGTCCGCGCCCCGCGTTGCGGCGCATGTGCATCGGCGTCGATCCGGTATGCTGGCCCTTGCCCGTGACCGTGCATTGCACCCAGCGCAGGCCTTGCCCGTGGGTGACGACACCCACATCCTTGGCCTCGGCCTCCAGAATGGGGCCCTGTTCAATGTGAAGCTCGTAATAGGCATGCATCTTGCGTGCGCCCACGGGTTCATCGCCTTCCCAGCCGATCCGCTTCAACTCATCGCCAAAACGCTTGCCCTTGGCATCGACGCGGTCCTTGGCCCAATCCTCCTCCAGCACGCCTGCGAAGACGCCGGATGACAGCATGGCGGGGGCAAAGCGCGTGCCTTCCTCATTGGTCCAGTTCACGGCCACGATGGGATGGCGCGTGCGGATCCCGAGGTCGTTCAGCGTGCGGATCACCTCCAGCCCGCCCAGAACCCCCAGAACACCGTCATATTTCCCGCCCGTCGGCTGCGTATCCAGATGCGATCCGACATAGACCGGCAGCGCGTCGGGGTCCGTCCCCTCGCGCCGGGCGAACATGTTGCCCATCGTGTCCAGCCCCATGGTGCAGCCCGCTTCCTCGCACCAGCGCTGGAACAGGGCGCGCCCCTCGGCATCCTCGTCCGTCAGGGTCTGGCGGTTGTTGCCGCCGGCGATCCCGGGGCCGATCTTGGCCATCTCCATCAGACTGTCCCACAGGCGGTCCGGGTTGATCTTGAGGTTTTCACCGGGTGCAGCCATCGTGTTCTTTCCCTGTCTTGTCCGCCATGGACGCTGTGCCAGCACAAGCGGGCGTCACCTTGCGGGCCGCCATCTGCATTGTCGAAGGACTTGCGCCTTGTCGCTTTTTTACCAATTGGTAAAGTGACGATTGCAACCCGCGCCACCTGTGTCAAGATTTGTCTTGAACCGTCGGTCTGGACGCAGGGGGGCGCATCGGCTAGCGATGAATTTCGCAGCAAAGAGAGGGCTGATGAAAGACGGTGCAAAGAATGGCGGCAAGGCTGTCGGCAAGGCTGGCGGGACCGTGCGCGCGCAACCTGCCGTCAAACGCAGCCGCATCCAGACCCGCAATCGCAAGCGCATCCTTGATGCCGCGCTCGAGGTGTTTTCGGCCCATGGGTTTCGCGGCGCGACGCTGGACCAGATCGCCGCCGAGGCGGGGCTGTCCAAGCCCAACATCCTGTATTACTTCGACGGCAAGGAAACGATCCATGTCACGCTGCTGAACCAGCTGATGGAGACATGGCTGGACCCGCTGGAGCAGATGAACCCGGAGGGCGAGCCGCTGGAAGAGATCATCGCCTATGTGCGGCGCAAGCTGGACATGGCGCAGGCCTATCCGCGCGAGAGCCGGCTGTTTGCCAACGAGATCCTGCAGGGCGCACCGCGCATGAGCCCGCACCTCGAGTCCCGGCTGAAACCTCTGGTGGACCAGAAGGCGGCGCTGATCACGGAATGGGCGGCAGCGGGCCGGATCGCGCCGGTCGATCCCCGGCACCTGATCTTTTCGATCTGGGCGACCACCCAGCACTATGCGGATTTCGAGGCCCAGGTAAACGTGCTGATGCCCGAAGGCGGGGTCTTTCCGGGGGCGGCCACCTACCTTGAGGGGATGTTCCGAAGGATGCTCAAGGTCTGATCTGAGAGCTGCCCCATGATGGGACATTTTCCGAGACCAATGATTTCAATGGGTTGGCGGGAGGCGTTAGGGATTTGTTAGGGGGTTTTGTTAGTTCATTTACCTTCGTATCATTGAAGGTGCACGGTTTAAACTCGAAAGATTCATTTAAGCAAGAACTCAAGCGATGAGCCTGCCATAAGAACAATTGCGCATTCGCATCGGTCCAAGACGCGACTCCTCAGTGCACAGTTTTTTCCAGTCGTCGCAGGAGCACCGACGCAAATGACAAGTGGTCGAGACAAAGATCAATAGGATCGACAAGATTGTCATGACCACGCGGATTCCGTATTGCAGACATGGCCCCTGCAAAGATGAACTTGTAACCCATCTGTTCATCAACTTCGCTGGCTGTGGATAGAGCCGTTAGTTTTATTTTTGGATTTTCCCCTGCAAATGCATTCATCATAAGCTTGTGGCCACTTTCACTAATCTTAGAAAGACTCTTAACTTCATTGTCTAGATATTTGAAAGCCTCAAAAGTGGCTTGAGCAAAGTGTCCATCTTCAAATAACTTCAATGAAACAGAACTGATACTAGGATGAATGTTCCGTTCGTCGAAAGGATGCGATTGTTCTTGGACCGCAGCCTGGTCTCCTTCAGGCTGCTTCACGGAGAGCGCGCCTGCAAGCCTGACAAGCCTTTCGAAGCCGCTTAGCGCATCAGTCATTTATAAGATTGGCCCGTATACTCTTAAAGATGGCGTCATAGGTTTCCTGCGAACCATTAGCAGGCAAATTGATTTCAATTCTGACAGTTAGCGCCATTTCTTTGCGGCCATCACTGGTGGTCGAATCTCTATTTAGCGCCACAGATGAACTTAAAGGTTCAACCGAAAGCTTCTTCGTATTTGCCTTCTTACCCTTAGGAGCAACCGAAGGCTTTATGACAGTAGCGGGTGCCTTGTCCGAAGTTTGCTCATGTCCTGCGAGGCCGCGAAACATAATAAAAACCGAAGCCTGCCGACTCCCAATAACCTCGCTGGTCTTGTCTGTAGTCCTAAAATAGTTTGTGAGCTCACTTTTGCCGAGCGTCCATGCACCTTCACCCCAATGATCAAATAGATCATTGTATGACTTTCGGACTAGCCCCTCAAACGCTTTAGGAAATTCACTATCGCTTAGTACAAATGCGTCATGACCCTCTTCGGTGCGTCTGCCGTCAGCGTCAAGAACACCAATGAATTGCAACGCGTTTATCACATAGCTTTCATTGTTCGATGCTAGGTTGAATTTCTTTACAGTCTCAGATGTCACAGATGCAGGAAAGTTCTTCCGAAGATAGCCGATCATTTGGGCAATATTGCCCGGACCAGAAATATATGGATGAGACGCCAAGCTTTTCCCTCCTACCAATACAATTTTACCACACGATGCTGCGCCTAGTACAATCTATAGTAGGCAGGAACGGGTTGGCAACCATTTGCTGATGGTAGCTACCCACTCAGTACATCCGAAGCCGACAGATACAACTTACTCGCACACTCCCGCTATTTTGGAAGCGACCGCCGGAAGCATGGCAGGAACTTTGATTGCTCTCAGTGAGTCACTTCTAACGGCACCAAAGCCCCGGACCAGCGCCCGACCGCGGGGGGGCGCTGCAACGCTGATCTATGGCAGTTTATGGTGCAATCACATCCTTGGCCTGCGCATCGCGGAACGCTGCAAAAGCGCCCGCCCGGGGGGCGGTCGGGCGCTGCCCGGGGCGGCTTCGCCGCTGTTCCCGGGCGGGTTCGTGCCATCTTCTGACAAGGGCGCGCATTGGTTCGGCGCTAGGTCACCCCCCCCCCCAAACAAAAAACGCGGCCACCGGGAGGATGGTGGCCGCGCAAGGCGCCTCAGGGAGAGACTGTTATTCCGCCGCGACGGCGCCGGGGTTGTTGGGGTGGGTGGTCCAGTTGGCGTAATCGCCCTCGACCACGCGACCCGTGCGGGGATCGACGGTGCCCGGTGCCATCGCCTCCATCGTGATGCAGTCCTGCACGGGGCAGACGTTCACACAGAGGTTGCAGGCCACGCATTCATCATCCTTGACGGTGAAGACGCGATCCTCGGACATGGCGATGGCCTGGTGGCTGGTATCCTCGCAGGCCGCAAAGCAGCGGCCACAGCTGATGCAGAGGTCCTGATTGATCTTGGCCTTGGCCACGTAGTTCAGGTTCAGGTGCTGCCAGTCCGAGCAGTTGGGCACGGCGCGGCGCACGATGTCGGCGGTGCTTTCGATCCCCTTCTCGTCCATCCACTGGCTGAGGCCCGAGATCATCTCTTGCACGATCTTGAAGCCATAGGTCATGACCGCCGTGCAGACCTGCACATTGCCCGCGCCCAGCACCATGAATTCTGCCGCATCGCGCCATGTGGTGACGCCGCCGATGCCGCTGATGGGCAGGTGCGCCAGTTCCGGCGTGCGGGCGATTTCGGCCACCATGTTCAGCGCGATGGGTTTGACCGCCGGGCCGCAATAGCCGCCATGCGCGCCCTTGCCGTCGATGGTGGGTTCCGGCGCGAAGAGGTCGAGGTTGACGGACGTGATCGAGTTGATCGTGTTGATCAGGCTGACCGCATCCGCGCCCCCGGCATGAGCAGCGGCGGCGGGTTTGCGGATGTCGGTGATATTGGGCGTGAGTTTCACGATCACGGGCATCCGGGTGTTCTGCTTGCACCAGCGGGTGACCATTTCGATATATTCGGGGACCTGACCCACGGCACTGCCCATGCCGCGTTCGCTCATGCCATGGGGGCAACCGAAGTTCAGCTCGATCCCGTCGGCGCCGGTCTCCTCGACCAGGGGCAGGATGGCTTTCCACGCCGCTTCCTCGCAGGGGACCATGAGCGAGACGACCATGGCGCGGTCGGGGTAGTCGCGTTTGACGGCCTTGATTTCGCGCAGGTTCACCTCAAGCGGGCGGTCGGTGATCAGCTCGATGTTGTTCAGGCCCAGAAGGCGGCGGTCTGCACCCCAGATCGCGCCGTAGCGGGGGCCGTTGACGTTGACGACGGGGGGGCCAGCCTCACCCAGCGTTTTCCACACGACCCCGCCCCAGCCCGCCTCGAACGCGCGGCGAACGTTGTATTCCTTGTCGGTTGGTGGCGCGGAGGCCAGCCAGAAGGGATTGGGGGATTTGATGCCCACGAATTCGGATGCGAGATTGGCCATTGTGCTGGTCTCCGGTCTCGGGCCTCAGCCCATCAATGTGGTGTGGATATCCATGGCGGCATCGCGGCCTTCGGCCACCGCCGTCACGGTCAGATCATCGCCGCCGGTGGCACAGTCGCCGCCCGCCCAGATGCCGGGGCTAGAGGTGCGGCCCGCGCCTGTGACGGCGATCTTGCCACGTTCCAGCGCTGGCAGGCTGCCGCCTGCGAGGGTCTGGCCGATGGCCTTGAACACCTGATCGGCAGCAAGGCGGAAGCGTTGGCCGGTGGGTTTCAGATCGTTGTCGGTGTATTCGAATTCGATCTCGCGCACCGCGCCATTGCCATGCACGGCCACGGGGCTGGCGTTGGTGATGATCCGGACTCCCTTTGATGCGGCGAGATCCTGCTCGAAGGGACTGGCGTTCATGCGATCACGCCCGCGCCGGTAGACGAGGCTGACATTCAGCGCGCCCAGCAGTTTGGCCTGCACGGCCGCATCGACCGCGGTCATGCCGCCGCCGATGACCACCACGTCGCGTCCGATGGGCAGTTGCGCAAGATCGGTGGACTGGCGCAGGTCGGCGATGAAATCGACCGCGTCACGCAGGCCATCCATTTCCTCGCCCGTAATGCCAAGGGCGTTCACGCCGCCAAGTCCGATGCCCAGAAAGACGGCGTCGTGATCGGCCTGCAATTCGGCCAAGGTCACATCGCGACCCAGTGCTGCACCGGTCTTGATCGTGATCCCCCCGATCTTGAGGAGCCAGTTCACCTCGGCCTCGGCGAAGCCGTCGACCGATTTATAGGCGGCGATGCCGTATTCGTTCAGGCCACCCGGTTTGGGGCGGGCGTCGAAGATGGTCACGTCATGGCCCAGCATGGCAAGGCGATGCGCACAGGACAGGCCGGCAGGCCCCGCGCCCACCACCGCCACGCGTTTGCCCGTTGGGGCGGCACGGGTGAAGGGATGCACGCCCTGCCCCATTAACCGGTCAGTGGCATAGCGCTGCAACTGACCGATCAGAACGGGCTTGCCTTCGGCTTTCTCGCGGACGCAGGCCTGTTCGCACAGGGTTTCGGTGGGGCAGACGCGGGCGCACATGCCGCCAAGGATGTTCTGTTCGAAAATCGTCTTTGCCGCCGCTTCGGGTGTGCCGGTCGCGATCTGGCGAATGAACAGGGGAATGTCGATGTCGGTAGGACAGGCCGTGATGCAGGGCGCATCATGGCAGAAGTAGCAGCGATCCGCGGCTACCAGCGCTTCGTGATCGTCAAGGGGGGGGTGCAGGTCCGCGAAATGATCGGCATAGGCTGCGGGGTCAAGCCGCCCTGCCACGATCCCTTCTGCAAGGGGATTTGCAGTCATCAAGGCCTCTCCTGTGTTCAGTCGTCACAGGCAGTATTCCACGATTCCTTTTTTTATCAACTGGTAAAATTTAGGCAGTTTGCAAACGCGAAAGACACCAAGGGCGCACCCCTTCGTCAAGGCGGATCACACCCGGCCTAATAGCGGGTCGCGGTCTGCACTGATTGTTGAGCAGGCAGGCTTTGTCGCAAAGGTTTCGGCTGGTTCTGACCGGGCAAGGCAACCTCGATCCCCGCCTCGCCCAGCAGTCGATAGACTTCGGCAAAGGATTGATCCGCCAACATCGCCTCGTGCTTGCGCTGGGTGAGGAATGCCTCCAGAGGGTCCGCAAAGCGGATGGCCGCGTCGATATCCGGATCGGAACCGGGCTTGTAAGCGCCCATGCGGATCAACTCTTCCATGTCGACGTATTTCGCGATCACCCGCCGCGCGGCCGCCAACACCGCATATTCCGCAGGCTGATGGCAATCCGGCAGCATCCGCGACACGCTTTTCAACAGGTTGATCGCCGGGAAACGGCCACGTTCGGCGATCTGACGATCCAGAACCACATGCCCGTCAAGGATCCCCCGTACGCTATCGGCGATGGGGTCGTTCATGTCGTCCCCATCCACAAGAACGGTATAAATGCCGGTGATGTCGCCGCCTTTTCCATTACCCGGCCCCGCGCGTTCCATCAGTTGCGGCAGTTCGGCGAAGACCGTGGGCGGATACCCTTTCGCGGTGGGCGGTTCCCCCGCAGCAAGGCCGATTTCACGCTGCGCCATGGCGAAACGGGTCACGCTGTCGATCAGCAGCAAGACCTGAAGGCCTGCATCGCGGAAATGCTCGGCCACGGCGGTGGCGGTCCAGGCGGCCTGACGACGCATCAGCGGCGGCTCATTGCCCGTCGACACAACGAGGACGCAGCGCTCCATGGCTTCGGGTCCAAGATCGCCCTGAATGAAATCCTGCACCTCGCGACCGCGCTCACCCACAAGACCCACGACGATCACATCCGCCTGTGCGCCGCGCGCCAGCATCGCCATGAGAGAGGATTTCCCGACGCCGGACCCCGCGAAGACACCCATGCGCTGCCCCCGGCAGAGCGGCGTGAAGATGTCCATGGTCTTGATCCCGGTGTCGATGCGCGCGCCGACACGGCGACGATCGAAAGCGGGCGGCGGGGGCGACTTGACCGCGCGCGCCTCGGTGCCGTCGAACAGCGGGCCGCGCCCGTCGATCGGCACACCCAGCGCATCCACGACACGCCCGACCCAGCCCATGGTGGGGCGCACCACGTCGCCACGCGGGCTGCTGGTGATGGGATCACCGACGACAACGCCATCCCAGGTCCCGAAGGGCAGAACGGATACGCCGCCTGCATCGACGGCCACAACTTCGCCCAAGACGGGGCCACGTGCGCCATGCACAGTACAGCGCGCACCGATGCCCAGCGCGCGCTCGACACCCTTGGCGGTCAGGGTCAGACCCAGAACCCCGCTGACCGTGCCCGCGATCCGTGATCCTTCGATCTGACGCGCCGCACCGGCAAGACCAGAAAACGCTGTTTTCATGTATAAAACCTGTAGCCAGCTATAACTATTCATGTTATTCCATGAAAATACTAGTGGGGGAATGTTAAATGAAGCTGAATTCCATGTCTTTTTTTCAGCTCGCGTCGCAGAAGATGTCCTGGCTCAGTGCGAACCAGCGGGTTGTTGCCGAAAACATCGCGAATGCCGACACGCCGGGCTACAAGGCGCGTAACGTGAGCTCTTTCGAGACCCTTGTTGACGGGGCCCGGACCGGTGGCGTCAGGACAACCCATGCCGGCCATATTCAGGGCGGCGGTCATGCAGGCGGCGTGCGGGCGGCGGAAGACAGCGCCGCGTGGGAGACCACGATCGACGGAAACACCGTCGTGCTGGAGCAACAGACCCTCAAGGCGAACGAGATCAGCGAAAGCTATCAGCTTGCCGCACAGCTTTACGGCAAGGGGCATCAGTTGCTGACCCTTGCTGTCGTCGGTCAGCGTTAAGGGGGGGGTAAGTCATGGACCCGTTGAGATCCATCAGCGCCATCGCCTCAAGTGGCCTGCATGCACAGGGCGAGCGCCTCAAGGTCGTGGCCGAGAACGTGGCGAATGCCGGGTCCACCGGCACCGTTCCGGGGGCAGACCCCTACCGGCGCAAGACCCTTGCCTTCGAGGAAATGATCGACCGCGACAGCGGTGTGTCGATGGTGCGGGTGGCCGCGCTGGGGCGCGACCTGTCTGCTTTCGGGCGCGATTATGATCCGGCGCATCCCGCCGCCGATGCCGAGGGTTTCGTCAAGACGTCCAACGTCAATCCGCTGCTGGAAATGAGCAACATGCGCGAAGCCTCGCGCAGTTACGAAGCAAACATGAACATGTTCGAAGCTGGCCGCCGGATGCGCGGTCAGGTTCTCGATCTGCTGCGATAGGGGGTTCACATGGTTGAAATCAATGCGATGTCGGTCGCAGCCAATGGCGTACGCGGCGCTTATCGCCATGCGCAGGATCTGGGGAGCGCTGCCCTTCCGGTAACGGACGCGCCCGAAGCCGCCAGCTTTGCCGATCTGGTGCGCAATGCAGCACAGGATGCGGTGGCCACGATCCGCGAGGGCGACATCGCCGCGCAACGCGGCCTGACCGGCGAGATGGGGACGCAACAGGTCGTCGAGGCGACCCTCGCGCTTGAATCCACCGTCAAGACCGTGGTCGCGATGCGCGACAAGTTCGTTGAAGCCTATCAAGAGGTTCTGCGCATGCCCGTCTGACCGTGCCAGCGGTCATGACGCGCAGGACAGGACCGAAAGGGACCCGACCCATTGGATGCCACCGACACCTACGCGATCCTGTCCGAGATGATCGTTGTGGTCCTTCTCGGGTCGGGTCCGGTGTTGGCACTGGCACTTGTCGTCGGGTTGGTCATCGCGTTTTTTCAGGCGCTGACCCAGATTCAGGAAATGACGCTGACCTTCGTGCCCAAGATCGTCGCGATCTTTCTGGGCATTCTGGCATCAAGCCCGTTCATCTACGCCACCCTGCGCGGGCTGTCGGATCGCGTGTTCGACCTGATCGCAAGCGGGTCACTGTGATGCGGGGGGGGCTGTCATGCGCCATGGGGCTGGCCCTCGCCCTTGGTGGTGCGGCCCCCGCCGCGCTGGCGGATTGGGGCGCGTTCTACCAAAGCACGACCCCTGCCGCGCCGCGCACGCAGGCTGTGACCCTGTCGGACCGGACGGGTATGCATCCGCAGGTCAACCGCCGGACGTTCCCCCGGCTGAGCGCACCGCAATTCGCGGGGGCACCGCCGATGATGCCCGCCATGCCCTTTGTGACCAATGGCGATCCGACCAGCATGTGCGTGGCCGAAATCCTGCGGGCGCAGGCGCGTTATGGCATTCCGAACAACATGCTTCTGGGGATCGGCCTGCAAGAGGCCGGGGTGTCCCGTGGCGGACGTCTGACCGTCTGGCCATGGGCAGTGAATGCCGCGGGCGAGGGACGCATCTTCGAGAACCGGGACACCGCAATGGCATGGGTGCGCGAGCGGCAGGCGGCCGGCGTGGACTCCATCGATGTGGGCTGCATGCAGATCAACCTGCGCTGGCATCCGGGCGCCTTTGCGAACCTCGAGGAAGGGTTCGATCCGTTCATCAACATCGACTACGCGGCGCGTTTTCTGGCCGGGCTCTACGCGGAAACCGGCGACTGGATGCGCGCAGGCGGGGCCTATCATTCCCGCACGCCCGAAAAGGCGGGGATCTACCTGTCATCCCTCAGGCGGAACGTGGCGGTCGCCAATGACAGGATCGACACGTTCCGCGGCATGGTGGGGGCTGGCCCCGCCATGGACATGCGCCCCGAAACCGTACCCGCCGCCGCCTATATTCCCGACGACCTCGCACCGGCGCAGGCCGATCCGGTTACACCCTGGGATCATGGCTACTGGTCGACGCAGCAGCAGGATCCCGGCGGCGTCTACGGCATCTACAGCCGCGACCGGCTGGAGCCTGTCCTGCCACGTTTCCTGCAAGATTTCTGACGGAGAGCGGAATGGCGATGACATCATCCTCGCAACAGCGCAACGACCGCATGGTCGCCTTCGGTTTCGCCAACCGCGACGTGGCCTTTGCGATCGGCGTGATCCTTGTGCTGGGCATGCTGTTCGTGCCGCTGCCGCCGGTGCTTCTGGATTTCGGGCTGGCAGTGTCGCTTTCCTTGTCGGTGCTGATCCTGATGGTCGCCCTCTGGATACCCAGGCCGCTTGAGTTCAACAGCTTTCCCACGCTTCTTCTGGTCGTGACCATGCTGCGTCTCGCCCTGAACGTGGCCTCGACGCGCCTGATCCTGAGCGAGGGGCACACCGGGCCGGGGGCTGCCGGCGGTGTGATCGAAGGGTTCTCTCGCTTCATCGTGTCGGGCAATTTCGTGATCGGGATCGTGGTCTTCACGATCCTTGTCGTGATCAACTTCGTCGTCATCACCAAGGGCTCTACCCGGATTGCCGAAGTCTCGGCCCGGTTCTATCTGGATGCGATGCCGGGCAAGCAGATGGCTGTCGATGCCGACCTTGGCGCCGGCCTGATCGACGAGGCAGAGGCCCGTCACCGCCGCAAGGAGCTTGAGGACGAAAGCAGCTTTTTCGGTGCGATGGACGGTGCGTCCAAATTCGTGCGCGGCGATGCGATTGCAGGCATCATCATCACGCTGATCAACGTGATCGGCGGCATTCTGATCGGCGTCATACAGCATGGGCTGGGCGTGGGCGAGGCGGCCAATGTCTATACGATCCTGACGATCGGCGATGGTCTGGTGACGCAGATCCCCGCATTGATCGTGTCGCTGGCCGCCGGTCTGATCGTGACCAAGGGCGGCACGGTCGGCGCCGCGAACGAGGCGGTCCTGCAGCAGCTTGGCCGCTTTCCCAAGGCGCTTTACATGGCGGCGGGCCTGTTGCTGGGCATCGGCTTGCTGCCGGGGTTCCCGATCGGGGTTTTCGTGGCGATGGCCCTGATGCTGGCGGGCCTTGGCCTGTTCATGCAGCGACAGGCCGCAGCCGCCGCGCGCGACGAAAGCCGCACCACGGCCGAGGCCGAGACCGCCGCCGCGACAAACGCGCGCGATGACATCTCGGAGACGCTGAAGCTGGACGACCTGCGGCTTGAACTGGGGTCGGCCCTTGTGCCGCTGATCAGCAGCCCCGAAGCGGCGCTGCCCGGCAAGATCAAGAGCCTGCGTCAGCTGTTCGCCCGCGATTACGGCTTCGTGCTGCCTGCGGTGCGGATCAAGGATGAACCCACCCTGCCCGCCAACGGCTATGCGATCCTTGTGCAGGGCGTGCAGGCCGCACGCGGCGAGGTGCGGCCCCGCGCGATGATGGTCCTCAACCCCGGGGATGCGCCGCTTGACCTGCCCGGCGAGCGGACCAAGGATCCGACCTTCGGGCTGGACGCGGTCTGGGTCGACGCCGAACGCGCCGCCGAGGCCGAGACACTGGGCTGCACGGTCGTCGATCCCGAAAGCGTGGTGATCACGCATCTGACCGAGGTCATCAAGCAGCACATGCCCGAGTTGCTGACCTATGGCGCGACGCAATCCCTGATCGACGGGCTGGCGCGGGAGTATCAGAAACTGGTGGGCGACATCACGACCAATTCGCCCGCGATCCTTGTCCAGCATGTCCTGCAGGCGCTGTTGACCGAGCGTGTGTCGATCCGCAACCTGCCCCTGATCGTCGAGGCCGTCGCCGAGGCAAGCCGCAACAGCGCGAATGTGACCACGATCACTGAACATGTGCGGCGGCGGCTGTCGAACCAGATCTGCCAGGCGCTGGCCGATCAGACCGGCTTTGTTTCGGTCATCACCCTGTCCGCGGCTTGGGAGTCCGAATTCAACGCCGCCGTGCGCGTAACGGGGGACGAGCGCAATTTCCTGATGTCGCCGCAGCGCGTGCAGGAATTCGTCCTTGAAGCGCGCAAGGAAATCCAGAAATTCGCGCAGCGCGATGAATGGCCCGCGCTGCTGGTCAGCCCCGAGGTGCGCAGCTTCGTCCGCTCGATGCTGGAACGGGTCAGTCCGCTGACGCAGGTCATCTCGCATAACGAGGTGCATCGCAAGGCATCGCTGCGCACCGTCACCACGATCGGCGGCTAGACGTGGATCTGGACATTTTCCTGACCTCGCAATTCCTGTCGGTGGGGCTGGTCTTTGCCCGGATCGGCAGCGCGCTGGCCTTCATGCCGGGTTTCGGGGAACGGTCGGTGCCGCTGCGCTTTCGGCTGCTGCTGGCCATCGTGATCGCGGCGGCACTTGCGCCCGCGACGCCGGTCGGCCTGCTCACCCTCGACAATCCGCTGTTGCTGCTGCCGATCCTTGCGATCGAGGTGACGCTGGGTATCTGGATCGGTGTAACCGCGCGGATCATCATGACGGCGCTGCAATTCGCCGGCTACCAGATCGGTCTGGTCTCGGGCCTTGCCAACGCATTCGCGCCGGAAACCGGATCTTTTCAGGGGTCGACCATGATCGCCGACGCGCTGATGATGGCGGGGATTGCGCTGATCTTCGCGACCGATCTGCATCACGTGATCATCGGCGCCCTGCTGATGAGCTATGACGTCTTCCCGCCCGGACAGATGATGGCCGGTGATCTGGCCCAACAGGCGGTCAAGGCGGTCGCGGCCAGCTTCTACATCGGTTTCGCCCTGACCGTACCCTTTCACGTGATGGGCCTTGTGCTGAACCTGGGCATGGGGCTGGCGAACCGGATGATGCCGGCGCTGCCGGTGTTCTTCGTGGCGACGCCCGTGCTGATCGGTGCGGGGATATTCGTGCTGATCATGGCGGCACCCGCCATTCTTGAAGGCTTCATCCAGCGCTTTGCCACATGGCTTGGCACGCTGACGTTCTAGGGTGGGGACATGAGCGAAGAAGACGACAGCAGTAAAACCGAGGAACCGACCGAGCGCAAATTGAGCAAGGCGCGCGAGAAGGGCGATGTGCCCTCATCGCGCGAAACCGGCAACCTGATGTGCGTGTTCTCTTTGCTGACCATCACGGTGTTCCTGCTGCCGCAGGTGATGCCCGATCTTGCCGGCGTGCTGCGCGGCCTGTTCCAGATGGCCGGACAGATCGAGATCGGCGAGGACGCGACAGGGCTTGCCGATCTTGGCGAGGTGTCCGGGCAGTTGACGCGGGGCGTTGCCGCGACGCTGGGGCCGGTGGTTCTGGTGATGGTGCTTGCCGCGCTGTTCGGCGTGATGATCCAGGGCGAGACGGCGGTGGCGCTGGAACGGATCAAGCCCGAGGTTTCGAAGATCTCGCCGATTGCGGGGTTCAAGCGGCTGTTCTCGCTCGATGCGCTGGTGGAGTTTCTCAAGAACGTGGCCAAGGTGCTGGTGGTGGGCGCGATCACGCTGTTCATCGCGAACGAGGCCGTGACCGCCATCTGGCAGGTGCCGGATGCCCTGCCCGAGGCATTCCTTGGCAATGTCCGCCAGATCGTCATACGCCTGATGATGATCACGATCGTTTTCCTTGCCGTCCTTGCGGTGACCGACATCCTTTGGAAACGGGCCCAGTGGCTGAAGAAGCAGCGCATGAGCATCCGCGAGCTGCGCGATGAATTCAAGGACAGCGAAGGCGATCCGCACATCAAGGCCAAGCGCGGCGAAATCCGACGCAAGCGTGCCCGTCAGCGCATTGCCGTCGCAGTTCCCACGGCGACCCTCGTGCTGACCAACCCCACCCATTATGCCGTTGCGCTGAAATATGTGCCCGGCGTCGACCGGGCGCCTGTCTGCGTCGCCAAGGGCACGGGGCTGATGGCCGCACAGATCCGCCGCATCGCCCGCGAAAACGACGTGGCCATTGTCGAGAACCGCCCCTTGGCCCGCGCGCTGCATGCCATCGTCGAAGTCGATAGCGCGATCCCGGTCGAACACTGGCAGGCCGTGGCCGAGATCATCGGCTATGTCATGGATCTGCGCCGCAATATCCGGCGCAAACCGCCCGCAGGCTCGCAGCTGCGCGATCTTGACTGACGGTTCGGCCCCGCAGACCTCAGTTCAGGCGGATCCGGTCCAGGCGGCGATCACCCGGCAGTTTCGCCCGTTCCAGCAGGATCAGCGACACCGCGCGTGCCCGCACCGGGTTCAGCGCGGCAAGGATCGGCGCCGCGTTGCGCTCGGGCATGGTGCCCAGCACGGTGACCATGACCTCGAGATCGAGATCGTTCATGATCGCGGCCGCATCCTTGGGTTTCATGTTGCTGTAGAGGGCGACAAGCCTTTCGACATCGGCGACGTGGGCCATGCTGGCCCTTTCCAGAAGCGCCTCGACCTCCTGCTTGAGTTCTTCCAGCCGGGCGGTTTCGATCGCCAGCATCTCTTTCGCAAGGTCGATCTCGGCCGCGCGCTGTGCCAGCACGGACCGCTGATCCTCGAGTAGCGCGCGCTCGGCGGTGATGGCGGCCAGCATTTCACCCGGAGTGCCCTCTGGCGCACCCGCAAGCGGTGGGGCTTCGGTGACGGCTTGCGCAGGTTCGTCGGTCGCAGCCGATGCGGCCGTCACGAAATAGGACGATCCGAAATCAGCCGCCGACAAGGCGCGATCCGGTTGCACATAAGAGACCGCCGACAGGCTTAACTTGGCCATCCCTGCCAGAACGAGTGTGCCGAACACAACAGTCACGGAACGGGGTGGTTTCATGCCTCGCGGCTCCGGATCGTTTCAAAGAAGCTGCGCACCAGATCGGCCTTGTCGGTCACACGGGCCATGCCCGGCGGCATCTGCACGGGGCGCGTGGCCGCCGGGCGCTGCGACAGAAAGAAAGGCCCAAGATCAAGGCAGGCATCAGCCGCGACAGACGGCGCCGGTGCCTTCGGGGCATATGTTGCCGCAGCTGTGCGCGTCAAAGGCGGCTCTTCATCCCGCTTGGGCGCAGGCCGTGCCGGTGTTTCGCTGCGCAGGGACTTGACGGAAGTCTCGGTGCGATCCACCGCCACGGAAAACTGATCCACGACGGGCTGCAGTTCCCGCATCGCCAGAACCAAAGCACGCACCCTGCGATCCACAAGGAATGCATAGGCCAGCGTTCCAATCAGCAGCAGCATGATGATCAGGTCAATCAAGAGCGCCATTTGCGTTCTCCTCTTCTGTCTCTTCGGATGTCGCCGTCACGCGCAGGGCGACCGAGCCATTTTTTCTGCGACCGATGGCGGCACGGAACATGTTCTTTCCGCTACAGGCGACCGTCACCTCATGCGTGCTGTCGATCCCGAGGTTCAGAACCTGCCCCGGTTTCCAGCCCAGCACATCCGCCAGCGACACGTTCCGTTCATGCAGCACCGCCGTCAGCGTGACCGGCGTGTGGTTCAGCGATTGTGACAACAGCGCCCTTGATCCCGGATCGCTGCCAAGCTGCGCTGCGGTGCGCGATTGCGCCAGCAGGGGGCGCACCCTGTCCAAGGTCCGGTGCGGCACGATCAGGCACATCAGGCCGCCCCGACCGTTCAAGGAGATGCGCAGCGTGACGCGGACGCAGGCCGCATCGGCCGGTGCCAAAACGACATCGCGCGGTCCGCTTTCCATCGTGCCCGCCGCAAAGGAAACCTTTTCAAGCGGCTCGAATGCTGTTGCCACCTCATGCAGCGCGAGGCCGACAAGACGCCCGGCCAGGCGCTTTTCGATTGCTGTAAAAGCACGCGGTTGCCATGTGACCGCGCCGGCCCCCTCGGCAGTGTCGGCCTTGGCCTCGGCGGCATCTGGCGCACCCAGCATGACTTCAAGTGCCGAGAACAGAAGATCGGGGTCGATGGTGACCGCAAGTGCGCCGTCCCAGGGGGCCGCGTTGACCAGAGCGATCAGCCCCGGATCAGGGGCGGCGGCCAGAGCATCGCCACAGGCCAGATAGTCGACCGCCTGCAAGGTCACGTCGGCCTGCACGTTCAGCGCGGCGCGCAGCGTGGGGCCAAGGGCCTGCACGGCACGATCCATGACCACTTCGAATAGCGGCAGGCGTTCGTAGCTGCGCAATGCGATGCGGATGATCTCTTCCTGCACCTGGGCGGTCATGCCGGCCTGACCCTGTGCTGCGGTGGCTTGTGTCTGGGTCATTGGATCACCAGCCCCATGATCAGCACCTCATGCGGCGCATCGTTGCCCGCGATCGCCCGCGCGCGGCGCAGAAGCTCGCCCTTGACCGTGACAAGACCAAGTGTGCCGTCAAGGTCGCGCTCGGCCAGTTGCCGCAGGTAGTCCTGAAAGGCGTCCCGCAGAAAGACATGCCGCATCTCTACCAGCCCACCCTCGTCCTGCGTCTTGTCATAGACCAGCGCCAGATCCAGCTTGAGGAAACGGCTGGTCTGCCGCCCTGATGCCGCTGTGGCGGTAATGTTCACGATCATTTCGTCAAAGGGCATCACCACCATGTCGGCGCCCGGCGGAACCGGGTTTTCGCCGTTCGCCTGTGGCGCTGCCGCCTCTTCATGCGGCGCGTCATCACCAAGCATCGCCATCAGGCCGGACGGTCCGACCGCCGCGACAAGCCCCCCGATCAGCGCGACGACTGACAGCAGAACAAGCCCAAAAATCATGCCAAGCTTGCGACGCGAACCGCCCTTCGGGGCGGCGTCAACGCCTGCATCGCCGCCTGCGTGCACGGCGTCACCTTCGGGTAATGCTTTCTTCTTGAACATGAGCCACCCAACCATCCAACCGGAACAGCACAAAACTGCATGATCAATATGTAAAATTCGTCTCTGTTAGGCAAGAACTAAAAACAAACTATACTTGCTATTCTTGATTTGCTACGTTTAAGTCTGGTTAATTTCACATGTTCCGGATTCAGATTTTGCAGCCGATACTCAACAATCTCGTCGCACTGGGGCGAACCCGACTGATTGCACTGGGCCTCACCGGTGCCGGGCTTGTGCTGGCCGTGTTCTTTGGCCTCAACGCAGTCATGAAACCGACCTTCGTGCCGCTTTACAGCGACCTGTCGCTTGCGGGTGCCGGGCGCGTGGTTGCCGCACTGGAGCAGGACGGCTTTGCTGTCGAGCTGGGTGGCGGCGGGTCGATCGTGTCGGTCGCGCAGGAAGATGTCGCGCGGGCACGGATGGCGCTGGCCGAACAGGGGCTGCCCGGAGAGGGCGCGCCGGGCTGGGAGATCTTCGACAATGCCAGCGGACTGGGCATGAACAGTTTCATGCAGCAGGTCAGCCGGATGCGCGCGCTCGAAGGCGAGCTGGCACGCTCGATCCTGACGATTGACGGCATCGACGCGGCCCGTGTGCATCTGGTTCTGCCGGACCGCGAGGCGTTCTCGCGCACGCGCCCCGAACCCAGTGCTTCCGTCATCGTGCGTGGTCGCACGACGCAGACGATCGGACGTAGGCAGGCCGAGGCGATCCGGGCGCTGGTCGCATCCGCAGTGCCGGACCTTTCGCCGTCGCGCGTGACTGTGCTGACGGCCAGCGGCGAGACGATCCTGTCCGAGGAACTTCCCGGCGAGGCGGCTCTTGGCGCGGCGGGTACGGCGATCGAGGACCGCATGTCCCGCAGCATCACCGAGATCCTGACCGCGCGGGTGGGTGCCGGCAATGCGCGCGTGCAGGTGAATGTCAGCCTGAGCAGCGAGCGTCAGGTGATCCGCAGCCAGACTTTCGATCCGCAGCAGCAGGTTGTCCGGTCGACGGAAAGCCGCGAGGAAACCCGTGAGGACCGCAATGCCGCAGGCAATGACCTTGGTGTCGCCGGCAACCTGCCTGCGGAACTCGCAGAGGCAGGGCCCGGACAGCAGTCGGCCAACAATTCGGCCCGTACCGATGAAATCGTGAACTACGAGATCGGATCCACCCAAAGCGAGACGGTGCGCGAACCCGGTGAGGTAACGCGCATCTCGGTCGCTGTGCTGGTCAACGGCATCTACAATGTCGCGGAAGACGGCACCGTGACTTACGAGGAACGCCCCGCGGAAGAGCTGGAACGGCTTGCGGCGCTGGTGCGCTCCGCCGTTGGTTTCGATGCCGAACGCGGCGATAGCGTGTCGGTCGACAGCTTGCGGTTCATCGACTATTCGCTTGAGGTTGGCGCGCCGCCGGGTATCTCGGTGATGGAAGTGCTGACCGCGAACCTCATGTCGATCCTGCGCAGCATCTTTGCGCTGGCGCTGGTTGCAGTCGTTCTGATTTTCGGCATTACGCCGCTGCTGCGCAAGCTGTCCGCCGAGGGCGGTCTGGCGCTGGCGGGTCCCGGCATGCAGGGCGCTGCTGCACTGGCCGGAAACGGTGCCGTGCCGCAGGTGGCGAACCGCGCCCCGGCCGCAGCCTTGTCGGGCCCGGCGCGCGCGCAACAGATGGCCGGATCGGTCAATGTCATGGATCCGATGGATGGCGAGTTGCAGGACGACCTCGTGACGCTTGCCTCGGTCTCGGGCGGGGTGCGGCGGGGGCGGATCAACGTGATCGGCCAGCTCGTCGAGAACGAACCGACCGAGGCGCTGCGCGTCATGCAGAACTGGCTGTCAGAAGAGGCGTGATCACATGAGTCTGGTATTCGACCGAGATTTCGACCTCGAACTGGCGCGAGAGAGCCGGCAGGTGCTGCGCGACGGAACCGCTTATTACAGCCATGACGCATTGCTTGAGGCAGTCAGCGAAGCACGCGCCACCGCCTTTGCCGAGGGCCGGCGCACAGGCCATGCCGAAGGGCTGGCCGAGGCTGCAGGGCTGGACGATGCAAAACGCGCGGCGGCGCTGGAGGTTCTGGGGCCACAGATGGCTGCATTGATCCAGGCGGCGGATGAGCACCGCGCGGCGCTTGAGGCGCAACTGCTGGATTTCTCGCTTTCGGTGTGCGAGCAGGTCTTCCCCGAATTGCTGCGGCACCGCGCGCATGACCGCGCCCTGGCGCAGGTGCGCCGCGCCCTCAGCGTCGGGCTGGGCAGCGCCACTCTGCAGGTGTCGCTTTCCCCGGAAGGGTTGCGTCTGCTGCGCGAGGAACTGGACAGCACCATCAGCGAATTCGGTCTGACGGGCCGGGTCGCGTTGCGCGCCGATCTTGCCTTGGCCGATGGCGACACACGGGTCGCCTGGGACAGCGGCTTTCTGGAATACAGCTTCTCATCAATCTGCGACCGCATCCTTTGCGCATTGCGCGATGCGCGGTCCGCCGTCCCCACCCACCTTCTGGAGCGCTGAGCATGGCCGACGAACCCACCGAGAACACGGTTGATCCCACATCGGACGAGGCGGCCGCACCCCCCGCCGGGGCCGCACCGCAGAAAAGCGCATCGCCCCTGTCCGAGGCGTTCCCCGAGCTTGACGCACCTGCCGCCCAAGGCGGCAGCGTGGTTGCGGGCGCGACCCAGGCCACGCCGCAGGCCGGGCGCAACATCGAAGCGATGCTGAACGTCGATCTGCGCGTTCAGGTCATCCTTGGCCATGCCAGGATGCCCATCTCGCAACTGTTAAAGCTGTCGCGCGGATCGGTGATCGAACTGGACCGCCAGATCGGCGAACCGGTCGACGTGGTCATCAATGACAGGCTGGTGGCAAGGGGTGACCTTGTGAAGCTGGACGATGACCGGATCGGCGTGACCCTGACAGAAATCGTCAAAGACTACGTTTCGGACAACTGACCGCGCATGCGTCGCCTGCCGTCCCCTACACTGCGCCTTGCGGCCCTTCTTGGTCTGCTGCTCTTGTGCGTGGCGGCGGTACCGGCCTTTGCGCAGGATGCGGGCGGCTTGCTGGAGTCGCTGTCGGGCGCATTTACGGATGCCCCGCTCGGATCGGACGAACGTGCCACGCTGAGCGGGCGCATCCTGCAGCTGATCGCCCTGATGACGGTGCTGAGCATTGCGCCCGGCCTTCTGATCATCATGACCTGCTTCACCGGCTTCGTGATCGTCTTCTCGATCCTGCGGTCGGCGCTTGGTCTGAACCAGACCCCTCCGAACATGGTGCTGACCAGCATGGCGCTGTTCATGACCTTCTTCGTGATGCAACCGGTGTTCGAGGATGCGTGGGAAGATGGGCTGCGGCCGTTGCTGAACAATGCCATCACCGAGGAACAGGCGATCCAGCGGGTGGGCGCCCCCTTCAAGACCTTCATGTTCGCCAATACCCGACCCAAGGATCTGGCGCTGTTCCGCGACCTGACCCAGCGCGGCGGCGAGAGCGCGGCAGAACCGCTGCCCGCGCCGCAGACCGCCGAGGAAGCCGGCTGGCGCGAACTGGTCCCGGCCTTCATGATCTCGGAGTTGCGCCGCGCCTTCACCATCGGTTTTCTGGTCTACCTGCCCTTCGTGGCCATCGACCTGATCGTCGCGTCGATCCTGATGAGCGCGGGCATGATGATGCTGCCCCCTGTCCTGATTTCACTGCCCTTCAAGATCATCTTCTTCGTGCTGATCGACGGCTGGTACATGCTGGCCGGAAGCCTGATGGAAAGTTACCTGCCGACCGGGTGATGACCCGGCCGGAGTTATGTCTGACGCCCAGTAAGCCAAAAGGATCATTCCCATGACCTCCACCTCGATCGAACACAGCGGCAACACACCCTCGGTGCGCGGTGGGCGCAAATTGCGGGGACCCGAGAAGGCGGCGATCCTGTTTCTGTGCCTTGGCGAAAAGCGTGGGTCCGAGCTGATGAAGAAGCTCGACGATATCGACATCCAGAAGATCACGCGCGCCGTGTCCGGGCTTGGCGTCGTCCCCGCCCCGATGGTCGAAGAGGTGATGAGCGAGTTTTCGGAATCCATCGCCAATGGCGGCAGCGTGATCGGGTCCCTGTCCATCGCCGAAAATATGCTGCGCAGCTTCCTGCCGCCAGAACAGGTGACCTCGATCCTCAAGGAGATCCGCGGCCCGCTGCAGGAACGCGATCTGTGGTCGCGGCTTGGCGCGATGAACGAGACAGTGCTGGCCAACTATCTGGACGGCGAGCATGATCAGACCGCCGCTGTGATCCTGTCCAAGCTTCCGACCGAGATTGCCGCCAAGGCCCTGACCCGGATGACTCCGGACCGGATGCAGATCATCGTCGAGCGGATGATCACGATGAAGGCGGTACCCGCCGACACGATGAGACAGATCGAAGAGACGTTGCAGCAGGACCTTGTGGCCACTGCAGGCCAGCCCGGCGCCGCCGAGATGCAGCAGCGCATGGCGGATCTGTTCAACAAGCTGGACCGCGACACCTTCGAGACGCTTTCGGCCTCGCTTGAAAAAAGGATTCCGCAGGATTTCGGCACCATTCGTCAGAAGATGTTCACCTTCGACGACCTGATGAAGCTGGACCTTCAAAGTCTGGCGCGGGTCATGCGCGGGCTGCAGGGCAATACATTGCCGCTGGCACTGCGTGGCGCGTCGAAAGAGATCAGGGATCAGTTCCTCGAGGCCCTTCCCGCCCGGTCGCGTGACATGCTGCTGGACGAGATGAACACAATGGGTGCTGTCCGTGGGCGCGACGTGCGCGCAGCGCAGGCCGCGATCGTGGATTGTGCGCGCGACCTTGCCGCGCAAGAGGTCATCCGCCTGCCCACGCTCGAGGACGAGGACGAGCTGATCGACTGATCCGCCGTCTCAGCGATAGGGTTGGCGGGGCAGGCTGCTGATGACGCTGATATCAAGGGTGATGGGCACGAACTGCGCCCCGCCCGTGGCGGTTGTCACAGCGCCGGACATGAGCTGTACGGCCGCGTTCTGCGAGACACGGGCCGGATCGCGCGCATCGCTCGTGATGGCGTAAAGCCGTTCAAGCCGCGCGCGCTCGTCCGGGTCGGACAGCTTTTCGATATCGTATTTCTTGGCGAAAAGCGCGGCCTGCCTGTCGACGTCAAGGCGCACCAGCTGATCGCTGAGGCCCAGCGCGGTACGCATGAATTCCGCCATACCGGGGTCTTTCAGCACGTCGAACCATGTCTTGACGTCCGGCGCCTTCTGCCGGAACTCAAGCACATTGGCGACGCGTTCGCTTTGGACAGCTTCGCCGTTGATGAACTGCCTTTCGACGTAGCGCGAGATGATACCTTGCTGCCAGGACGCGTCGGAGACCGAGCTGTTGCCCACCCCGCCCGGCCCGAAGCCCAGTTCCCGGTGCAATTCCAGAAAGCGGGGATCGGTCAGGCGCCTGACAAGGGACCTTGAATCGGCAGGATCGCTTTCCAGCACCTTGCGGATCATCGCCTTGCCGAAGATCTGGTCTTCGAGGTCAAAGGCCTTCATCACGAAGACATAAAGCTCGCGGTCCGCGATCAGATCGTCGACCGAGCGGACATCGGCGATGCGTTCACGGAATGACGCGATGGCGCGGCTGTGTTCCGCGCTGTCGCGTATGGCCGTGACGCGCGCGTCACGGGTGGCATCGGCGATCTTGATCCCAAGCAGGGTGGATACGCCGATGGCCCCGGTCATGACCGCGTCACCGTGGCCATGAGATCAGAGACTTCGGGCAGCATCGGCGCGGCTGGCGGTGGTGCCGCACCGTCCGCCGCCTTGGCCTGCATACGCGCGAACAGGTCTTCTTCGTGGCGCATCACCGGACGCAGGGCGCGCAGGGCCTTGTAGTAGTCGCCGATGCTGACGTAATTCGCGGCTTCAAACACCAGCGCCAGATTGGCACCGCCAAACACGGTCGCCAGCACGGCCAGTTGCTTCTGGATCTGTGTGACCAGATCATCGCGCAGATCGGCCCGTGTGAGGGCGGTCTGGATCAGGAAATAGACCAGCCGCACAGGTGTCGCGACACCATCCGGATCAAGCAGGTCCTGCCCGCGGATCACGTCGGCCTGGCTTTCGATGGTCAGCACGTGACGGCGACCGGAGTTGCGCATCGCGCAACCGTTGACGATGATCCGCTCGTCCGGCTTCAGGGTCAGTTTGAGAGCCATGGCATCATCCGCCCTGATAAGCGGGCTGCGCCGCGGGGACGGGTTTGGGCGTCTCGGCCGCAGGTGTCGCGGCAAGTCCGGCAACGATGGTCCGGTTGATCTCGGCCAGGGCCCGCACACCGGGGCTGCCACCCATGATGGCAGCAGTCTGACGATCGACCCACAAGGCCAGAGACATCAGCCCGGCACGCAATGCGGGCGGCAACGCGTTTTCAGGCAACGCGAGATCATATTTCAGTTCGTTCCAGAATTTCTGGTTCTCGATCAGCGCATTGCGCAAGCCGCCCGACAGAATGGTCAGACGTTCACCTGCGGTGGTCGCTGTATCGAAGGCGGCATGCGCCTCAAGCTCGCCTGTCAGGCGCGACAGGATGCGGCGCTCGATCTGGCGGGGGGATTCACTGTGACGGATCGTGGTCTTGTAGGCTGCAAGGCTCATGCGTTCTGCTTTCATGTCGTCCCGGTCTTCTGATCGGGATGTGTCGGGGAACTGTTCCAGTCGAATTGCCTGTCAGTTCTTATGTCCGAGGTGGCGGGGGGCCCGATCAAGGCCCCCCGCCTTTGCCTGTATGTCTGCTCTAGGTCAGTTCACGGTCCTCAGCGAAAGAGGCTCAGGATGTTCTGCGGGTTCTGGTTGGCGATCGCCAGGGACTGCGTGGCCAGCTGCTGCTGGACCTGCAGCGCCTGAAGGCGCGCCGCTTCGGCTTCCATATCCGCGTCGATCATGCTGCCGATACCGCTATCCATGCGGTCGGTCAGTGTCGCCAGGAAGCTCTGCTGGTTTTCTATGGCCTTTTCCGTGATGCCGAGTTGCGTCGCATAGGCGATCATCGAGTCAAGCTGAGTACGCGACGTGTTCACGCCGGCCGCATCAAATGTCGCTGTTGCGGGTATCAGCGCGGTGACCAGTGCGCTGACGTCAACCGTAGTCAGCGTCAAGGTGCTTGCTTCAAGCTCAGTTGCGCCCCGGAAAACGCCTGTTGTCACGGTCTTGGTGGTTGTAGCCGCCGCAACAAGATCTTCGCCGTTGAAGTTGGACTGATCCAGGATGTTTTGCATCTGCGCTTCAAGAGCTACCAGTTCCTCGCGCACCGCTGCCTGGTCATCCGCCGGCAAGTTGATCGCAAAGGTCTGGCGGTCAATGTACTGCTTGGCCAGATCAACCACCGCCTCCACACCCAGACGCGCCGTGGCGACCGAGTTCTTGGCAAGGCTCATGCCCTCATTTACGGATTTGTTCAGCGAACTGTCCGAGTTCATGGTCTCGGAAATCGAGAAATAAGCCGCGTTGTCCTTGGCAGAACCGACCTTGAGGCCAGTGCTGACCCGGTCTTGCGTGTTGCTGAGGCTGTTGTTGATGTTGCGCAGCGTGGTCAGCGCGTTCATCGCGGCATTGTTGGTAATAATCGAGCTCATAGTGTTTCCCCTTCTAGGGCAGTGTTAACGGTAATCGTCTTTCTG
>JBFHIW010000002.1:0-137941 GCA_041596235.1 Paracoccaceae bacterium
CTGCGCGGTGCGCGCATGGTGCTGGATCAGCAGGTGCAGCTTGCCGCCAACCGGATCGACCGGGTCGGCGGGCGCTATACGCAGCTTTACAAGGCTGCAGCCACCTCGTGCCGGGTGTGCGACGACGGCACGCCGCCGCTTTGGCAGATCCGGGCCAAACGTGTCGTCCATGATCAGGAGGAAAAGCAGCTTTACTTCGAGAACGCGCAATTGCGCGTGCTGGATGTGCCGGTGCTGTGGTTTCCGCGCCTGCGTCTGCCCGACCCCACCCTGGACCGCGCCACGGGTTTCCTGATCCCGCAGTTGCGCCAGACCTCGCTGTTGGGGCTGGGGGTCAAGATGCCCTATTTCGTGACACTGGGCGATCACCGCGATCTGACGATCACGCCCTACCTGTCGCCCAAGACCCGGACCTTGGAATTGCGTTACCGTCAGGCGTTCCGGAACGGGGATATCGCGCTGAACGGCGCGGTCTCGGACGATACGATCGGGCCGAGCCGGCGGCGCGGTTACCTTTTTGGCGAGGGGCGCTTTTCCCTGCCCCGCGACTATCAGCTGAGTTTCGACTTCGAGATGACCAGCGACGAGGCCTATCTGCTGGATTACGACTATTCCGAGAAGGATCGTCTGGACAGCGCCATCGCCATCTCGCGCACCCGGCGTGACGAGTATTCCAACATCAGCCTGACCAGCTACGAGACGCTGCGTGCCTCGGAAAGCAACAGCACCCTGCCCACGATCATCGGGGATCTGACCTATGAGCGGCGGTTCTTTCCGGCACGGCTGGGCGGAGAGTTGCGCATGGGGCTTGAGGCGAATTCGCGCTACCGGTCTTCGGACGATCCCACCGACGGCATCGGTCGCGACGTCAGCCGGGTGACCGCCGAGATGTTCTGGCTGCGCAACTGGTCCCTGTCCTACGGCGTGCAGGCGGCCTTTCGGGGCGGCCTTTCGGTGGACGGGTTCCGCACCCTGCAGGATGACACGTTCGACGGCGATCTGACCGAAGTCGTGCCGCAGAGCGCGGTCACCCTGCGCTGGCCGCTGATGCGGCAGGGCACGAACGGGGTGCGCCACCTGCTGGAACCGATGGCGATGATCGGATGGACCGGCGGCAGCCGCCGCGACCTGCCCAATGACGAAAGCACGCGCGTTGAATTCGACGAGGGCAACCTGCTGAGCCTGTCGCGCTTTCCGGCACCCGACCGGCGCGAACGCGGGCTGATGGCCGCCTATGGTGTGCAATGGCTGCGCCAGTCGCCGGACGGGCTGCAGACGACGCTGACCATGGGGCAGGTCTGGCGTGACAACGTGGACAGCGATTTCAGCCTCAGCTCCGGCCTGTCCAGCCAGACATCCGATCTTCTGGTCGCAGGCCAGATCAAAACTGCAAACGGCCTGTCGCTGGGTGCGCGCACCCTTTTCGACGACGCGGTCTCGCTGTCCAAGGCCGAGGCGCGTCTGGCCCTTTACCGGCCCGATTTCAACCTGTCCGCCTCCTATGTCTGGCTGGGGGCCGACCCGGATGAGGACCGCGCCGAGACGCAGTCGGAATGGTCCCTCGTGGGCGGCTACCGATTGTCGCGTCACTGGACGGGTTCGGCAAGCCTGCGCTATGACGTGGTGGCCGACAAGACAGCCGAGGCCGGGGTTGGGCTGCGCTACCGAAACGAATGCGTGGATGTGAACCTTTCCCTCTCGCGCCGCTTCACCTCATCGGCTATCGTCGAGCCATCGACGGATATCGGCTTGACCGTCGCCATCCGGGGATTTGGCGTCGGCAGCGCCGATGACAGCTATACACGGACTTGCAGGAACGCGCCTTGATGACACTGACAAAACGCCCTCTCTCCCTTGCCGCCGTCCGCATCGCGATCGTCGCCCTTCTGGCCCTGTCCGGGTGGGTCGGGCTGGCACCGGCGGGCCATGCGCAGGGATTGTTCGCCCCGGTTGTCACGGTCAACGACACCGTGGTGACACGCTACGAGGTCGAACAGCGCATCGCGCTGCTGCGGGTCTTCCGCACGCCGGGCGATCTGGAAAAGCTGGCCCGCGAACAGCTGATCGAGGATCGGCTGAAAGTGTCCGAGGCGAAGGCCAACGGGATCGAGGTCACAGAACAGGGCATCCTTGACGGCATGAGCGAATTCGCCGCCCGCGCCGAATTGAGCCGCGAGGAGTTCATCAGCGCCATCGCGGGCGCAGGCGTGGCCGAGGAAAGCTTCCGCGATTTCATCGTCTCGGCGCTCAGCTGGCGTGAACTGGTGCGCGCGCGCTTCCTGTCGCGTGTCCGCATCAGCGAAGCGGATATCGACAAGGCGCTGGGGGCGATCACCGGCGGCAGCACCGTGCGCGTCCTGCTGTCCGAGATCATTCTGCCCGCCCCGCCCGCACAGGCAGCAGAAGCGCAGGCGCTTGCCGAAGAAATCAGCCAGATCACCTCGATCGCGGCCTTCTCGGCCGAGGCGTCGCGGGTCTCGGCCACGCAAAGCCGGAACAATGGCGGCAGGCTGGACTGGATGGCGCTGACCAACCTGCCCGCCCCGCTGCGGCCCGTCATTCTGGGTCTGGCCGTGGGCGAGGTCACGCAGCCGATCCCGCTGGAGGGGGCCATTGCCCTGTTCCAACTGCGCGGCATTCAGGAAACCGGCGTGACCACGCCGGAATTCTCGGCCATCGATTATGCCGCCTATTACCTGCCCGGCGGGCGGACCGAGGCAAACCTGGCCCAGGTTGCGCAGATCCGCGCCACCGTGGATACCTGCAACGATCTTTACGGATTGGCAAAGGGGCAACCCGAAGAGGTGTTGCAGCGCCTTGCCAGCACGCCTGCCGATCTGCCGCGCGATGTGGCGCTGGAACTGGCCAAGCTGGACCGGGGCGAAATTTCGGCCAACCTGACGCGGCCTGCCGCCGACGGGGGCGAGGCGCTGATGGTGCTGATGCTCTGCGGTCGCACTGCCGCAGGGGCCGAGGACGCCTCGCGCGAGCAGGTGACCAACCAGTTGCGCGGCCAGCGGCTTGAGTCCTATGCCAGCGGCTATCTGGCGCAGCTTTTGTCCGACGCCCGCATCATCCCGCAATGACGGCCCCCATCGCGCTGAGTTGCGGCGAACCCGCCGGTATCGGCCCCGAGATCGCGGCTGCCGCGTGGCAGGCCCTCAGGGGCAGCCTGCCGTTTTTCTGGATCGGTGATCCGCGTCACCTGCCCGCAGGCACGCCTCTGCAGATCATCGAGACGCCTTCGCAAGCGGTGGATGTCAGCCGCACAGCCCTGCCGGTGCTGGCCCTGCCCTTTGCCGCTCCCGCCATACCGGGCCAGCCTGATCCGGCGAATGCGCAGGGCGTGATCGAATCCATCGCCCGCGGGGTGGCACTTGTGCAAGCGGGCGAGGCCGCGGCAATCTGCACCGCGCCGATCCACAAGAAGGCCCTGAAGGACGGGGCCGGTTTCGCCTATCCGGGGCATACCGAATATCTGGCGGCCCTTGCGGGTGTGGACCGGGTGGTGATGATGCTGGCCTGCGATGCGCTGCGCGTGGTGCCGGTGACGATCCACATCCCGCTGGCCGAGGTGCCGCAGGCGCTGACGGCAGCACTTCTGACCGATACGATCCTGATCACCCATGCTGGCTTGCGGCGCGATTTCGGGCTGGCCAATCCTCGCCTTGCCGTGGCGGGGCTGAACCCGCATGCGGGCGAAGGCGGCGCGATGGGGCATGAGGAGATCGAGATGATCATCCCCGTGCTCGAGGCGCTGCGGGCCGAGGGTCTGGACATCGCGGGGCCGATGTCGGCCGATACGATGTTCCATGCCGGTGCGCGGGCGCGCTATGACGCGGCGATCTGCATGTATCACGATCAGGCGCTGATCCCGATCAAGACGCTTGATTTCGCGGGCGGCGTGAATGTCACGCTGGGCCTGCCCTTCATCCGCACCTCACCCGATCACGGCACCGCCTTCGACATCGCGGGGCAAGGCATCGCCGATCCGTCCTCGTTGATTGCGGCGCTGAAAATGGCGGATGTGATGGTGCAGGCACGGGCCGCAAGATGAGTATTTCTGGCAAGATGAAAACATGAGCGGGATCGACACACTTCCGCCGCTGCGTCAGGTGATCGAGACCCATGGCATCGCGGCGAAAAAGGCGCTGGGGCAGAATTTCCTGCTGGATCTGAACCTGACCGCGAAGATCGCGCGACAGGCAGGCGATCTGAGCGCCTGCGATGTGCTGGAAGTGGGGCCCGGTCCGGGCGGGCTGACGCGCGGGCTGCTGGCCGAAGGGGCGCGGCGGGTGCTGGCCATCGAAAAGGATCCTCGCTGCATCCCCGCGCTGGACGAGATCGCCGCCGCCTATCCGGGCCGGTTGCAGGTGATCCTTGGCGATGCGCTGGAGGTCGATCCGCTGGCGCATCTGACCCCGCCGATCCGGGTGGCGGCGAACCTGCCCTATAATGTCGGGACCGAGCTTCTGATCCGTTGGCTGACGCCGCCCGCATGGCCGCCCTTCTGGGAGAGCCTGACCCTGATGTTCCAGCGCGAGGTGGCCGAGCGGATCGTGGCGCAGCCCGGCGGCAAGGCCTATGGTCGTCTGGCCCTGCTGGCGCAATGGCGCTGCGAGGCGCGGATCGTGCTGAACCTGCCGCCCGAGGCCTTCAGCCCGCCGCCCAAGGTGTCCAGCGCCGTGGTGCATCTGACGGCCCTGCCCGCGCCACGCTATCCGGCCGATCCGAAGGTGCTGGAACAGGTGATCGCGATGGCCTTCAACCAGCGGCGCAAGATGATGCGCGCCGCCTGCAAAGGGCTTGTGCCCGACCTTGAGGATCATCTGATCGCGGCGGGGATCAAGCCCACGGACCGCGCCGAAACCGTGGGGCTGGAACAGTTCTGTGCGCTGGCCCGATCGGTCAAGGCCGCGCGCTGAGCGCGGGCGTCCGGACCGGGGCCACACCGCCTGCAAGGCAAAAGGCGCGCCACTGATCCCAGCGGCGCGCCTTTTTCAATGGCCTGCAAGAGAGCAGCCTTATTCGGCGGCTTCGGATGATCCCGGTGTATCACCACCCTCGGGCCGCGGTTCGCGCGGCTTGCGCGGGGCGCGGCTGCGGGGTTTCGGCTTGGGCTGGTCGTCGCCCTGCGGCTTGGCGCGCGCTTCGCCGCGGGCGCGGCCGGCGGGCTTGGCGGCTGGTTGCTCGGACTTGCTTTCGGGTGTGTCGACAAGGCCGCTGTCACCCTCAAGGTCCAGAACATCCTGCGATGGCCCTTCGTCCCGGTCGGACTGGTCGTGGCGGCGCGTATCGCGGCGCTGTTCGGCGGGTTGTTCGGCGGCGTGTTCGGCCGCGTCCTGATCCTGACGCGGCTGACGCTCGCGGGGCTGGTCGCGCTGGTCGCGCGCCTGATCGCGGCCTTGTTCCCGGCCTTGATCCCGGCCCTGATCACGCGACTGGTCGCGCTGGCCCTGTTGCGCCTGCTGTTGATCACGCTCGGACTGGCGGTCGCGATTCTCGCGTTCCTGCTGCTCGCGGCGCTGATCGATCTCGCGCTGCGCCTCGGCCAGAAGCCGCAGGTAATGCTCGGCATGTTGCTGGAAATTCTCCATCGCCACGCGGTCATTGCCAAGCTGCGCATCGCGCGCCAGCTGGTTGTACTTGTCAATGATCTGTTGCGGCGTGCCGCGGACCTTGCCCTCGGGACCCGAGCTGTCGAAAACCCGGTTGATGATGTTCCCGACACTGCGGTTGGGGGCATTACTACGGCCCGACTTGCGCGACCTGGATTTGGATGATCTCATGTGTAGCTGTCAGCCTTCGTCTTCTGGCTTCGTGCGACCCGCTTCACGCCTCATGCGTTCTGTCTTTAAAAACCGGGTCCACGCTATTTTTGGCTTGGCGTCGAGCGGGACAGCATGGGTGGCGTCCTGCGTCTCAACTGGGACTGAGTAAACATGACCACGCGCTCATGACAAGAGGAAAGCGGCAGCCCAGGGCGAATTATCGCTATTTTCGTGACATTTCAGCCGGATCAGCAGGGATCCGCGCGCTCAGGACACGGTCGCGCCCCTCCATGTCGCGGATCAGGCGCAGATCGCGCCAGCCAGCTGCGGCAAAGATGTCATGCACGCTGGCGCCCTGCGTCCAGCCGATTTCGACCATCACGCGGCCATCGGGCAGCAGATGCGCGGCCGCTTGCGCCGCGATGATGCGATAGGGGGCCAGCCCGTCACCACCGGGGCTGAGGGCCATGGCGGGATCATGCAGCAAGACCTCGGGGGCAAGGCCCGCCATCTCGTCTGCCGCGATATAGGGCGGGTTACTGAGGATCAGGTCGAAACGGCCCGAAATGGCCGCGAACCAGTCAGACAGCACCAAGTCCAGACGGTCGGCAACACCCAGCGCAGCGGCGTTCCGCGCGGCCACGGCCAGCGCGGCGGGGCTGATATCGGTCGCGACGGCCCGCGCCTGCGGCCATTCGGCCAGAAGGGTCAGCGCAATCGCGCCGCTGCCCGTGCCCAGATCCAGAAGCCGCGCGGGTGCTGCACCTGCAAGGGCTGTGGCAATCAGCGTTTCGGTATCGGCGCGTGGGTCCAGCACATCCGGGGTGACGGCAAAGCCGCGCCCCCAGAACAGACGCTGCCCGATGATGCGTGCGACAGGTTCACGGGCGATGCGCCGCGCCAGCAGCGCGTCCAGCCGGTCCTGCGCCCCCGCGGGCAAGAGGTCTGGACCCATCAGGATCAGACGGTCACGCGCCACCCCCAGCGCATGGGCGACAAGATGGCGCGCGTCGGCGGCGGCCTCGGGGATACCGGCGGCGGTCAGCGCCTGCACTGCTGCGCGCAGGGCTTGATCGACGGTCCGGCTCATCCCTCCATCTCGGCCAGCAGGCCCGCCTGATGTTCGGCGATCAGCGCGTCGATCACCTCGTCCAGATCACCCTGCATGATTTGGTCCAGCCGGTAGAGCGTCAGGTTGATGCGGTGATCGGTCATCCGGCCCTGCGGAAAGTTGTAGGTGCGGATGCGCTCGCTGCGGTCGCCGCTGCCCACCTGGCTCTTGCGGTCGGCTGCGCGGGCATTGGACAGTTTCTGGCGTTCCATGTCGTAGAGCCGTGCGCGCAGCACGCCCATCGCGATCTCGCGGTTGCGATGCTGCGATTTTTCCGAGCTGGTGACGACGATGCCGCTGGGGATATGGGTGATGCGCACGGCGGAATCGGTGGTGTTCACATGCTGCCCCCCCGCCCCGGAGGACCGGATCGTGTCGATGCGGATGTCATTGGGATCGATGGTCACATCGACCTCCTCGGCCTCGGGCAGCACGGCCACGGTCGCGGCCGAGGTATGGATGCGCCCGCCACTTTCCGTCGTGGGGACGCGCTGCACCCGGTGTACGCCGCTTTCGAACTTGAGCCGGGCAAAGACCCCCTCGCCCGCGATCCGGGCCACGACCTCGCGGATGCCGCCCAGTTCCGTTTCCTGCAATTCGATGATCTGGAAGGACCAGCCGCGCGCCTCGGCATGGCGCTGGTACATGCGCAGCAGGTCGGCGGCAAACAGCGCCGCCTCGTCGCCGCCTGTTCCGGGGCGGATCTCGATCATTGCGGGGCGGGCGTCGGCGGCATCACGCGGCAGCAGGGCCAGTTGCAGCGCGCGCTCGATCTCGGGCAGGCGGGCGCGCAGTTGCGGCAGTTCTTCCTCGGCCAGGCTGCGCATTTCGGGATCGGACAGCATCGCCTCGGCCTCGGCCAGATCGTCGCGCAACCGCCGCCAGGCCGCGATCTGGGCCACCACCGGGCGCAATTCGGCATATTCGCGCCCCAGGGCCGCGATGTCGCCATCGCCCTGCGCCATCTTCGCCTCGAGAAACTGGAAGCGCTGGGTGATCTGTTCGAGTTTGTCCGCTGAAATCATCCCGCTTCTCTTGCCGAAAGCCGTCTGGCGGTCAAGTGCGCCCCGCCGCAAGCGTGGCCAGCCACCCGTCGATCCGCGCGCGGTTCACCCCAACATCGGACGAACCGAAGCGCAGCCTGCCATGGATGACGATCATGCCGGGCCGCACCTCGACCGTGGTGTAGTCGGGAAAACCCCAGAGGCGCGAGCGGGTGATGTAGGTGACCATCCCCTCCTCGGGCGTGCCGGCCAGAACGACCGTGCGCGGCGTATCCCGGATGATCCGGTCCAGCCGCGACATGTCGCCGGGCCCTGCGGGTATGCTGCGCACCGCAGCCGCCGCGAAATCGCGGTTTCCGGCATCGCCCACCGACACATGCCAGCGCGCGGGATCGGACGGCGCCAGCCGCACCCACAGCCCGAAGCCAAGCACCGCCAGAAGCACCAGAGACAGCAGTTTCATCACATCCACCTTTCCTCACCGCAGGATCGTCGGATCAACGCCGGGTCCAGCCCCAGAGCGCGATCAGCTCCATCGCGACATGGGCGCCAGCCACAGCCGTGGCCCCCGTTGTGTCATAGGGGGGCGACACCTCGACCACATCGCCGCCCACCAGATTGATGCCCGCCAGATCGCGCAGGATCGCGGCGGCCTGCCAGCTGTGCAAGCCCCCCCAGACGGGCGTGCCGGTACCCGGCGCAAAAGCCGGGTCCAGCGCGTCGATATCGAAGGTCAGGTAAACCGGATGATCCCCCACCACCTCGCGCACACGGGCGACCACGGCGGCGGGGCCATCCTCGTGCACGCGGCGTGCGTCGATGTATTCCATGCCCAGATAGTCATCGCATTCGGTGCGAATCCCGATCTGGACCGAGCGGCTGGCATCTACGAGACCCGATTTCACAGCCTTGTACATGAAGGTGCCATGGTCGATGCGGGACATGTCATCATCGGCCCAGAGGTCGGAATGCGCATCGAACTGGATCACTGACAGGGGGCCGAATTTCTCGGCATAGGCCTGCAGGATCGGCAGGGTGCAATAATGATCGCCCCCCAGCATCACCGTGCCCGGCCCTGCCGCAAGGATCGTGCGGAAATGCTGGCGCAGGGCCTCGGGGAAGTCGCTGACGCGGGCATAGTCGAAGGCCAGATCGCCGTAGTCGATGACGTTGAACTGCCCCAGCGGATCATAGCCCCAGCCATAGGGCGGGTCATAGGGTTGCAGGCAGCTGGCCTCGCGGATGGCGCGGGGGCCGAAGCGGGTTCCGGGGCGATGTGTCACGGACTGATCGAAAGGCACGCCCGTCACCACCAGATCGACGCCCGTCAGATCCTTGGTATAGCGGCGGCGCAGGAATGACGTGGCCCCGCCAAAGGCGTTCTCGAAGCTGAGACCACGCAAACTGTTGCGCGTAAAGGCTTGATCTACTTGTGTCTTGGCATCTTCAAGCGCCATTGCTGCACTCCATCCATCTGTCCGGTGAGATCGCGCCGGTGGCGGCGCGGTTCAGTTCTTGAGCGGGGCCGCGCGTTCGACAAGCCGGGCAAAGAACGACGCCCCGATCGGTGCCACCGCATCGTTGAAATCATAGCCGGCCTGATGCAGACCTGCGCTTTCGCCCTGACCCAGAAACAGATAGGCGCCGGGGCGCACCTCCAGCATATAGGCGAAATCTTCGGCGCCCATTTCGCGCCCGGCTTCGGGGGTCACCAGCTTTTCGCCCACGACTTCCGCCGCCACCCCGGCGGCAAAGGCCGCACGCGCCGGATCGTTGACCGTCGCGGGATACCAGACCTCGTAATTCAGCTCCGCCTCGACGCCATAGGACGCAGCCTGCCCCGTGACGATCGCCTGCATGCGGTCCATCACCATGGCCTGCACCGCCTTGTCGAAGGTGCGCACCGTGCCGCCCACATAGGCGGTTTCGGGTACGATATTCTCGGCGCTGCCGGTGTGGATCTGGGTGACCGAGATCACCAGATCATCCAGCGCATAATGGTTGCGGCTGCTGATCGTCTGGATCGCCTGCACGATGCCCACGGCGGCGACCACGGGATCGCGGGTGGCGTGCGGCATCGCACCATGACCGCCCAACCCCTTGATATTGATGTGGAACGTATCGACCGCAGCCATGATCGGACCCGGCGTGGTATAGAATGCGCCTTCGGGAAAGCCGGGGGCGTTGTGCAGGGCATAGACCTCGTCGATGGCGAAACGGTCCATCACGCCTTCCTCCACCATCACGCCGCCGCCACCGCCGTTTTCCTCGGCGGGCTGGAAGATCAGGGCGACCTTGCCTGCGAAATTCCGGGTCTCCGCCAGATAGCGCGCCGCCCCCAGCAGCATTGTCGTATGCCCGTCGTGACCGCAGGCATGCATCACGCCCGGCACGGTCGAGGCGTAGTCGGCACCGGTTTCCTCGGCGATGGGCAGCGCGTCCATATCGGCGCGCAACCCGATCACGGGCCCCGGTCCCTGACCCTCGATAATCGCGACAACACCGGTTTGCGCGATGCCTTCATGAATTTCAGTGATTCCGAACTCTTTCAGCCTTTCAACAACATAGGCGGCAGTCTTCACGCAATCAAAGCCAAGCTCGGGGTGCTGGTGAAGATGACGCCGCCACCCGGTCATGTCCTCGGCATATCCGGCGATACGGTTGATCACGGCCATCTCTGGACTCCTTTGGCGGTTGCGGTCACGGTTGCACCAAACCTGAAATACGGAGCCGCCGCAATGACCGATGACAGCCTGATCCATGACGCGAACGGGGGCTTGCCCCGGCTTATACGGATCATGCAGCGCCTGCGCGATCCCGAAACCGGCTGTCCTTGGGATATCGAGCAGGATTTCACCACCATCGCCCCCTACACGATCGAAGAGGCCTATGAAGTGGCCGATGCGATCGAACGGCAGGACTGGCCCGAGCTGGAGGGCGAGTTGGGCGATCTTCTGCTGCAGGTCGTCTATCACAGCCAGATGGCGGATGAGGCCGGGTTGTTCACCTTTGACAGCGTCGCGCGGCGCGTGTCGGACAAGATGGTGGCGCGGCATCCGCATGTCTTCGGCGATGAAAGCCGCGACAAATCGGCCGAACAGCAAACCAGGGACTGGGAAAGGATCAAGGCGGCGGAACGCGCGGCCTCGGCGCAGGCGGGGGTTCTGGACGGTGTCGCCGTGGGCCTGCCCGCCCTGTTGCGGGCCGTCAAGCTGCAGAAGCGTGCGGCGCGCGTGGGATTCGACTGGCCCGATGTCACGCAGGTTCTGGACAAGATCGTCGAGGAAGCCGCCGAGTTGACAGAGGCCCGCGATACCCTGTCGCAGACCGAGATCGAAGAGGAATTCGGCGATCTGCTGTTCGTCATGGCCAATCTGGCGCGGCATCTGGATATCGACCCCGAGGCCGCGCTGCGCGGTGCCAACGCCAAATTCGTGCGGCGTTTTGATCATATAGAACAGCGGCTTGCAGCCAAAGGCTCATCCCCCGCGCAATCCGATCTGGCCGAGATGGACGCGTTGTGGAACGAGGCCAAGCGCAAGGACAAGGCGTGTTCGGGATAGGATCGGGTCGGCAAATTTTGCCCGACTATTTCATTCAGGTATTGACCTGACAAAAAAACTCAAGTTTACAGGGCGCATCGAAACACTGCCCCAACGAGGATGTTATGACCCGACACCTGACCACCGCCCTGCTGAGCGCGACAGCAATGTCCCTGGCCCTGCCCGCCTTTGCCCAGGAGGTGAATGTCTATTCCTACCGCCAGCCCGAGCTGATCAAGCCGCTGACGGATGCCTTTACCGCCGAAACCGGCATCGCGGTGAACGTGGCCTTTCTTGACAAGGGCATGGTCGAGCGTCTGGCCGCCGAAGGCGACCGGTCGCCTGCCGATCTGGTGCTGACTGTGGATATCTCGCGGCTGGCCGAAGTCGTCGAGGCAGGCCTCACCCAGCCCGTCGACAGCGAGATCCTGCGCGCCAATGTGCCCGACATCTACCACGATCCCGAAGGTCACTGGTGGGGCCTGACGACCCGCGCGCGGATCATCTATGCCTCGAAGGACCGTGTGGCCGATGGCGAGGTGACAACATACGAGGACCTGACCGATCCCAAGTGGAAGGGCCGCATCTGTACCCGCTCGGGCACCAACTCCTATACGCTGGGCCTGACCTCGGCGGTGATCCACCACCACGGCGAAGAGGCGGCGAAGACATGGCTTGAAGGGCTCAAGGCCAATCTTGCGCGCAAGCCCGAGGGCAATGACCGTGCGCAGGTCCGGGCGATCTGGGCCGGGGAATGCGACATCAGCCTCGGCAATACCTATTACATGGCGCAGATGCTGGCCGATCCCGAGCAGCAGGAATGGGCAAACTCGGTCGATATCGTCTTCCCGACCTTCGAGAATGGCGGCACCCATGTGAACATCTCGGGTGTGGCGATGACCAAGGCGGCGCCGAACCGCGACAACGCGCTGAAGATGATGGAATTCCTGACCTCACCCGCAGCGCAGCAGATCTATGCCGAGGCGAACGCGGAATACCCGATCGCGCCGGGCATCGCGCCGGATGACCTTGTGAAAAGCTGGGGGGATTTCACGGCCGATGACGTGAACCTGATGGATCTGGCCAAGCTGCGCGGTGCCGCGCTGCGCCTGACCGAGACCGTGGATTTCGACGGCTGATCCGTCCGAACCGAGACCTGAAATGGGGCGGCCCAAGGGCTGCCCCTTTCGCATGCCGCCTGTCAGACACGGCGGGCGGGGTTACTCGATCTCGACCGCGACCTGCATATCCGAGAAGGCGATGTATTTGTAGCTGATGCCCTTGTCGGCGCAGACCTCGGCCCATGCGCGGAACTCGCCGAAGCGCCAGTTGGGGTAGCCGTAATATTCGTCAAACACGACGATGCTGCCCTTGACCAGCATTGGTGCCACCTTCTGCAGCACGTAAAGGCTGCTTTCATAGGTGTCGCAATCAATGTGGCACAGGCGTATCTGCTTGGGCTTGGTCTTCAGAAACTCCGGCAGGGTCTTGTCGAACCACCCCTTGTGCAGGGTCACGTTCTCTTTGACCGTCGGCAGGTTACCATCCAGATTGAAGGTGCCCTTGGGCAGATGATAGCCGGTCCAGTCCTCGGCGAGGCCTTCGAAACTGTCAAATCCGTGCAGGGTCTGATCCGGGAAGAGCCCCGCGAAATGGTTGATCGACCGGCCCTTGAAGACGCCGAACTCAAGGATCGCACCCGCCTCGATCCGGGCGGCAGAGGCGGCGTAGTTCCACAGCTCCTCGTCCTTGGCAAAGATCATGGCCGTGGACAAATGCTGTTCGGCATAGCTGGCCGAGTCCGCGATCGCGCGTTCCCGCAGCAGCTTGTAGACGCTCAGCTTGTATGGCGAAAAGACGCGCTTCAGGACGGTGGCCAGACGACGATTATCCATGAAACGCTCCCAGGACCTTACAAACAACATGCGCGGGCCGATGGCCCGATGCCATGCCTATGGCCTGTTTTTCCCCGGGTCAATCGCGATGGGTCCCATCGGGGCGTGCCTTGCAGTGCCCGCGCGCCAAGCGCGGCCCCCGTGCAACACATCGCCGACAAGATCCGCCTTGCACCGGACAGAGACACTTAATGGTGTCGCTGCGGCCGATTTTGCCCCATATTTCCTGAAAAACAAGAAGACGTCGGGCAGTATGGTACATCAGACGGCATATGGCAGTTCGCTTTGCGCAGCTGCGAGGGGGCGCAGATTGCGGCCGCTCACAGGTTCTGCAAGGCTGTTGGGTCTTTGATCGCAAGGTCTGTTCGACAGGCCGCGTTCATGCATGAAAGACCAACATCGCTGCATGCCAGCAGGATTTTCACCGCTTGCCGCGATTTCTTCACCAAACGGTGTCATGGTGATTGATGTGCCAGGAGTAAGGGTGCGGGAAGAGACGATGAACAAGATGGATGTGTCGCCCGACAGGCAGATCGACGCGCGCGTCGGAGAGATCCGCGATATCGCGCTGGCGCAGCTGGTTCTGCCCCGCGAAGGCTTCAGCGCCGCCGCCCATGCCAAGGAGCTTGAGGCCTTTGCCGATCTGCGGGGCGACGCCTTCTCGACCGATTACCTCGAGGCGTTCATCATGCTGGTCATCGGGGCGGGCAAACGCCCGCGCCGTGCGCAAAAGGCGCTGTACCGGCTTTACAAGAAACGTCTGGCCGCAGCGCAGATGGTGGAATTCGAACGCTTCTCGGACCTTTTGAAAGCCGCCGGCGAACGTGGCCATTCCCTTGAGGGTATCTATTTCCCGCAGAGCTTTCACAATCAGGATCACGACAGCATCTGGGCCGATGTCGGCTCGATGCTGGACAAGGTCAAGGCCGTCATCGGGCCGGTCTTTCTGAACTCGGGCACGCTTCTGGGTGTTGTGCGCGACAAGAGCCTGATTGCGCATGACGATGATGTGGATCTGGCCGTGCTGCTGGAGGCCGACAATCAGGACAGCGCCGCGCGCGCCTGGCAGGACACCTATCAGCGCCTCAAGGAGGCGGGGCTTCTGTCGCCTGCGCAAGGGCCGAACCCCGGTGTGTTCAAGCTGCAGTCGGGCGGCGTCTACAATATCGACCTTTTTCCGGCCTGGATCGGCGATGGCCGGCTGCATGTCTATCCGCATACCTGCGGCGACCTGCCGGTTGATGCACTGATGCCTCTGGCGCGTTGCGACGTGACCGGCCTGCCCATCCCCGCCAGGGCCGAGGACATGTTGGCGGTGAATTACGGCGAAGGGTGGCGCGCGCCCGATCCCGGTTTTGCATTTCCCTGGAACCGCGCAAACCGACGTTTCAGGGCTTTCATGGATGCTCTTGGCAGCAACGATAAAGGTAGTGACAATGCGTAACGAGAAAACAAAGACGGGCGGTCGCACGATCCTGACCTATGGCACTTTCGATCTGTTCCATGTGGGCCATGTGCGCCTGCTCAGACGGTTGGCGGATCTGGGCGACAGGCTGATCGTGGCCTGCTCGACCGACGAGTTCAACACCCTGAAGGGCAAGCGCACCGCAATCCCCTATGCCCACCGCGTCGAGGTGCTGGAGGCCTGCCAATACGTGGACATGGTCATTCCCGAAACCTGCTGGGAACAGAAACCCAAGGATATCGCCACCTATGGGGTGGATCTTTTTGCGATGGGCGACGACTGGGAGGGCAAGTTCGACGATCTGCGGCAATATTGCGATGTCCTTTATCTGCCGCGCACCGAGAACATCTCGACCACCAAGCTCAAGGAACTGATCCAGACCATGCATCTGATCGTTCCCGACACCGGCCAGAAGCTGACCGGCTGAAAACCGCATGTCCGCACCATCAGGGCGTCGCGGGGCGCCCTGATGGATTGCGATCCGGCGCGCTTGCTTCCATACATGGGACAAGACCTGCCCGGTCCGGCATGGCCGGACCTTGAGGCCGGAAGACCATGACCGGCGCAGGCAAGCGTCACGCATCAAGGACGGGCCATGACCCTGCATACCACCCCGCAGAAGATCATCATCGACACGGATCCCGGACAGGATGATGCCGTGGCGATCCTGCTGGCGCTGGCCAGCCCGGACGAGATCGAGGTTCTGGGAATCACGGCCGTGGCCGGGAACGTGCCGCTGGCGCTGACGCAGCGCAATGCGCGGATGATCTGCGAACTGGCCGGGCGGCCCGATATCCGCGTCTTTGCCGGATGTGATCGCCCGCTGGGCCGCGATCTGGTGACGGCGGAACATGTGCATGGCAAAAGCGGGCTGGATGGTCCGGTGCTGCCCGATCCGCAGATGCCTCTGCAGGACCGGCATGCGGTGGATTTCATCATCGACACGTTGCGCACGGAGCCGTCGGGCAGTGTCACGCTCTGCCCTCTTGGTCCGCTGACCAATATCGCCATGGCGATGGAGAAGGCCCCCGACATCATTCCGCGCATCCGGCAGATCGTGCTGATGGGGGGTGCCTATTTTCAGGTGGGCAACATCACCCCGGCGGCCGAATTCAACATCTACGTCGACCCGCAAGCCGCGCGGATCGTGTTCCGCGCCGGCGTGCCGCTGATCGTCATGCCGCTGGACGTCACGCACAAGGTGCTGGTGACCGCCGAACGCAACGACCGGTTCCGCGCCCTCGGCACACCCGTGGGCGTGGCCGTGGCCCAGATGACCGAGTTCTTCGAACGGTTCGACAAGGAGAAATATGGCTCGCTCGGCGCGCCTTTGCATGATCCTTGCGTGACCGCCTGGTTGATCCGGCCCGATCTGTTCAGCGGACGGCATGTCAATGTCGAGATCGAGACCCAGTCCGAACTGACCATGGGCATGACCGTGGCCGACTGGTGGCGGGTCACAAAACGCGCGCCCAATGCCTTGTTCATGGGCCATGTGGACGCTGACGGCTTCTTTGCCCTGCTGACGGAAAGGCTGGCCCGCCTATGAGCCTGTTGCATCTTGCCGCGCCCGAGGATCTGGACCGCATCCTGCCGCTGGTCGCGTCATTCCATGCCGAGATGGGATATGACACCGACACCGCGCATCACACCCGTGCCATCCTGCCGCTGCTGGAGGGATCGCCGCATGGTGCGGTCTGGCTGATCGGGCCGCGCCGCGCGCCGGTGGGCTATGTGGCGGTTTCTTTCGGCTGGTCGGTCGAATATGGCGGGCTGGACGGGATCGTGGACGAGATCTTCGTACGCCCCGCCGTGCGCGGGCGCGGCATGGGTTTCGATGCGCTGAACGGTATCGCCAAGGCGCTGGGGGCCAGCGGGGTGCGCGCGCTGCATCTTGAAGTGGCGCGCGACGATACCCGCAGCCAGTCGTTCTATACCCGCGCGCGGTTTGCCCCGCGCGATCATACGATGTTCATGTCGCGGGTACTGTAACCCGCGCGCCCTGCCCTATATGATGGATCATGACCCTGCATATTCCCTTCGACAACAGCTATGCCAGCCTGCCCCCGCGCTTTTACACGCGGCAGGTGGCCCAACCGGTGCGCGCGCCACGTCTGCTGGCCTTCAATCAGGCGCTGGCCGCCGATCTGGGCATCACGCCGGGCGCGCCCGAGGATATGGCGGCGGTCTTTGCAGGAAACGCGGTGCCCGACGGGGCCGCCCCGCTGGCGCAGGTTTATGCCGGGCACCAGTTCGGCGGCTTCTCGCCCCAGTTGGGTGACGGGCGTGCGCTGCTCTTGGGCGAGGTTGTGGACCGCGCCGGACACCGCCGCGACATCCAGCTGAAAGGATCGGGCCAGACGCCCTACAGCCGGATGGGCGACGGGCGTGCCTGGCTGGGTCCGGTGCTGCGCGAATACCTGCTGTCCGAGGCGATGCATGCGCTTGGCGTACCCACCACCCGCGCGCTGGCCGCCGTTCTGACGGGCGAAAGCGTCTACCGCGAAACCGTCTTGCCCGGCGCCGTGCTGACCCGCGTGGCCGCCAGCCATATCCGCGTGGGCACGTTCCAGTATTTCGCGGCACGGCGTGATCTGGAAGGGTTGCAAGCGCTTTATGACCACACACGCGCGCGGCATTACCCGCAGGCCGAAAGCCCCGCTGCCATGCTGGAGCAGGTGATCGCCGCACAGGCGCGTCTGGTTGCGACATGGCTGTCGGTCGGGTTCATTCACGGGGTGATGAACACCGACAACACCAGCCTGTCAGGGGAAACCATCGACTATGGCCCCGCCGCGTATATGGATACCTATCATCCGGTCACGGTCTACAGTTCGATCGACGCGCATGGGCGCTATGCCTATGACAATCAGGCGCGGGTGATCGTGTGGAACATGGCGCAGCTTGCCACGGCGCTTGTGCCGCTGATGCCCGATACCGATGCGGCGATCAGCCAGTTCACCGATGCGATCAACGCCATGCCCGCGCTGATCGAAGCCGAACGCCTTGCCGCCTTCCGCCCCAAGCTGGGCCTGACCGGCGACGATCCCGCCGATGCGGCGCTGATCGACGATCTTCTGGCGCTGATGCAGGCGGGACAGGCCGACTTTACCAATACTTTCCGGGCGTTGGCGAAAGGGCACGCGCGCGATCAGTTCACGGACCGCGCCGCCTTCGATCAATGGCAGGCCCGCTTTCAGGCGCGGTTGCAGCAAGAGGATGGGGCCGAGGTGCGGATGCTGTCCGCCAACCCCGCCTATATCCCGCGCAACCACCGCGTCGAAGAGATGATCACGGCTGCGGTCGCAGGTGACATGGCCCCGTTCGAGCGGTTGCTTGGCGTGCTGTCCGATCCTTTCACCGATCAGCCGGGCCATGAGGATCTGACCCATCCGCCGCTGGCGCATGAAATCGTGGCGCAGACCTTTTGCGGAACGTGATGCGCCTCAGGCCGGGACGCGCGGTCTGCGGTTGATCAGGACGATGCCCACGGCCACAAGGACCAGCCCCCCCAGAACGGCGGGGCCGACCTGTTCGCCCAGAATGAGCCAGCCAAACCCCACGGCCAGAACCGGCGTCAGGAACGAGAAACTGGCCACCCCTGAGGCGGGGTACATCTTCATCAGGAAGAACCAGAACAGAAAGCCGAAGCTGGCGACGGCCACGATCTGATAGGCCAGCCCGAACAGGTGCATGATCTGCGGATCGCGCAGCAGCGGCCCGAACAGCGGGGCCGCGATCATCAGCAGGATGGCGCTGACTGACAGTTGCCAGAACAGCTGCATCTCGGGGGCTGCGCGCTGGATCGCGGTCATCCGCACCACCAGCGCGATCCCGGTCCAGCCAAAGGCCGCCCCCAGCGCCGCCAGATCGCCCATCAGGGAGGCCTGTCCCCCGCCGCGCTGCGCCAGCACCAGTGCGACGCCCCCCATGGCCAGCACAAGGCCCAGCAGACGCCGCCGCGTCAGCCTTTCACCGGGCAGAAGGAAATGCGCCGATATGGTCAGAAGAACCGGCATGGAATAGAGCAGGATCGACGCGCGCGCGACCGTTGTATGATCCAGCGCCCAGAAGAGGCAGAGGAACTCGGCCGCGAAAAGCGCCCCAAGCGCGAGGCCCGGCAGCAGCGTATCACGGCTGAATTCCAGCCTGATCCCGCGCAGCCGCATCCAGATCAGCAGAACGACAAGCGCCCCGATGGATCGCAGACCGGCCATGAAGACGGGTTGGAACCCGCCATTTCCCAGCTTGATCACCACCTGATTGAAGGCCATGGCCGTGGCAAAGCCCGTCAGCGCCACCGCCCCGATGGCGTCTATCCTGTCCTTGCGATCCATGCGGCGGAGTGGACGCGAAACGACGGGTATCGTCAAGGCCTGCCAGCGGCTCAGCGCCGCTTGCGATGACGGTTGAAGAACCGCGGATTGCGCTGCACGAAATCGTCGATCAGCCCCATCAGACCGCCCTTGGCCCGCCCTCTGAGATAGGCGTATCCGGCCCCCGCCCCGATCAGCGCGCCGATGAAATCCATGATCAGATCGGCCATCGTGTCCATCAGGCCGGATTTCTGCATGTTCAGGCCAAAGATCTGGTCCATCGCGAATTCGAAAATCTCCCAGAACGCGCCGATGGCAAGGGCGAAACAGAAGGCGAAGAAGGCCACGGCAAAGGGCGGGGCCGCATAGCGATCGCCCTGGAACATCATGAAGACCAGCACGAATCCGATCAGGCCGAAGCCGATCGCGCTGCCGGCATGCATGACCATGTCCCACCACCAGAACCGGTTGTAGAAGTCGAAGACCTCGCCCAGAAACAGCGTTCCGCCGACAAAGACCACGATCGCCGCGATGAAGGAGGGCGGCACCACGACCTCGGCCCAGCGGGCGGCGAACAGCGGCACCAGCGACAGGGCCAGTGTGGCGAGGGACACGAAGGCCAGCGGCCAGTTGCCCTGAAACACCGCATCCAGCGCGAACAGCGCCAGCAGGCCCCAGATGATCCGGGCAAGCCATGTCTGATCGGCAAACACCTCGTGACGCTCCCTTTCGTGACGGCTATATCCTTAGCATGTCCGCATCCCGTCTCAAAATTGCAAGCTACAACCTGCAGAAATGCGTGGGGATGGACCTGCGCCGCCGCCCCGATCGCAGCCTCAAGGTGATCGAGGGGCTGGGCGCGGATATCGTCGTGCTGCAAGAGGCCGACAAGCGCCTGCCCCCGCGTCCCGCCGCCCTGCCCCATGGCATGATCGAGGATGACGGCTGGCGCATCGTGCCGGTGGGCACCGCAGGGCATCGTCCGGGCGGGTCACTGGGCTGGCATGGCAATGCCATGCTGATCCGGCCTCATGTGAAATTGCTGGCCACGGCGCATCTGGACCTGCCGGGGCTGGAGCCGCGCGGCGCGATCCGTGTCGATCTGGACACCGGCATCGGCCCCTTGCGCGTGATCGGCCTGCATCTGGGCCTGATCCGGCGCTACCGCATCCTGCAGGTCGCCGCCATCATGCGCTGCCTGCGCGAGTTGCGCCACATGCCGACCGTGATGGCGGGGGATTTCAACGAATGGGGATCCGTCATGCCGCTTGACACGATGGCGCAGGGCCTGCGCTTTCTGCCGGGGCTGCCCAGCTTTCCTGCGGCACGGCCGGTCGCGCGGCTGGATCGTTTCGCCCTGTCCGATGATCTTGTGGCACTGGATCAGGGGGCCTTTCTGGGCAAGCCGGCGCGTGTGGCCTCGGACCACCTGCCGGTCTGGGCCGAGATCGCGCGGAAAGGCTGATCCGCGCAAAGCGCCCGCCGCAATGAAAAAGGCACCCCGAAGGGTGCCTTTTTTGTCTTATGCAGCCTGACTGGCCGAGGGGCCGCGCTTGGCCCCGCCCGACCGCCGTCTGCGGCGCGGCTGGGTGGTGCCGGGCTTGGTCCCGCCTTCGCCCGCACGCGCACCGCCACCACGCGGACCACCGCCACGCGGGCCGCCGCGACCGCGACCGCCACCCGATTTCGGTGCATCCGGCGCATCCAGCGCTTCCCACGGGCGACCCGAGGCGACGGGGATCGAGATCTTCATCACCTTCTGGATGTCGCGCAGTTCGCTCATCTCGTCGGGTGCACAAAAGGCGATGGCCGCCCCGTCCTTGCCCGCGCGTGCGGTCCGGCCGATCCGGTGCACGTAATTCTCGGGCACGTTGGGCAGCTCGTAGTTGTAGACATGCTTCACGTCCGGGATATCAAGGCCGCGCGCCGCCACATCCGTGGCCACCAGCACGCGGATCTTGCCCGCGCGGAAGGCGTCAAGCGCACGATCGCGCTGGCCCTGGCTTTTGTTGCCATGGATCGACCCTGCAGCATAGCCTGCCTTTTCCAGCGTCTTCATCAGCTTTTCGCAACCATGCTTGGTGCGACCGAAGACCAGAGCCAGTTCGTCACGGTGCTTGTCCAGCAGTTCGATCAGCAGCGCCGTCTTTTCCGCCTTGGCGATGAAATGCACGGCTTGCGTCACCTTGTCGGCGACCTTGCCTGCGGGGCTCACCTCGACCCGCATCGGGTTGTTGAGGTAGGCGGCGGCGATTTCGGACATCTGCTTGTTCATCGTGGCCGAGAACAGCATGGTCTGGCGTTGCGTGGGCAGCAGGCCCGCGATCCGGCGCAGCGCATGGATGAAGCCCAGATCCAGCATCTGGTCGGCCTCGTCCAGCACCAGGAAACGGGTGGCATCCAGACGCACGGCGCGCCGGTCCAGCAGGTCCAGCAGACGCCCCGGTGTCGCCACAAGGATATCGGTGCCGCGCAGCAGACGCCCGGCCTGGGCCGAGATCGACTGACCGCCCACCACAAGGTTCACCTTCATCGGCGTGCCCTTGACCAGGGCCGCCAGCGTGTCGGCGATCTGCTTGGCCAGTTCGCGCGTCGGGGCAAGGATCAGCCCGTGCACATGCTTTTCCATCGGGCGCTTGGGGTCCGCCATCAGCTGCGCCAGAAGCGGCAGGCCGAAGGCCGCCGTCTTGCCAGTGCCGGTCTGCGCCAGCCCCATCACGTCCTTGCCGTCCAGCGCATGCGGGATCGCCCGGCTCTGGATCGGGGTGGGTTCGGTGATGCCGGTTTCCTTGAGGCGCTTCACCAGGCTGGCCGGAAGGCCCATCATTTCAAATTCGTTCAACGTCATGTCCTTTTACGCCACGCGGACGCATCCGGCATGACGATATTGCGCGTCCCGAAACGGGAACGCTCGTGGTTTCACGCCGGGCCTGACCATCGAACGACATGTCCGATCAGCCGCCGCAGCGCTGATCCCCACGCGTGATCTTGGGAAAATCGGCTAAGGTCCTGTTCCGCCCTTCGCGCCACGGCCCGAGGGCCGACGCAGGGGTCTTGCTTGTCTGCTCACGCGGCAGAGGACCTTGCTTGACAGGCCATATGCGCGTCATGACCGCAGAAGTCAACCCGCTGCGCCAAAACAGGGTGGAACTGCGACGCAGGTGTCGCTAAACCCAGCGCTACCGAAAGACCGAGTTCACCCGACGGGGCAGGCGCATGGCTGATACGATCATTTCCCGCTGCGAGGCCAAGGGCCTGCGCATGACAGAACAGCGCCGCACCATCGCGACCGTGCTGGAAGGTTCGGACGATCACCCCGATGTCGAGGAGCTTTATGCTCGCGCCTCGGCCATCGATCCGCGCATTTCCATCGCCACGATCTATCGCACGGTGAAACTGTTCGAAGAGGCGGGGATTCTCGACAAGCTGGAGTTCGGCGACGGGCGGGCGCGCTACGAGGATGGCGCGCGCGAGCATCACGACCACCTGATCGACATGCAGACCGGCGAGGTGATCGAGTTCTGCGACCCCGAGATCGAAGCGCTGCAGGAAAAGATCGCGCGCCGCCTTGGCTACACGCTGAAAGGCCACAAGCTGGAACTTTACGGGGTTCCGCTTAAACGTGGATCGGAAAAGACCTGACGGCGCTGAAAAGCTGCGCTAGGTCTAAGGCATGACGCGTGACACCCCCCTTTCCCACGGCCTTGATGCCCCGGTCCTGACGGGGGCCGCACGTCCCGGATTATGCACCGATTGCGGTGTCTCGCGCATGGGTGACGGGCGCGCCTGTGGCCGCGCCTGCCAGTTCATCCAACCAGATTACCCGGCGCTGGAGCAGGCCGCGCATGGCCGGCAAGCCGACCCCGATCAGGGCGAAGAAGCGTTTTTCGGCCCCTATACCCAGATGCTGCGCGCGCGCCTTGCGCCACCCGCCCCCGGCGCGCAATGGACCGGCATCACCACGGCGCTGGCAGCGGAGCTCTTGCGGGACGGCTCGGTCGAGGCGGTGCTGACCATGGCGCCCGACCCCGCCGACCGCTGGAAACCCCTGCCCGTGATCGTGACAGACCCCGAGGCGCTGGCGCAATGCCGCGGCATGCGCATGGGCTATGCACCGCTGCTGGCGCTGCTGGAACCCGCGCGCGCCGCCGGTCACAGGCGCATCGCGCTGATCGGCATTCCCTGTCAGGTCTATGCGCTGCGCGCGCTGGAGGCCGAACTGGGGTTCGACCGGATCTACGTGATCGGCACGCCCTGTTCGGACAATACGACGACGGACAGCTTCCATCATTTCCTGTCGCTGCTGGATCCGGCCCCCGACACCATCAGCTATCTGGAGTTTCGTGCCGATTACCGTGTCGAACTGCGTTTCGACGATGGACGCAAGGCGCGCATGATCCCGTTCCTGCAACTGCCGATCTCGCAGCTTCCTGCGGACTTCTTTCCGATGACCTGCAAGACCTGCGTCGATTACACCAACCGTCTGGCCGATATCACCGTGGGCTACATGGGCGGCGACGGGGATCAATGGATCCTCAGCCGCAACGCGCGGGGTGACGAGATGCTGGCGCGGCTGAAAGGCGCGCTGCAGACATCGCCCCTGACCGACAAGGGCAAACGCGCAGGCGCGGTGCGCGGGTTTCTGGCCAATACCGAAAGGGCCGCAGGCGGCCTGCCCCTGCGCCGCATGCCCGACTGGCTGCGCCCCGTTGTGTCCTTCCTGCAGCCGCGCACCGGACCGCGGGGTCTGGAATTCGCCCGCACACGGGTCGAGATGAAGGCGATCGAAACCGTCCTGCACCTGCGCCGCGCCCATCCCGCGCGCCTCAAGAACATGGTGCCTGCGCATGTCTGGCGCCTCGTGGCCCGCTATGGCCTGACACCGGCCACGCATGAGACGCGCGCCGACGCCACGCCGCCGCCCCTTGCACCTTCCCCACCACGGGACTAATCCGGTCAGTACCCCCGGCCACGTCGCCCGCGACGTGGCATCCCCCGACAAACAGGCCTGCTGACCGATGGAAAACCTGCGTGGTTCGCTTCTGATGACCGCCGCCATGCTTGGCTTCGCGATCGAAGACATGTTCATCAAGCTTCTGTCGGCCAGCGTGCCGCTGGGCATGGTGCTGATCCTGTTGGGTGCGGGCGGTGCGGTGGTCTTTGCGGTGCTGGCCCTGATGCGCGGCGATGCGCTTTTCTCGCGCGATCTGCTGGCGCGGTCGGTCCTGATCCGCAACGCGGGCGAGCTGATCGGCACCGTGGGTTTCATCACGGCGATCGCGCTGACGCCGCTGTCGTCAGCCTCGGCGATCCTGCAGGCGACACCGCTGGTGGTCACGCTGGGGGCGGCGCTGTTTCTGGGCGAACAGGTCGGCTGGCGCCGCTGGAGCGCGATCCTCGTCGGCTTTGCGGGCGTTCTGCTGATCATCCGGCCGGGCTTTGACGCCTTCGAGCCCGCCTCGCTCTTCGCGGTGATGGGGGTCATCGGGCTGGCGCTGCGCGATCTGGCAACGCGCACGGTGCCGCGCGCGATCTCGTCGATGCAGCTGTCGACCTATGCGTTCCTGACGCTTGTTCCTGCGGGCATGGGCATGCTGGCCTTCACGGGCGATGCCCCGCGCATGCTGAACGGGCTGGAATGGCTGCTGATCGCGGCGGCGCTGGCCTTTGGCGTGCTGTCCTATTACGCGATCGTGGCCGCGATGCGGATGGGCGATGTGGCGGTGATCACGCCCTTCCGTTATTCGCGTCTGGTCTTTGCGCTGTGTTTCGGCGTGCTCTTCTTCGGCGAGCGGCCGGACATGGCGACACTGGCAGGTTCCGCGCTGATTGTCGCCTCGGGCATCTATACCTTCTGGCGCGAGGCGCGGCTGCGCCGCATCGCCGGTCGCGCGACCAAAGGTTAGCGCAAACCCCGGAAAATACACAAAAGGTTAGCGCAAACCTGCCGCGCGCCCCCTTTCCCTTGGGCCATGCGCCCTCTAAAAGCGCGCGCAATGCATTTCATATCCCGAAGGGACGCCACCATGAGCACGATCATCGACATCCACGCCCGCGAAATCCTGGACAGCCGGGGCAATCCGACGGTCGAGGTGGATGTCATCCTGGAAGATGGCACCATGGGCCGGGCCGCCGTGCCCTCGGGGGCGTCGACCGGCGCGCATGAGGCGGTCGAGCGGCGCGATGGCGACAAGGCGCGCTATCTGGGCAAGGGCGTGCTCGAGGCCTGCGCCGCCGTGAATGGCGAGATCGCGGAAACCCTGCTGGGCATGGATGCCACCGAACAGGTCGCCATCGACCTCAGCATGATCGAACTGGACGGCACTCCGAACAAGGCGCGGCTTGGCGCCAATGCGATCCTCGGCGTGTCGCTGTCCGTGGCCAAGGCGGCTGCCGATTTCACCACGCAGCCGCTTTACCGCTATATCGGCGGCACCTCGGCCCGCGTCCTGCCGGTTCCGATGATGAACATCATCAACGGGGGCGAGCATGCGGACAACCCGATCGACATTCAGGAATTCATGATCATGCCGGTCGCCGCGATGTCCATCCGCGACGCGGTGCGCATGGGCGCCGAGGTGTTCCACACGCTGAAAAAGGAACTCTCGGCTGCGGGTCTGGCCACCGGCGTGGGTGACGAGGGCGGCTTTGCCCCCAACCTGTCCGGCACGCGCGAGGCGCTGGATTTCATCCTCAAGGCCATCGAAAAGGCGGGCTACCGTCCGGGCGACGACATCTGTCTGGCGCTGGATTGCGCCGCCACCGAATATTACCGTGATGGCAATTACGTGCTGTCCGGCGAAGGCAAGACCCTGAGCAGCGACCAGAATGTGGACTACCTTGCCGCACTCTGCGCCGATTACCCGATCATCTCGATCGAGGATGGCTGCGCCGAGGATGACTGGGACGGCTGGCGCGCGCTGACCGAGCGTCTGGGTGCCAAGGTGCAGCTGGTGGGCGACGACCTCTTCGTGACCAACCCCGCCCGTCTGGCCATGGGGATCGAACGCGGCTGCGCCAATTCCATGCTGGTGAAGGTCAACCAGATCGGCACGCTGACCGAAACACTTCGTGCCGTGGACATGGCGCATCGCGCGCGCATGACCAACGTGATGTCGCACCGCTCCGGCGAGACCGAGGATGCCACCATCGCCGATCTGGCCGTCGCCACCAACTGCGGTCAGATCAAGACCGGCTCGCTGGCCCGCTCGGACCGGTTGGCAAAGTACAACCAGTTGATCCGGATCGAGGAATCGCTGGCCGATACGGCAATCTACGCAGGCCGCTCGATCCTGCGCTGAACCGGGGGAAAACCCATCTCGACAAGGGGCGGCCTGCGCGGGGCCGCCTTTTTTCCGTGCCGCTTTCTTCTTGCTTCAAATATCCTCGCCGAAGGCGATCCGACCCCTCCCCGCAATCGCGGGATCGAAAAAAATGCGACCTGCCTGAAACTCCAGGCTGCTCCCGCACGTGACTGTGACATGCCCGCTTCGACAGGGCACCACATGAAAAGGGAGATATCGATGACACATACCTTCAAGGCGCTCGTTATGGCCGCAAGCCTGACTGCCGCATCCACCGCCATGGCTGCCAATCCGCAAGTCGGCGGCGCGGATATGTTCGAGACCCGCAACATTGTCGAAAACGCGGTGAATTCGGCCGATCACACCACGCTGGTCGCCGCCGTCCAGGCTGCGGGCCTGGTCGAAACCCTGCAGGGTCCCGGCCCCTTCACCGTCTTCGCCCCCGTCAATGACGCCTTCGCCGCCCTGCCCGCCGGCACGGTCGAGACGCTGCTGAAGCCCGAGAACCTCGGGATGCTGCAGAAGGTGCTGACCGCCCATGTGGTGTCCGGCAACATGAGCACCGCGCAGATCGCCGCGCGCGCCCGTGCCAGCGCCGACGGTTTCTATCATTTCAACACGGTCTCGGGCGATGCGCTGTCGGCGCAGGCCAAGGGGCGCAACCTCTATATCTATGACGAAAGCGGCAATGCCGCGCGCGTCACGATCTCGGACGTCATGCAGTCCAATGGCGTCATCCATGTGGTGAACGGGGTGCTTGTGCCCAAGTGATCCAAGGGCTTGACCGCCTGTCCGGCTCTTCCAGCGGCGGGCGGTCATCGGCGGGGTCGGGTGTCTGTGGCAGCAGGCTCCGGCCCCGATTCCAAAGGAAGGCGCCATGCAACCGTCAGGCACAGACAAGGCTGATCCTCAAACCACCCCTACCGGGGCATATCACACCCGTCGGCGGCGTGGGCTGCAGCGCGGCGAATGCCTCGCCCTTGCCCTTCTGACACTGGTGATGGCAGGTGGCTGGCTTCTGGCGCTGCACGGGTGAACCTGCACCGCAGCCCCCCGTTGCATCGCCGCCGGTCAATGCCCCGTCAGAAACCCGACCAGCGCGCGGGTCGAGCCGTCCTTGGCCCCGGCATCAGCTCCTTCCAGCAGCGGTTGCAGGGCCGTGGCCAGTTCCTTGCCCAGCTCCACACCCCATTGATCGAAGCTGTTGATCCCAAGGATCACCCCTTCGACAAAGACGCGGTGTTCATAAAGCGCCACGATCTGGCCAAGGCGGCGCGGGGTCAGCATGTCATAGGCCAGCGTCACCGAAGGCCGGTTGCCCGGAAAGACCCGGTGGCGCGCCTGACGGTCGAGCGCGGCCCCGGTCAGCCCCTTGGCGGTCATCAGGGCGCGCGCCTCGTCAAGGCTGCGGCCCCGCATCAGCGCCTCGGACTGCGCGAGGCAATTGGCGATCAGCAGGCGGTGATGATGGGCAAGCTGCGGCTCGTGCCCCTTGGCCGCGATCAGGAACTCGCAGGGCACAACATCGGTGCCCTGATGGATCAGCTGGTAGAAGGCGTGCTGGCCATTGGTTCCGGGCTCGCCCCAGACCACCGGGCCCGAGGGGCGCGCAAGATCACTGCCGTCCATCGCCACCCGCTTGCCGTTGCTTTCCATCTCGAGCTGCTGGAGATAGGCGGGCAGTCGTGACAGGCGTTGATCATAGGGCAGCACCGCGCGGCTGGCATGGCCCAGAACCTGCCGGTGCCAGATCCCTGTCAGAGCCAGAAGAACGGGCAGGTTTTCCGCCAGCGGCGCCTGCCGGAAATGCGTGTCCATCGCGGCCGCCCCGGCCAGCATTTCGCGGAAGCGCGCAGGCCCGATGGCCAGCATCAGCGACAGGCCGATCGGCCCCCACATGGAATAGCGCCCGCCGACCCAATCCTCGAACCCGAAGACGCGGTCTGCCGCGATCCCGAAGGCAGCGGCCTTGTCAGTGGCCGAGGATAGCGCCACGAACTGCGCGCCCGGATCGGCAACGCTGGCCGCCATCCAGTCGCGCGCAGTGCGGGCGTTGGTCATCGTCTCGATGGTCGTGAAGGTCTTCGAGGCCACGATCACCAGCGTGCGCGCCGGATCCAGCCCCTTGAGCGTATCGGCGACATGCGCGCCGTCGACGTTCGACACGAAATGGCAGCGCGGCCCGTCGTGATAGGGTGCCAGCGCCAGAACCGCCATGGCCGGGCCAAGGTCCGAGCCGCCGATCCCGATATTGACCACATCGGTGATCGCGCCGCCCTGCCCCCTGATCCGGCCCGACCGCAGCGCATCGGCGAAAGCCTGCATCCGGTCCAGCGTGTGGCGCAGGCCCGGCATCACATCCTGACCGTCGACGGTGATGACCGCATCCGCCGGCGCACGCAGGGCCGTGTGCAGCACGGCACGCCCTTCGGTCTCGTTGATCCTGTCGCCCGCGAACATCGCCGCGCGGCGCGCCTCGACATCCGCGGCCTTGGCCAGATCCAGCAGGGCCGCGCGTATCGCCGCATCGATGGCGGTCTTGGAATAGTCGAACAGCATCCCGTCAAATCGGGCGGAAAACGCGCCCGCACGGTCGGGGTCGTCGAAGAGCGACAGGATCGGACGCGCTGTCGCGGTCTGTTTCAAGGCGTCCAGGCGTGACCAGCACGCATCAATCGTTAATGTCATCGTCACTCTGCCCAATGTACCTCGGCCTCGTCCAGGATCGCTGCGACCGGGGCCTCTTCCGGTGGCAGGCGCTTGGCGCGGTCCAGCGCCGCGTGTTTCTCGGCCCCGGTGAGGACCAGATGCAGGCTCAGCGCATCGCGCAGCACCCGCGCACTCAGGCTGACGCGGGTACAGTCCAGACCGGGGGCGCGCATGCTGACAAGGATGGGCGCGCCGGGGTCCAGAGCAAGGCGCAGGTTGTCGCCGCGCGGGAACAGGCTGGCCGTATGCATGTCCGTCCCCATGCCCAGCAGGGCGACCGAGATCGGCAGATGCGGCAGGATCATCGCCTCGACCTCGGACAGCACGTCCTCGGGATCGGCGCCACCGGCATAGAACGGCAGGAACGTCGCCTCGGCGGCCCGCCCGGTCAGCAGCCTTTGCCGCACCAGCGCCGCGTTCGAGCGGGGATCGTCCTCGGGCACCCAGCGTTCATCGCTGAGCATCACATCGACGCGGGACCAGTCCAGATCGGCATCGCAGAGCGCATCGAAGATCGGCCCCGGCGTGCTGCCGCCCGGCACGACCAACGTCGCGCGGTCCTCATGCATCAAGGTCGCGGTCAGCTTGCCGGCCAGGATATTGGCAAGGTTGATCGCCAGCATCTCGGCATCGGGGTATTCGTTCAGGGTCATGATCGTATCTCCCTCCAGCGGCGGCCGTCACGGTGCATCAGGGCCAGCGCCTCTTCGGGGCCGGCGCTGCCGGAATCGTAAAGCACAGGATCGGTTCCCGCCGCTTCCCAATCGGCGATGATCGGATCGGTCCAGGCCCATGCGGCCTCGACCTCGTCACCGCGCATGAACAGGGTCTGGTTGCCCCGGATCACATCCATGATCAGCCGTTCATAGGCATCCGGCACATCCTCGGCATCGGGTCCCAGCGCCTCGGTGAAGGTCATGTCCAGCGGCACATCGACAAGGCGCATGCCGCCCGGCCCCGGCTCCTTGATGGTCACATCAAGGTCGATCCCCTCGTTGGGTTGCAGCCGGATCGTCAGGATGTTGCGATGCCGCCCGGCCTCGGCCCCGAAGATGGAATGGGGCGCTTCCTTGAACACCACGGCGATTTCAGAGGTGCGCGCGCGCAACCGCTTGCCGGTGCGCAGGTAGAAGGGCGTGCCCGCCCATCGCCAGTTGCTGATATGCACCTTCAGCGCCACGAAGCTTTCGGTGGTCGAGGACGGGTTTTCCACATGGTCGCGGAAATCCGGCTTGTCGCCATCGGCGCGGTACTGGCCGCGCACGATCTGCGCCGGGGCCACCGGATCCAGCGCGCGGATCACCTTGAGCTTTTCATCGCGCACCGCAGACGGGTCGAACTTGGCAGGCGGTTCCATCGCGATCAGGCACAAAAGCTGCATCAGGTGGTTCTGCACCATGTCGCGCATCGCCCCCGCGCGGTCATAGTAGTCTCCGCGCCCGCCCACACCCACGGTTTCAGCCACGGTGATCTGGATGTGATCGACATACTGGCTGTTCCACAGGGGTTCGAACAGCATGTTGCCAAAGCGGATCGCCATCAGGTTCTGGACGGTTTCCTTGCCCAGATAATGGTCGATCCGGTAGATCTGGCTTTCGTCGAAATGCTGGGCCAGCGTCCGGTTGAGCGCGCGCGCGGTCTCCAGATCGCGGCCAAAGGGCTTTTCGACAACGATCCGCGCCCCTTCATCGGCCAGCCCGTGACGGTGCAGGCGTTCGGCCAGCGGCCCGAACAGGCCCGGCCCGACCGAGAAGTAATAGGCCTTGATCCGGTCGCGCGACATCAGCCCGGCCAGCCGTTCCCAGCCTTCATCGCCCATCGCATCCAGCGTCACGTAATGCAGATCACCCAGAAAGGCCGCGCGCTGTTCGGGCGCATGGGCATGGGCGGTATCGAATTCATCCAGCGCCTGAGCCACGAATTCCCGGTAATCGGCATCGGACATCTCGGCGCGCGCCGCGCCGATCAGGCGGGTGCCGGGCTGCATCTGGCCAGCACAATATCGCCGGAACAGGGCCGGAAGGATCTTGCGCCGCGCCAGATCGCCGGTGCCGCCAAAGATGACCAGATCGAAAGGATCGACCGGAATGACCCGAGATGCCATCAGAACAGCCCTTGTGTTTCAACAGGTTGCGCGGTGCCCGCCGGGGTTTGCGCCGGCGTGGTCCGGGCGTGACTCTATCATGCTTGAACAGGGGCACAATGGCTGCAAAAGCCCATGCACCAAAAAAATGTTAGCGCTAACGCTTTCCACTCAGGATGCCACCGCCAACCGCGGCACGCACGCCCGTGGTCGTGGGGCAGGATGTGGGCAGCCCGCGCGCGACCCTGACGGCCAGAAAGGCGAAAGCCTGCGCTTCAAGCATGTCACCGTCCAGGCCAACCGCCTCGACAGGATCGACGGGACAATCAAGGCCCGCGCGCAGCATCTGCATCATCACCGGATTGTGCCGCCCGCCCCCGGTGACCAGCAGCCGCGCAGGCGGGCTGGGACAATGTTCCATCCCGCGCATGACGGCGGCGGCGGCCATCGCGGTCATCGTGGCTGCGGCATCGGCATCATCCAGTTCGCGCACCAGATCCAGCATGTCGGCAAAGGCGTCGCGGTCCAGCGACTTGGGCGGCATCTTGAGGAAATAAGGCTCGTCCAGAAACAGCTCCAGCGCGCCATCCACGACCTTGCCGCGCGCGGCAAGCTGGCCGCCCCTGTCATAGGCAAGGCCAAGGCGGGCGTGCACAAGGTCGTTGATCGGCGCATTGGCGGGGCCCGTGTCGAAGGCCAGAAGCGCGCCATCCTCCTCGGGGCGGGCGTGAGCCGGATCGACCCAGGTCAGGTTGCCGACCCCGCCGAGATTGAGGAAGGCCACCGGTTCGGTGGCCCCGATCCATTTGGCGCAGGCGAAATGAAAGAAGGGTGCCAGCGGCGCGCCCTGCCCGCCCAGCCGCACATCGGACGAGCGGAAATCCCAGACCACCGGCAGGCCCAGCCGCTCGGACAGCGCCGCGCCATCGCCCAGCTGATGCGTGCCGCGCCCGTCTGGATCATGGGCCAGGGTCTGTCCGTGGAAACCCACAAGCTCGACCCCGTCGAAACCTGACAGAACCTCGTGATGCGCCGCCTCGACCAGCGATTGCGCGGCCTCCAGCCCCGCATCATTCGGCCATTTGCCCAAGGCTGCGCGCAGCACCGCCTGTTCCTGCGCGGAATAGGCGCGATAGGCGACAGGCCCGAAGGCCGCGATCACCTCGCCATCGGTTTCGACCACAGCGGCATCCACCCCGTCGAGCGAGGTGCCCGACATGGCCCCCAATGCGCGGATCACCCTTGCTTCTCGCATTCCTGCACCCCTGCCCAGACCGGCCATTTCCGCCCTCAATAGCGGTTTGCATATACCGCCTTGGTCATTATACATGCCGCGCAAACCACCGAGGGACAAGAGAGATGACCTACCGCCCGAAATCGGAATTCCTGCGCATCATCACCGCGCGCGGATTTCTGTCCGATTGCACCGACCTGCAAGGGTTGGACGATGCGCTGATCGCGGGGGTGGTTCCGGCCTATATCGGATATGATGCCACGGCGAAATCGCTGCATGTTGGGCATCTTCTGAACATCATGCTGCTGCGCTGGCTGCAAAAGACCGGCCACAAGCCCGTCACGCTGATGGGCGGCGGCACCACCAAGGTGGGTGATCCCAGCTTCCGCTCGGACGAGCGCCCGATGCTGAGCCCGGCACAGATCGACGAGAACATCGCCGGGATGGGTCAGGTCTTTGGTCGTTACCTTGATTACGGCGACAGCGCGACCGGCGCGATCATGCTGAACAATGCCGAGTGGCTGGACGGGTTGAACTACCTCGAATTCCTGCGCGACATCGGGCGGCATTTCTCGATCAACCGGATGCTGAGCTTCGACAGCGTCAAGTCGCGGCTGAACGACCCGGACAAGTCGCTGTCCTTTCTGGAATTCAACTACATGATCCTGCAGGCCTATGATTTCATGGAGCTGAACCGCCGCTACGGCGTGCAGTTGCAGATGGGCGGATCGGACCAGTGGGGCAATATCGTCAACGGGATCGACCTGACGCGCCGCGTGGTCGATGCCCAGGTCTTCGGCCTGACGACGCCGCTGCTGACAACGTCGGACGGGCGCAAGATGGGCAAATCCGCAGGGGGCGCGATCTGGCTGAATGCCGACATGCTGTCGCCCTACAATTTCTGACAGTTCTGGCGCAACACCACCGATGCCGATACCGGCCGTTTCCTGAAGCTTTACACCGATCTGCCGGTCGAGGAATGCGAGCGCCTGGGCGCCTTGCAGGGATCCGAGATCAATGCCGCCAAGATCATTCTGGCCAGTGAGGTGACGACCCTGCTGCACGGGGCAGAGGCTGCGGCGGCGGCGGAGGCCACGGCGCGCGAGGTGTTCGAAAAAGGCGGTGTGGGCGAGGATCTGCCCACGCTGGACCTGAGCGCGGCCGAGGTGGGCGACGGCATTTCGATCGTGCAGCTGATCGTGCGCAGCGGCCTTGCCGCATCGGGCAAGGAAGCCAAGCGCCTGATCGCCGAGGGCGGCGCGCGCCTGAACGACGCCGAGGTGACGGATGCCGGGCTGCTGCTGGACCAGGCCAGCCTTGCCGGCACGATCAAGCTGAGTGCGGGCAAGAAGCGCCATGCCCTGGTGCGCATCGCGGGCTGAAACGCGCATGGGGGGCTGTCTGCCCCCCACGTCGAACGATGTTCGACGATCCCCCCGAGGATATTTGACGCAAGAAGAACGGTGCCGACGTCAGAGGCGCGTGGCCAGCGCGTCTGTCAGCAGCTTGTGCAGCACATCGCGCGGCACATCGCTGGTGATGAAGGCCTGACCTATCTCGCGCGCAAGGATGAAGGTCAGCTTGCCGTCCGAGACTTTCTTGTCCTGTCCCATCAGGGCGATCAGCCCGTCGGCGTCCGGTAATTTCCCCGGAATATCAGACAGATCCACCTTCATCTTCATGTCGCGCAGATGGGCGCGCAAACGGCTTGGATCCTCTTGCGAGCACAGGCCCAGCCGCGATGACAGCTCGAAGGCCAGAGCGCAGCCGATGGCGACACCTTCGCCATGCAACAGACGGTCCGAATAGCCTGTCGCGGCCTCGAGCGCGTGGCAGAACGTATGCCCGAGGTTCAGCAGCGCCCGCTCGCCCTCTTCGGTTTCGTCGCGCCCCACGATGGCGGCCTTCATCTGGACCGAGCGGGTCACGGCGCTGATCCGGGCATCCATGTCGCCCGCCGCAGCACGCGCGGCATTGGCCTCGAGCCATTCGAAGAACTGGTGATCCCCCAGCAGACCGTATTTGACCACCTCGCCGTATCCGGCCAGGAAATCGCGCGCGGTCAGGGTCCCCAGAACCGCCGTATCGGCCAGCACGAGGCTGGGTTGATGAAAGGCGCCGACAAGGTTCTTGCCATGGGGCGAGTTGATGCCGGTCTTGCCGCCGACCGAGCTGTCGACCTGGGCCAGCAGGCTGGTGGGCAATTGCACGAAACGCACACCGCGCCGCAGGATCGCGGCGGCAAAGCCGGCCAGATCGCCGATCACCCCGCCACCGAAGGCCAGCAACACATCCTTGCGTTCGATCTTCTGCTCCAGCAGCCATTCGACACATCGGGTCAGCTGCGGCCAGCTTTTGGTGCCCTCGCCCGGCGGCAGCACCAGCGCTTCCATCGCGATGCCCTCGGCGGCCAGCCCGTGGCGCAGGCTGTCCAGATGCAGGGCGGCCACGTTCTCATCGGTGATCACGGCCACGCGCGGTCGGCGCAACAGCGGCGCGATCAGTTCCCCCGACCGGGCCAGCAGATCAGGGCCCACATGCACGTCATAGGCGCGATCCCCAAGGGGCACATGGACGATTTCACTTGTCATGGTGCCTCCAGCACATCGGGACGGGTCAGCAGCGCCTCGACCACCTGATCCGTCGTTTGTTCGATCGTGTAGCGCGGCTTGACCTTCACCCGCAGGTCGGCCAGCGCATAGACCGGCACGCGCGCATCGAAGAGCGTCCGCAACGTTCCCAGCGGATCCGGGGTGCGCAGCAGCGGGCGGCTGTCCTTGTGGCGCACGCGCTGCCACAGCAACTGCAGGTCCGCGTCCAGCCAGACCGCAACCCCGCGCCCCGAGATCGCCGCGCGATTGCGCTCGGACATCCAGGCGCCACCGCCGGTGGACAGAATCCCGTGATTGCCATCCAGCAGGCGTTCGATGACCTGACTTTCCTTGAGACGGAAGAAGGGTTCACCATCGCGGGCGAAAATCTCGGGGATGGTGCGGGCCGCGGCCTTTTCGATCTCGGCATCCGAATCGAGAAAGGGAACATCGAGCCGCGCCGCCAGCGCCTTGCCCACGGCGGTCTTTCCCGCCCCCATCATGCCCACAAGAACCACGGTCTTCTTCAGTTTCCAGCCCATCACATGCCTGTTTCGGCCAAGTTGCGCCGTTTTTTGATGTTTCACGCCTGAATGACGTGATCTTGCGGAAAATGCCAGTTATAACTTGACCCAAACAGGCCCGCACACAGAGGCTGACAGGCAGGACTTCATGAGACGCATTCTAAAATATCTGCTTTATCTCATTGCCCTTGGAGCAATCGGTGTTGTCATTTACGCCTATGTCGGACCTCATCTTGGCGAAGATTTTTCGCGCCCTCAGCAGGAGATCCGGTCCACGGTCACGCTTGATGCCGATTGACCGGACAAATGCCGGATCGCGGGCTTTGCCGGCCGTGATCGGGGCTGTGGCGCTGTCGGGCGCGCTGGCTTTTGTGTTGCCCGCGCGGGCGCAGGAGAACCCTTTTTCGGCGCTGAGCGTGCTGAGCCAGCCCGTCGCGCAGCCGCTTTCGGCGATCGACTGGCTTGATCAGGGGCGCGGCCTTGCAGCGCCGCCCTTTGCCGAAGGCGCGTTGCGCCTGCCCTCGATGGTGCCGCCCCCGCTGACGGAACCACCCGTCGTGGACAGCGCGCAGATCCCCGATGTCACCGTCACCCCGCTGGAGGATGCGGGGCTTGATGCTGTGGGCCTTTTGCCCAGTTCGGTATCGGGCCTGCCCTTGTCGCTCTGGCAAGGCAGCCGCACGTCCGATCTGGTGGCGCTGATCAGTGAACCGGGGCGGCTGGGCCTGCCTGCGATCCAGGGGCTGATGTATACGCTGCTTCTGGCCGAGGCCGATGCCCCGCCCGATGCGGGAAGGGATAGCCTGCTGCTGCAGGCGAGGGTCGATGCGCTGATGCGGCTGGGCGCGGTGGAACCGGCGCAGGCGCTGCTGGAACGCGCAGGCCCCGAGGCCCCGGCGCTTTTCTCGCGCTGGTTTGATGCGACGATGCTGACGGGGGCCGAGGATACCGCCTGTGCCGCGCTGATGCGCGCGCCGCATCTGTCGCCATCATATGGCGCGCAGGTGTTCTGCAGCGCGCGCCGGGGCGATTGGGACGGGGCCATGCTGACGCTGGACACCGCCCGCGCCCTGGGTGTCCTGCCCGAGATCGAGGCCGATCTTCTGGCGCGGTTCATGGATCCCGAGTTGCTGGAAGACACGGAGCTGCCGCGCGCACCGGTGCGCCCCAGCCCGCTGGTATTCCGGCTGTACGAAGCCTTGGGCGAGCCCTTGATCACCGCACCGCTGCCGCGCGCCTTTGCGGTCGCGGATCTGCGCGACACGGCCGGATGGCGCGCGCAGATCGAGGCGGCCGAACGTCTGGCAAGTTCGGGCGCGCTTGCGCCGAACCGCTTGCTGGGCCTCTATTCCGAACGCAAACCCGCCGCCTCGGGCGGGGTGTGGGACCGCGTGCAGGCGGTCCAGCGCTTTGACGCCGCCATCCGGTCGGGCGACACGGATGCGATCGGGGTCAGCCTGCCGGTTGTCTGGTCGGCGATGGGTGCGGCCGACCTTGGCGTGGCCTTTGCCAGCCTCTACAGCCCCGCGCTGGAACGGGTCGCGCTGCAGGGGGCGGCGGGCGAGTTGGCATATCGCATCGCCTTGCTGGGCCCCGACTACGAGGCCGCCGCCATTGACAAGGGCGACCTGTATCCCGGGATGCGCTTTGCAACGGCGGTGGCGCGGGGGCAGGTCGACGGGATGCAGCCCGAAGGCGCGTTGCAGGTGACCATCCGCGACGGCTTTGCCGCCCTGACGCCGCCGCCCGCGCAGGTGGAGTTGCTGCGCGCGCAACGCCTGGGCGAGGCGATCCTGCAGACCATCCGCATGATCCAGCGCGCCACGCAGGGCGAGTTGGTGGATCTTGCGGGCGGGATCGCCACATTGCGTGCCGTCGGACTGGAGGATACCGCGCGGCGGGCCGCGCTGCAGCTGATCCTGCTGGGACCACGGAGTTGAGCCGATGACCGCACATGACAGCGCAAGATGGATCTCGGCGTTCCTCGAGGCGCAGGCGGCGGAACTGGGGGCTGCCACGAACACGCTGCTGGCCTATGGGCGCGACCTGAAGGATTTCGCCGACTGGCTGGAGGGGCGGTCGGATTTCGCCGGTGCCGGTCGCGATGATGTCGAAGCCTATCTGATCCACTGCGATGCGCAGGGGCTTGCGAAATCCACCCGTGCGCGTCGGTTGTCCGCGATCCGGCAGCTTTATCGTTTCGCCTTCGAGGAAGGCTGGCGCACCGACAATCCTGCGATCCAGATTTCGGGTCCGGGGCGCGACCAGCGCCTGCCCAAGGTGCTGAGCGTCGAGGAGGTCGACCGCCTGCTTAGCGCCGCCCGCGAGATGGGACAGCGCCGCGACGACCGGGTGCGCAACACCTGCCTGATGGAACTGCTCTATGCCACGGGCATGCGGGTCAGCGAGCTTGTCTCGCTTCCCGTCTCGGCGGCGCGGGGCGATCCGCGCATGCTGCTGATCATGGGCAAGGGCGGCAAGGAACGGATGGTGCCGCTGTCGCCGCCGGCGCGTGCGGCGCTGACGGCATGGCTGGGTCTGCGCGATGACGCGCAGGATGCGGCCCGCGCCAAGGGCAAGCCAGCCTCACGGCATCTTTTCCCCTCGTCCGGGCGGCTGGGCCATCTGACGCGGCATCGGTTCTACCTTCTGATCAAGGACATGGCCGTGCATGCGGGCATTTCCCCCGCCAAGGTCACCCCGCATACGCTGCGTCACGCCTTTGCCACGCATCTTCTGGCCAATGGCGCCGATCTGCGAGCGATCCAGACCCTGCTGGGTCATGCGGATGTGGCCACGACCGAGATCTATACCCATGTTCTGGATGAACGTCTGAGCGCGCTGGTGCTTGAGCATCATCCGCTGGCCCGCGATTGACCAGACGCCCCTGCCCCTTGAAGATTTGTCGCGCGCTAACCATAACCCTGTGAAGCTATTTGGGATTTAATAATGGATACCTCGGTACTCGACGCCGCTTTCTGGATCACGGCCTGTGGCATCGGTCTGTTGCTGGTGATGTCGGCCTTCTTCTCGGGCAGCGAAACGGCGCTGACTGCGGCCTCGCGCGGCAAGCTGCGCGCGCAGGCAGATAAGGGATCAAAGGGGGCCGCGCGCGCCCTGCTGATTACCGAGGATAACGAGCGGCTGATTGGGTCGGTCCTTCTGGGCAACAACATGGTCAACATTCTGGCGACCTCGCTGGCGACGGCCCTGCTGACGCGGCTGTTCGGCGAGGGCGGCGTGGCGGTGGCCACGCTGGTCATGACCTTGCTGGTGCTGATCTTCGCGGAAGTGCTGCCCAAGACCTATGCGATCACCAATGCCGAAACGGCGGCCGCCAAGGTGTCGGCGCCGATCCAGGTGATCGTGAAACTGTTCTCTCCCGTGGTCAGCGCGGTGCGCCTGCTGGTGCGCGGCGTGCTGCGTCTGTTCGGGGTCAAAACCGACCCTGACAGCCATATCCTTGCCGTGCGCGAGGAAATCGCGGGCGCGCTCTATCTGGGTCAGTCGGAAGGCGTCGTGCAAAAGGAAGACCGTGACCGGATTCTGGGCGCTCTGGACCTTGGTGAGCGTACGGTCGAAGAGATCATGCTGCATCGCAGCCGGATCGAGATGCTGGATGCCGAAAGCGATCCCGAGGATCTGTTGCAGCAATTGCTGGACAGCGCCCATACGCGCCTGCCGGTCTATCAGGGAGAGCCTGACAACATCGTCGGCGTGATCCATGCCAAGGACCTGCTGCGCGCAATGCACAAGATGATGTTCGGCCCCGCGCCCTCGCCCAACGGGCTTAAGGATTTCAAGATCCTCGACGTGGTGCGCCCACCCTATTTCATCCCCGACACCACGACGCTGGACGACCAGATGCGCCAGTTCCTGCGCCGTCGCACGCATTTCGCGCTGGTGGTGGATGAATACGGCAGCATTGAAGGGCTGATCACGCTTGAAGACATCCTCGAGGAAATCGTGGGCGAGATCACGGATGAATTCGACACCGCCGCCGAACACGCGGTGCAGAAGCTGAAGGATGGCCATTTCAGCGTGGATGGCGCGATGACGATCCGCGACCTGAACCGCGCGATGGACTGGAACCTGCCCGATGACGAGGCCAATACCGTTGCGGGCCTCGTGATCTACGAGGCGCAGATGATCCCCGCCGTGGGTCAGGTCTTCAGCTTCCATGGCTTCCGCTTCGAAGTGACGGGGCGCAAGGCGAACCGGATCACCAAGCTCAAGATCCGGCATCTGTGACGCAATTCCCCTGGCTTTGCGCATGACCTTGCTGCCAGCGTAACTTTTACGACAGAAAAATGTCGGGTTCCGGCTTGCCCTTTTGCCGTACCCGGCAAACTCTGTGGTAAACCAGCAGGGGATTTTTCATGAAGACCACTACCAGAGTAGCCGTGATCGGCGGCGGCGTTGTCGGCTGTTCGGTGCTCTATCACCTGACCAAACTGGGGTGGTCGGATGTGATGCTGATCGAACGTTCGGAACTGACAAGCGGCAGCACCTGGCATGCGGCGGGCGGGTTCCACACGCTGAACGGCGACACGAACATGGCCGCGTTGCAGGGCTATACGATCCGTCTCTACAAGGAGCTTGAGGCGATCACCGGCATGTCCTGCGGCTTGCATCATGTGGGCGGCGTGACGCTGGCCGATAATCGCGAACGCTTCGACATGCTGGTGGCCGAACGGGCCAAGCACCGCTACATGGGCCTCGAGACCGAGATCGTGGGCCCCGAAGAGATCGCCAAAATCGCGCCGATCACCAATCTGGATGGCATCGTGGGCGGTCTTTACGATCCGCTGGACGGCCATCTTGACCCGTCCGGCACAACCCATGCCTATGCGCGCGCGGCCAAGATGGGCGGCGCCACGATCGAGACCCATTGCAAGGTGATCGAGACGAACCAGCGCCCCGATGGCACCTGGGACGTGGTCACCGAGAAGGGCACGATCCATGCCGAGCATGTGGTGAACGCGGGCGGCCTCTGGGCGCGCGAGGTGGGGGCCATGGCGGGCGTCTATTTCCCGCTGCACCCGATGGAGCATCAATATATCGTCACCGACGACCTGCCCGAGATCTACGAGCGCGGCACCGAGCATCCGCATGTGATGGACCCTGCCGGGGAAAGCTATCTGCGTCAGGAAGGGCGCGGTCTGTGCATCGGGTTCTACGAGCAGCCCTGCCGCCCCTGGGCGGTGGATGGCACGCCCTGGACATTCGGGCATGAATTGCTGCCCGACAACCTTGACAAGATCGAGGACAGCATCGCCTTTGCCTATCGTCGCTTCCCCATTCTGGAACGCGCGGGCGTGAAGACCGTGATCCATGGCCCCTTCACCTTTGCCCCCGACGGCAACCCGCTGGTGGGTCCGGTGCCGGGGATGCGCAACTACTGGTCCGCCTGCGCCGTGATGGCCGGATTCAGCCAGGGCGGCGGCGTCGGCCTGATGCTGGCGCAATGGATGATCGAGGGCGAGACCGAGCGTGATACCTTCGCCATGGATTGCGCGCGTTTCGGCAACTGGACCACGCCGGGCTATACCCGCCCCAAGGTAATCGAGAACTACCAGAAGCGTTTCTCGATCAGCTATCCGAACGAGGAACTTCCGGCCGCGCGTCCGTTCCGGACCACGCCGATGTATGACACATTCGACAAGATGGGCGCTGTCTGGGGTGCGCAATACGGGCTGGAAGTGGTCAATTACTTCGCACAGGGCGACGAGCCACGGTTCGAGACCCCCAGCTTCCGCCGCTCCAACGCATTCGACGCCACCGCGCGCGAGGTCAAGGCTGTGCGGACAGGCGTCGGCATCAACGAGGTGCAGAATTTCGGCAAATACCTGGTGACAGGCGCGGGCGCGCGGGCATGGCTGGACCGGATCATGGCGGGCCGGATCCCGCAACCGGGACGGTTGAGCCTGACACCGATGCTGTCGCCCAAGGGCCGCCTGATCGGGGATTTCACGGTGTCCTGCCTGGCCGAGGACCGGTTCCAGCTGACCGCCAGCTATGGCGCACAGGCCTATCACACACGCTGGTTCGAACAGAACGCGGATGCGGGCGTGACGGTCGAGAATATCAGCGACCGCCTGACCGGGTTCCAGATCGCAGGCCCCAAGGCGCGCGATGTGCTGGCCGCCTGCACGCGCAGCGATATCAGCGACATGGCCTTCATGGATGTGCGGCCCATGACCGTGGGCATGGCCGATTGCATCGTGCAGCGCGTCAGCTACACCGGCGATCTGGGCTATGAGATCTATTGCGATCCGATGGCGCAGCGCGCGCTCTGGTCCGTTCTGTGGGAGGAAGGCCAGAAACACGGCATGAAACCCTTCGGAATGCGCGCGATGATGAGCCTGCGGCTGGACAAGTTCTTTGGCAGCTGGCTGAACGAGTTCTCGCCGGATTATACCGCCGCCGAGACCGGGCTGGACCGCTTCATCTCGTTCAGGAAGAACGTCGATTTCATCGGACGCGCCGCCGCCGAACGCGAGCGCGAACTGGGCGCCAAGCGCAAGCTCTGCGCCTTCGAGGTCGAAGCGCTGGACGCCGATGTGGTGGCCTACGAGCCGATCTGGCTGGATGGCAAGGTGCAGGGTTTCTGCACTTCGGGCGGATATGCGCATCACGCGGGCAAATCGATCGCGCTGGGTTTCGTGCCGACGGATCGCGCGGTGGCAGGGCTTGAGGTCGAGATCGAGATCATGGGCCAGATGCGCCCCGCGCGCCTGATCACCACACCGCTGTTCGATGCGGATGGTGCCAGAATGCGGGGCTGAGGATGTGACGGGCTGCGCGATCCTGATCCTGGCCGCCGGCGCCTCTTCGCGGATGCGGGGGCGGGACAAGCTGCTGGAAGAGGTCGCAGGCCGCCCCCTCCTGCGGGTGATGCTGGAGCGCGCGATCTCGGTCGCGGGCGGGCCGGTGCTCTGCGCCTTGCCAGCGCCGGATCACCCGCGCGCTGCCTGCCTTGACAGGCTGGCGGTGCTTGCGGTTCCCGTGCCCGACAGGGCCGAGGGCATGAGCGCCTCGATCCGCGCGGGGGTGGCGGCGGTGCCGGATGCCTGCAGCGCCGTGATGATCCTGCCTGCCGACATGCCCGAGGTTACGGCGGATGACATCGCCCTGATGCTGTCGGAACATGCAGCGCAGGCCGATGCCATCCTGCGCGCGCAGGATAGCGGCGGCATGGCCGGTCACCCGGTCGTGTTTCCCGCCGATCTGTTTCCCGCCCTTCTGGCCGTGGATGGCGACAGGGGCGCGCAAGCCGTGCTGCACGCCCATGCCGACAGGATCAGGCGCGTTCCCCTGCCCGACCGGCACGCCACCACCGATCTGGACACGCCCGAGGATTGGGCCGCATGGCGCGCGGGTCGCTAGGCGCTCAGGCGAACAGCAGCGGTACCTCTTGCCGGTTCAGCGTGATCCGCGCCGCCTGATAGGTGCGGCTGGCCTGACCATCGCGAAGATCGGGGAAGATCGCGAAAAGTCCGGCCCGCTGTTCGGCATCGAGGCCCGAACGGATCTGGTCGCCGGGCTGGTAGCTTTCGCTCCATGCGCCATCGCTGCTGATGATCTGGTGGCTGTCGAACATGACATGCACATAGGTCACCGCATCCGGCCGGATCTGTTCGATCCCGTCAAGGCAATCCAGATGTTGCGCCGAGACGAACACCTCGTCCTCGCCGAACCACAATTGCGCCCGTCCGCCCCCGATCAGCATCCGGTGCTGCGGCGAGACGGTCAGATCACGCTCAGGCGTATTGGCACCCAGCGCCCCCGCGCGGATCAGAACCGGATTGAGCGCGGGGTTCGCCCGCAGGTCAACCGCATCCAGACGGCGGGTGCCGATCCAGCGGATCGGCTGATAGCCGCAATTGCGTGTCAGAACCATGTCGCCAACGCGCAATTGCGCGGCAGGCACCTCGCCGCGCCGGGTCTTGATCAATGTCTCCGCGGTGAAACAGGGGATATCGGTGATGTTTTCGGTGTTCTGGAAGGTCGGGACCGATCCGTCCAGCCACGTGACCGTCCAGTTCTCGGGGTTGGACCCTTCGCAGACGGCACGCGGCGGTTCCGTGATATGCAGCGTGTTACCTGCAATCTGGTCGTTGTCCGCACCATCGATGAAAAGCGTGCCATCGTCCAGCGGACGGGGTCCTTCCATGAAAAGCAGCATACTCATTACTCCACTCTGGCCGCTTATCCCCCTTTGCCCAACTGGCAGGGTGAAAATCATGTCCCGTACAGACTCAGCCATGACAGACGCTAAGAGGTGATGAAGGCGCGAATTTGGTTCAATTCGGGCAATACGGGTGCCGGGCCGACAGGAAAGCTGCGGCATTGCGACCGCTGCGCGCAACAAGCCATCGCCGGGTCAGACAACCTTGACCAGAGGTCAATCCGGTCAGTGCGTTACGGCCCAATGCGTGGCCACGGCAAGGGGGCATGCCCCCCTGAGGGCAAAGGCAGAGGCCGCGCCACTTCCTCGCATTTTGAGGCAAGAGCGTCACGTTTTTCAGGACAGCCATTCACGGCCTGCGCCTTACGGGCGCCCAAATGACTAGGCCCGCAAGACACCTGTCCTGCGGGCCTTTCGGATTATTCGGAGAAGGCGCAGCCCCCTGCCCCTTCTCCGTCATGCCCGAACCGTCAGAAACGGTAGGGGCAGCTGCAACCGTGGTGCTCAGCGTGCCAGAAGGATAGCCTCGTGCCGCTTGAGCGAGCGTCGCGCGGCCTGATAGCCCGCCAGCCCTTGTTTTGTGCGCAGTTCCGGGAACAGTTCCAGAATCTCGGTGCGTTGCGCATTGCCGATCCCCTGCAACGTATGATCGCCGGGCTGGAAGCTTTCGGTCCAGCAACCGTTGGACAGCACGACCTCGTGCTGGTCGAACATGAAGTGGATATAGGTGACCTTTGGCACCTCCACCTCGGCCACGCCGGCTGCCCCGGTCATATGCTTGGCCGCCGCCAGCACCTCGCGCTCTTCGAAATAGAGCGAGGTCTTCTCGTTGCTGACCAGCATCCGGTGGTTGGGGCTGACCATCATGTCACGCTCTGGCAGGTTCTCGCCCAGCGAGCCGCGCTTGATCAGGATCGGCTTCAGATGCGGCGCGCGGATCAGGTCACCTGCCTGCAGGGTCTTGGCCCCGATCCAGCGGATTTCCTGAATCCCGTTGTCGCGGGTGATGATCTTGTCACCGACCTGCAACTCCTCGACCAGGCGTTCGCCGCGCATCGTGGCGATGGCCGTTCCGGGGGTGAAGCATGGCACGACGGTCTCGATCTCGGTGAAGGTGGCGGTCCCGATCACGGCACCGCTGGCATCGCGATAGGTGACCGTGCCGTTTTCCGGGTTGTCATCGAACACGACATTCAACGAACCGCCAGCCGGAGCCGAGCCGCGCAGATCAAGCGTGTCGAAATCGTCGCCGCCTGCCCCGCCATCGACCACGTCGCCCGGGCCAACGCCGGTGAATGTGTCGCGGTCATCGCCACCGAACAGGGCATCAGACCCAGAGCCACCCGTCAGCGTATCGTTTCCGGCGTCACCTTCCAACACGTCATCGCCGTCACCGCCATCCAGCATGTCGGCGCCATCGCCACCGAAGAGGGTGTCGTTGTCGATCTCGCCGAACAGTTGATCGTCGCCCGCATCGCCGTAAAGGACATCGGCATCATCGGCACCGAAAATGGTGTCATTGCCGTCGCCGCCAAAGACAAGGTCGGTTCCATTTGTGGGGACAAGATCCGTGGCATCGGGGATGTTCAACTCGTCCGGGAAAGCCGGGCTCAGACCCGAGAAGATCCGGTCGTCGCCCTCGTCCCCGAAAATCGTATCCGCACCCTCGCCACCGACGATGATGTCGTCGCCGGTGCCGCCGTAGATCAGGTCCGCGTCGATACCACCGTCGATCTCATCGTTACCGGCATCGCCATAGATGGTATCCGCGTCATCACCGGTGATGATGGTGTCATTGCCATCGCCACCGAAGACCAGATCCCGGTCGTTTTCGGGGTCCGCATCGGCGGGGAACAGGCCCGGATAGCCAAGGTCGGGCAGCGGCGCATCGGACAGCGGTGCGCTGGTGTCGATGAAGTCAGCGCCATCCCCGCCATAGACCTCGTCCGGTCCGCGACCCGAGAACACGACATCATCGCCCCCTTCGGCAAAGACAAGATCCGCATTGGGATCGACGTCCGGAGAAATGGCGTCATCGTTGTCGATCCGGTCACCTTCGGGGTCACCGTCATAGGTCACGTCGATCAGGTCATTGCCGGCCGTGCCTTCGACGATACCGTCAGGTCCGCCCGCCGACACGACGACAGTCAGGGTCGAGCTTGCGGTCGCACCGGTCGGATCGGTCACGGTATAGGCCACAACGGCCGTGCCGACAAAGCCGGGGTTCGGCGTGAAGGTCACGCTGCGCCCGTCGGGGCCGACGCTGACGGTGCCATCAGCCGAGGTCGGCGTGCCCAGGATCGTCAGCGGATCGCCGTCCACATCGGTGTCATTGGCCACGATGTCCAGCGTCACGGGCGTGTCGAGCGGCGTGGCAACCGCATCGGGGTTCGCCACCGGCGCGTCGTTCACCGGCGTCACGGTCACCGCCACGGTCGAGGTCGCGGTGTTTCCGTCCGGGTCGGTCACGGTATAGGTGATCTCGTCCGGGCCGTTGTAATCGGGATCGGGCGTATAGCTCAGCGTGCCGTCAGGGTTGATCGTGACGGTGCCATTGGGCGCAGTCGCCGCGGTCACGGTCAGCGGATCACCGTTCGGATCGGTGTCATTGCCCAGAACGTCGATCACGACCGGCGTATCTTCGGGCGTGCTGGCCGTGTCGGGGTTGGCCACCGGGGTCACGTCATCGGCCGTGACGGTCACCGTCAGGGTCGAGGTCGCGGTCAGGCCCTCGGGATCGGTCACGGTATAGTCGATCACCGTGGTGCCGACGAAGCCGGGGTTCGGCGTGAAGGTCACGCTGCGCCCGTCGGGGCCGACGCTGACGGTGCCATCAGCCGAGGTCGGCGTGCCCAGGATCGTCAGCGGATCGCCGTCCACATCGGTGTCATTGGCCACGATATCCAGCGTCACGGGCGTGTCGAGCGGCGTGGCAATGGCATCGGGGTTCGCCACCGGCGCGTCGTTCACCGGCGTCACGGTCACCGCCACGGTCGAGGTCGCGGTGTTTCCGTCCGGGTCGGTCACGGTATAGGTGATCTCGTCCGGGCCGTTGTAATCCGCGTTCGGCGTGTAGCTCAGCGTACCATCGGGGTTGATCGTGACGGTGCCATTGGGCGCAGTCGCCACGGTCACGGTCAGCGGATCGCCGTTCGGATCGGTGTCATTGCCCAGAACGTCGATCACGACCGGCGTATCTTCGGGCGTGCTGGCCGTGTCGGGGTTGGCCACCGGGGTCACGTCACCCGGCGTATCTGGCAGGATGACCCGCTCGATATTGACGAAACGCGCGGTGCCAATGCTCTGGCCCGCGCCATCGAAGAAGGTGATCGTGCCGTTCTCGGGGTTGTCCGCATCGAAGGCCACCGCCAGCGGCCCGCTGCCGCGCAGGTCGAGCGTGTCGAAATCATCGCCACCCTCGCCGCCATCGATCATGTCGCCTGGATCGGCTCCGATGATCGTGTCGCGATCATCGCCACCGTCAAGCGTGTCTGCCCCCAGACCACCGATGAGAATGTCATTGCCGGAATCGCCAAAGATCAGGTCGCCATCAAGGCCACCGTCAAGCGTGTCATTATCCGCGCCGCCCGAAAGGATATCCGTACCGACACCGCCAAAGATCAGGTCATCGCCGGCCTTGCCGAACAGCTGGTCATTGCCACCCTCGCCATAGACTTCATCGTCACCGGCACCGGCGAAAACGGTATCGTCCCCGTCACCGGCCAGAACCAGATCGTCGTCGGCCTGCGCGCCGGGCAGCGTTGCGTCACCGGAATCGATACGGTCGCCTTCCGGATCCCCGGAATATTTGTTGTCGATGAAATCGTCGCCGTCTGTACCCGAAACCGTCATTACCTTACTCCTCAGCCGCGACCGGGATCAGACCGATCGAACTCGCAAAACAGGTGGTTCCCGGATGTCGGGAACACGCCATGAAACTCACCATCGTGGCCTAGGAGGTCGCAAAGAGAAGGCAGACCGCGACAAGCCGCAAAAAGCGGTTCTACACGACCATCACGGCGGAACGGGCCGGCATCACCGGCCGCTACGACAGCGTCCCCTTGCAACCCTTTTCGGGCTCAACTCAGGTCAGCGGCCGCCCCCGTGGCCAACAGACTTATACCCCCCAGTGGGCATGTCATTTGGATACCCCAACGGCGGGGCGGCACCAACATATGTTTTGTCCGAAAAAGCCGGATTCGCGCCACAAACAGCAGACCAGGCCACCCAAAAGCCAAATTTTACCTATCAATCTGGCAACAATAATTATCGTGAAAAGCCCAATATAACGCGCAAATCACCGAAATATTTGTGATTTCTCGATGTTTTCCGATTGAGGCATCGGGGCATCGTTTCCATATCGACAACAATACGGGCCCAATCCCCCGGATCCGAATGTGGCTATTTTGTGAACATCCCACGGATGGCATTTGTTCGCAATCCTGATCCAATTGTCGCGTGGATCGGCGATTACATCCGGCAACATATCGTTAACCAAAACACGGCCGGGCGAATCAAATGGGGCGCGGGAGGTACCACGCCGGATACGCTGGTGATTGCAAAGGCATCGCATGACCCTGCAGCAGGTTTACGTTGCCCGCCTTGCGCAGTCTTTGGGGCTGGAGCGCGCTGCCCGTGGTGCGGGTGGTCGGACTCGAACCGACACACCGTGAGGTAAGGGTGTTTGAGACCCTCGCGTCTACCATTCCGCCACACCCGCACGGGCTGCATCGCGCCTTGCCGGAATATCGCCGGTCTGCTGCTGCGTCCAGTCGAAAACGCGCCGGAACTGCAGCAGCAGACGCGTTTTCCCTTTCCGGCATCCTGCCGGAGAGGTAAACACCCCGCCATAACAAGGGCGCAGGCCAGGCATCGCGCAGGGTCGCAACGACAGGCAGCAGGCATGATACGTTCGCTTTACGACTGGACCCTGCGGCAGGCGCAACATCCCCGCGCCCTCTGGGTTCTGGGCTTCGTGTCCTTCATCGAATCTTCGGTCTTTCCGATCCCGCCCGACGTGCTGATGATCCCGATGATACTTGCACGGCCGAACCGAGCCTGGCTGATTGCGGGGGTGGCGCTGGTGACCTCGGTCCTCGGCGGCATCTTTGGCTATGCGATCGGGGCGCTTTTCTACGAGACACTGGGCCAGCCGATCCTCGAGGCGCTTGGCAAGGGCGACGCGATGACGGCCTTCAACACCCGCTTCAACGAATTCGGCTTCTGGCCGGTTCTGATCGCGGGGATCACGCCCTTTCCCTACAAGGTGATCACCATCATGTCGGGTTGGACCGGCATGCCCCTCGGCGTCTTCATCGTCACCTCGATCATCGCGCGGGGCCTGCGTTTCTTCATCGTGGCAGCCCTGCTGTGGAAATTCGGCGCACCTATTCGTGATTTCATCGAGAAGCGTCTGGGCTTGCTGTTCACCCTCTTCGTGATCATCCTGCTGGCCGGATTTTACGGAGTACGCTTCCTGTGACACTGACCGCGCGCCACTGGATCATCCTTGCCGCAGCGGGATCGCTGGCCCTGATGCTGGGCGCGCTGGCGTTCCAGCATATCGGCGGCATGGCCCCCTGCAAACTCTGCCTGTGGCAGCGCTGGCCCCATGCTGCGGCGATCGGGATCGGCGGTCTTGGCGCGCTGGCTCTGCTGCCTGCGGCATTGCTGGCGGGCCTCGGCCTGCTGGCGGCCCTCGCCACTTCGGGGATCGGTGCCTATCATACGGGCGTCGAACGTGGCTGGTGGGAAGGCCCCGCCTCCTGCAGCGGGGGTGGCGTGGCGGATCAGTCCGCGCAGGATCTGTTCGCACAGATCATGGCCGCGCCCCTGATCCGCTGCGACGAGGTGCCGTGGGAGATGTTCGGCCTGTCGATGGCCAGCTGGAATGCGCTGGTGTCGCTGGGCCTTGCGGGGCTTTGGCTGATGGCACTGCGCGCGGCCCGCTGAGGCGTCAGCGCCCCGACTTGCGGGTGCTCAGCAACAGGTTCGTCTCGGAACTGACCACGCCTTCAAGGCGGCGAATGGCGGCAAGGGCACGGTCCAGATCCTCCAGCGTTGCGGTGCCGATCTCGATGATCATGTCCCAGCGACCATTGGTGTTGTGAACGGCGCGCACATCCGGCAGCCCGGTCAACTGGCGCTGGATCCGGTCCGCGCCGCGCCCCTCCACCGCGATCATCATCAGGCCGCGCACCGGATCCTGCGCCACATCGCCCTTCAGGACCACGCTGAACCCGATGATGTCGCCCTGCCGCTGCAGCCTTTCCATCCGCGCCCTCACGGTCGTGCGCGAAACCCCCAACTGATCCGACAGCGCCGATAGCGAGGCGCGGGCATCGTGGCGCAGCGCGCGGATCAAAGCCTGATCCGTATCATCCATTTCGGCGCATCCCTTGTCCGTTTCGATCAACCTTGGGCCATATTGATCATTTTGTTAGGTTCATTCCATCCCGAAATGGCATGATACCCTTGGAAACAGCACAGGAGGCCCCCATGACCCCGCAAGATATCATCCTGATCGGTTGCCCCGTCGACAGCGGCAAGCGCAGCCGTGGCTGCCTGATGGGCCCCGACGCCTATCGCACCGCCGGTCTGGCCGAGGCGCTGACCGATCTTGGCCACCGGGTCACCGACAGGGGCAATCTGGCCGCGGCCCCGGTGACCGTACCCGCCGACGCGCTTGCGCATCTGCATGCGCTGGCCGAGACCATCGGCTGGACGCAAACGCTGTCAGCGACCGCGCAATCCGCCATGGGGCAAGGTCTGCCGATCTTCATGGGCGGCGATCACAGCCTGTCGCTGGGCAGCGTGGCCGGTGTCGCGGCCCATGCACAGGCGCAGGGACGGCCGCAATTCGTGCTCTGGCTGGACGCGCATAGCGACTATCACACCCCGCAAAGCAGCACCTCTGGGCACCTGCACGGCACGCCGTTGGCCTATGTGACCGGGCGTGGCGGCTTCGACGGCTTTCCGCCGCTGGCCGCCCCGATCCCGCAGGAAAACATCTGCATCATCGGGCTGCGCTCGGTCGATCCGGCGGAACGCGCAGCCCTGCAGGACAGCGCGATCCATCGCCACGACATGCGCGAGATCGACGAGACCGGGATCGCCCGACCCTTGGGTGTCTTTCTGGACAAGGTCGCCGCCGCCGGTGGCGCGCTGCATGTCTCGCTGGACGTGGATTTCATCGACCCTGCCGCCGCCCCCGGCGTCGTGACCACGGTTCCCGGCGGCGCCACGGTGCGCGAGGCGCATCTGGTGATGGAAATGCTGCATGACAGCGAGCTGATGACCTCGCTCGATCTGGTCGAGCTGAACCCCTTCCTCGACAATCGCGGGCGCACGGCGCAGTTGATGGTCGATCTGGCGGCCTCGGCGCTTGGTCGCCGCGTCTTCGACCGCCAGACGCGGGCCTATGCCTGAACCTGCTGCTTCATCTTGCCCCAAATACTCAATCCGACAGGAGCCCCACATGCAGACCCCATCCGACAAGGCGCTGGTCCCATTCGTCTCGGTCGACCACATGATGGGCCTTGTGCATCACATCGGCCTGCCCCGCGTGCTGCAGGAACTGGCCGGCTGTATCGAAGATGATTTCCGCCGCTGGCCGCATTTCGACAAGACACCGCGCGTGGCCAGCCATTCCGAGGTGGGCGTGATCGAGTTGATGCCCACATCGGACGGCGCCCTTTACGGGTTCAAATACGTGAACGGCCATCCCGGCAACATGCGCGCCGGCCTGCAGACCGTGACCGCCTTCGGGATGCTGGCGCGGGTGGACAACGGGTATCCCGTGCTCTTGTCCGAGATGACGTTGCTGACCGCGATCCGCACGGCCGCCACATCGGCCATGGCGGCGCGGCATCTGGCGCCCAAGGGGGCCACGACCATGGCGATGATCGGCAATGGCGCGCAATCGGAATTCCAGTGCCTTGCGATGCAGGCAATCTGCGGGATCAGCCATGTACGGCTTTACGACATCGACCCCGCCGCCACCGCCAAGGCCATGCGCAATCTGGCCGGCTCGGGGCTGCAGGTGACCGCCTGCGCCACGCCGGAACAGGCCATAGAGGGCGCGCAGATCATCACGACCTGCACGGCGGACAAGCAATATGCGACGATCCTGACCGACAACATGGTGGGCGCGGGCGTGCATATCAACGCGATTGGCGGCGACTGCCCCGGCAAGACCGAACTGCATCCCGACATCCTGCGGCGCGCGGCGATCTTCGTGGAGTATCCCGAACAGACGCGGATCGAGGGCGAGATCCAGCAGATGCCCGCCGATCATCCGGTGACAGAGCTGTGGCAGGTCATCACCGGTCAGGCCGAAGGGCGGCGCGACGCGCGCCAGATCACGCTGTTCGACAGCGTGGGCTTTGCCATCGAGGATTTCAGCGCCCTGCGCTATATCCGCGACCGGATCGAAGGCACGCCCTTTTTCCTGCCGCTCGACCTGCTGGCCGACCCCGATGATCCGCGCGACCTGTTCGGGATGCTGACGCGGGCAGCGCCCGGCAAGGCTGCATGAGGAACGCCGCCCAAGCATCTGTCTGAAAAGGAAAAGGAGGGATGCAAGCATCCCTCCAGTCTCACGGATCGGGCTCTGTGTGTTAACCGCTCGGTACGTTTCGCCTGCGTCCCGATCCGCGCGGGGCAAGCGCACCTGCCCCGGATCACGTGGGTTTCCGACGGAAACCTGCGAAGAGGACAGAGCGAAAATCCAGAGGATTTTGGCGGAGTCCCCTCCGTGTCGATGAGGGGCGCCTTGAGGCGCCCTTCAGTCGTCTCAGCTACAGCCGCTTGTTGCGCCGCAGGTGTTGCACTTCATGCAGGTGCCGTTGCGCACCAGCGTGTAGTTGCCGCAATCGCCGCAGGCCTCGCCCTCGTAGCCCTGCATCTTGGCCTTGGTGCGCGCGTCCATGGTGACGGTGCCGCTGGCCATGGCCGTGGTCGTCGTCACGCTGGCTGACGCGCGGATGCTGGTTTCGGGCACCAGGGTTTGCAGCGCCGCCACCGGATCGGTGCCGGTGCGGACGAATTCGCCCTGCCCGCCCTGAAACACCACCAGTTCCTGCGGCAGGCGCTTGCGCAGATAGCCGGTCGAGCTGATCTGCTTGAGCACCTCAAGGCTGCGCGAGGCCGCGGTTTCCGAAATCTCGGAGACGTTTGACACGCCCTCTTCCTCGCCACGGCCCAGATCGTCGAAGCTTGCGCCCTGCGGTTTCACATGGGCCAGATCGGTGCGATCCAGATAGGACACGGCCAGTTCGCGGAAGATGTAATCCAGGATCGAGGTCGCGTTCTTGATCGAGTCGTTACCCTGCACCAGCCCTGCGGGCTCGAACTTGGTGAAGGTGAAGGCATCCACGAATTCCTCCAGCGGCACGCCGTACTGAAGACCCACGGATACGGCGATGGCGAAGTTGTTCATCATCGCGCGGAACCCTGCACCTTCCTTGTGCATGTCGATGAAGATCTCGCCCAGCTGTCCATCACCATATTCGCCGGTGCGCAGATAGACCTTGTGACCGCCGACGATCGCCTTCTGGGTATAGCCCTTGCGGCGCTCGGGCAGCTTTTCGCGGCCACGGGCGATTTCCTTGATGATCACCTTCTCGACGATCTTTTCGGCGATGACGGCGGCCTTTTCCTGCGCCGATCCGCTTTCGAGGATCTCCAGCGCCTCGTCATCATCCTCGACCAGAGCCGATGCCAGCGGCTGGCTGAGCTTGGAGCCGTCACGATAGAGCGCGTTGGCCTTGACCCCCAGCTTCCAGCTGAGCTCATAGGCTTTCTGGCAATCCTCGATGGTCGCATCATTGGGCATATTGATCGTCTTCGAGATCGCACCCGAGATGAAGGACTGTGCCGCCGCCATCATGTAGATATGGCTGTTCACGCTCAGGTAACGCTTGCCCTTCTTGCCGCAGGGGTTGGCGCAATCGAAGACGTGGTAATGCGCCGGGTCCAGATGCGGTGCACCTTCCAGGGTCATCGTGCCGCAGACATGATCGTTCGCCGCCTCGATATCGGCCTTGCTGTAGCCAAGGTGGCGCAGCAGGTCGAAGGTGGGATCGTTCAGCTTTTCGGCGGGGATGCCCAGCACGTTCTGGCAGAACTCGGTCCCCAGCGTCCACTGGTTGAAGACAAAGCGGATGTCGAAGGCCGATCCCAGCGCGCTTTCCACCTTCTCGATCTCGCGCGGGCCGAAGCCGTGGCCGATCAGGCTGGTGGTGTTGATGCCGGGCGCGTTGCCGATGCTGCCGTGACCGACGGCATAGGACACGATCTCTTCGATCTGGGCCGAGCCATAGCCCAGCTTTTCCAGCGCACCCGGAACCGAGTGGTTGATGATCTTGAAGTAACCGCCGCCGGCCAGCTTCTTGAACTTCACCAGGGCGAAGTCAGGCTCGATGCCGGTGGTGTCGCAATCCATGACCAGGCCGATGGTGCCCGTGGGCGCGATCACCGAGGTCTGGGCGTTGCGATAGCCGTGCTTTTCACCCAGGCGCAGCGCCTCGTCCCAGGAGGACATGGCGATATCGACCAGACGCGGATCGGGGCAGTTGGCGTGATCCAGCGGAACCGGCTTGGTGGCCAGCGCCTCATAGCCATCGGTGGCGCCGTAAGCGGCGTTGCGATGGTTGCGGATGACGCGCAGCATATGCGCCTTGTTGCGGGCATAGCCGTCGAATGCACCCAGCTCGCCCGCCATTTCGGCAGATGTCGCATAGGCAACGCCGGTCATGATGGCGGTCAGGGCAGCGCCCATGGCGCGTCCCTCGTCGCTGTCATAGCCGAGGCCCATGTTCATCAGCAGGCCGCCGATGTTGGCATAGCCCAGACCAAGGGTGCGGAACTCATAGGACAGCTGCGCGATTTCCTTGGAGGGGAACTGCGCCATCATCACGCTGATTTCCAGCGTCACGGTCCACAGGCGGGTGGCGTGCATGTAGTCTTCGACCTGAAACTGGCCATCCTTGTAGAAGGTCAGCAGGTTCATGGACGCGAGGTTGCAGGCGGTATCGTCCAGGAACATGTATTCAGAACAGGGGTTCGAGCCACGGATCGCGCCGTCTTCAGGGCAGGTGTGCCAGTCGTTGACGGTGTCGTGGTACTGGATGCCGGGATCGGCACAGGCCCATGCGGCATGGCCGATGTCTTCCCACAGATCGCGCGCCTTGATCGTCTTGGCGACCGACCCGTCGGTGCGGCGGATCAGTTCCCAATCGGCATCGTTCTCGACTGCCTTCAGGAAGGCGTCGGTGACGCGGACCGAGTTGTTCGAGTTCTGGCCCGACACGGAGGCATAGGCCTCGGAGTCCCAATCGGTGTCATAGGTCGGGAATTCGATCGCGCCATAGCCCTGCTTGGCATAGTCCAGCACGCGCTTGACATAGGTCTCGGGGATCATGACCTTTTTCGCGCCGCGGATCGCGTCCTTCAGCTGCGGGTTCTTGGCGGGATCAACCGAATCCTCGGTGCTGCCGTCCCAGGCCTTGATCGCGGCGAAGATCGCGTTCAGCTTCTGTTCGTGCATCTTCGACCCGGCGACGATGCTGGCGACCTTCTGTTCCTCTTTCACCTTCCAGTTGATGTATTCCTGGATATCGGGGTGATCGGCATCGACGATGACCATCTTGGCCGCGCGGCGCGTGGTGCCGCCCGACTTGATGGCGCCCGCAGCGCGGTCGCCGATCTTGAGAAAGCCCATCAGGCCCGAGGATTTGCCGCCACCCGACAGACGCTCGCCATCGGCGCGCAGGCTGGAAAAGTTGGTGCCGGTGCCGGAGCCGTATTTGAACAGGCGCGCCTCACGCACCCAGAGGTCCATGATGCCGCCGTCGCCCACCAGATCGTCCTTGACCGACTGGATGAAGCAGGCATGGGGCTGCGGATGCTCATAGGCGCTGGTGGATTTGGTCAGTTCCTTGGTCTGGTAGTCGACATAGTAATGGCCCTGGCTGGGACCGTCGATGCCATAGGCCCAGTGCAGGCCGGTATTGAACCACTGCGGGCTGTTGGGTGCGGCGCGCTGAGTGGCCAGCATGAAGCGCATCTCGTCGTAATAGGCGCGGGCGTCTTCCTCGGTGCTGAAATAGCCGCCCTTCCAGCCCCAATAGGCCCAGGCGCCAGCCAGACGATCGAACACCTGCTTTGACGAGGTCTCGCCGGTGGTGTCGACCTTGTCGCCCGCCGGAACCGAACGCCACAGAAACTCGGGCACGCCCTTTTCGGCGACCTTCTTGAGTTTCAGGGGAATGCCGGCCTTGCGGAAATATTTCTGCGCGATGACGTCCGACGCAACCTGCGACCAGCTTTCCGGCACCTCGACCTCGTCCAGGCGGAAAACGACCGTTCCATCGGGATTGCGGATTTCCGACGCCGTCTTGCGGAACTCCAGCTCGGCATATGCATCCTGTCCGGCTTTGGTAAATTTTCTCTCGATTTTCATGGCTTGCCCCGTATATCAACCTGCGATTTCGATCCCGCGTTCATGCGCGACACCGCGAAACCGAAAGAGGTCGAAGGCAAAGCTCACCCAGCGTCCGCCCTGCTTCCAGTGCGGCCAACGCTTCGGATCTGTCGGACCCGATCCCGAAGGATCGAGGCCCCGCCCGATCTGGTTATTGTTTTTGTCCCTCGCCGTGACCCGCCCTATGCACACAACATCTAGTGGGTCTCTCTCCCGGCTCACACAATCTGACGTATATCGAGGCGTATCGTCAACGAGGAATTTAGCTTTTTGGGGCACAAAATCAGCTTGACCCGCATTTAGCCGAGTCGCGCCCGCCGAAGGGCGGGACCGGGGCTTGGGACAGGACTGGGGACAGTCTTGTGGATATGCGTCGAAACCCGTTGATTTCGGACCCCTTACCTACCATCTCTCACGCAGAGGGTTCAGTCCGTTCCGGATCTGCAGAAATTGTGCCTTTGGAACAGGCAGACCGCCATATGGTGCGTAAAGGACACGGGCAACCACAAGATGCAGCACGATCAGCGATTCTTTTTCATCCGCTCCCGCGCGCTTGCCGCCGTCCTTTGCGCGGCATCCGTTGCGGGTTGTGCCGCCCCGGTGGCGCCGCCGCGCCTATCCGACAGCCCCCTGCCGACATTGCGCGCCAGCTTCGCACAGCCACCTGACGGTTTTCTCGAGGCGCTTGCCGCGACCTGCGACGGACCGGCCGAACGTGTGCTGCGCCCCGCAGCCAATGTCGTGGAGTGCCGGATGCTCATGCCGCCCGAGGCGACGGCGGGCGCGATCCTGCGCTACGGCGGCACGCTCGAGCGTTTGCCCGAAAGCGTGATCCGCCTGAGCAGCGCCCCGGTCAACGCGGATGGGCAGATCAGACATATCCTGAGTGCGGCAAGTTTTCTGGATGTGCCGCAGGTCGGCGGCGGATCCCTGCATGTGGTCTATCCCGACGCGCGGATGGACGGCAAGGTTCTGGAACTGATGGAACGCCTTGGCGGCACGGCCATGTGACATGACGCGGCCCGGAGGCCTCTGATCATGTACCGCGTGATGTGACATGGTCGGGGCGGAGAGATTCGAACTCCCGACCCTCTGTTCCCAAAACAGATGCGCTACCAGACTGCGCTACGCCCCGAACCGACCCTGCATCTAAACCGCGCGGCCGGATTTGAAAAGCCCCTATCAGGTGCAAAATCAAGCCAAGTGCCTGCGGTCGGCCCTCAACAGGGCCAGGCAGCGGCTTCAACGGCAAAGGCCGGGTGCCGCATCTGGCTGCCCGGCACGATTCCCATGGCGCGCGCCAGACCGCCGTTGATCTCCAGCACCGCCAGAATGTCGCGCCCGCCGTCGATGGTCGTCTCATCCCCAGGAATCGCCTCGTGATGCACATGCTGCACAACGCCCTGCCGGTCCGCGAAAATCATGTCCAGAGATATGAGGGTGTTGCGCATCCAGAAGGTCGCGCGCTGCGGCGCGTCATAGACAAAGAGCATCCCCACACTCTTGGGCATGCTTTCGCGGAACATCAGCCCCTTGCTGCGGGTCTCGGGGGTATCGGCGATTTCGACCGAGAATCGGGCCTGCCCCCAGTCGCCGCGCAGCAACACTGTGTCTGCGCGGCAAGCAGGATCTGCATGGGACGCCTGGGCCAGGGTGGCGCCGCATATCACGGTCAGGATACGCAGCGCGCGACGGATCATCCCTGACGCGCCTTCACGGCCGCCTCCCAGGCGCAGACCTCGGTGGCCATGCGGCCACGCTTTCCCTCGATCACCCGCAGGCATACGGCCTCGCCGGGTTGCAGATCGGCCAGGCCGGACCTGCGCAGCACCTCGATATGGATGAACACATCCTCATGGCGCCCGAACACATTCGCGAAACCGAACCCCTTGGCCTTGTCGAACCATTTCACGCGGGACGGCTCCAGCGGGGCCGAGCGCATCACTTCAGGGTCGATATCCTCGAAGTCGGCCAGCATGGCCGCTTCAACCCCGGCGGGTGGTTCGATCTTGAACACTTCCACGGCCTGCACACCACGGGCGGTGTCCTGCACGTCGATTTCGATCCGTGCCCCATCGGCAACGGAACTCTGGCCAAAGTTACGAAGAACATTGGCATGCAGCAGAATGTCGGGGCCACCCCCATCGGAAATCACAAAACCGAACCCTTTTACGGGATCAAACCATTTAACCGATCCAACCACTCTGCGGGTCGCTGTCACATCATGTGTCACTTCATCACCCACAATTCATTGTACGGTCTCTGACCTGTTCATGGCGTATACAATGGGACTCTTTCAAGCCATAAATACTATTCATCGGATAGACTTGTCATTCACGTCACGTGAATGTCACGGATTTAGGCGCTCTACAATCCAGTCGTCCTGCCCCGGCTTCCGCCGCCAGACGAACCGGTCATGCAGGCGGAAATCACCATCGGCCCAGAACTCGATTTCGACCGGGTCGATCCGGTATCCGCCCCAGAATGGTGGCCGGTCGGGATTGGTCCCTTTCAGCGCCGTGATCTTGGCGACCTCGGCCATCAGCGCGGTGCGCGAGGACAGCGGGCGCGACTGTCGCGACGCCCATGCGCCCAGCCTGCTTTTGAGAGAACGCGACTTATAATAGGCGTCGGCCTGATGACCTTCTTCCTTGCTGACATGGCCGCGCACGCGGATCTGCCGCCTGAGGGATTTCCAGTGCATGACGAAAGCCGCCTTGCCTGCGCTGTCAAGCTCGCGCGCCTTGGCGCTTTCGTAATTGGTGTAGAAGACGAATGCCTTGGCCTCGATCTCCTTGAGCAGGACCATCCGCGCATTGGGCAGGCCCGAGGCATCAACGGTCGACAGGGCGATGGCGTTGGGATCGTTGATTTCGCTTTGCTCTGCCTCGGCCAGCCAGGCCCGCGCGATCGCGAAAGGATCGTCGCCTGCGAAAATACCGTTACGGTCACTCATCATGAATCACTTTCTTTACCACTTGGACAGATTTGTCATGCCGGGACGTTCCCGTCCAGCACAGGGCGGCGTATCTAAAGACACATAAGCTTTACTCGAACGACAAAATCGGAGCGCACTTGCCACTGACGCTGTCCCGGCCGCGCCGGGAACAGCCCGGCCGCACTTGATGCAGCATCATCAATCCCCTAAAGGAATGACAACATCAAACATGGGCGGAAACAAAGCAATGTCAAATACTCTCATGGCCGGGAAGCGCGGCCTCATCATGGGTCTTGCGAATGACAAGTCCATCGCCTGGGGCATTGCCAAGGCCTGTGCCGATGAGGGCGCCGAGATGGCCTTCAGCTACATGGGCGAGGCGTTCCGCAAGCGCGTGGCGCCGCTGGCCGAAAGCATCGGGGTGACGACGCTGATCGATTGCGATGTATCGGACATGGCGTCGGTCGATGCCGCCTTCGCCGAGATCGAGAAGACATGGGGAAAGCTTGATTTTCTGGTCCATGCCATCGGCTTTTCCGACAAGAACGAACTGCGCGGGCGTTACGTCGATACCAGCCGCGACAACTTCCTGATGACGATGGATGTCAGCTGCTACAGCTTCACCGCCGTGATGCAGCGCGCCGAAAAGCTGATGTCCGAAGGCGGCAGCGCCCTGACGCTGACCTATTACGGCGCCGAACAGGTGATGCCGCATTATAACGTGATGGGCGTGGCCAAGGCCGCGCTGGAAGCCTCGGTCAAGTATATGGCCGAGGATCTGGGCAAGGACGGCATTCGCGTCAACGCCATCTCGGCCGGCCCGATCAAGACGCTGGCCGCCAGCGGCATCGGCGATTTCCGCTATATCCTGAAATGGAACGAGCTGAACTCGCCCCTGCGCCGCAACGTGACGATCGAGGATGTGGGCAAATCCGCGCTCTACCTGCTGTCCGATCTGGGATCGGGCGTGACGGGCGAGACATTGCATGTGGATGCAGGCTATCATGTCGTGGGCATGAAGGCCGTGGACGCCCCCGATATCGATGCCGTGACCGGCCGCAAGGACGCCTGATCCCTGCCGCACGAAGGAGTGATGCGATGACCGACCGCCTGCCCCATGAAAAAGGCTTCCACATCAGCTGGGATCAGATCCACCGCGACAGCCGCGCGCTGGCCTGGCGGCTGCAGGGCTACGGGCCCGACAATGGCGCATGGCGCGCGGTCGTGGCCATCACGCGCGGTGGCATGGCCCCCGCGATGATCGTCAGCCGCGAGCTGGACATCCGTACTGTCGACACGATCTCGATCAAGTCCTACGACCACCAGACCCAGTCCGAGGCGCGTGTGCTCAAGGCGCCCGATGCCAAACTCATGGGCGATGGCACCGGGATCCTGATCGTTGATGACCTTGTGGACAGCGGCAAGACACTCGAGATCGTGCGCAAGATGTACCCCAACGCGCATTTCGCCACCGTCTACGCCAAGCCCAAGGGCCGGCCGCAGGTCGATACTTTCATCACCGAGGTCAGCCAGGATACATGGATCTTCTTTCCGTGGGACATGGCGCTGCAATATGTGGAACCCTATCGCGGCCGCGATTGATGCCGCCGGGCGCGCAGGCGCCCTGTTTCTTCTTGCTCCAAATATCCAATCCCGCGCTCTGTGCCTGCGCGGCGTCAAAGGAAAGCAGCCATGGCCCTGACCCGTACCGCATCCACCTTCGCCCCCCCGGTGATGGAGGCGCGGCGCTGGCTGGACGGGGTGGATTTTCCGCCCGCGCGCCCGCTGATCAATGTCAGCCAGGCGGCCCCGGTCGATCTGCCGCCGCTGCCCCTGCGCGAGGCGCTGGCCGAGGCCGCGTTGCACACAGCGCAGGCGCATCTTTACGGCCCCGTGCTGGGCGCACCCGAATTGCGCGCCGAGGTCGCGGCGCGCACGGCGCGGCTTTATGGCGGCGCGGTCACGCCCGCACAGGTTGCCATCACCTCGGGCTGCAATCAGGCATTCAACGCGGCAATGATGGCCCTGACCACCGAAGGGGATGAAGTCATCCTTCCAACCCCTTGGTATTTCAACCATAAAATGTGGCTGGACATGGCCGGCGTGACGGCCGTGGCGCTGCCGACCGAGGCCGGCATGCTGCCCGACCCCGATCAGGCGGCGGCGCTGATCACCCCGCGCACCCGCGCGATCACTCTGGTCAGCCCCAACAATCCCGCAGGTGTCGAATACCCTGCGGATCTGATCCGCGCCTTCGCGGATCTGGCGCGCCGGCACGGCATCGCCCTGATCGTGGACGAGACCTATCGCGATTTTCATTCGATCAGCGGGCCCGCGCATGATCTTTTCACCGATCCCGACTGGGACGACACGCTGATCCAGCTCTATTCCTTCTCCAAGGCCTACCGGCTGACCGGGCACCGCGTCGGCGCGATGCTGGCCAGCCCTGCCCGGCTGGCCGAGGTCGAGAAGTTCCTCGATACCGTCACGATCTGCCCCAACCAGCTGGGCCAGATTGCAGCGCTCTGGGGGATGCGGAATCTGGATCAATGGCTGGCGGGCGAACGGGACGAGATCCTTGCGCGCCGCGCCGCGATCGAGGCGGGCTTTCCCCGTCTGGCCGCAAAGGGATGGGATCTGCGCGGGGTTGGCGCCTATTTCGCCTATGTCGCGCATCCCTTCGAGGAGCCTTCCGACAGGCTGGCGCAGCGCATGGTCCGCGAGGCCGGCGTTCTGGCCCTGCCCGGCACGATGTTCATGCCCGAGGGCGATCCGGATGGCGCGCTGCACCTGCGCATCGCCTTTGCCAATGTCGACAGCGCGGGGATCGGGGTCCTGTTTGACCGGCTGGCCGGGCTTAAGGCCTGATCGCCCGATCCGGCCTTGCCCCGCAGTCGCGCAGCGCGTAGACAGTTCCAACTTTGAAAAACACCCGGAAAGAGGCGCTTCATGGCACGCGGCGGTATCTCGAAAACACTCGTTTGGATCCTTCTGGCCCTGCTCATCGTGGGCCTTGCCGGATTTGGCGCGGTCAACCTGTCGGGTTCGGTCCGCTCGATCGGGTCGGTCGGCGATCAGGACATCGACATCGACGAATATGCCCGTGCGCTGCAACAGGAAATCCGTGCGATCGAGGCGCAGACGCGCCAGCCGCTGAGCTTTGCCGATGCGCAGGCCTTCGGTCTGGATCGCAACGTGCTGGCGCAGCTGGTCACGGCGGCTGCACTTGACAACGAGGCCGCGCGCCTGGGCCTGTCCGTCGGCGACGCGGTCGTGGCCGAACAGATCCTCGGGATCCCCTCGTTCCAGTCGGTGAACGGCGCCTTCGACCGCGAGGCCTATCGCTTCACGCTGCAGCAGAACGGCCTGACCGAGGCGCGTTTCGAAGAGCAGTTGCGCCGCGAGACCGCCCGCAGCCTGCTGCAAGGCGCGATGGTGCAAAGCGCCGTGATGCCTCAGACCTATGTGGACACGCTGATCGCCTATGCGGGCGAGCGGCGCAAATTTTCCTGGGCGGTGGTGGATGCCACGCAACTGGCAGAGCCGGTGGGCCTGCCCGATGATGCGCAATTGACGGCGTGGTACGAGGCGAACCCCGCCCTCTTCACCACCCCTGCGGCCAAGCGCATCACCTTGGCCGCCCTGACCCCCGAGATGATCCTGGACCAGGTCACCGTGGATGAAGAGGCCTTGCGCGCCGAATACGCGGCCCGCAGCGCCGAATACAACACCCCCGAACGTCGCCTTGTGGAACGGCTGGCCTTTGCCAATGACGCGGCAGCCGAAGCAGCCGTGACCGCGCTTGCCGCAGGCGAGACGGATTTCGAAACGCTGGTGGCGGATCGCGGTCTTTCGCTGGCCGATGTCGATCTTGGCGATGTCTCGCAGGCCGATCTGGGTGCTGCGGGCGATGCGGTCTTTGCCGCAGAGGTCGGCGGTATCGCAGGCCCGCTGCCCAGCTCGCTTGGCCCCGCGCTGTTCCGGGTCAATGGCGTTCTGGCCGCACAAAGCCTGTCCTTCGAGGAGGTGCGCGAGGATCTGGCCGCCGAACTCGCCCCCGACCGCGCCCGCCGCGTGATCGAGGCGCAGGCCAGCGGCATTGATGACATGCTGGCCGGGGGCGCCACGCTGGAAGAGCTGGCCCGCGACACCGAGATGGAAATGCGGACGCTTGACTGGTCGGCGCAGGTGGATGCGGGCGTGGCCGCCTATCCGGCTTTCCGCGCGGCAGCGCAGGAGCTGCAGATCGACGACTATCCCGCGCTGATCGAACTGGACGATGGCGGCATTGTCGCGATGCGCCTCGATGAGGAGCTGCCGCCCCGCCTGCAGACGCTTGACGAGGTGCGCGATGCCGCCATCGCAGGCTGGCAGCGGGACGAAACCGCCCGCCTGCTGCGCGCCCGCGCCGAGACGATGGTGATCGACTATGGCGCCGTCGGTGACCTCGCCGCTCTGGGCCTGACCGTCACCGAAGAGGTCGACATCACGCGCGATCAGTTCATTCCCGGCACGGCCCCCGGTTTCCTTGAGCAGGTCTTCCAGATGGCCCCCGGCGATCTGGCCGTGATCGACGGCCCCGACGAAGGGCGCGGTCCTGCGGTGCTGATCGTGCGGCTGGACGAGGTGCTGCCCGCGGACGAGAGCAATGCCGGTGTTGCCGCCCTGCGCGCCCGCCTGTCCGACAGCGGCCACAGCGGCCTCGCGCAGGATCTGTTCCAGTCCTATGTCGGCCAGTTGCAGACCCAGGCCGGTGTCAGGCTTGATCAGGCGGCGATCAACGCGGTTCACACCAATTTCCAGTAAGGACCTGACCCGTGGAGTTGACCCCCGATTTCGAAAGCTTCGCCCGCGCCTATGAGGCGGGACAGAATCAGGTTGTCTATGCCCGGCTGGCCGCCGATCTGGACACGCCAGTCTCGCTGATGCTGAAGCTTTCGGGCGCGGCCAAGGATGCCTTCATGCTGGAATCCGTGACCGGCGGCGAGGTGCGCGGACGCTATTCGATCATCGGGCTGAAACCGGACCTTGTGTGGCAGTGCCACGGCGCGCAAAGCCGGCTGAACCGACACGCCCGTTTCGATCCCGATGCGTTCGAGGATCAGGCCGGTGATCCGCTGGATAACCTGCGGGCGCTGATCGCGGAAAGCCGGATCGACCTGCCCGAGGATCTGCCCGCCGCAAGCGCGGGGCTCTTCGGTTATCTTGGCTATGACATGATCCGGCTGGTCGAACACCTGCCCGATGTGAACCCCGATCCGCTGGGCCTGCCCGATGCCGTGATGCTGCGCCCCACGGTGGTGGCGGTGCTGGACGGGGTCAAGGGCGACGTCACCGTGGTCTCGCCTGCCTGGATCAGCGAGGGGCAGTCGGCGCGCGCTGCCTATGCCCAGGCCGCCGAACGGGTGATGGATGCGCTGCGTGATCTGGACCGCGCCCTGCCTCAGGCCACCCGCGAGATGGGCGAGGCGCGTGATGCAGCGCCGCCGCGGTCGAATTTCGCGCATGACGCCTATCTGGCAGCCGTCGAGAAGGCCAAGGACTACATCCGCGCGGGCGACATCTTTCAGGTGGTGCCCTCGCAGCGCTGGACGCAGGACTTTCCGCTGCCGCCCTTCACGCTCTACCGTTCGCTGCGGCGGACCAACCCCTCGCCCTTCATGTTCTATTTCAACTTCGGCGGCTTTCAGGTGATCGGCGCCAGCCCCGAAATTCTGGTGCGCGTCTTTGGCCGCGAGGTGACGATCCGCCCGATTGCAGGGACCCGTCCGCGCGGCGCCACACCCGAACAGGATCGCGCCTATGAGGCCGAGTTGCTGGCCGACAAGAAGGAACTGGCCGAGCATCTGATGCTGCTGGACCTTGGCCGCAACGATGTGGGCCGCGTGGCCAAGATCGGCACCGTCCGCCCGACCGAACAGTTCATCATCGAGCGCTACAGCCATGTGATGCATATCGTGTCCAACGTGGTGGGCGAGCTGGCCGAGGATCAGGACGCGCTGAGCGCGTTCTTCGCGGGCATGCCGGCAGGCACCGTATCAGGCGCACCCAAGGTCCGCGCGATGCAGATCATCGACGAGCTGGAGCCGGAGAAGCGCGGTGTCTACGGCGGCGGCGTGGGCTATTTCAGCGCGGGCGGCGACATGGACATGTGCATCGCCCTGCGCACCGCCATCGTGCAGGATCGCAAGCTCTACATTCAGGCGGGCGGCGGCGTGGTCTATGACAGCGACCCCGAGGCCGAATATCAGGAAACCGTGCATAAATCGAACGCGATCCGTCGCGCAGCGGCGGATGCGGCGCGCTTTTCGGGCGGCAACGGCTGACATGGCGGTCGTGCCGCCATGACGCGCCTGATCCTGTTCAACAAGCCCTTCGACGTGCTGTCGCAATTCACCGATCGCGGCAGCGCCGACAGCCCGCGCGCCACACTGTCGGATTTCATCGACATTCCCCGGGTCTATCCCGCCGGGCGGCTGGACCGCGACAGCGAGGGGCTGCTTCTGCTGACGGATGACGGCAAGCTGCAGGCAAGGATCAGCGATCCGCGTCACAAGCTGGAAAAGACATACCTCGCGCAGGTCGAAGGCATTCCCGACAAGGCGGCCCTTGCGGCGCTGCGGGCGGGTGTCGTTCTGAATGACGGGCCCACGCGCCCCGCAAAGGTGCGTGCGGTGCCGGAACCCGGCTGGATCTGGCCACGCAATCCGCCAGTGCGGTTTCGCAAATCAGTGCCTGACAGCTGGATCGAACTGACGATCAGCGAAGGGCGCAACCGGCAGGTCCGGCGCATGACCGCGCATGTCGGCCATCCCACGTTGCGGCTGATCCGGGTCCGCATCGGTCCATGGCAGCTTGGGGATCTGCCCCCCGGCCAATGGCGCGATGCACCGCAGACCTGAGTAAATGGCGCGATGCGCCAAGGGCCTGAGTAAATGGCGCGATGCGCCAAGGGCATGACGATCAATCCGCCGCTTGCAGCACCGCCGAGACCGGGGCAAGCGCCACGCGCTGCGCCCTGTCCTGCAGGCCCCACAGCAGCAGGGCGGAAATCGTCTCGGGCCGAAGGCGGCCAACCATGATCACGCCCGTACCCTCGCCTGCTGCGGGCAGACCTTCGGCCTGCTGACCGGCCTTGAAGGCGCCCTGATCAAGAAACCGCCGAATCGCGGCGGCGTCCTGTCCCGCACCGTCAAAGTCGCGGAACACCGTGGCCGAAGGCACGCCCGATTTCGCCGCCATCTTCTGCGCCGTGTTCAGACCGTTCGGCAGCATGACCAACCCGTAGCCGCGCTGCCCCAGAATGGCCGAGACCTGATCGGACAGCTCGCGGCTGGATTGCAGCCCGGTTGCATCACCCTCCAGCACGCCCACAGCCTCGGGGACTGCGGCAAGCGACGCTTCCATCGCGATTTCGGCGTCCTGCGCGGTCGAGCCGGGCATCATGTCAACGAGGGCCAGCACCTCGAAACCTGCGCGGCGGTACCGGTCCGAGGCTTCGGGCGCATCGGGGCGTGTGGTGTCGATGGCGATGGTCAGCGGATAGGGAAAACCGGCCAGCGCATCGGGGCCAAGCCCGCTGTCGCCCCGGTCGATCAGCACGATGGACAGGCGCGGTCGGTTGTCGCTGGCGTCAAAGGGCAAGGCGTTGCGGCGCAGGGGTTTGGCGCTGTCTTCGGCGGGGCTGAGCAGTGCGATGTCATTTGTTGCAGCAGCCTCGCCGGGTGCGGGCCGATCCACCAGCGAGGTCGCGGGCGTCCCGATCCGGGGGCGCAGCACGGGATTGATATCCTCGACGGCGACCGGCGCTGCCGGTGCAGTCTGATCGGGTTGCACCGCAGGCGGTGCGGGTTCGATCACCGGCAAGGGTTGACGGCGCGGGCTGTCCTGCGGCGCCAGTGCCGCCGTCTGCATCGGGGGTGATCCGGCCTCGGCGCGGGGGCTGATGTCGACGACTGCGTCGTCACGCGGGGTGGTGACCGTCGCCGGGCTGGGGTCCGCAGCAGCCTGGGTCTGGTCCGGTTGGGCGGGTTCGGCCGCAACCTCGGGCGCGGCGCCCATGACCGAGGTGTCGCGCGCGCCGGGTTGCTGCGGCTCGAGCGGGGCCGCTGTACCGCGCAGCGCGACCCCATCGCCCGAGGGCGCGGGCAAGGCCGCAATTGCGGGCGTATCGCTGGTCACGCTGGGCGCGGGCATGGACGTTGCCGCCTGATCCATCTGCGGTTGCGCCGCCGGATCGCGATCGGTCAGCGGCAGGGCGGGATTGGCAGGCGTTGCGGCGGGTTCCAGCGTCTGGACCGGTGCCGGGCTGGGTGCCGCATCGGGGGCCGGCAGCAAGGCCTGCCTGTCGTCGCGCGGCGCGTTGAAGCCGCTTCCGGCGGGCACGGTCACCTGCCCTGTTTCGGGCCCTGTTTCAGGCGCTTTGTCGGGCGCTGTATCGGATGTCGCCGCCGTGGTGTCGGCGGGTGCCGTCACCGGCGCGGGCGGTGTAGCGGGCTGTTCGGCCGGTGCGGTGGCCTGTGTAGTGGCCGGCGCGGTAGCGACCTGTGGCGCCGATGCCACCTGATCGCTGGGGCCTGCCGCCTCAGGCGTGCCCTCGGGCTGCAGGCCCGAGAGAATCGACAGCGCAGAGATACCGACCACCGAAACCGCCGTCCCCGCAAGGATCCCGCGAATAAACCCTTTTGCCATCGATCTGCCCCTTCTGCCCGCCGTTCTTGCCGTATCCTGCGATCCCTGTCGGGTTCCGGCCTGCCTTCGTGCCCGCGTTCTTGCCTGCCCGCCCCTTGTGATGGACCCCAAGCTGCGGCCCGGTTCGGGACGCAATATGGGTCACGCCCCTTGACGCTCCGACGCAAGCCTGAACAAGTATACCGCGACCAAGGTGCGGGCCTCCAGCCCCGAAACGGAAAAGATAGGCCAGATGCTGCTGCTCATCGATAACTACGACAGTTTCACCTATAATCTGGTGCATTATCTCGGCGATCTGGGCGCGGATATCACCGTGCGCCGCAATGACGCGCTGGATGTGCAGGCGGCGATGGCGATGAACCCGTCGGGCATCATCCTGTCCCCCGGCCCCTGCGACCCCGATCAGGCCGGGATCTGTCTTGCGCTGACGGCTGCCGCCGCCGAGACGCGCACCCCGCTTCTGGGGGTGTGCCTGGGCCATCAGACCATCGGCCAGGCCTTTGGCGGTCGCGTCGTGCGCTGCCATGAGATTGTGCATGGCAAGATGGGCGTGATGCACCATGCGGGCAAGGGTCTGTTCGCGGGCCTGCCCAACCCGTTCGAGGCCACGCGCTATCACTCGCTGGTGGTCGAACGCGAGAGCCTGCCCGACTGCCTTGAAGCGACCGCATGGCTGGAGGATGGCACGATCATGGGGCTGCAGCACCGCGACCTGCCGATCCACGGCGTGCAGTTTCATCCCGAATCCATCGCCTCGCAGCACGGGCATGAGCTGCTGCGCAACTTCCTGGACCTGATGAAAGTACCGGCATGAGTGACGCGCTGAAACCGCTTCTGGGCCTTGCCGCCGACCGCGCCCTGACGCGGGCCGAGGCCGAGGCCGCATTCACCATCCTTTTCGAGGGCGAAGCGACCCCCAGCCAGATCGGCGGGCTGTTGATGGCGCTGCGCACGCGTGGCGAAACCGTCGAGGAATATGCCGCCGCCGCCGCCGTGATGCGCGCCAAATGCCATGCGGTGCGTGCGCCGCAAGGGGCCATGGACATCGTGGGGACGGGCGGCGACGGGATGGGCACGCTGAACATCTCGACCGCGACGGCCTTTGTCGTGGCGGGCGCGGGCGTGCCGGTCGCCAAGCACGGCAATCGCAACCTGAGTTCGAAATCCGGCGCGGCTGATGCGCTGACGCAGTTGGGCATTCAGGTGATGGTCGGCCCGCAAGTCGTTGAAAAGGCGCTGAATGCCTGTGGCATTGCCTTCATGATGGCGCCGATGCATCACCCTGCGATGGCCCATGTCGGCCCCACGCGCACCGAACTGGGCACCCGCACGATCTTCAACATCCTGGGTCCGCTGACCAACCCCGCAGGGGTCAGGCGCCAACTGACCGGCGCCTATCGGCGCGACCTGATCCGCCCCATGGCCGAGGTGCTGGGCCAACTGGGCAGCGAACGCGCCTGGCTGGTGCATGGCTCGGACGGCACGGATGAGATGACGATCACCGGCCTGACCTGGGTTGCGGCGCTTGAAGATGACGGTTCGATCCGCGAAATCGAACTGCATCCCGAGGATTTCGGCCTGCCCGTGCATCCTTTCGAAGAGATCGTGGGCGGTACGCCACAGGAAAACGCGGCGGCACTGCGCGCGCTGCTGGCGGGTGCGCCGGGGGCCTACCGCGATGCGGTGCTGCTGAACGCGGCGGCGGCACTGGTCGTGGCGGGCAAGGCCGCTGACCTGCGCGACGGGGTTGCCCGCGCGCGCGAAAGCATCGATAGCGGGGCGGCGGGCGAAAAGCTGACAGCCCTCGCCAGACTGACATCGGAGACATGATGACCGACACGATCCTGGACCGCATCAAGGCCTACAAGCTTGCGGAAGTGGCGGCGGACAAGGCCGCCAAACCGCTTGAGGCGGTCGAAGCCGAGGCCCGCGCCGCAGACCCCGTGCGCCCCTTCGCCGAGGCGTTGCATGCCGCATCGCGCTCCGGTTACGGGCTGATTGCCGAGATCAAGAAGGCCAGCCCCTCGAAGGGGCTGATCCGACCGGATTTCGACCCGCCCGCCCTGGCGCAGGCCTATGCTGCGGGCGGCGCGACCTGTTTGTCGGTGCTGACGGACACGCCCAGTTTTCAGGGGTCGAAAGACTTCCTGCGCGCAGCGCGGGCCGCCTGCGACCTGCCGGCGTTGCGCAAGGATTTCATGTATGATCCCTATCAGGTCGTCGAAGCCCGCGCGCTGGGGGCCGATTGCATCCTGATCATCATGGCCTCGGTCAGTGACGCTCAGGCGCTGGAGCTGGAATCGGCCGCGCATGACTGGGGCATGGATGCGCTGATCGAGGTGCACGACCTGCCCGAACTGGAACGCGCGACGCTGCTGTCCTCGCGAATGATCGGGATCAACAACCGCAACCTCAACACTTTCGAGACGACGCTGGATACCACGCGCACGCTGTCGAAACGGGTCCCGGCCGACCGGATGCTGGTCTGCGAAAGCGGACTGTCGACACCGCAGGATCTGGCCGACATGGCGACGTATGGCGCGCGCTGCTTCCTGATCGGGGAAAGCCTGATGCGTCAGGATGACGTGGAACTGGCCACGCGCAACCTGCTGGCCAATCCGCTGACGCCGGGGGCCATGTGATGGCCGGCAAGGATCTGACGCATTTCGACGCTCAGGGTCAGGCGCATATGGTCGATGTCTCGGACAAGGCCGTGACCTCGCGTGTGGCCGTGGCCGAGGGCTGGATCCGGATGGCGCCGGACACCTTCGAGATCATCGGATCGGGCCGCGCCAAGAAAGGCGATGTGCTGGGCATTGCCCGTCTTGCAGGCATCATGGGCGCCAAGAAGACCGCCGACCTGATCCCGCTGTGCCACCCGCTGCCCATCACCAAGGTGGCCGTTGACCTGACGCTGGACCCCGCCCTGCCCGGCGTGCGGATCGAGGCCACGGTCAAGACCACCGGCCAGACCGGCGTCGAGATGGAGGCCCTGACCGCCGTCAGCACCGCCGCCTTGACCGTCTATGACATGACCAAGGCCGTGGACAAGGCGATGGAGATCGGCGGCATCCGCGTGATCCTGAAGGATGGCGGCAAGTCCGGAAGGTATCAGGCTGAATGATCAGCGTCGCCGAAGCGCAGACCCTTTGCGTGGCGCTGGTGCGTCAACTGCCCTCTGAAACCCTGCCCCTGCGGGATGTGGCGGGGCGGGTGCTGGCCGCTTCGGTCACGGCGGGGCGCGCGCAGCCGCCTTTCGCGGCCTCGGCCATGGATGGCTATGCGGTGCGGGCCGAGGATTGCCACCCCGGCGCGGTGCTTGCGGTGGTGGGCGAGGCTGCGGCCGGTCATGGCTGGGGCGGGCAGGTCAATCCCGGCGAAGCGGTGCGCATCTTTACCGGCGCCCCGGTGCCCGCAGGCGCGGCGCGTGTGGTCATTCAGGAGGATGTGACGCGGTCCGGCCCCCGGATCACCTTGGGTGACAAGCTGGACACCGGCACGAACATTCGCCCGGAAGGTACTGATTTTCCGTCCGATTTCATGCTTGCAGCCCCCCGGCGTCTCAGCGCTTCGGACCTGGCGCTGCTGGCGGCGATGAATGCGGACCATGTCGAGGTGACCCGCAAGCCCGAGGTCGCGATCATCGCCACGGGCGACGAGTTGGTAATGCCGGGCGAGACGCCGAACCCTGACCAGATCATCGCCTCGAACCTCTTTGCGCTGCAGGCCATGATCGAGGCCACTGGCGGGCGCGCGCGCGTGCTGCCCATCGCACGGGACAACGAGGCCTCGCTGATGACGGTCTACGAGATGGCGATGGGGGCGGATCTGATCGTGACGATTGGCGGCGCCTCGGTCGGGGATCATGACCTTGTGGCGCAGGTGGCGCGCCGTTTCGGGCTGCAGCAGAGCTTCTACAAGATCGCGATGCGCCCCGGAAAGCCGCTGATCGCGGGGGCGTTCGGGGATGGCACGCCCTATCTGGGGCTGCCGGGCAACCCGGTCTCGGCCATCGTCTGCGGGCATCTGTTCGTCCTGCCGATGCTGCGCGCAATGCTGGGACTGCCCGATGCGTTGCCGCCTGTGCTGCGCGCCCGTCTGGCCGCACCGGTGGAGGGGAACGGGCCGCGCGCCCATTACATGCGCGCCCATCTGACCGAAGACGAGACAGGCCGCACCGTCACCGCGCATGACCGGCAGGACAGCGCCCTCCTGACGGTGCTGGTGCGGGCGAATGCCCTGCTGATCCGCCCGCCCCATGACGGGCCACGGGCGGCGGGCGACATGGTCGAGGTTCTGCCTCTGCTGCCCTGACCGCCTTGGGTGTTGACACAAAACGGGAACAATGGCAGAACAAATGCGAAATAACACGTTTCGCACGGCATGGCCCTGGCCGATCCCCGTGCCCGCTCCGGAGGGACCGATCCGATGCTGACCCGCAAGCAACTTGATCTGCTGGATTTCATTCAGACCCGTCTGAACCGCGATGGCGTGCCGCCGTCCTTCGACGAAATGAAGGAGGCGTTGGACCTGCGGTCGAAATCGGGGATTCACCGGCTGATCACCGCGCTGGAAGAGCGTGGGTTCATCCGCCGTCTGGCCCATCGGGCCCGCGCGATCGAGATCGTGAAACTGCCTGACGCGCTGGCCGACAAACATGCGGCGCGCGGTCAGGCTGATGCGGCGAAAAGCGGCGGTTTTGCCCCGCGCGTGATCGATGGCGACCGGCCCGACAGCCCGCCCCCCGCCCGCGCCATGCCCGTCCAGACGATCGAGGCGATGGAACTGCCCGTGATGGGGCGGATCGCCGCCGGTGTGCCGATCGAGGCGATCAGCCATGTCTCGCATTCGGTGACAGTGCCCACGGCCATGCTCAGCGGGCGCGGCGATCACTACGCGCTGGAAGTGCGCGGCGATTCCATGATCGAGGCGGGGATCAACGATGGCGATGTGGTGGTGATCCGCGAAACATCGGTGGCGGACAATGGCGATATCGTCGTGGCTCTGGTCGAGGATCAGGAGGCCACTCTCAAGCGGTTCATGCGGCGTGGCAACACGATCGCGCTGGAAGCCGCGAACCCGGCCTATGAAACCCGTGTCTATCCGGATCACATGGTCAAGGTGCAGGGGCGTCTGGTCGGGCTGATCCGCACCTATTGATCAAGCTGCCGTTGCCTGTCGCGGCCTGATGCCGTGTTCCACAATCGCGCGCCTGTCCGGTCACGCACCGTCACGATGCGGTAGCCCGCGCCACTGGGCAGGACAGCCAGCGCGCCTGTTCCCTTGAGGCTGCGCAGGTCGAACACCTGACAAGGCAGTCCGGGCGGCGCCACGCGGTCGATCACCAGCCAGTCATCTGGGCCGCAGCGCGGATCGGCGGCGGCTTTGCCCCGCAGATGGATCAACTGCCCCGCTTCGTTGAAGAAAAGCGGCATGGCTTGCGGCCAGCGGGCAGCGGCATCTGTTTGCGCTGCGGTATCCGCATCATGATCCAGCCAGTTCTGTGCCACGAAACCCGCGCCGCTGGCGCGGCTCAGGGCGCGGCCCTGCGCGGTCATCACGCCGACCAGTCCACCATCGCCTGCGATCAGGATTGCGGGACGCTGGGCGCCTGTCCAGACCAGCAGCGCCAGCAGGACGACCGGCACACCCAAAAGCCGCCCCCACCCCTGCCAGAGCATCACGAACAACGCGCCCAAAGCCATCAGCGGCAGCACCATGGCCGGTGGCGTCACGATGGTGCCGCGTGCCCCTTCCAGCCCGGTCACGAAATGCGCCACGCCCAGGATCCAGCCCAACCCCTTCCCCATGACCCAGAGGGCCGCCCCCTCAAGCCCGAAGGGCAGCAGGCAGACGGCCAGTACCGCAGCAGGCATCACCAGAGCGCCCATCAGCGGTACGCTCAAGAGGTTGGCGATCAGGCCGTAATGGGCGAACTGGTTGAAATGCGCCGCCCCCAGCGGTGCGGTGGCCAGACCCGCCACCCCCGATGACACGACCACCGCCGCCACCGGTTTCAGCCACACGGGCAAGCGCGGCAGATCGGCATCCCGGATCCAGGCGAAGACCGCCACCAGCGCCGTTGTCGCGGCGAAAGACATCTGGAAACCGGGGCCCATCAACGCCTCGGGGCGCAGGGTCAGGATGATCATCGCGGCCACCGCGACGGCGCGCAGCGTCAGGGCGCGGCGGTCGAAGATCACCGCGACCAGAACAACCGCCACCATCACGAAGGCCCGTTCGGTCGCCACGTTTCCCCCCGACAACGCCAGATATCCTGCCGCCACCAGCAGGGCCAGCACCGCCGACAGCTTCTTGGCCGGAACCCGCAGGCCCAGCACGGGCACCGCCGCAAGGATCAGGCGGAACAGGCCAAAGACGAAGCCGGTCAGAAGCCCCATGTGCAGTCCCGAGATGGCCAGAAGATGCGCTAGGTTCGACACGCGCAGTGCCTCGAGCGTGTCCTGCCCCATGCCTGAGCGGTCCCCGGCCATGACGGCGGCGGCAAAGGCACCCACTTCGCCGGGCAGGCTGGCCTGAACGCGGGCCGACAGCCACATCCGCGCCGTGAAAACGGGCTGCCCCCCATCGGGCGGACGCCACAGCAGAACCGGACTGCGGACATATCCGACCGCGCCTAGCTTGAGGAACCAGGCATGGCGGCGGAAATCGAAACCGCCCGGTTCGACCGGCCCGTTCGAGACCGACAGATGCCCGGTCGTGATCACGACCTGCCCCGGCCAGGGGCGCAGGTGATCCTGATCCCCATGCAGCGACAGGCGCACCCGGCGCGGGGTGTCCTGCGGCGCGATATCCTTGAGAACCACCCGGTCCAGCACGATCCGCACCGCATCCGAGGCGGATCGGTCGATCCCGACGATGCGCCCCTCGATGGGGCCGTAGTAGCGCCAGCCGATCTGGGGGCCCGCCACCTGATGCGCCCGCGCACCGGCCAGCGCCCCCCCCATCGCCACAAGCACAAGCGCCCATAGAAAGGGGGCCGCCACCGACCCAAGCCGCGATGCGATCCAGCCACCCGCGAGGGCCAGTGCGCCCAGCGTCGTCAGAAGCATGATCGACGGCTCGGACCGGACCGAGAAATAGGCACCGACCCCGATGGCCAGAAAGACCGGCGCCCATGGAAAAAGGGCGCCGCGCTGCGTCGCGAGGATGTGCGAAAGTGCGCCGGTGATCCGCAACTCTTGCCCCCCGCTGTGCGCATCGCTAGACATGCGGCAAGGCTACTCCCGCCTTGGTTACCGAAAGGTTAAGTCCGCTGATGTCCTCCCCCGTCGTGACCCGTTTTGCGCCCTCTCCCACCGGCTACCTGCATATTGGCGGGGCGCGCACGGCTCTGTTCAGCTGGCTCTATGCGCGGGGGCGCGGCGGAAAATTCCTGCTGAGGATCGAGGATACGGATCGGGAACGCTCCACCCCCGAAGCCACGGCGGCCATCCTCAAGGGTCTGTCCTGGCTGGGTCTGGATCATGACGGCGAGGCGATCAGCCAGTTCGCCCGCGCCAGCCGGCACGCGGATGTGGCCCGGCAATTGCTGGATGAAGGGCGCGCCTACAAGTGCTTTGCCACTCAGGACGAGATCGAGGCCTTTCGCGAGGAGGCCCGCGCCGCAGGCCGGTCGACCCTGTTCCGCAGCCCATGGCGCGAGGCCGATCCCGCGACCCATCCGGCGGACATGCCTTTCGTGATCCGCATCAAGGCCCCGCAAGAAGGCGAAACCGTGATCGAGGACCAGGTGCAGGGCCGTGTCGTGATCCGCAACGACCAGCTGGACGACATGGTTCTGCTGCGCGGCGATGGCACCCCTGTCTACATGCTGGCGGTGGTGGTGGATGACCATGACATGGGTGTGACCCATGTGATCCGTGGCGATGACCATCTGAACAACGCCGCGCGGCAGATGATGATCTATCACGCCATGGGCTGGACCGTGCCGGTCTGGGCCCATATCCCGCTGATCCATGGCCCGGATGGCAAGAAACTGTCCAAGCGGCACGGCGCGCTGGGGGTCGAGGAATATCAGGCCATGGGCTATCCCGCGTCGGGGATGCGCAATTACCTCGCCCGGCTGGGCTGGAGCCATGGCGACGACGAGGTCTTTACCGATGCGCAGGCGCGCGACTGGTTCGACCTGGCGGGAATCGGGAAGTCACCGGCGCGGCTGGACTTCAAGAAGCTGGACAATATCTGCGGCCAGCACATCGCCGGAACGGACGATGCCGCGCTGCTGCATCAACTGATGGATTTCATCGCGGCCACCGACCGGCCCGCCTTGCCTGCCCATAAGAAAGCGATGCTCTTTGCCGCGATGCCGCAGCTCAAGGAGCGCGCGAAGACTTATATCGAACTGCTTGACAAGGCTGCCTTTATTCTGGTCGAGCGGCCCATCGTGCCCGAGCCGAAGGCGGCGGAACACCTCACCGATGTATTCCGTGGTATACTGAAAGAATTGACGCCGCATTTGCAAAATGCTAGCTGGACGCGGGGCGATCTTGAACACGTCCTCAACGAATTTGCACAGACTCAGGGAATGACATTCGGCAAGCTGGCGGGCCCCATGCGGGCGGCGCTGTCGGGGCGTAGTGCCACGCCGAGCGTATTTGACATGATGCTGGTGCTCGGGCGCGAGGAAAGCCTTGCCCGCCTGATAGATGCCGCGGCCTGAGATGGGTAACACCTTCTTCAGCCGTACAGACGAAAAAGGCTTACCCGGTCTGCGGGAACAGCCACTGAGGAAGGGACAAACATGACGACATCCAGCAAGACAGCGACGCTCAGCTTCGACGGCAAGACGATCGAGCTGCCGATGTTCACGCCGACCGCGGGCCCCGACGTGATCGACATCCGCAAGCTCTATGGTCAGGCAGGTGTTTTCACCTACGATCCCGGTTTCACCTCGACCGCAAGCTGCGACAGTACGATCACCTATATCGACGGGGACGAGGGCATCCTGCTGCACCGGGGCTATCCGATCGACCAGCTGGCCTCGAAATCGCATTTCCTCGAAGTATGCTATCTGCTGCTGTACGGCGAGCTGCCCTCCTCGGCGCAGCTTGAGGATTTCGAGACGCGCGTCACGCGCCACACGATGATCCACGAGCAGATGCACAACTTCTTCCGTGGCTTCCGCCGTGACGCGCATCCGATGGCCACCATGGTGGGCGTCGTCGGCGCGATGTCGGCCTTCTACCACGACTCGCTGGATGTAAACGATCCGTGGCAGCGCGAGGTCGCCTCGATCCGCCTGATCGCCAAGATGCCGACGATTGCGGCGATGGCCTACAAGTATTCGATCGGCCAGCCCTTCGTCTATCCGCGCAACGATCTGGATTACGCAGCGAACTTCCTGCACATGTGCTTCTCGGTCCCGGCCGAGACCTATCACGTGAACCCGATCGTCAGCCGCGCCATGGACCGCATCCTGACGCTGCATGCCGATCACGAGCAGAACGCCTCGACCTCGACCGTGCGGCTGGCCTCGTCCTCGGGGGCGAACCCCTTTGCCTGCATCGCCGCCGGTATCGCCTGCCTCTGGGGTCCGGCCCATGGCGGTGCGAACCAGGCCTGCCTGGAAATGCTGCGCGAGATCGGCAGCGTGGACCGCATCCCTGAATTCATCGCACGCGCGAAGGACAAGAACGATCCCTTCCGCCTGATGGGCTTCGGTCACCGCGTCTACAAGAACACCGATCCGCGCGCCAAGGTGCTGAAACAGTCCGCCGACGAGGTGCTGGAGCTGCTGGGCGTGCATGACAACCCGCTGCTGCAGGTCGCCAAGGAACTGGAGCATGTGGCGCTGAACGATCCCTATTTCATCGAGAAGAAGCTGTTCCCGAACGTCGACTTCTATTCGGGCATCATCCTCGAGGCGATGGGCTTTCCGACCTCGATGTTCACGCCGATCTTCGCGCTGTCGCGCACCGTCGGCTGGGTCAGCCAGTGGAAAGAGATGATCGCCGATCCGCAGATGAAGATCGGTCGCCCGCGTCAGCTTTACATGGGTGAAACCACACGCGATTACGTGGATATCGAAAACCGCTGAGCGGTTCGCAGACATGAAGAACGGCGCCCCTCGGGGCGCCGTTTTTGCTTGGTCCTGCGTGATGGTCGCGGCGCCTCAGCGCCCCTCGAAACTGGCAGGGCGCTTTTCGAGGAAAGCGAGCACGCCTTCCTTGAAGTCGCGGGTCTTGCCGCAGGTGCCCTGAAAGCGGCCTTCCAGCGCCAGCTGATCCTCGAGGCTGTTGTCCCAGCTGCCACGGATCGCCTGTTTCACATGGGCAAAGGCCACGGTCGGGCCTTTGGCCAGATGTGCGGCGCGGGCGCGCCATGTGGCGTCAAATGCATCATCGGCCACGGCCTCCCAGATCAGGCCCCAGTCATCGGCTTGGCTTGCGCTGATCTTGTCGGCGAAAAGTGCGGCGCCCATGGCCTTGGCCGTGCCCATCTGGCGGGTCATCCAATAGGTGCCGCCCGCATCCGGGATCAGGCCGATCCGGGTGAAAGCCTGCAGGAAATAGGCGCTTTGCGTGGCGATCACCACATCGGCAGCCAGCGCAAGGTTGGCCCCTGCCCCGGCGGCCGCGCCGTTCACGGCGCTGATCGTCGGGATCGGGCAATCATAGATCGCCTTGAGCATGGGCAGATATTCATCGCGCAGCGTCCGTTCCATGTCGAGGTTGGACGCATTGGCCCGGTCGCTGAGATCCTGACCCGAACAGAAGGCCCGTCCCGCGCCCGTCAGCACCAGCACCCGCGCATCCTTGCCCGCCTGACGCGCGGCATCCGCGATCTCGGCGCGCATCTGGGTGTTCAGCGCGTTCATCTTGTCCGCGCGGTTGAGGGTCAGCACTGCGACATCATCGGTGATGTCCAACGTGATGGTCTGATACTGCATGGGATCGGCCTTTCCTTGTCTCCGCCTCTTGGCGATACCTTACCGCAGCGGATCACAAGGAAAAGGTCAAACCCCGCGTCAGTCCTCGAGAATCTTGCTGAGCTTGGCCTTTTCCTCATCGCTGAGGGTGCCTGCGCCAAGCTCGGGCGCGGCCTGCCGGGTGCGCAGATAGCCGACACCAACCCCGAGGGCCAGCAGCAGCATCAGGGGTCCCGCCGCCCAGAGCAGCCAGTTCGCGCCGCCCGTGGTGGGTTTCAGCAGCGCGTATTCCCCATACCGGTCCACGATGAATTCGATCACTTCCCGGTCGCTGTCCCCGGCGGTCAGGCGTTCACGCACAAGGATGCGCATGTCGCGGGCCAGTTCGGCATTCGATTCGTCGATGCTTTCGTTCCGGCACACCATGCAGCGCAGGCCGCGCGACAGCTCACGCGCGCGGGCCTCAAGGGCGGGGTCGGCAAGGATCTCGTCCGGCAGCACGGCCAAGGCCTGCGTCGCGGTGAAGGGGGCCAAGGGCCCCAGCATGGCCAGGGCCAGCCACAGGCTCAGCGCAAGACGTGTCATTCCGCAGGAACCCCGCCGACAGGGGTGCGCCGTGCGGCCCCGGCGGCGACGCGGAAGCGCCGGTCGCTGATGCTGAGCATGCCGCCAAGCGCCATCAGGATCGCGCCGCCCCAGATCCAGTTGGCAAGGGGTTTGTAGTAGGTCCGCACGGCCCAGCCGCCATTGTCCTGCGGATCGCCGATCACCACATAGACGTCGCGCCAGAAGCCGATGTCGATCGCGGCCTCGGTCGTGGGCATCTGCGCCACGGGGTAAAAGCGCTTCTCGGGGTTCAGCGTGGCGATTGCCTGACCGTCGCGGGCCAGATCCACCCATCCCATGGTCGAGATGTAGTTCGGCCCTTCGATCCGCTGCACATCCGTCAGGGTCAGGGTGAATCCCGCCACATCGAAAGGCGCGTTGAACTGAACGACGCGGATATCTTCCTGCTGCCAGGCCAGAAGACCCGAAATGCCCAGCATGGTCACGCCAAGTCCGGAATGGGCCACCGTCTTGCCCCAGTCGGCGCGCGGCAGGCGGGTCATGCGGGACAAACGGCGCGCCAGATCGCCGCGACCGGTGCGCGACCAGATATCGACCAAGGCACCGAAGATCAGCCAGGAGCCCAGGAACATCCCCACCGGCCCAAGGGCCGAGCGGCCCGTCTGGACCGCAAAGGCCAGCAATCCGATGGAGATGGCAAGGATGAAGGCCGGGATCAACGGGCGGAAGGCCCGGCCCATCTCGGCACGTTTCCACGGCATCATCGCCCCGATGGGCAGGATCGCCCCCAGCACCACCATGAACGGGGTGAAGGCCATGTCGAAGAAGGGCGGACCCACGGAGAGTTTGCGATCGAACAGCATCTCGGCGATCAGCGGCCAGATCGTGCCGATGAAGACCACGAAACAGGACACCGCCAGCAGGATGTTGTTCATCACCAGCGCGCTTTCGCGGCTGACAAGGCTGAAGACGCCCTTGGCCTCCATCGCGCTGGCGCGTGCTGCGAACAGCGTCAGCGCGCCGCCCATGAAAAAGCCGAGGATCATCAGGATGAAGACCCCACGCTCGGGGTCGTTGGCGAAGGCATGCACGCTGGTGATCACGCCAGAGCGCACGATGAAGGTGCCGATCAGCGAGAAGCCGAAGGCCATGATCGCCAGCAGGATGGTCCAGCTTTTCAGGCTTTCGCGCTTTTCGACCACGATGGCGGAATGCAGCAGGGCTGCCGCCAGAAGCCAAGGCATGAAGCTTGCGTTCTCGACCGGGTCCCAGAACCAGAAACCGCCCCAGCCCAACTCGTAATAGGCCCACCAGCTGCCAAGGCCGATCCCGATCGTCAGGTTGAGCCAGGCCAGCAGCGTCCAGGGACGCACCCAGCGCCCCCATGCCGCGTCAACGCGGCCTTCGATCAGTGCGGCCACCGCGAACGAGAATGTCAGGCTCAGCCCCACATAACCGAGGTAGAGGAAGGGCGGATGGAAGGCGAGGCCCGGATCCTGCAGCAGCGGGTTCAGATCCTGCCCGTCAAAGGGCGGGACCGACATGCGCAGGAACGGGTTCGAGGTGAAGATGATGAAGGCGAAGAAGGCCACCGCGACCGAGGACTGGACCGCCAGCACCCGCGCTTTCAGCGTGGGCGGCAGGTTGCCGCCGAACCACGCGGCCATCGCGCCAAAGAGGGTCAGGATCAGCACCCACAGCAGCATCGAGCCTTCGTGGTTCCCCCAGACACCGCTGATCTTGTAGATCATCGGCTTGAGCGAATGCGAGTTCTGCACCACCAGCGCGACCGAGAAATCCGAGGTCACGAAGGCATAGGTCAGCGCCCCGAAGGACACCGCCGTCAGCATGAACTGGGCGTTGGCGGCAGGTTCTGCCATGGCCATCCACCCCGGCCAGCGCTTGTGCGCGCCGATCATGGGCACGACCGCCTGCACGCAGGCGACGAGGAAGGCGAGGATGAGGGCGAAATGTCCGAGCTCTGTAATCATGCCCCTGTTATAGAACTTCGTCAGGAGCGGGCCAAACGGAATCGGTATTCCACGGTGTTCACATTGTCGCGGCCCCGTATCGCAGGACATGGGTGGCCGCGCCTTGCTGCGCGGCCTGTTCAGGCTCAGCGCCCCCCCAAGGGATCTGCATGGGCCCCTGTGCCCTGCATGGTGCGCCAGTCGGTCAGGGCGGGATTGTCGCCCACCTCCGACGTCTCGACGGGGTCGGCGGCATGGCGGTCGGGTGCGCCCCCCTCGTTGCTGCCTTCAAGTGCCTGCAACGTCTTGAGGTTTTCGATGACGCGCGGCACCTGCGCCATGCTTTGCGCCACGCGGATCTGGAATTGCTGCCCCTTGGCCTGATGACGCGCCCCGAAATAGAAGGACACAATCGCCCCCAGCAGCCACCACAGCGGCTCTGGCACCAGCGCGATCCCCTGCATCCGGCTGGCGAACCAGACCGGATCGACCATGGCAGACACGAAAAGCCCCAGCGTGCCCAAAGCCATCAGCGGGCGCGGCAGCCGGTTGGCCGCATCGACCGCACGGTCGAACCAGCCCTGACGGGTCTGCGCGAATTCCGCGCCGAACTGGGCCAGCGCCGCCTGCCGCAGCGCGATCTCGCGCCCGGCCCCTTCCTCTGCGTTCTCGCGAAAGACCTCTGCGGTTTCGCGCAGCACATTGCGCCCCCCGCCGAAGACCGCGCCCAGTACCGTGTCGATCAATGCCATTGTGCAACCCTCGCTGCGAATTCCGCCGCACTCAGGTGATAGCGGGGATGGATGAATTCCTCGGCGCGCAGGACCCAGCCGCCCTTGCCGCCGCTGCGGCTGCGGGCGAACTTGCGGCTGGCGGGGCGCAGATCGGCCAGCCGCAGGTAATAGTTGCGCCGCGCAATCCCGTAGGCATCGGCCAGATGGTCGGGTGCTGCGGCATGGGCGGCCTGAGCGGCGGCGACGGTCTGCGGACCGACCACACCATCGACGGCCACGAGGTGCCCCATCTGGCGCAGCAGACGTTGCAGGATCTTCACCGCATTGGCGCCCGCATTCACATACATGTCGAAGACGCTGGCCTGAATGCCGCCGGGCAGCCTGTCCAGACCGGGGCGCTGAAAGTAATGCAGGATGAAGATCTCGGCCGCGCGGGGGCGTGTCATCGCCTCGACGTCATCGACGGTGATCGCGCCGTCATCGGTCAGGTCCAGCCCCAGTCGGCGCAGCGTGCCGATGGTCACGCCATGCTTGGTCGCCCCGCCCGGATCGGCGGGGTCGTCCACGAAGCCGCCTTCGCGGGCAACGATCTGTTCTGCAATCTGTCTGACGTTGTGCATGCGGCCATGTCCCCGGTCTGTTCGGGTCAGGCTGATGCATCGGGGTTAACGGCAGTGAAACAGGGCGCGCGGCTGTCGCGCGCCGCTCAGCTGTCGGCGCCCTCGGCCTTGGGATCCTTGTAGATGCCCTGTTCCTTCAGCGCGTCGATCACCTCGGCAGGCATGTAGGTTTCGTCATGTTTGGCAAGGATTTCCGAGGCTTCAAAGACGCCATCAATGTAACGGCCAGTGCCGACCATGCCTTCGTTCTCGCTGAAGAGATCGGGCAGCACACCGGTATAGACCACCGGAATGCTGGCGCCGCCATCGGTGACGCTGAAGCGGATCTGCTCGCCCTGCCCGCGCACGATGCTGCCCGCTTCGACAAGGCCACCGATCCGGAACACCTCGTTCGGGCCGGGCGGTTCGGCAATGATCTGGCTGGGCGCACGGAAGAAATTGATCCCGTCGCGCATGGCGTAACCGATCAGGCCGGTCGAGATCAGCAAGGCCACGGCCGCAAGGGCCACGATCTGGATCCGGCGCTTCTTCTTCAAGCCACTCATGGCCATTGTGCGTCTCCTCCTCGGGTCCCGCGGATCAGGGCCTGCCTGTCACGGGAAGCACGGGGCCAGCATCAGGCCCGTGGTCTCATCCTCACCTAACATCAGATTCGCATTTTGCAATGCTTGCCCGCTGCTACCTTTTGTCAGGTTATCCAGTGCCGCGATCACGATGGCGCGCCCCTCGCGCCGGTCTGCGACCACGCCGATATGGCAGAAGTTCGACCCCCGGATATGCCGGGTGCTGGGGTGCTGGCCAAAGGGCAGCACCTGCAGGAAAGGCTCGGACGCATAGGCTTGGGCCAGCACGGCGTGGATGCGCGCGGCGTCGCCCTTGACATAGACGGTGGCAAGGATGCCCCGGTTGGCCGGGATCAGATGCGGGGTGAACTGCACCTGCACGGGCCGGCCCGCGATGGCCGAGAATTCCTGATCGAACTCGCCCAGATGGCGGTGCACGCCCCCCACCGAATAGGCGTGATAGCCCTCAGAGAGTTCCGCATGCAGCAGGTTTTCCTTGAGGCTGCGGCCCGCGCCCGACACGGCGCATTTCAGATCGAGGATGATGTCATCCAGATCAATCACGCCCTCCGCGATCAGCGGGCGCAGCGCGTATTGGCCGGTTGCGGCGTTGCACCCCGTGCCCGCCACAAGGCGCGCGGCGCGGATCTCGTCGCGGTAGAATTCGGTCAGGCCATAGACAGCCTCGGCCTGACATTCCAGCGCGGCGTGGTCATTGCCGTACCAGCGCTTGTATTCCGCCGGGTCGCGCAGCCGGAAATCGGCGGACAGGTCCACGATCTTGAGGGATTTCGGCAGGTCGCGGATCACCTCCTGCGAGGTGGCATGCGGCAGCGCGCAAAAGCACAGATCGACGCCGGAGAAATCGATCTCTTCGATCTTCTGCAGAACCGGCAGATCAAGGTGGCGCAGATGCGGGAACACATCGGCCATGGCCTGCCCGGCCTTGGAATTGGCCCCCATCGCGGTGATGCGCATGTTCGGATGCGTGGCGATCAGGCGGACAAGTTCCGCCCCCGTATAGCCCGAGGCCCCAAGAATCGCGATATTATGCATCATGTTGTCTGTCCTTCTGCGCATCGGCACGACGGCCTGATGCCATGTGTATCATCATTCGTCCGCGAAGCGGAACCTTGACCGGGATCAACCGGCTGACCGAAAGGTGATCTGTCGTCGCAGGAATTGCGTCGCACGGTCCGACACACGGCGCGGATCGCCGGTGGTCAGGAACAGATCCTCCTGCCCGTTGCCCAGCATGTCGGGGCGACGCGACAGATAATCGGCCAGACTTTCCGCCACCAGGTTCGCCTGGCTGTAGACCTGAACGTCCTCTCCCAGTGCGCTCTGAAAGGCCTGCTGCATCAGCGGGTAATGGGTGCAGCCGAGGATCGCGGCCTCGGGGCGCGGCATCTTGCGCTTGAGCGCATCGACATGGCTGCGCACCAGCGCCTCGGCGAGGATCATGTCGCCATCCTCGATCGCATCGACCACGCCGCCGCAGGCCTGCGCCTCGACATCGACGCCGATGGCGCGAAAAGCCAGTTCGCGCTGAAAGGCGCGGCTGGCGACGGTGGCGGGGGTGGCGAAGAGCGCCACATGCTTGACCGCCACTTCGCGCGGAGGCGAGTTGTCGCCCCATTGGCGTTCGGTCAGCGCCTCGATCAGCGGCACGAAGACACCCAGAACCCGCTTGCCCGGTGGCACGCCCGCCTCCTGCATCCGGCGCAGGGCGGCGGCGCTGGCGGTGTTGCAGGCGAGGATCACCAGATCGCAGCCGTGCAGCCACAGGTATTCCACGGCTGTCTTGGTCAGGTTGTAGACATCATCGGCGTCGCGCACCCCGTAAGGCGCATGGGCATTGTCGCCGTAATAGACAAAATGCACGTCCGGCAGGCGCTTTGTTACCGCCTCAAGAACGGTCAACCCGCCAAGACCACTGTCGAAAATCCCTACTGCCATGCTGCGCCCGGTGCGAGGGCGCGACGGATCACGCCCGATGTTTCTCTTCGAACTCGAACCCGTAATGTCCCGGTTCAAGCGGTGTCGGAGACAGCTCATACGTGGCTTTGCGCAGGAAATCCATCATTGCTTTGCTGTCGCCCGCACGCGCCGCGATCTGGTCCGCAGGGATCGGCGCGCCGATGGCGACGCGGACGGGCGTGTCCACGCGCTTGGCGAATTCCTTGATCAGCAGGCCCATGCGCAGGGTGTAATGCAGGTGGCTGGCGATCTGGAACAGGCGGCTTGTGTGCCCGTCGAAACAGATCGGCACGACCGTGGCGCCCGATTTCGCCACCATCCGCGCCGTGAAACCGCGCCATCCGGGGTCCATGGGTTGCGCGAAAGGCGTGACGGCGGTGGATACCGTGCCGCCGGGAAAGACCCCGATGGCACCGCCCTGCGCCAGATAATCCAGCGCTGTCCTGCGGGTCGACAGGTTCAGCTGCACCGCCTCTTTCGTCTCGTCGAAGGCGATGGGCAGGATCACGCGGGCCAGATCCGGTGCCTTGCAGAAGACGTGATGGGCCAGAAGGCGGAAATCGGGCCGCGTGCGCGCCAGAATATGGCCCAGCATCAAACCATCCAGAATTCCATAGGGATGGTTCGCGATCACGATCAGCGGCCCCTCGCGCGGGATCAGGTCAAGCCCGCCGGCCACCACATCAAGGCTGAGGCCGTAACGGTCGACCATCACCTGCCAGAAGTCGCGGCCTTGCGCGATGTCCTGTTCATAGCCCGCCGCGCGGCGGATCAGGCTGATGCGGCCGGTGGCGTTTTCCATCAGGCGGATCAGGGCGCGGCCACTTCGCGTGCTGGCCGAATGGGCATAGCTGATGTCACGGGCGATGCTGGATTGGGTCGTCACGCTGTCATGCTCCGGGCTGCGCGGGATCTTTGGCGCGCACTCTGACGCGGGACTGTGACGGTTGCGTGACGGCCAAATAACAACGCCCGCCGAAGGGGCGGGCGTTGCACTGTCATGCGGGATGGGCGCGGATCACTCGGCGGCTTGCGCCATGCCCTTGCCGGGATCGCGGAAGGCCGCCAGCAATTCCTCGCGCCGTTTCGCGGCTTTCACCTCGTTGGCCTGTTTCACCGGGCCGAAGCCACGGATCGACAGCGGCAGTTCGGCCAGTGCGACGGCGGCCTCCATCCGGTCCGGGGTGACCTTGGCCAGCACCTCGGCCATGTCGGCCTCGAATTGCTTGATCAGCGCGCGTTCCATCCGACGCTCCTCGGTGCGCCCGAAGATGTCCAGCGGCGTGCCGCGCAGGATCTTGAGCGATGTGAGAACCCGCAAGGGCCGCGCCATCCAGGGCCCGAAGGTGCGTTTCATCGGGCGGCCATCGGGACCGGTCTTCGAGATGATGGGCGGCGCCAGATGAAAGGTCATGCGGAAATCGCCGTCAAACTGCTCGGCCGCCTTTTCCTGCGAGGTCAGCAGAAGGCGCGCCACCTCGTATTCATCCTTGTAGGCCAGCAGCTTGTGATAGCCCTTGGCGACCGCGTCCTTGAGGCGCGGATCGCTGATGCCATCGACCATCTTGCGATAGCGCTTCGCCAGCCGCTTGCCCTGATAGGCGACAAGGTGATCGGCGCGGAAGGCGATCCTGTCTTCCAGCGACTTCGGCAGTTCGATCACCTTGGGCTTGAGCATGCCTGCCGCCTGATCGGGATAGAGCGCGGCCCAGCGGCCCAGTTCGAACGCGCGCTGGTTCTTTTCAACCGCCGCACCGTTCAGCTTGATCGCATGCACGATTGCCTCATGGCTCAGCGGGATCAGCCCGCGCTGCCATGCGGCCCCGAACAGCATCATGTTCGAAAAGATCGAGTCGCCCAGTGTCACGCGCGCCAGTTCGGACGCGTCGAACAGCATCACGCGGTCCTGCAGACGTGCCTCCAGCGCCAGCGCCAGCCGGTCGGAGGGCAGCGAGAATTCGGTGTTGCGGGTGAAATCGCCGGTGATGATCTCGTGGCTGTTGACCACAGCCCCGGTGCGGCCCGTCCGGGTCAGCCCCAGCGTCTTGGCCCCGGCGGACACGACCAGATCGCCACCGATCAGGGCGTCCGCCTCGCCGGTCGCCACGCGCACGGCGCTGATGTCATCGGGCGTTTCCGCGATACGGCAATGGATATGTACCGCACCACCCTTCTGGGCGAGGCCTGCCATTTCCATCATGCCTGCCCCCTTGCCGTCGATCTGCGCGGCCTGCGCCAGCACCGCGCCGATGGTCACCACGCCGGTGCCACCGACGCCGGTGATCACCACGTTGAAGGTGCCGTTGATCGCGGGCAGAACGGGCGGGACCATGTCCGGCAGATCCACCGAGGCGGTGGCGGCCTTCTTGGGCGTGGCCCCTTCCAGCGTCACGAAGGACGGGCAGAACCCCTTGAGGCAGCTGAAATCCTTATTGCAGCTGGATTGGTCAATCGCCCGCTTGCGGCCCAGTTCGGTTTCCACCGGCACGATGGACACGCAGTTCGATTGCACGCCACAATCGCCGCAGCCCTCGCAGACATCGGTGTTGATGAAGACGCGCTTGTCGGGATCGGGGAACTTGCCGCGCTTGCGGCGGCGGCGCTTTTCGGCGGCGCAGGTCTGTACGTAGACGATCGCCGACACGCCCTTGAGCGTGGCATAGCGTTCCTGCACGCCTTGCAATTCGGCGCGCTCGTGCTTTTCGACATTGGCGGGGAAGGTGGACAGATCCACCTCTTCCTTTTCGTCATAGACCACGGCGACATTGGGCACGCCCATGGCCTTCAACTCGGCCACGATCCGCTGCGCGGTCAACCCGCCCTCGTTGCCCTGCCCGCCGGTCATGGCGACCGCATCGTTGAACAGGATCTTGTAGGTGATGTTCACATCCGACGCGAGAGCCGCGCGGATCGCCTGAATGCCCGAATGGTTATAGGTCCCGTCGCCGAGGTTCTGGAATACATGATCGCGGGTCGAGAATTTCGCCTCGCCGATCCAGTTTGCCCCCTCGCCGCCCATATGGGTCGCGCCGATGGTCGACCGGTCCATCCACTGCACCATGTAGTGACAGCCGATCCCGGCATAGGCGCGGCTGCCTTCGGGCACCTTGGTCGAGGTGTTGTGCGGGCAGCCCGAGCAGAAATAAGGCAGCCGCGAGGCCAGTTCCTGCGCGTTGTCATTGCGCCGCGCATCGGCCAATGCGGACAGGCCCGCCTTGATGCCATCGGTGCTGCGGCCTTCGTCGATCAGAATGCCGCCCAGCTTTTCCGCGATCATGATCGGGTCCAGCGCGCCGCGTGTCGGGAACAGTTCCTCGCCATGCATGGACCCTGCCCCGCCACCCTTGTGCCAACCCCAGACACGGCGGCCATGGCGATCATCAAAGATCGCTTCCTTGATCTGCACCTCGATCAGCTTGCGCTTTTCCTCGACCACGACGATCAGATCCAGACCTTCGGCCCAGTCATGAAAGCCCTTCATGTCCAGCGGGAAGGTCTGGCCGATCTTGTAGGTGGTGATGCCAAGGCGTTCCGCCTCGGCCGCGTCGATGTTCAGAAGGGCCAGCGCATGGACCAGATCCAGCCAGTTCTTGCCAGCGGCCACGAAACCGATCCTGGCGCCGGGCTTGCCCCAGACGCGCTTGTCCATCTTGTTGGCGTGGGAAAACGCCTCGGCCGCGAAACGCTTGTAGTCGATCATCCGCGCTTCCTGCGCGTGGGGCGTGTCGATCAGGCGGATGTTCAGGCCGCCCTCGGGCATCTCGAATTCGGGGATCACAAGGCTCATGCGGTCCGGGCGGCCATCAACGACGGCTGTCGCCTCGACCGTGTCCTTCATCGTCTTGAGGCCGACCCAGAGACCTGAAAACCGCGACAGCGCATAACCGTAGACGCCGTAATCGAGGATTTCCTGCACGCCTGCGGGGCTGACAACCGGCATATAGGCATCGACCATCGCCCATTCGCTCTGGTGCAGCACGGTCGAGGATTCGCCGGTATGGTCATCCCCCATCGCCATCAGCACGCCGCCATGGCGCGAAGATCCCGCCATGTTGGCGTGGCGCATCACATCGCCCGAACGGTCCACGCCGGGGCCCTTGCCGTACCACAGCCCGAAGACCCCGTCGAATTTCCCCTCGCCGCGCAGTTCGGCCTGCTGCGCACCCCAGAGGGCGGTCGCGGCCAGATCCTCGTTCAGGCCTTCCTCGAAGGTGACGTCAGCGGCGGCAAGTTGCTTGGCGGCGCGATTCATCTGCATGTCGACCGCCCCCAGAGGCGAGCCGCGATATCCGGTGACGAATCCGGCCGTGTTCAGCCCCGCCGCCTTGTCGCGGGCCTTCTGGATCAGCATCAGCCGCACAAGGGCCTGCGTTCCATTCAGAAGGACCTGCGATTTCTCGAGGTCGAACCTGTCGTTCAGAGTGATTTCCTGCCGGGTCATCGCGCATCTCCCCATCTGAGCGATCTTGTTTTTACTATAACGCGATATTAGGTCACAAATAATGACCTACCAAACTATTTTTTATCAACCAGTTGGGTTATATGTACATAGGGTCGGTCAACCGGTGGTGTTTTCGGTCTGTTTCACGCAGACGTTACCAATGAATGGATTGTTGCGCTTATGGATTGGGACAAACTCAGAATCTTTCATGCCGTGGCCGACGCGGGCAGCCTCACCCATGCAGGTGATACGCTGCATCTGTCCCAATCTGCCGTCAGCCGGCAGATCCGCGCCCTTGAAGACAGTCTGAACACCACGCTGTTTCACCGCCATGCGCGCGGGCTGATTCTGACCGAACAGGGCGAATTGCTGTTCGAGGCGACGTCGTCGATGGCCAAGCGGCTTGAAACGGCAGCCGCGCGGATCCGCGACAGCGAGGAAGAAGTCTTTGGCGAATTGCGCGTGACCACGACCACGGGCTTTGGCAGCCTGTGGCTGGCCCCGCGCCTGACCCGGCTTTATCAGAAATATCCCGACCTCAAGATCGATCTGATGCTGGAGGAGCGCGTGCTTGACCTGCCGATGCGCGAGGCGGACGTGGCCATCCGCATGAAAGAGCCAAGTCAGGCGGACCTGATCCGCAAGCGGCTGATGCATATCCGCATGCGGCTCTACGCCTCTCCGACATATCTGGCGAAACGCGCGGCGCCCGAACGGATCGAAGACATCGCAAGCCATCGCCTGATCTGTCAGAATCCGCAGTCGGCACAGGTTGGCGCGGGGGCCAATCTGGTGCAGTTCCTGATGACGCATGATATCCAGTCCACCCTGACGGTGAACAACTATTTCGGCGTGCTTCAGGCGGTTCTGCATGACCTTGGCGTGGGCGTCCTGCCCGACTACCTGACCCATGACTTTCCCGAGCTGGTGCGAATCCTTCCCGATATCGAATCCGTCGAAGTGCCGGTGTTTCTGGCCTATCCGGAGGAACTGCGTCAGTCCAAGCGTGTCGCCGCCTTCCGCGACTTCGTGCAGGACGAGATCGTCAGTTATCGCAAACAGATGAAAGATCAGGAAGTTAGCTAACAGGTTAACCAAGCTATGCACAAGGCGCATAGCCGCCTTGCTGTGTTGCAGCATATTTTGCCTTGATCGTTCATAAAGGGATGCCTAATTCAGCAATTGACGGTGATGATGCTTAGGCTCGCATCACCATCATACCTCCCTGTTGGACTTTGGCCGAGCTTAGTGCTCGGCCTTTTTTTTACCAAACAGACGAAAAGAAGCGCGGCACCCGCTCTCGCGGGCCTCAGCGCTGACGGCGCAGCGCCGCCACAGGTGCCCGTTCCACGGTCGCACCCCATGCATCCATCCACAGCCCGTCAATCCGCGCCAGCGCAGCGGGATCGATATGGCCACCCTCGCGCCAATAACGGCCCGACGGCACGCGCGCATCCAGCGCCTGCTCTGCCCGCAGGGCAGCGCGCACGGTCTGTTCATCAACCTGCACCGGGCGCAACGCGTCCAGTGCGCCGATCCTCGCGCGCGGGAACACAAGGCGGCTTTGATCCTCGGACAGGTTCACCACCGCACAGCCCTGCCGCGCGGCCAGAAGCAGAATGCGCGCCGACTTCGCCTCGAGGTTCTGCAAGGTCATGTCGGGGCGCAGCGGATCCGCCGTCCCAGTGCCGTAGAAATGTGTATTGACCGCAACGGGATAGACCATGTCGCAACCCAACACCGCCAGAACCGCCGGACGGTGCCGCCACAGCGCCCAATAGGCAGCGGTATAGGCCATGGTGCCACCCGCATAGACCACGCCGCCATAGGCATTGTTGGCGGGGATGTAATCAGTCGCTGTCACGATGCCTTGCGCCTGCGTCAATGCTGCAGGCCGCCGGTCGCGGGGAAAATCCTCGGGGTGGATCAGCTCATCCCAGTCGTCACGCACGCGCCATGCATTGTTGATCGCCAGAACATGCCCCATGGCACCCCGCGACCAGCCCTGCGCCTTGATCACGTTGGGCCCGCTGCCCAGGATAGTCACAACGTCCATTCTCGCCTCTGCCGCTATCTGCCGGCAGAGCGCCGACCGAGGCAAAGGTAGCGCTGCCGCGAAGCCGGGCGAGTTGTTTTTCGATACCGCGCTGGTCTTTCTATGGTGCCCTGCCCCTTTCCCCGCGCAAAGCCTTGTCGTAAAGAGGCGGCGCAGACCTGCCCAAGGGGACGAAAGACATGCAAGACATGGTGCAAGAACCGGCCATCACGCCCGAACTGATCGCGGCGCACGGGCTCAAGCCCGACGAATACCAGCGCATCCTCGAGATCATCGGACGCGAGCCCAGCTTCACCGAGCTTGGCATCTTCTCGGCCATGTGGAACGAGCACTGCTCCTACAAGTCCTCCAAGAAATGGTTGCGCACCCTGCCCACCACCGGCCCGCAGGTGATCTGCGGCCCCGGCGAAAATGCGGGTGTTGTCGATATCGGCGACGGTCAGGCCGTGGTCTTCAAGATGGAAAGCCACAACCACCCGTCGTATATCGAACCCTATCAGGGGGCGGCGACGGGCGTGGGCGGCATCCTGCGCGATGTCTTCACCATGGGCGCGCGCCCCATCGCGGCGATGAACTCTCTGTCGTTCGGGGCGCCGGACCATCCCAAGACCCGCCAGCTGGTGCATGGGGTGGTCGAAGGGATCGGCGGCTATGGCAACGCCTTCGGCGTGCCGACCGTGGGCGGCGAGGTACGGTTCCACCCGGCCTATAACGGCAACTGCCTTGTGAACGCCTTTGCCGCGGGCCTCGCGGATGCTGACAAGATCTTCTATTCCGCCGCCTCGGGCGTGGGCATGCCCGTGGTTTACCTGGGCGCCAAGACGGGTCGCGACGGTGTCGGCGGCGCCACGATGGCCAGCGCCGAATTCGACGACACGATCGAGGAAAAGCGCCCTACCGTGCAGGTGGGCGATCCCTTCACCGAGAAACGCCTGATGGAAGCCTGTATGGAGCTGATGCAGACCGGCGCCGTCATTTCCATTCAGGACATGGGGGCAGCAGGCCTGACCTGTTCCGCGGTGGAAATGGGCGACAAGGGCGATCTGGGTGTGCGGCTGGATCTGGAAAAGGTCCCCTGCCGTGAAACCGGCATGACCGCCTACGAGATGATGCTGTCCGAAAGCCAGGAACGGATGCTGATGGTCCTGCGCCCCGAGAAAGAGGCCGAAGCCAAGGCCGTCTTCGACAAATGGGACCTGGACTTTGCCATCGTTGGAGAAACAATCGCCGAAGATCGTTTCCTGATCATGCACAATAACGTCTGCAAGGCGGATCTCCCGCTCAAGGCGCTGTCGGGCACCGCCCCCGAATATGACCGCCCCTGGGTGGAAACCCCCGCCGCCGCGCCGCTGGGCGATGTGCCGGGGATCGACCCGATCGACGGTCTCAAGGCGCTGATCGGCAGCCCGAACTATGCCGCCAAGCAGTGGGTCTATGAACAATACGACAGCCAGGTGATGGCCGACACCGTGCGCACGCCGGGCCTGGGCGCGGGCGTGATCCGCGTGCATGGCACCGACAAGCTGCTGGCCTTCACCTCGGACGTGACGCCGCGCTATGTCTTTGCGAACCCGTTCGAAGGGGGCAAGCAGGCCGTGGCCGAGACATATCGCAACCTCACCGCGATCGGGGCCAAACCGCTGGCCACCACCGACAACCTGAACTTCGGCAACCCGGAAAAGCCGCAGATCATGGGCCAGTTCGTGGGCGCGATCAAAGGCATCGGCGCGGCTGTCTCGGCGCTGGACATGCCGATCGTCTCGGGCAACGTCAGCCTTTACAATGAAACCGACGGCAAGGGCATCCTGCCCACGCCCACGATCTGCGCCGTGGGGATCATCCCCCATATCGACCAGGCGATTCTGGGTCAGGTGCGCGATGGCCATGTGGCGCTGCTGGTCGGTGACAGCCACGGCCACCTTGGACAATCCGCCCTGCTGGCCGAAGTGTTCCACCGCGAGGAAGGCGACGCGCCCCATGTCGATCTTGAGGCAGAGCGCCGCAATGGCGATTTCATCCGCGCCAATCACGCGCTGATCCGTGCCTGCACCGACCTGTCGGACGGGGGTCTTGCCATGGCCGCCTTCGAAATGGCCGAGGTGGCGGGCGTCGGCGTGCAGATCGACCTGTCGGACACCCCTGCGCTGTTTGGCGAGGATCAGGCGCGCTACCTCGTGGCCTGCAACTTCGATCAGGCCGAGGCGCTGATGATCGCCGCAGGTCAGGCCGGCGTCACGATCCAGACGGTCGGCAAGTTCGGCGGCAGCACCGTCCGTTTCGGCGCGTCCGAAGCTCCGCTCGAGGACCTTGCGGCCCTCTATCGCGGTGCGTTCGAGGCGGCTCTGGGCTGACGGTCACGTCTTCTTCTTGCGTAAAATATCCTCGGGGGGATGGTTCAGCGCAGCTGAACCTGGGGGGCAGACAGCCCCCAGCCCCGGCCCGAGGCCGCGATCACGCTTCTTCGATCTTCCATTCGTGGGTCAGGGTCGCCGTCTTCTCGAACATCTTGGAGGCCGAGCAATATTTCTCGGCCGACAGGGTCACGGCGCGTTCGACCAGCGCGGGCTTCAGGTCATGACCGCGGATCGTGTAGATCATCTTGACCTCGGTAAAGACCTTGGGTTCCTCATCGGCGCGGGCGCCGACCAGTTCGACCTCGCAGCCGGTCACGCGGGCACGGGCCTTTTCGAGGATCATCACGATATCGAAGGCGGTGCAGCCGCCCAGCCCCAGCAGCATCATCTCCATCGGGCGCGGGCCGATGTTGCGCCCGCCTGCTTCGGGCGCGCCATCCATGACCACACCGTGGCCTGATCCTGTCTCGCCCAGAAAGGCGCGTCCGTTGATCCAGCTGACCTTGGCTTTCATGCGATCCTCCATCTGATTGCCGCGCAGCTTTGGACGATCCAGCATCGCTTGTCAAAGCGGCCAAAGCCACGGCAAACCCTTGCGGCGCGTCCGTCAAAGGCATAAATCTGATGCAAATATGAAGGAGCATCCCATATGGCCATCGAAGCACAGGAAATCGAAGACCTGATCCGCGCGGGGTTTCCGCATGCCAAGATCACCGTCACCGATTTGGCCGGGGACGGGAACCACTATGCGGCCGAGGTGATCGACGCCTCTTTCAAGACCATGAACCGCGTGCAGCAGCAGCGCGCGGTCTATGCCACGCTGAAGGGCAAGATGGACGGGGCAAATGGCCAGCTTCATGCCCTGGCCCTGACCACCAAGGCCCCGGACTGAGCCCGGACCACCCAGACACCCGAGGCTGCGCCTCGCCTGACCAAGGACAAGACAGATGACCGATGCGACCACCCAGATCAAGGAAACCGTCACGGCAAATGACGTGGTTCTGTTCATGAAAGGCACCAAGGACATGCCCCAGTGCGGCTTTTCCAGCCGCGTGGCAGGTGTGCTCAATTACATGGGCGTGGATTTCAAGGATGTGAACGTTCTGGCCGATGCCGATATCCGTCAGGGGATCAAGGATTTTTCGGACTGGCCGACGATTCCGCAGCTTTATGTCAAAGGCGAGTTCATCGGCGGCTGCGACATCGTGACCGAAATGACCCTTTCGGGCGAGCTGGATCAGCTGTTCGAGTCAAAAGGCGTCACCTTCGACAAGGATGCCGCTGCAAAGATCCGCGAAGCCAACGCCTGATCGGCCCCGCATCCCGAAAAAACCAAAGGCCCCGCAAGGGGCCTTTTTGCTTTGCTTTCAGGCCTTTGTGATCAGCCGGCCTTGTCCTCGACGGCATCGGCCAGGGCTTCGGCCCGGGCTGCCAGTTCCGACAGGGTTTCGGTGACCTCGGGCGGGATCACCGCCACCTGTATCTTCTGCGGCTCGGGCGCGGGGCGCGCGGCCATGGCGGCAAGCTCTGCATTCTTGTCGGCGAGTTTCGCCTCGGCCTCGCGCAGCTTGTCCTCAAGACCGGCGGTCTTGTCGGCCAGCATCAGCCCTGCCATCAGCAGCATGCGCGCCTCGGGCAGACGGCCGATCTGGCCCGCCAGCACCGAAGCTTCGGTATCCAGCATCTGCGCTGCGGCATGCAGGTAATGCTCCTCGCCATCCTGACAGAAGACCTCGAAGGCGCGGCCGCCGATACGGATTTCCACTTCGGGCATCAGTTGGCCTCCTCTTTGTCCTGCAGCAGCGGCACCAAGGCACCCTTGATCGCCTGCACCTCGGCAAGGTCCACCTGACGTGCGGCGCGCATGGATTCCAGCTCTGCCATCAACGATTTGTTGATCAGATGCGGCTCGCCCACACCGGCCTGATTAGCGGCGCGCAGGGCGGCATTGCTGTCCTGCAGCTGCGCGTTGGCCTTGCGCAGGCGCGCCAGTTCCGCATCGAGATGCTCCATGGTCTCGCGCAGCGTGACCAGTTCGGCCTCAGAGCGGGCCGCTTGCGCTTCCTGCTTCTGGCGCAGGGCGCGCACCCGTTCCTCAAGCTGGGCATTGGCCAGCTTTTCCTCGGCCAGTTGCGTGCGCAGCGTCCCGATTTCATCAGCATCCGCATCCGCAGGCGGGGCCGTGTCACCGGCAGGTGCAGAGGCAACTGCGGCCTTGTCCAGGTTCTCGATTCCCTTGGCGATGCGTTCCATCGCAAAGGCGATCCTGCGTTCCAGTTCGGCGATGTCGTTCATTGGCCCACCTTTCACCCGAAATCCGCTCTCCCCGTTTCGGCCGTCCTGACCCGAATCATCGGATGGCGGCCTTCGGGAAACTCTAGCAACTGGATAGGCAAAATGCGCCCCCTTTGCCACCAATGGGTTACAGCCTTCGCTTGAACTTGCGCGGCAGGCTGCTATCACACCCGCCAACGCATCCTGTCACATCGCCAGACGAAGGACCGACCACTTGGACATCACAGCCCTGCGCACCGCCCATCCCGACCACTGGATGAAAGCCGCCGCCATCCGCACCCTGACGCTGGATGCGATCCATGCTGCCAATTCAGGACATTCGGGCATGCCGATGGGCATGGCCGATGTGGCCACCGTTCTTTATGAAAAGCACCTGAAGTTCGACGCCTCCGCCCCCAACTGGCCGGATCGCGACCGCTTCATCCTGTCGGCGGGCCATGGCTCGATGCTGCTTTATGCGCTGCTGCACCTGACCGGCTATGCCGACATGACGATCGACCAGATCCGCAACTTCCGCCAGTGGGGCGCTAAAACCGCAGGCCACCCGGAATATGGCCATGCCTCGGGCATCGAGACGACGACCGGCCCGCTGGGACAGGGCATTTCCAACGCCGTGGGCTTTGCCATGGCCGAAGAGATCCAGCGCGCGCGTTTCGGCGCCAAGATCGTGGATCACCACACCTATGTCATCGCGGGCGACGGCTGCCTGATGGAAGGCGTCAGCCAGGAGGCGATCGGCATCGCCGGACGGCACGCCCTGTCCAAGCTGATCGTGTTCTGGGACAACAACGACATCACCATCGACGGCAAGGTATCGCTGTCGGACCGCACCGATCAGGTGGCCCGCTTCCGCGCCTCGGGCTGGGATGTGCAGGAGATCGACGGACATGATCCCGTCGCCATCGACGCCGCCATCACGGCAGCCAAGAAGACCGCGCAACCCTCGATGATCGCCTGCAAGACCCATATCGCGCTGGGATCCTCGGCGCAGGACACTTCCAAGGGGCATGGCGCGCTGACCGATCCCAAGCTGATCGCCGACACCAAGGCCGCCTATGGCTGGAGCGCGGGCCCCTTCGAGGTGCCCGCCGAGATCAAGGCCGCGTGGGAGGCCATCGGCAGCCGTGGCGCGGATGCTCGCAACGCATGGGAAGGTCGTCTGGCTGCCCTGAACGGCAAGAAGCGCGACGAGTTCACCCGAGCCTATGCCCGCGAGGTCCCTGCCCGCCTGTCCGCCGTGATCCGCGCCCTGAAAAAGCAGATCAGCGAAAGCGCGCCATCGGTCGCGACCCGCAAATCCAGCGAAATGGTGCTGGAAGTGGTCAACCCCGTGCTGGGCGAAACCGTGGGCGGCTCTGCCGACCTCACGGGGTCGAACAACACCAAGACCGGCGATCTGGGTGTCTTCGACATCGACAACCGCAAGGGGCGCTATGTCTATTGGGGCATCCGGGAACATGGCATGGCATCCGCAATGAACGGCATGGCGCTGCATGGCGGCGTCCGCCCCTATGGCGGCACCTTCATGTGCTTCACCGATTACGCCCGCCCCGCGATGCGCCTGGCCGCACTCATGAAGATCCCGACCGTCTTCGTGATGACCCATGACAGCATCGGTCTGGGCGAGGATGGTCCGACCCACCAGCCGGTCGAGCATCTGGCGATCAGCCGCGCCACACCCAACACATGGGTGTTCCGCCCCTGCGACACGGTGGAAACCGCCGAGGCTTGGGAACTGGCGCTGACCTCGAAGGAAACACCGTCGGTGCTGTCGCTGACGCGCCAGAACCTCAAGACGCTGCGCACCACGCACAAGTCGAAGAACCTGACCGCGCAGGGCGGCTATGTGCTGGCCGATGCGACCGGCAAGCGTCAGGCGATCCTGATGGCCACCGGGTCCGAGGTGGAAATCGCCATGGCTGCGCGAGACCTGCTGGAGGCCGAAGGCATCGGAACCCGCGTTGTGTCGATGCCCTGCTGGGAGCTGTTCGAGGAACAGGACGAGACCTACCGCCGCCGCGTCCTGCCCGCCGGTCCCGTGCGCGTGGCGGTCGAGGCCGCGATCCGCTTTGGCTGGGACCGCTGGCTGTTCGGACAGGGCGGCAAGCGCGAGAAGTCGGGCTTTGTCGGCATGCATGATTTCGGGGCCTCCGCCCCGGCTGAAGTGCTCTATGAGCAGTTCGGGATCACCGCGCAGGCCGTGGCCGACAAGGTCAAGTCCCTGTTGTAAGGCCGCGCGCCCGGATGCGGGCGGTGCTTTTGAGTATTTGAAGCAAGATGAAAGGGCCGTTCCGCATCAGGCGGGGCGGCCCTTTCCCGTGATGGCGGACCACAGCGGCGCGATGACGCGCATGACCAGCGGGATCAGCGCAAGACCCAGGATCAGGCCAAGGATCCCGTCCATCGCCGCCGTGGCGATCCATGTGATGGCCCCCGTTGCCTGCGGCAGCATCGCGCCGATGGCGGCTGCGATGTCATGGATCAGATGAGCGGGCGCGGCAAAGCCCAACTCTTCCAGACCATGCAGCACGATGGAGCCACCGACCCAGAGCATCGCCGCCGTGCCGACCGTGGTCAGCACCTTCAGAAAACCCGGCATGCCGCGCACGATGGCGCGCCCGAAGCTGCGCGTCAGGCCAAGGTTGCCGCGTTCGGCCAGGAAAAGCCCCATGTCATCGGCTTTCACGATCAGCGCCACACCGCCATAGACGGCGACGGTGATGCCGATGCCTACGATGGCAAGGGTCGCGGCCTCGGTCCAGAATGTGCTGACGGGGATCGCGGCGAGGGCGATGGTCATGATCTCGGCCGAGAGGATGAAATCGGTCTTGATCGCACCGGCGACCCGCGCCTCTTCCAGATGCAGGGGATCGCCCGTGTCCAGATCGGCGGCCACATGGGCATCGGCATGGGGAAAGAGGACATGGGCCACCTTTTCCGCCCCCTCGAAGCACAGATAGGCCCCGCCAAGCATCAGCAGCGGTGTGATCAGCATCGGCGCGAAGGCCGACAGGATCAAGGCGGCGGGCAACAAGATCAACATCTTGTTGCGCAGCGATCCGCGCGCGATGCGCCAGACAATGGGCAATTCACGCGCGGGCGCGAAACCGTGGACGTATTTCGGCGTCACCGCCGCATCGTCGATCACCGCACCCGCAGCCTTGGCCCCGGCCTTGGCCGCCTGCCCCACCACGTCATCGACAGAGGCCGCAGCCACCTTGGCGATCGCCGCCACATCGTCAAGAAGCGCCAGAAGTCCGCTCATGCCTGCCTCCGCCCTGAATTGAGGGCCACAGTATCAGGCAGTACGCGCAAGACAAGCCACGGCGTTAGCGCAACCATGCATCAGTGGGAAACGGTTTGCGCTAACATGTTGATTTCAGGCATGGTTTGGCGGCAATCCGCCGTCGGGGCGTCGTTTTTCACCTTTCGGGCCACGCGCCACTTGGATATATCCCGCGCAACCACGCAAGACGCAGGAGACCCCCATGACCATCACGCTTGGCATCAACGGATTTGGCCGGATCGGCCGTTGTACCCTCATGCATATCGCGGAAAGCGCGCGGCAGGATGTGCGCGTGGTCAAGCTGAACGCGACCGGCCCGCTGGACACGGCGGCGCATCTGGTGCGCTACGACTCGGTGCATGGACGCTTTGGCAATCCCGTGACCACCGGCGAGGGCTGGATGGATCTGGGCGCAGGCCGGATCGAAGTGATGTCGACCTATGAGATGGACGAGCTGGACTGGTCGGGCGTCGATGTGGTGCTGGAATGCACCGGCAATTTCAACGATGGCGCCAAGGCCAGGAAGCACCTTGAGCGTGGCGCGAAGAAGGTCCTGTTGTCGGCCCCCGGCAAGAACGTGGACCGCACCGTGGTCTATGGCGTGAACCATGACGCGCTGGCGGCGGGCGAGACGATGATCTCGAACGGGTCCTGCACCACGAACTGCCTCGCGCCGCTGGCCAAGGTGCTGAACGATGCGATCGGGATCGAGAGCGGCATCATGACCACGATCCACAGCTACACGGGCGATCAGCCCACGCTGGACCGCCGCCACAAGGATCTTTACCGCGCCCGCGCGGCCGCAATGTCGATGATCCCCACCTCGACCGGCGCCGCCAAGGCCCTGGGTGAGGTGCTGCCGGAACTGAACGGCAAGCTGGACGGTTCGGCCATTCGCGTGCCGACCCCCAATGTCAGCGCGGTCGACCTGACCTTCGTCGCGGGCAAGGACGTGACCGTGGCCGATGTGAACGCCATCGTGGCCGAGGCTGCAGCCGGGGCGATGAAAGGCATTCTGGGCTACGATCCAGAGCCCAAGGTCTCGATCGACTTCAACCATACCGAGGAAAGCTCGATCTTCGCGCCGGATCAGACCAAGGTGATCGGCAAGCGCCTTGTGCGGGTGCTGTCCTGGTATGACAACGAATGGGGCTTTTCCTGCCGTATGGCGGATGTGGCAGCCCTGATGGGTCGCCTGGGCTGACCGCCTGTCAAGGCTTGCATGGACGCGGGGGCTGCGGCATAGCTGTCGCAGCCCTTTCATTTTGGCAGGCAACGCGCAATGACGAACCAGATCGCCATCGGCCTCGGGCTGCTGATCCTGACCGGTCTGGGGCTGGATGCTGCCTTGCATGAGGGCGCGAACCTGTTGTTCCTGTTGCGAAAGCTGGCCGAGCTGATCGAATGGCTGGCCTTCTGGCGCTAGAGCGACCGGCCTTGCCCGCAGCGACAGAACCGTTACCGTGGGGACCGACGCATCACCTGAAAGGTCCCGCCAATGATCCAGTTTGTTTTCGCGCTGCTTGTCATTGTGCTGCTGCTGATGGCGGGTCTGGTCTGGTTTACCTGGAACACCAAGCGCGGGGCCGAACTGGCGATCCCGCCGCGCGGGCGGTTCATCGACCTGCCCGGCACGCGCCTGCATTACACCGATGAAGGCTCAGGGCCGGCCATCGTGATGATCCATGGTCTGGGCGGGCAGATGGGCAATTTCAACATGGCCCTGACCCCACTTCTGGTACGCGATCACCGGGTGATCGTGATCGACCGCCCCGGCATGGGCTGGTCCAGCCGCCCCGAGGATGCCGCTGCAAATCCGCGCGCGCAGGCCGAAACCGTGGCGGCGCTGATCGATGCGCTGGGGCTGGAGCGTCCGCTGGTCGTGGGCCATTCGCTGGGCGGCGCCATCGCGCTGTGCCTGGCGATGGACCACCCGGACCGCACGCGCGGTCTTGCACTGCTGGCGCCCTTGACGCAGCCGCCCTCCGGCCCGATCGAGGCGTTCAGCGGGTTGGACATCAAGGGCCGGGCCAAGCTTTTTGCGGTATCGTGGCTGCTGGCCATACCGATGTCGATCCGCACCGCGCCGCAGGTTCTGGATCAGGTGTTCGGACCAGAGGCGGTGCCGGATGACTATGCGGTCAAGGGCGGTGCGCTGCTGGGGCTCAGGCCCGCGTCCTTCCGCAACACCTCGCGCGATTATCTGGCCTCGGGGCGCGACCTGCGCTGGATGGCGGGGCAGTATGACAGCCTGCAGGTGCCTGTGCGCATCCTTTTCGGGGCTGAAGACCGTATCCTTGAGGCCGATCTGCATGGCCGCGCGCTGGTCGCAAAACATCCCCATATCGGGCTTGAGGTGATCGGGGGCGGGCACATGCTGCCCATTACCCGCGCGCAGGATTGCGCGCGCTTCATCCGCGAGGCGTAAGCCGCGCGATCGGCGCTGTGCTGCGGGTCAGAGGGGCCGGGGCGGCTGCCCCAGTTTCGCGCGCAGCGCCACGTTGACGGCGGGGGGCACGAATTTGTGCACATCACCGCCAAGCCGGGCGATTTCCTTGACCAGTTTGCTGGCAATCGCCTGATGCCGTGCCTCGGCCATCAGAAAGACTGTCTCGATCGAACTGTCGAGGGCACGGTTCATGCCGACCATCTGGAATTCATACTCGAAATCCGCCACCGCGCGCAGGCCGCGCACGATCATCTGCGCCCCCACATCGCGGGCGCAATCGATCAGCAGGTTCTCGAAGGGATGGGCCACGATCTCGGTGCCTGTCTCTTCGGACAGGGCGACGCATTCCGCCTCGATCATCGCGACACGTTCTTCAAGGCTGAACATCGGTCCCTTGTCGCGGTTGATCGCGACACCGATCACCAGACGATCCACCAGCGTGGCCGAACGGCGGATGATATCGACATGCCCGTAGGTGATCGGATCGAAGGTGCCGGGGTAAAGTCCGATACGCATGGGCGGGCTCCGTATTATGGTCTTGCAGTGATTTCTGGGCGGCACGCAATATTATTACCAAGGGGTTTGCAACCCCAAAAACCGCAGACGCGCAGGAAAGGGGAACAGCGGCGCATGCCCCTGCCCTGCGGCGGCACGCGGTGTCAGTGGCCCATGATCATCCCTTCGAGGGCGGACTTTTCCATCGCCAGTTCGTCGATCCGCGCCTTGACCACGTCACCGATGGTGACGATGCCGACCAGTTCCTTGCCTTCGGTCACGGGCATGTGGCGAAAGCGGCCGTCGGTCATGCGTTGCAAAACGTCATCGGCGCTGTCCCCGGTGCCGCAGCACGACGGGTTGCGTGTCATCATGTCCCCCACCGCCTCGGTCAGGCAGATGGCCCCGCGCAGGGCCAGCGACCGCACGATGTCGCGTTCCGAAATGATCCCCTCGACCGATACACCATCGCGCGACACGACCAGACCGCCGATGCGCTTCTCGGCAAGGATCTGCACCGCATCGGACACCAGCGTGCCCGGTGTCACTGTGAAAACGCTATGATTTCCCTTTGATTTCAGGATCTGATGCACCAGCATGGTCTCTGCTCCTCCTCAGGACGGACATGATGATCTCAGGGTCCATCAGCGACGGGGTTCTGTCAAGAAATCAATGAGGTAAGAGGCAGTCAGACTTCGGCTTCCAGACGCGCCACCTCGCGGCGGATTCCATCGGCGAGGGCCGCGGCAAAGCGGTTCAACCGGTCCATGCGGCGATCATCGGCATGGCGGATCAGGTAGAAACTGCGCGTCAGGCTTATCTGATCGGTCAGCAGCCTGACCAGTCCCTTGGCCGAAGGTATGGCGAAATCATGCACGATTCCCACGCCGCCCCCCTGCCGGATCCAGTTGAACTGCACCGAAACCGAATTTGACGCCAGCGCCACGCGCTCGACCCCGATGCCGGTCAGGTAATCCAGTTCCTTGTCAAAGATCATGTCAGGGATATAGCCGACCATGCGATGGCCTTGCAGATCCTCGAGCGTGTTGATCGCGGGGTTGCGGCGCAGGTAGCGGCGCGAGGCTGCCAGATGCAGGCGGTAGTCGGTGATCTTCTGTACGGTCAGGCGCCCTGCGGCCGGGGGGCTGACGCCGATGGCCATGTCGGCCTCGCGCTTGGACAGGTTGAAGACCCGCGGCAGGGCCACAATCTGCACCTCCAGATCAGGGTTGTCGGCCATGATGGCGGCACAGACCTGCGGCAGCAGGAAATTGGCGCAGCCATCGGGCGCACCGATGCGGATCTGCCCAGATAGCGCCCCGGCCTGCCCGGCCAGTTCCTCGACCGCGGCGCCCATTGCCGCTTCGGCCCGTTCGGCATGCCCCAGAAGGCGCTGGCCCGCATCGGTCATGGCATAGCCCTGCGGGGATTTGGCGAACAAGGGCGTGCCCAGACCTTCCTCCAACCGGGCGATGCGGCGTCCCACCGTGGCGGGATCCACCTTGAGCACACGCCCCGCTGCCGAAAGGCTTTCGGTACGCGCCACCGCCAGAAAAATCCGCAGATCGTCCCACTGCATCTCCATCACGCCACCCCCTTTGCAGAAATGCAAAACCCTTTTGGAAACTTGCCCCTTTCCGGATCAATTTTGCAAGCCTATCCTGCGCCCAGATTCAGGAGGAGTTTTCCAATGCAGGAACTGACCCATTACATCGGCGGCGCGCATGTCAAAGGCACATCGGGCCGTTTTGCCGATGTCTACAACCCCGCCACCGGCGAAGTGCAGGCGAAGGTGCCGCTGGCCAATGCCGCCGAGATGGCCCATGCCGTCGAGGTTGCCGCCAAGGCGCAGCCCGCCTGGGCCGCCGTGAACCCGCAGCGCCGCGCGCGGGTGATGATGAAATTCGTGGACCTCTTGAACCGCGACATGGACAAGCTGGCCGAGGCGCTGAGCCGCGAGCATGGCAAGACCCTGCCCGATGCCGCCGGTGACGTGCAGCGCGGTCTTGAAGTGGTGGAATATTGCATCGGTGCGCCGCAGCTGCTGAAGGGTGAATTCACCGACAGCGCCGGCCCCGGCATCGACATGTATTCCATGCGTCAGGCGCTGGGTGTCACGGCGGGCATCACGCCCTTCAACTTTCCGGCAATGATCCCGATGTGGATGTTCGCGCCCGCCATCGCTTGCGGCAACGCCTTCATCCTCAAGCCGTCCGAGCGTGATCCCTCCGTGCCGCTGATGCTGGCCGAGCTGATGGAAGAGGCCGGTCTGCCCAAGGGCATCCTGCAGGTCGTGAACGGCGACAAGGAAGCGGTGGATGCGATTCTGGATCATCCGGTAATCCAGTCGATCGGTTTCGTGGGCTCGACCCCGATCGCCGAATATATCTATGGCCGTGGCTGTTCGAACGGCAAGCGCGTGCAGTGCTTTGGCGGCGCCAAGAACCACATGATCATCATGCCGGACGCCGACATGGATCAGGCGGCGGACGCGCTGATCGGTGCGGGCTACGGTGCTGCGGGCGAGCGTTGCATGGCGATTTCGGTCGCGGTGCCCGTGGGCGACGAGACGGCGGACCGTCTGGTCGAGAAACTGGTGCCGCGCATCGAGGCGCTGAAGGTCGGACCCTATACCGCCGGCAAGGACGTGGATTATGGCCCCGTGGTCACCGCTGCCGCCAAGGCCAATATCCTGAAGCTGGTGGAATCCGGTGTGGAACAAGGTGCCGAACTTGTCGTCGATGGCCGGGGCTTCAACCTGCAGGGCTATGAGGACGGCTTCTTTGTCGGGCCGCACCTGTTCGACCGCGTGACACGCGACATGGACATCTACCGCAAGGAGATCTTCGGACCGGTGCTGTCGGTGGTACGGGCGCAGTCCTACGAGGAGGCGCTGGGACTGGCGATGGATCACGAATATGGCAACGGGACCGCGATCTTCACCCGCGACGGCGACGCGGCGCGCGATTTCGCCAACCGGGTCAACGTGGGCATGATCGGTGTCAACGTGCCGATCCCGGTGCCGCTGGCCTACCACACCTTCGGCGGCTGGAAGAAATCGGCCTTCGGCGACCTGAACCAGCACGGGCCCGATGCGTTCAAGTTCTATACGCGCACCAAGACCATCACCTCGCGCTGGCCGAGCGGTATCAAGGACGGCGCGGCGTTCAACTTCAAGCCGATGGATTGATCGGCTTTGCGGCTCCCGGTGCGATCCACCGGGGGCCGTTTTCCTGTTTGCGGCCGGGTTTGAGTATTTGTGGCAAGATGAAGCGGGGCGCGCGGTCCTGCTGTCGGTCGTGTCGCCCTTGCAAAACTGCTGCAACAGTTCAGAATTAAACATGCGTTCAATTCGGCCTTCTGAGGAGGAGAGACCATGGATTTCGCACTGAGCGAGGAACAAAGCGCCATCTTCGATATGGCGCAAGCCTTCGGGCAGGAACATATCGCCCCGCATGCGCGGGCCTGGGAGGCGGCGGGCACGATCCCCAAGGAGCTTTGGCCGCAGGTGGGTGCGCTGGGGTTCGGCGGGCTCTATGTGTCGGAGGACTCGGGCGGCGCGGGCCTGTCCCGTCTGGATGCCACGCTGGTCTTCGAGGCGCTGAGCATGGCCTGCCCTTCGGTCGCGGCGTTTCTGTCGATCCACAACATGTGCGCGCGGATGCTGGACAGTTTCGGGTCGGATGACCTGAAGGCGCGCTACATGCCGCAGGTGCTGAGCATGGAGACGGTGCTGTCCTATTGCCTGACCGAACCGGGTTCGGGATCGGATGCGGCGGCGCTGAAGACGCGCGCGGCGCGGACCAATGAAGGCTATGTGCTGAACGGGACCAAGGCCTTCATCTCGGGTGGCGGCTATTCCGACGCTTACGTGGTGATGGTGCGCACCGGCGAGGATGGACCCAAGGGCGTATCCACGGTGATTGTCGAGGATGGCGCAAAAGGCCTGAGCTTTGGCGGGCTTGAGGACAAGATGGGATGGCGCAGCCAGCCCACGCGGCAGGTGCAGTTCGACGATTGCCTTGTCAGCGCCGACAATCTTGTGGGCGAAGAGGGCAAGGGTTTCACCTATGCCATGAAGGGTCTGGACGGCGGGCGGCTGAACATCGCGGCCTGTTCGCTGGGCGCGGCGCAGCAGGCGCTGGACATGACGCTGGCCTATATGGGCGAGCGCAAGGCCTTCGGCAAACCGATCGACCAGTTTCAGGCGCTGCAGTTCCGGCTTGCCGATATGGAGATCGAGTTGCAGGCCGCGCGCACCTTTCTGCGACAAGCGGCGTGGAAGCTGGACACGGGCGCGCCGGATGCCACCAAGTTCTGTGCCATGGCCAAGAAATTCGTGACCGAAGCGGGGTCGCGCATCGTGAACCAGTGCCTGCAGTTGCATGGCGGCTATGGTTATCTGGCCGATTACGGGATCGAGAAACTGGTGCGCGACCTGCGCGTGCACGAGATTCTGGAAGGCACGAACGAGATCATGCGCGTGATCGTGTCCCGCCAGATGCTGGCCGACAGATGAGCGATATCGACATCAGGGTCGAGGGGCGCGCGGGGCGGATCACGCTGAACCGGCCTGCCGCGCTGAATGCCGCGACCTATGACATGGTGCGCGCGGTCGAGGCGGCGCTGGACCAGTGGCGCGACGATCCCGCCGTGGCGCTGGTGGTGATGGACGCGGCGGGCGACAAGGCCTTCTGCGCGGGGGGCGACATTGCCGACCTCTATGCCAGCGGAAAGGCCGGGGATTTCGCCTATGGCCAGAGGTTCTGGGCCGATGAATACCGTCTGAACGCAAAGCTTGCCGAATACCCCAAGCCTATCGTCAGCCTGATGCAGGGCTTCACCATGGGGGGCGGCGTGGGGCTTGGCTGTCACGCCAGCCACCGCGTGGTGGGCGAGACGAGCCGCATCGCCATGCCCGAATGCGGCATCGGTCTGGTGCCGGATGTGGGGGGGTCGCTGCTGCTGGCGCGGGCGCCGGGGCGGCTGGGCGCATACCTCGGCCTGACCGCCGCCCGGATGGATGCGGGCGATGCGATCCGCGCGGGCTTTGCCGATCATTACGTACCACAGGATTGTTGGCCCGCGCTGATTGCCGATCTGTGCGACACGGGGGATGCGGGCGTGGTGGCCCGGACAGCCGAGACACCGCCGCAGGGGCCGCTGCACGGCCTGCAGGATCAGATCGACAGGCATTTCGCCCCCATGACCCTGACCGGTGTTCTGGACAGCCTGCGCGCCGATGACAGCGCCTTTGCAGCCGAGACGCTGAAGGCCGTGGGGCGCAATTCACCGCTGTCGATGGCCTGCACGCTGGATATACTGGCCCGCCTGCGCGCGCCCGGCACGACGATCCGCGATGCGCTGGATCTGGAATACCGCTTTACCGCGCGCGCGATGGAGCATGGCGATTTCATCGAAGGGATCCGCGCGGCGATCATCGACAAGGACCGCAAGCCGGTCTGGAAACATGCAATCGAAACCTTGCCCGAAGCGGCCGTGTCAGGGATGCTGGCACCGCTGGGCAAGGATGCTCTCAGCCTCTGAAAGGACCATGACATGAAGATCGGATTTATCGGGCTTGGCAATATGGGCGCGCCGATGGCGGCCAATCTGGTCAAGGCGGGGCATGAGGTGACGGGTTTCGACACCGCAGGGGTGACGGTCGCGGGTGTCGCCACGGCGGCATCGGCGACGGCAGCGGCCACCGGCGCGGATGTGGTCATCACCATGTTGCCCAATGGCGCGATCCTGCGCGCCGTAGCCGCCGAGGTGATCCCCGCCATGTCCAAAGGGGCCGCGCTGGTCGATTGTTCGACCGTCGATGTGGACAGCGCGCGGGCCGTGGCCGATCAGGCCGAGGCCGCAGGGTTGCTGGCGGTCGATGCGCCCGTCTCGGGCGGCACCGGCGGGGCCACGGCAGGCACGCTGACCTTCATGGCGGGCGGGTCCGAGGCGGCATTCGCCAAGGCCAAGCCCTTGTTCGACATCATGGGCCAGAAGGCCGTGCATTGCGGCGATGCAGGCGCGGGCCAGGCTGCCAAGATCTGCAACAACATGATTCTGGGCGTCACCATGATCGCCACATGCGAGGCCTTTGCGCTGGCAGACAAGCTGGGGCTGGACCGGCAGAAGATGTTCGACGTGGTCTCGACTTCGTCGGGTTACAGCTGGACGATGAACGCCTATTGCCCGGCACCGGGCGTGGGGCCGCAGAGCCCTGCCGACAATGGCTACAAGCCCGGTTTCGCGGCGGAACTGATGCTCAAGGACCTGCGGCTGTCGCAGCAGGCGGCGGAAAGTGCCGATGCCGACACGCCGATGGGCAAGGCCGCCGCCGCGCTCTATGCGCAATTCGTCGAGGCCGAGGATGGTCGCGGCATGGATTTCAGCGCGATGCTGCCCCGGTTCGAAAAACGCGGCCGCAGTTGAGCTGGCTTGGCGAGGCCCCTGCTCTTGACGGGCTTGATCCGCGCGACCGCAAACGGCTGGACCTGCTGCATCCCGTGGATCTGCCCGCCGGCACTGTGATCTTTCGCCCCGGCGATGCGGCGCAGGGCTATGCCGTGGTGCTGTCGGGACAGGTCGATGTCTCGCTGACCGGCGCCTCGGGGCGCGAGATGCTGCTCTATTCCGTGGCGCCGGGGCAAAGCTGCGTGCAGACCACCTTTGGCCTGCTGTCGGACGCCGAATATTCCGCCGAGGCCGAGACCGTGCGCGCCACGCGGCTGGTGGTGATCCCGCGCGCGTTGTTTCTGGATCTGCTGGACACATCCGCCCCCTTCAGATCGCTGGTCTTCGGCGCCTTTGCGGACCGGATGACGGGGATGCTGAAGCTGGTGGAATCCGTGGCCTTCACCCGCGCCGAATGCAGGCTGGCGGCGCGACTGCTGGCCCTGTCCGAGGACGGCACCGTCCATGCCACGCATAGCGAGTTGGCCGCTCAGGCCGGGACCGCGCGCGAGGTGGTCAGCCGCCGCCTTGATGCCTGGGCGGGAAAGGGCTGGGTGCGCACCGCGCGGGGACAGGTCGAGGTGATCGACCGGGCCGCCCTGTCGGATCTAGCGCATGCGGACATGTGACTCCGTCACAGACGCGAGGGGCGACTCGGCGTAGTATCGGGGCATGACCAACCAATGGAGGACGTCATGACCAAGAATGTCGGCGGCATCGACCGCATCGCCCGCATCGTTCTGGGGCTCGCGCTCCTGATCGGTTTCGCTTTCAACCCAAGTGGCGCCTATAGCTGGCTTTACCTGTTCGGTATGGTGCCCCTTGCCACCGGCCTGATCGGCTGGTGCCCGCCCTATTCCTTGCTGGGGATCAACACCTGCACCATGAAGAAGTGATCCCCAAGGGACGACGGCCTGCGCGGGAAATCGCGCAGGTCCCTCCGTCCTGTTTCAAGTCCCAAGGCCGGTGGCTATATTCCCGCAAAAGGAGAGTCATCATGACACGGCATCTGACACTGACTTGCGCGACCATTGCCCTGGCCCTGCCCTTTGCGGCCATGGCCGGTCCTTCCATCGGGCTTGCCCCTTCGGTACCGGGCATCGGCCTGATCCAGACCGCAGCAGGCGGGTGCCCGCCGGGTCTGGCCAAGAAGAACCCGGCTTGCGTTCCGCCGGGACAGGCCAAACAGGCCTATCGCATCGGCGACAGGCTGCCTGATGGCTTCATCCTGATCCGCACGCCATCCCGCTATGGTCTGGATCCGCGCCGCACCTATTACGAGCGCAATGGCTATGTCATCCAGATCGACCGCGAGACGGGCAAGATCCTGAACCTTGTTGGCGCAATCGCGGATCTTTTGCAGTGATCTGACGGTCAGGAAGGCCCGCAAAGCGCGATGATCGCCTCGGCGTTGGCCTCCACGGCGCGCCGCCCGGCATCGATCGCCTCGCCCGCGCGGTGCATCTCCATCAAGGAGATCTGGCCCAGTTCCATGCTCAGCGTCAGATGCGCTGGGTCCGTGGCGGCACGCGCCTTGCGGACGAATTCGGCCATGATGTCGATCGAGACCGAGACGACCTCGGCATAGTTCGGGGCAAGGGGCGTGCGGCCCTTCGCGGCCTCTGTGCTGGTCAGCATCTCCTGCAGCGGCGACACGATATGTGACAGCACTGAATTCTGGGATAGCTGCTCCCAGAAGCTTTCGCCACCTTGCGGCTGGCGCCACAGGGCGTTCTCCGGTTTTGCATTCGGATTGACCGCGATGGTCAGGTCAGCGCCCAGAGCGCGGCAGGCCGAGGTGGGCACCGGGTTGGTCAGCCCGCCATCCAGCAGCCATTTGCCATCGTGCCAATAGGGGCTGAGCACACCGGGGATCGAGACCGAGCTTCGCACGGCATGATGCACCGACCCGTTCTGCAGCCAGACCTCGCGCCCCGATGTCATGTCGGTGGCCACCACGATCAGCGGATGGGACAATTCGGCGAAAGTCTCGGGCACGCCAAGGTCCGACAGAACCTGCATCACCACGCTGCCGCGCATCAACCCGCCGCCGCTGAAGCTGAAATCCATCTTGGCCAGGATATCGGCGCGCCTCTGTATGCGCGCCCAGCTTTCCATCTCATCCAGACAATCGGCGGCCCAGGCGGCGCCGATCAGCGCCCCCATCGAGGTGCCCGCCACCACATCGGGCCGAATGCCCATGTCGCGCAGGGCCAGAAGGACGCCCACATGCGCCCAGCCCCGCGCCCCGCCTGAGCCCAGAGCAAGGCCAAGGCGCATCCGCCCTACTCCGCCGCGACGCGGGCGCCGGCCAGCATCGGCTTGAGATAGCGCCCGGTATGGCTGCGCGGTTCCTCGGCAACCTCTTCGGGGGTGCCGGTTGCGACCAGTTCACCGCCGCCGTCGCCCCCCTCGGGGCCGATGTCGATGATCCAGTCGGCGGTCTTGACCACATCAAGATTGTGCTCGATCACCACCACGGAGTTCCCCTGATCGACCAGCTCATGCAGCACTTCCAACAGCTTGCGCACATCCTCGAAATGCAGGCCCGTCGTGGGCTCGTCGAGGATATAGAGGGTGCGCCCGGTGGAACGCTTGGCCAGTTCCTTGGACAGTTTCACGCGCTGCGCCTCGCCGCCCGACAGGGTCGTGGCCTGCTGGCCGACCTTGATATAGCCAAGGCCCACGCGCATCAGCGCATCCATCTTTTCGCGGATGGAGGGCACCGCCTGAAAGAAGGTTTGCGCATCTTCCACAGTCATATCAAGCACATCGGCGATGCTTTTACCCTTGAACTTGACCTCAAGCGTCTCGCGGTTGTAGCGCGCGCCCTTGCAGGTCTCGCAGGTCACATACACGTCCGGCAGGAAGTGCATCTCGATTTTGATGACACCGTCGCCCTGACAGGCCTCGCAGCGGCCGCCCTTGACGTTGAAACTGAAGCGGCCGGGCTTGTAGCCGCGCGCCTTGGCTTCTGGCAGGCCCGCGAACCAGTCGCGGATCGGGGTGAAGGCGCCAGTGTAGGTGGCGGGGTTCGACCGTGGCGTGCGCCCGATGGGGCGCTGGTCGATGTCGATGACCTTGTCCAGTTGCTCCAGCCCCTTGATCGTCTCGCAGGGGGCGGGCGTCTGACGCGCACCGTTCAGCTTCATCGACGCCGTCTTGAACAGCGTCTCGATGGTCAGGGTGGATTTGCCACCGCCTGACACGCCCGTCACGCAGACGAATTTCGCCAGCGGGAAATCCACGGTCACGTCACGCAGGTTGTTGCCGCTGGCCTTGACCACGGTGATCTTCTTCTTGTTGCCCTTGCGCCGCTCGGTGGGCACGGCGATCTGGCGCAGGCCGGACAGGTATTGCCCGGTCAGGCTGGCGGGATCGGCGATGATCTGTTCAGGCGTGCCATGGGCCACGACCTGCCCGCCATGCACACCTGCGCCGGGGCCGATATCGAAGACATAATCGGCAAGGCGGATCGCCTCTTCGTCATGTTCGACGACGATCACCGTGTTGCCCTGATCGCGCAGGTTCTTGAGCGTGCCAAGCAGGCGGTCATTATCGCGCTGGTGCAACCCGATGGAGGGTTCATCCAGAACATAAAGAACGCCGGTCAGGCCGCTGCCGATCTGGCTGGCCAGACGGATGCGCTGGCTTTCCCCGCCCGAAAGCGTGCCCGCATTGCGGCTGAGGGTCAGGTATTCAAGGCCCACGTTGTTCAGGAAACCCAGCCGTTCGCGGATCTCTTTCAGAATGGCGCGGGCGATCTCGTTCTTTTGCGGGGTCAGGTAGTCGGGCACGGTCTGGCACCAGTCGAAAGCCTCGCGGATCGACATCTGCACCACCTGCCCCACATGCAGCAGCTTGTCCGGCGCGCCCTTGGAGGGGCCGATCCGCACGGCCAGCGCCTCGGGGCGCAGGCGGTATCCGCCGCAGGTGCCGCAGGCGCGGTTGTTCTGGAAGCGTTCGAATTCCTCGCGGATCCAGGCGCTATCCGTCTCGCGGTAGCGGCGTTCCATGTTGGGGATCACCCCTTCGAAAACACGGCTGACCTGATAGACCCGGCCCCCTTCGTCATAGCGGAAGGCGATCTCTTCGCCCGCCGAGCCATAAAGGAAGACCTGCTGCACATGCTCGGGCAGTTCCTTCCACTTGGCGTTCTTGTCGAATTCGTAATGCTTTGCGATCGCCTCGATCGTCTGGGTGAAATAGGGGCTTTTGCCCTTGCGCCATGGCGCCAGCGCACCATCCACGATCTTGAGGTTCTGATCCGGCACCACAAGGCGTTCATCGAAGAACAGTTCCACCCCCAGACCGTCGCAGGCGGGGCAAGCGCCAAAGGGCGCGTTGAAGGAGAACAGGCGCGGCTCGATCTCGGGGATGGTGAAGCCGCTGACGGGGCAGGCAAATTTCTCGGAAAAGGTGATGCGCTCGGGCTCGCCCTCGCTGGGGGCGGTTTCAAGGATCGCGATGCCATCGGCCAGATCAAGCGCCGTGCGGAAACTGTCGGCCAGCCGGGTTTCCAGCCCCGGACGGATCACCAGCCGGTCCACCACCACATCGATGTCATGGCGGAATTTCTTGTCCAGCGTGGGCGGCTCGTCCAGTTCGTGGAATTGCCCGTCGACCTTGACGCGCTGGAAACCCTGCTTGCGCAGTTCAAGGAATTCCTTGCGATACTCGCCCTTGCGGTCGCGGATGATCGGCGCCAGCAGATAGGCGCGGGTATCCTCGGGCATGGCCATGACGCGGTCGACCATGTCCTGCACCTGCTGCGCCTCGATCGGCTGGCCGGTTGTAGGGCTGTAGGGGGTGCCGACCCGCGCAAACAGCAGGCGCATGTAGTCATAGATTTCCGTGACCGTGCCCACGGTCGACCGCGGGTTCTTGGACGTGGTCTTCTGTTCGATGGAGATCGCGGGAGACAGGCCGCTGATGTGATCGACATCGGGCTTCTGCATCATGTCAAGGAACTGGCGCGCATAGGCCGACAGGCTTTCGACATAGCGGCGCTGCCCCTCGGCATAGATCGTGTCGAAGGCAAGGCTGGACTTGCCCGACCCTGACAGGCCGGTGATCACCACCAACTGATCGCGCGGAATGTCCACGTCGATGTTCTTGAGGTTGTGTTCCCGCGCACCGCGCACTTCGATTTTCTTGAGATCAGCCATATCTGCCCCCGTTCAGCCCTGCATAGATAGAGGAGCCGCGCCGAGTCTCCAATGATAAGTTAAGAACAAGTCAAGAACATCGCATTTTGTTACCGGGGTCAACAAGGGGGCGATCTTGCAAATCAGCTTGTATTTCAGGCAAACGGCACGAAATGCGCCACCTTTGGCATTTTTAACATTCCACTTTTGGAATTTATTTGCTAGACGATCTTGACCGGTGGCACAGGCCACCCACATTGCCTGCACGTCATACCCCCGCAGAAAGGACCTGCCCCATGTTCGGTTTCAAGCGTCAGTCTTCGCCTGCCCTTCCTGTTGCCGATGCCATCGCGCGTGTCGCTGCGGGTGAGATGATCCTGATCGACGTACGCGACCATTCCGAGATCGCACAGACCGGCAGGGCGCGCGGCGCGCTGCATATTCCGCTGATGCGCCTGCCGATGATGGCCGATCCGCGCCACCCTGATTTCGACGCGCGGCTGGCCGGGGGCAAGCCCATCGCGCTTTACTGCGCCTCTGGCGCGCGGTCGGGGATGGCCGCAAATATCCTGCAGAAACTGGGCCACGCCGACACGCATAACCTGGGCGGTCTGCAAAACTGGGCGGCAGCGGGCGGCGCGATCGAGCGCTGATCCTCAGGTCCGGCGGGCAATGGCCCAGGACAGGATCGGAAAACCGGGATCATTTTCAAGATCATCTGTCGCCGGGTCATGTTCCGGCGGCCAGCTGTCTTCGAGGTTGCGGCGGGCTGCGTGCCGGTTGCCCCATTGAAAGCTGCGGATCTCATCGGGATCAAACCCGCCTTCGATCAGCAGGTTCTTCAAGCCGCGCGCCGACCAGCGCGAACAATCCACAGGCGCGCCGTGGAACGGGATCACGAAGGGCACAGCAATCCAGAAATGCCCGCCCTTGCGCAACATCCGGTAGATATTGCGCGTCGCGGCAAAGGGGCGGTCCAGATGTTCCCAGACCTGGTTTGCCAGGATCAGGTCGAATTTCAACGGCTTGCCCGCCGCGTCAGGGATCGGCCCGGCGCAGATGTCATATTTGGGATAGCGTAGAGGCGTGTAGCTGCGGCAGGTGAACCTTTCGCCGAATTTGCCCGAGATTTCGGCCACATCCAGCGTTTCCGGCTGCAAGGCGCGGATCAGCGCCTTGCTTTCGCGATACAGAACGATGCGGTTCAAACTCGTCACGACACGCAGGCCTTTCGGAGATCAGAAGTGCAGCGCGCGTCCGTAGGCGTCCAGCACGGCCTCGTGCATCATCTCTGACAGGGTCGGATGCGGGAAGACTGTGTTCATCAGGTCTTCCTCGGTCGTCTCCAGCGTGCGACCGATCACATAGCCCTGTATCAGTTCGGTCACTTCCGCGCCGACCATATGCGCGCCCAGAAGCTCGCCGGTCTTGGCGTCGAAGACGGTCTTGATCATGCCTTCGGCCTCGCCCAGGGCGATGGCCTTGCCGTTACCGATGAAGGGGAAACGGCCCACCTTGATGTCATGGCCCGCAGCTTTCGCCTTGGCCTCGGTCAGGCCGACGCTGGCGATCTGCGGATGGCAATAGGTGCAGCCCGCGATGCTTTCGGGTTTGACCGGGTGCGGATGACCGCCCGCGATCAGTTCGGCAACCATCACGCCCTCGTGGCTGGCCTTGTGCGCCAGCCAAGGCGCGCCGGCGATATCGCCGATGGCATAAAGCCCCTCGACCCCGGTGCGGCAATAGGCATCGGTCACCACATGGGTGCGGTCGACGGTGACGCCAAGGGCCTCAAGCCCCAGACCTTCGGTATTGCCGACGATGCCCACGGCGGAAATCACGGTGTCAAAGGTCATCTTTTCGACCTTGCCGCCGGTTTCGATATGCGCGGTCACGCTGTCCTTGGCGCGGTCCAGCTGCTTGACGGTGGATTTCTCGAGGATCTTCATCCCCTGTTTCTGGAACGCCTTGCGGGCGAAAGTCGCGATCTCTTCGTCCTCGACCGGCAGGATGCGGTCCATCACCTCAACCACGGTCGTATCGGCGCCCAGTGTGTTGTAAAAGCTTGCGAATTCGATGCCGATGGCGCCCGATCCGATGACCAGCAGCTTTTTCGGCATATGCGGCGGCACCAGCGCGTGGCGATAGGACCAGACGCGTTCGCCATCCGCCTCGAGCCCCGGCAGTTCGCGCGCCCGCGCGCCCGTGGCCAGCACGATATTGGGTGCGGTCAGTTCTTCGGAGCCTTTGTCGGTCTTGACGGTCACGCGACCCTTGGCGGGGATCGTCGCCTCGCCCATCACGACGGTGATCTTGTTCTTCTTCATCAGATGGCCGATGCCCGAGGACAGTTGCTTGGCCACCCCGCGCGAGCGTTTGACGACTGCATCCAGATCATAGGTGATGTTTTCCGCGCCAAGGCCGAATTCCTTGGCCCGGTGCATCAGGTGGAATACTTCGGAAGACCGCAGCATCGCCTTGGTCGGGATGCAGCCCCAGTTCAGGCAGATGCCGCCGAGATTCTCGCGCTCGACGATCACCACCTTCAGGCCAAGCTGTGCTGCGCGGATCGCCGCGACATAGCCCCCCGGCCCTGCGCCGATCACGATCAGATCAAATGCTTTGGCTGACATGCGCCCCTCCGATTCCAAAATTAGTTTGACGTTAAACTAATTCCGGTCTCGCATCAACGCGACATATCCGCAGGATATGCCGGGCGCGCAGACACAGGGAACGGCCCGCTTATCCGGCCTGAAGTTGCCGCACGGTTTCGCCGTAACCGCCCTGGTCGACATAGTCGCGCTCATGCGCGGTCGAGGGGCGCGCAAGTGCGGCGTTGCGATAGGGGAAACGTCCGAACAGGCGGATCACCTCGCGGTGGGCCTTGGCATGCAGCAGGTTCGAGGCGCCGGTTTCCGGCATCCGTTCATGCAACAGGCGCACGCAGCGTTCCTGATCGCACAGGTTCTCGGAATGCATCAGTGGCAGGTAGAAGAACTGCCGCGCAGGTTCGGCGATCTTGAGATCCCACTTGCGGTCCACGGCGTTCTTTGCCGCGGCCAGCGCGCTGCGGTCGGTCTCGAAGGCGCGGGCAGAGCCGCGGAACATGTTGCGCGGGAACTGATCGGTCAGGATGATGTAGGCCAGTGCCCCGCTGGGATAGGTCAGCCACAACCCATGGGCCCCTTCGACCGCCTCTTCCCATGCATCAAGGAACCTGTCGCGGATACGCTGATCCAGCGCATCATCGGTGGCATACCAATCTGCCGGCGTCAGCTCATCCAGCCAGAATGACAACACCTCGTCCGCACTCACCATCACGACCCTCCTCACCCTTTGTCGGGATACCAAAAGGTTACGAAACCTTCCGCCGATCTGCCCAGTAAATAATTACGACAGTTTCGACATACAATCTGATGATTGCGATATCAGGCCGATTTGTCGCGCTCCTGTTCGGCATCGGCGGTGCTGTTGGCATATTCGCGCGCCACATCCAGCGCGACCGAGGTCGCGGTGGGCGAAATCGGCGTATAGGCTGCGGTTTCGGACACGGCCGGCGCGGGTCTTTGGGTCATGCGGTAAGCCGCATAGAGCGCCAGCGAGATCAGCAGCACTGCGATCACGAGGAAATAGCCGGGCGATCCGAAAACCCCCATCATCCAACCGGTCACCAGCGGGCCCGCGATCGCGCCCAGGCCGTTGATGAACAAAAGCCCGCCCGATGCGGCGGCCATGTCGTCGCGATCCAGAAAGTCGTTGGTATAGGCGATCAGCAGCGAATAGAGCGGATTGCTGGTGCCGCCCACAAGGAAGGCCGCCCCCAGCAGCAGCGGAAAGGAGGAGCCCGCCACCATCCCCAGAAGCGCCCCTGCCCCGCCCAGGGCTGCGGCAAGCAGGATCAGCATGCGCCGGTCCATGCGGTCCGACAGCCAGCCCAACGGGAATTGCAGCATCGTGGCCCCAAGATAGAAGGCGGTCACGAACATCGAGATTTCGGGAATGCTCAGCCCGGTCTGCGCGCCATAAACGGCTGCCATGCCGAATTGCGCGGCAAAGACACCCCCCAGCAGGAACATGCCCATGCAGCCCAGAGGCGAGACATTGAACAGCTCTCGCAGGGTCATCGGCTTGGTCGTGTCGAAGGCGGGCGTCGGCGTGACCGACAACAGGATCGGGGCAAAGGCGATCGAGACCAGCACCGACGGGATCACGAACAGGATGAAACCGCCGGGATCTGCCACCAGCAGCAGGCCCTGCGCGATCATGATGCCGCCGACCTGCACCAGCATGTACATCGACAGCGCCTGGCCACGGGTCTCGTTGGTGGCCGCGTTGTTCAGCCAGCTTTCGGCGGTCACATAGACGCCGCAGAAGCAAAAGCCGATCACGACACGGCAGGCCATCCAGACCCAGGGATTGGGCCAGCTTGGATAAAGGATCAGCACCGCCGAAATCAACGAGGCAAGTGCGGCGAAGACCCGGACATGGCCCACGCGGCGGATCATCTCGGGCGCGAGTTTCGATCCACCCAGAAAGCCCACGAAATAGGCCGACATGATCATCGACATCTCGAAGGTCGAGAAACCCTCGATCTCGCCGCGCACGCCCAGAAGGGTGCCCTGCAAGCCATTGCCGATCATCAGCAGCAGAAGCCCCAGCAGAAGCGCCCATGCGTTGGACAGAAATTTCAGCATTGGGTCCTCCTTGGCAGCGCCGCACCTCGTGCCACGGGATTGTGACATCAGGCTAACGGGCGGCCGCCTCGCCTGTCATGGACAAAAACGACTCATGTGTGTCGCGGTCCTTGTCTTCGCCCCTCACTCACATCTCAGCGCGGCGGGATCAACAGCGACGCATCGCCATAAGAGAAGAACCTGTAGCGTTCCGCCACGGCATGGGCATAGATCCGCCGGACCCTGTCCTGCCCCATCAGCGCCGAGACCAGCATCATCAGCGTGGATTTGGGCAGATGGAAATTGGTCATCAGCGCGTCGGTCACGTGAAAGGCAAAGCCGGGATAGATGAAGATATCAGTATCCCCCGAAAAAGGCGCGATCTGGCCTGTCGCGCGCGCCGCCGTTTCGATCAGGCGCAGCGCGGTGGTGCCCACGGGGATGATCCGGGCGCCTGCGGCCTTGGTCGCCGCGATCTCGGCGGCGGCGGTGGCGCTGACCTCGCCCCATTCGGCATGCATGCGGTGGGTGGTCACGTCATCGACCTTGACCGGCAGGAAGGTGCCCGCGCCCACATGCAGCGTGACATGGGTGAAGTTCACGCCCCTGTCCGCCAGCGCCTTGAGCAGGGGTTCGTCGAAATGCAATGACGCCGTGGGCGCGGCCACGGCCCCGGATCGTCTGGCCCATACCGTCTGGTAATCTTCCTTGTCCTGCGCGTCGGCGGGGCGGCGTGCGGCGATATATGGCGGCAGCGGCATCGCCCCCGCATCGGCAAGGGCCGCGTCGAAATCGGGGCCGGTCAGGTTGAAGGACAAAAGGCCCTGCCCCTCCTCGCGGCCCTCAAGCGTGGCGGACAGGCTGTCCGAGAAGACGATGCTTTCACCGTCGCGCAGCTTTTTCAGCGGCTTGATCAGCGCGGACCAGAGCCCGCCGGGCCGCGGCTCCAGCAATGTCACCTCGATCTTCGCGACGGTCTCGCCCGCCTCGCCACGGCGATGGCGCTGCCCGAAGAGGCGCGCGGGGATCACCCGGGTGTCGTTCAGGATCAGCCGGTCGCCCGGCCGCAACCATGTCGTGAGATCGCGCACATGGGCATCATGGAAGGCATCGCCTTCGGCCACCAGCAGCCGGGCTGCGCTGCGCGGTTTGACCGGCCGCGTGGCGATCAGATCATCGGGCAGATCGAAGTCGAAGTCGGACAGGTGCATGGGCGGTCTCGTGCTGGGCGGGGGTGTCATCTGGGGGGGCAGATAGACATACCGCCCGCGACCTGCAACCACTCAGGCCCGCTCAGGGTGTCGCATCGGGTGCGGGGCGGCGAAACACCTCGCGCAGGAAGCCCGGCGCCAGTGCGGACAGCGGGTTCAACTGAACCTGCGGATCTTCGGGTGTGCCGCGCAGACGATAGGTGAACCCGATCAGCCCCTCGCCCTTGCGCGTCAGCAGCGATCCGATTCCGTTGATCATGTAGACGGGGGAAAACACGCCCTGAAAGTCCATCTGCTTGCGCGTGACATCATACATGCCATCCATCGACACCCCCAGCGAGGCCCCCACGGCCGAGCCCGAGCGCAGCACGACCCGGTCGGGTGTCAGCAGGAAATCGGCCTCGACCTCGGAAAAATGCAGGCCCGATCCGTTCATCTGCTCCAGCAGGCCGACCACGCTGACCGCGTTGATCAGGGCTGCAAGGGCCGGTGCATCGCGCAGGCGCAGGTTGTCCACCCGCAAGGTGCCGTCGAAACTGCCGGGGGCTGCAGCCGGGCGCAACGTCATGTCCAGCGTGCCATCACGGGCCTGACGCAACAGACCGGCCGCCGCGATCACCCGGCCAGCCGTCTCGGACTGGATGCGGAAGGCGCTGCGCCCGTTCATCGGTGCCACCCGGCCCACGATATCAGCCTCGCCGTTGACGCTGCCACGGAAGTTGCCGTCAAGCCCGCCGTTCGTGGTGAAATCACCGCGAAAGCCTGTCAGCGCGATGCCGTCCGTGATCACCAGCCGATCCAGCGCCACGCGCAGCGGCCCCCCGGATTGGGCGCCGCCCGACCCCGATCCGCCCAGCGTGTTGCGCCGGATGTCAACGGTGCCGCCGGTCACGGCGATCGCGGGCACGCGCCCCGGCCCGCGCCCCGTCAGGGTCACGGGCGCATCCAGCCAGTCACCGGCGCGCACACGGTCCAGACGCGCGGTGCCCAACTGCCCCTCGGGCGTGAGGTTGATGGCCCCGGTCAGGGTCAGCCCCGGCGCGTCCAGCGCGATCCGGTCCACCGCGACAGGCGTGCCAAGGCTGCCGCGCACCTCAAGCTTGCCGGGGCTGCCGCGAGGCAGGCTCCAGCCGAGAGGCGGCACCGACAGGCCAAGACCCGCAAGGTCCGACGTCAGTTCGAACCGTGGCGTTCCGTCGCGTTCGAGGTCCAGCGTGATCTGGCCCTGCGCCGCGCCACTGAAAGTTCCGGGCGGCAGATCCAGCCTGAACTCATCGGCGAAGGCCTGCGACAGGGTGACCGCGCCCCTGACCTGGCTTTCACCGCGCGTATTGTCCTTCAACGACGTGCTCCATGTCGCATCGAAAGGCACATCCCCCAGCAGGCCCTTGCCCCCGATGCTGAGGCTGGCGGTATCGGCCCTGAGGTCCAGTGCTGCGGCGCGCAGGGTGCGGCCCGGCATGATCTGTGTGCTCTGCACATCGCGCAGCCGGGCAGTCACGGCAAAGCGCAGATCCGACGGCGCCATGGGGCGGATCAGCGGCATGTCGATCAGGGCCGTCACCTCGGCCTGACCATCGGCAAGGTCAACGGCGCGGCCCGCCCTTTCGATCAGGCGCAGATTGGGACTGTCCAGCATGGACAGGCCCGCCGTGATGCTGCCCTGCCCGACCAGGCGCACCTGTGCCCGCGCCGGGCGCTGGCGCACATCGGGGATGATGAAACTGGTGCCCGCGAGGTCCAGTATCCCGCCCTCGGGCGGGGTGACCCTGCCACGGGTCGCACTGACCACGAAGCGTTGCCCGGTCAGGCTGGCCTGTCCTGCCGCATCCGTCAGCAAGGGCATGTCGCGCGCATAGGTCACATTCGCCCCGTCGAAGCCGAACCCGAGATACAGCTTGTCCTCGCCCCCCGGATTGCGCCGCCAGCCCAGCTGGATGTCGTGCAGGCGGGCGCTGTGCAGGTTTTCGGCCACCCAGTTGCGGGTATTGGGCACCGCGCGTTCGGGCCAGAGTTGCAGCACGCGTTCCGGCAGAACCGCATCCATGCTGCCATTCACCGCCACTTTCCAACCATCGGCGGTGATCCCGACCTGACCGTCCAGCAGCAGCCTTTGGCCCTGGTCGAACAGCGTCAGCTGACCCAGCGACAGGCGGAACGGTTCAAGGTCAAGGCGCAGGTCCAGCAGCGCCTCTTCCAGTTCGACGGGGGTTTCGTAAAGATCCGCTGGGTCGGCAATGATGTCGCGGATGCGAAACTGCCCCAGCAGGCTGGCGGGCCAGCCATCTTGCAGCGTGGCGATGGTGGCCGTGCCTTCGGCGCGGGCGGTGATCCACTTGCTGCGCACCGAAAGGTCGTCAAAGGCAAGCTGGCCGGTCTGGGGTGTGAAGGTCATGTAGGCGCGCGCGGCATCGAAGGGGATCGGCGCCGCCTCGTCGCTGGGCTGCACCACGCCCTGACCGATCTGCAGCGCCACGCTCAGCGGTCCGGGCGTGCCGGCATCGTCCACTGTCATCCGCATCGCACCCGAGATGGGCGCGCGCAACACGCCAAGCCAGGCCAGCGCGCTGGACTGGCTGGCCAGATCCACGGCTGTGATGTCTTCGAAGCTCAGCCCGATCTGCGCCGCCGAGGTGCCGATCCGGCCGCTGTAATTCATGCTGAGCGAGGTGGCATAGTCATAGCCCGACAGCAGCGCCACATCCCCGCGCAGCCGCAGATCGTCGCCGTCGCGGCGCAGTTCCAGACGCCCGCCGTCCACCTGCCACGCCCGCCCGGTGCGCGCATCCTCGTAGCGTAGGCCAAGGTTGTCGGCGTCGATCACCCGCAGCCCGGCAAAGCGCGGCTGCGTCAGCAGGTTGTCCAGCCCTTCAAGCAGCGCCGCCGGGTTCGGCGCGCGTTCCACCGGGGGCAGCGCATCGCCAAAGGCCAGATCAAAGGTGCCGTCGGCCATCCGGCGCAGCGTCATCCGCAGACCGGACAGGGTCACCCGCCCCGGCTGGATCTTGCCCCGCAACAGCGCCTCGCCCGAGACACCGGCCTCAAGCTCGCCCAGCGAGATGATGGGCAGACCGTCCGCCGATGCCAGGGTCACGTCGCGCAGCCTGATCCGTGGCGTCCAGCCGTCTTCGACGATCATCACCAGATCGGAAAACCCAAGGGTCAGCCCCGGCAGCGCCTCGGCCGCGCGGGCTTCGATCCGGTCGCGCAACCAGTCGGGCGCGACGATGGGGCGACTGACAAGCCAGGACAGGGCCGCCCCCGCAAGCCCCACCAGCACGACCAGCACCAGCACCATGCGCAGGACAGACCACAGCATCGACGCAACAAGACCACGGCCCGCCCGACGCGCGGGTTGCCCTGCGCGGTCGACAGGCGTGGTCGCGCCTTCGGTGATGTCCTGATCCTGCGATGCCATACCGATCCGGTCTGCCTGCCTGTCTACGCCTCTGGTCCGGGCATACCTGCCCGACCGTTGCGGTCTTGCCGCCAACGCGGCCCGACCCTGCCCCTTGTCCCCAGTTATCAACTGCCCGCAAGGCCGTATCCTTGGCCGCGCGCTGCATTTGTGGTGAAACTTGCGCTCACCTGCCTTTATTGTCGCCTGTCACATCCTAATTTGAAACTCACAAATTCACCAACGCCGTTCACGGAAGGACACGAAGATGCTCGCACCCCAGGATCAAGCCCCGGATTTCACCTTGCCGCGCGATGGCGGCGGCGCTGTCAGCCTGTCGTCGCTGCGCCCCGCCCCGGTGGTCCTGTTCTTCTATCCGCGCGATGACACGCCGGGTTGCACCACGGAAAACAAGGCCTTTTCCGACCTGCTGGACCAGTTTGCCGCCGCAGGCGTGCAGGTTTTCGGGATCTCCAAGGAGGATATCGCAAGCCATGACAAGTTCCGCGACAAGCACGGCCTGCGCGCGCCGCTGCTGTCGGATGCCGAAAGCACAGTCTGCGAGGACTATGGGGTCTGGAAGGAAAAATCCATGTATGGCAAGAAGTTCTTCGGAATTGAACGCAGTACGTTCCTGATCGACGGTACCGGGCGCATCGCCAAGGTCTGGGCCAAGGTCAAGGTGCCCGGCCATGCCGAGGAGGTGCTGGAGGCCGCAAAGGCGCTGTAAAGGCGCGTGTGAAAGGACGGGCGGAATGGCTGACAAGACACTGGCGCAGATGGCGGTCGAGGTTCTGACAACCGCCGACGGGCGCGCCAAGACCGCGCTGTCCCATGCCCATGCCGCCGCATGGCGCGCAGCGCGGGCGGCAGGCACACCCTTGCCGCTCGGGCGGGCCACACCGCCCGAGCATCCGGCCCGACCTGCCGCCCCCGCGCTGCTGGATCCGCGCGACGTGCCACGTCGTCGCCCCGGCAGCCCGCAGGGCCGGATCGCCATGCTGCATGCCGTGGCCCATATCGAACTGAACGCGGTCGATCTGCACTGGGACATCATCGCCCGCTTCACCGACACGCCGATGCCGCTGGGCTTCTATGATGACTGGGTCAAGGCTGCGGATGAAGAATCAAAGCATTTCAACCTGATATGTGACTGTCTTGAAGCGCAGGGCAGCCATTATGGCGCGCTGGCCGCCCATGCTGGCATGTGGCGCGCGGCCTCCGACACGCGCGATGACTTCATGGGCCGGCTTGCCGTCGTGCCCATGGTGCTTGAAGCGCGCGGCCTTGATGTGACACCCGGCATGATCGCGCATTTCGAAAAGGCGGGCGACAGCCGCACGGTCGATGCGCTGAACGTGATCTATGCCGAGGAGGTCAGCCATGTCGCCTATGGGTCGAAGTGGTTTCACTTTCTGTGCGGACGTCACGATCTTGACCCGAAGGACGTGTTTCACGGCCTTGTCAGGCGCTATTTCCACGGGCTTCTGAAGCCGCCCTTCAACGAGGAAAAGCGCGCCGAGGCGGGCCTTCCCCCCGATTTCTACTGGCCGTTGACCGAGGAGATTACCGCAGGTTGAGCGCCTGTCGGCGGGTTTTTGCCCATTTTCAGGCATTTGCCCATGTCGTCCGCATTCCCGCCGCAAACGTCTTGCCCCAGCGGTCAGGTCTGTTTACCACCTCTTGAGGGGCTGGCCCGGTGGGGACCGCGTGGCCACCCTTGTGGGGATGGAACAAGGGACAGACTGGTGAGGACAAGACTGGCAATCCGGGTTCACGCGACACTTGAGCGTTGGTTTCCGGAAAGACGGCTGTTTCTGCGATCAGACACAGACACACGCTTTATCCGGCTGAAGCCGGGCACACAACTGATCGCCTTTTCGGGCAGCGCCCTCGTGGTGGCCTGGGCGATCATCGCCACGGCGATCCTGCTGATGGACAGCATCGGATCCGGCAATTTCCGCGAACAGGCCAAGCGGGATCAGCGCACCTATGAGATGCGGCTGAACGTGCTGGCCGCCGAGCGTGACGCGCGCGCCGCCGAGGCGCTGGCCGCGCAGGAGCGATTCAATTCGGCGCTGGGCCAGATCTCGGTCATGCAATCGCAATTGCTGCAATCCGAAACCCGCCGCCGCGAGATGGAGACCGGGATCGAAGTCATCCAGACCACACTGCGCCGCACCATTCGCGAGCGCGAGGCGGCGCGGGTCGAACTGGCGGCGCTGAAGGAGCAGATCGAAGGCGGCAACGGCGCGAATGGCGCGGTCATGGCCTCGAGCCCGGCCGCGGGCGAAGCGATCGACTTTCTCTCCATGGCACTGTCCGAAACCGCAGCCGAGCGCGACCTTGTGCGCGCCGATGCCGAAGAGGCGCTGATCCGCGCCGACGAGATGGCCTTTGAAATCCGGCTCATGCAGGACCAGAACGACCAGATCTTCCGCCAACTGGAAGAAGCGATGGCTGTCTCCGTCTCGCCACTGGACAAGATGTTCCGCTCGGCCGGTCTGAACACCGATACCATCATCAGCCAGGTGCGCCGTGGCTATTCCGGCCAGGGCGGTCCGTTGACTCCTTTGAGCTTTTCCACGCGGGGAGATGACACGGTAACCCCCGACACAGAACGGGCGAACCGGATCCTCAACCAGATGGACCAGTTGAACATCTACCGCATCGCCGCCGAAAAGGCGCCCTTCGCGACGCCGGTGAAATCGGGCTTCCGCTTCACCAGCGGCTTCGGCGTGCGGCGCGACCCCAAGACCGGCGGACGGCGCATGCATGAGGGCGTCGATTTCGCGGGGCCCGTGGGCACGCCGCTTTATGCGACCGCCGATGGCACCGTGATCCATGCCGGCTGGCAGTCGGGCTATGGCCGTCTGGTCAAGATCCGGCACGAGTTCGGGATCGAGACGCGTTTCGCCCATTTGTCCAAAATTAACGTGAGCGTTGGACAAAGGGTATCGCGCGGGGATCGTATCGGTGATATGGGAGCCTCTGGGCGTGTGACTGGCCCGCACCTGCACTACGAAGTGCGCGTGGGCGGACAGGCTGTAAATCCAATGATATATATCAAGGCTGCAAACGATGTTTTCTAAGAGCAAAATCAACGAGCCGGGCCCCAAGGCGCCCGAGGCCCCCAAACCGTCGATGCCGGAAACCTCGGCCACTGCGCCCAATGACTTCAAGGCCAGCGCCCCGAAGCCCAAGCCGCCCGCCTCGGTTCTGTCCTCGGATCTGCATATTACCGGCAACCTCAAGACCACCGGCGATATTCAGGTTGAAGGCTCGGTGGATGGCGATATCCGCGCGCATCTGCTGACCATCGGCGAAAGTGCCACCATCAAGGGCGAGGTCGTGGCCGATGATGTGGTGATCAACGGTCGCATCGTGGGCCGCGTACGTGGCCTGAAAGTGCGCCTGACATCGACCGCTCGGGTCGAGGGCGACATCATCCACAAGACAATTGCGATCGAATCCGGCGCGCATTTCGAAGGATCGGTGCAGCGTCAGGACGATCCGCTGACGCCCAAAGGCAGCACCCCTGCCCCCAAGGCCGCAGGCACAGACAGCACCAGCTGATCCGTCTATAAATGACATTACAAGGGCGCCGCTGCATCGCAGTCGGCGCCTTTTTCATGGATGATATGGCCATATCCCGGCCCGGTTCGCAGATGCGCGGGCAACTCGCGTTCGTTTCGGAAAAAAGGGCAAGCGGAACGTTGGTCGGACGGGATGCAATCAAGCAGATGTGTGTGGTGGGCCGTTGATACCAACACATGGTTGCCAGATGCTGGTATCAACGAGGCCCTTTACTCGTTACCAGGCACACTCATGAACCTTTTCGGTATCAAAAGATTAGCGCAGACCAAAGGGCACATGACCCATTGCGGGTCACTTGCCGTGCCGAACTGCAGGACTGCAGGTGTGAGGCCCAACTGCGCGGTGGCCTACGGCGCCGGTGCAGGATCGTGACGACGCGGCATTGTGGCCGTGCCGGATGGCCCGGACGTGTCGTTCACATCCCGGACAACTGCGCCTCTTATTTTTGTAGTCCTCGTGGCATTGCCGGGGCATACTCGCCGCATGGTCAGACGAACCATCAAGCAGGCAAGATATGCGGGATAAAGCCAGCTCTGGAAAAGGACAGCCACGACTGGAGCTGAATGCGGAGGTGTTCCACCAATCCGAACGGCTGGTGGGCTATGAGGTGTGCAACAGCCTGCTGATGCTCAACCTTGAACTGCAACAGGTTCTTGGTCTGCGCGCCGAGGAACATCAGGTGTTCGTCCTGATCATGCTGTCCAGTGTCCAGCGCTATGTCCGCATGAAAGATGCCGATCCCTTGCATCGGGCGAACGCGCCGCTGCCGGACCATCTGACCAGTTCGATCTCGCGACGCCGGATATCCGAGGTGCTGGGCATCCCTTTTGAAACCGTGCGGCGGATCGTGATCAAGTTGCTGGCACGCGGCCTGATCGTCGAGGGGAAACGCGGCGCCCTGAGAACGCCCAGCGGGATGCTGCGCAAACTGGGCGAGAGCAGCAATCACGAGAAATTCGTCCGGCGCTACATCGCGACGATCAACACGCTGGTGCGTCTTGACGCGATCGAGGTCGTTTCCCGCGACTAGGGGGCCGTGCAATGCCTGTTCGGCCTTGTTCAGGCCTCCAGTTCGGCATCCCAGTAAAGATAGTCCATCCAGCTTTCATGCAGATGGTTCGGCGGAAACTTGCGGCCCATGTTGCGCAATTCCTCGGCCCCCGGTGCGCGTGGCGGCTTGCGCAGGTGCATCCCCGCGTGGCGCAGGGATTTCGCGCCCTTGCGCAGGTTGCAGGGGGCGCAGGCGGCAACCACGTTCTGCCAGCTGGTGATGCCGCCCGATGCGCGGGGCACCACGTGATCGAAGGTCAGATCGCCCTTGGCCCCGCAGTACTGGCAGCTGAATTCGTCCCGCAGAAAAAGATTGAAGCGCGTGAATGCCACGCGCTTCTGGGGTTTGACGTAATCTTTCAGCACCACGACCGAGGGAAGCCTGAAAACAGTGCTGGGGCTTCGCACCACATGGTCGTATTCGGCGACAATATCGACCCGGTCCAGCCAGGCCGCCTTGACCGCCTCCTGCCAGGGCCAAAGCGACAGCGGATAGTAGGACAAGGGCCGGTAATCCGCGTTCAGCACAAGGGCCGGGTGTTGCCGCAGCATGGCCGGTTCCCTGACAAATTCCGTTCTGAAGTCTCCGTTCATTTGGCGCAAAGCTCCCCTGCCCTGTCTGCCGCTATCTGGCTCCAGAGCGGGTGCACCCGCCCCGTCATGACACGACTATATATCGTGGCACGCATCCGGCAAGCCCCATTCCCTGCCCCCGCCCTGCGACAGGTAGCCCGGCCATGCAACAGGCAGATGACAGATGAAAAGTCAGGCGGTCAGAGGGACAGCTTGTCGCGCATGAAGGCCAGCGCCACGGACAGCCCGTCAGGGGCGATACCATGGGCGGTGCCCTTCATGATATGGGCGAAGACTTCGGTAAAGCCTGCATCCTGAAGGGCTTGCGCCGCCTGCGGCAGCGATTGCACCGGCACCACATCATCCGCGTCGCCATGCACCAGCAGGATGGGCATGCGGCTGACGGTTTCGTCCGGCAGCAGTTCGGGTTGCAGCAGACGGCCCGAAAAGGCGATCACGCCGGCAATCGGATCCTCGCGGCGCGGGGCCACGTGCATCGACATCATCGAGCCCTGCGAAAAGCCCAGCAGCACCATCTGTTCGGGCAGCAGATCCTCGTCCACCAGGATACCATCCAGAAAGGCGTTCAGGTCCTGCACCGCAGCCTGCATGCCGCGCGCCGCCTCTTCCTCGGACGAGCCGTCAATCCACGGGATCGGGAACCATTGATAGCCGAAGGGCGCACCGGCGCAGGATTCGGGCGCATCGGGCGCGACGAACAGCGTGTCGGGCAGATGTTCGCCCAAGGGATCGGCAAGGCCCAGCAGATCGGCACCATTGGCGCCATAGCCGTGCAGGAACACCACGACCGAGCGCGTCTCGCCCGAGAGCGCTTCGCGCCGCTGTGCATTCAATCCCCGTGTCATGCGATGCCTTCCTTCTGCTTTTGCACATGGTAGTAGGCCCAAAGCATGCGCGCTGCAACCGATCGCCACGGGCTCCAACGTGTCGCCATCTGCCGCAGCGCGGCCTCACGCGGGCGGTCGGGCAGATCATAGAGCATCCGCGCCCCTTCCTGCAGGGCCAGATCGCCGGGCGCAAAGACATCAGCGCGGCCAAGGCTGAACATGGCATAGATCTCGGCGGTCCAGATACCGATCCCCTTCACCGCGACAAGGGTCTTGATCACCTCGTCGGTGGGGGCGTCGCGCAGCGCATCATAGTCAATCGCGGCCTCGGCCAAGGCGCGGGCATAGACCGCCTTTTGCCGGCTGAGGCCATGGGCGCGCAGCGCGTCATCCGTTTGTGCGGCCACGGCGTCGGGCGTGGTGAGGCCCGCCGCCTCCAGCCTGCCCCAGATCGCGCGGGCCGAGGCGACGCTGACCTGCTGGCTGACGATGGCGCTGAAGAGTTGCGCGAACCCATCGGGGCGGCGGCGCAGGGGCAGCGGCCCCGTCGCCGCATAGGCGCGGGCCATCTGCGGGTCCGCCCGGCACAGCCAGTCGACCCCTTCGGCCACGCAGGTATCCGCGCGGATGATGCGCCCGGTCATCGGGCCACCTTTCGAAGCGAATCAGGTTGTGCTGTGATCTGTCTCATGCCGGAAGACTATCCCAACCGGCCTCCGAGGCCAGTGCGGGCTGCCGATCCGGGGCAAGTCGGGGGTTACCGACAGAAAAGACCGGGCGTCCGCCGGCGCCACGCCTTCTGGCATGTTCTTGTGCCTGACATGGTCGCGCGGAAACCAGTTTCGGAAATACATGCCCGCATCCGGGAAATATTCCCCCTCACGCCCCCAACCCAGCGCCAATCTGCAAACAAAACCGCTTTATTTACGCGCTCATCGGGACAATATTCCCCGTATGAGCAACATGTTCCCCCTTCCCGATGCACAATGGCCGGTCATGAGCCCCGGCTCGGTCTGGCTGTGCGGCGCAGGTCCCGGTGATCCGGGCCTTCTGACCCTGCATGCGCTGAATGCGCTGCGGCAGGCGGATGTGGTGGTCTATGACGCGCTTGTCAGCCAGCAGATCCTTGACTGGGCCCCACAGGCGCAGCTGGAATATGCCGGCAAGCGTGGCGGCAAGCCCTCGGCGCTGCAGGATGACATCACGCGGCGGCTGGGCGATCTGGCGCGGCAGGGCAAGCGGGTTCTGCGGTTGAAGGGCGGCGATCCTTTCGTCTTCGGTCGCGGCGGCGAAGAGGCCCAGACCCTGATCGGTGCGGGCATTCAGGTCCGCATCATTCCCGGCATCACCGCGGGCATCGGCGGTCTGGCCTATGCGGGCATCCCTGTCACGCACCGGACGGTCAACCAGTCGGTGACCTTCGTGACCGGCCACGACGCCACCGGCGACACGCCCACCAGCCTTGACTGGGACGGAATTGCCAAGGGCAGCCAGATGATCGTGATCTACATGGGCATGAAACACGTGGGCCAGATCGCAGCCAAGCTGATTGCGGCAGGGCGCAGCCCGGACGAGCCCGCCGCCGTGGTCGTTTCGGCCACCACACCGAAACAGCAGGTTCTGGATACGACACTGGGCCGGATGGAGGCCGATATCGCCGCATCCGGGCTGGAGCCGCCCGCGATCCTGTGCATCGGCGAAGGGGTGCGCCTGCGCGAGGGTCTGGACTGGCAGGCGCTGGCGGTGGGTCTGTCGCCCGCGCTGCGCCCCGCGATGGCGGCCTGCTAGACCGGACGAGGCGACATTATCGCCCTTGCGGGTTCCTGTCCTGCGGTCTAGCAATTTCGCATGAGCGAAGCTGCATATATCCCCGACGACGCCCGCGCCAAGCGCAACGTGATGATCCTTGTGATGGCGCAGGCCATTCTGGGATCGCAGATGCCGATGATCTTCACAATCGGCGGCCTTGCGGGGCAGTCGCTGGCCACGAACCTGTGCTGGGCGACGCTGCCGATCTCGCTGATCGTGCTGGGGTCCATGCTGGCGGCAACCCCGGTCTCGGCGATCATGCAGAAATACGGCCGCCGCACCGGGTTCCTGATCGGCACCACCGCCGGGGCGATCGGCGGGGCGGTCGGCGCCTACGGGCTTTACGTGGCCTCCTTCCCGATCTTCCTGCTGGGCAGCTTCATCACCGGCATCTACATGTCCGGCCAGGGCTTTTACCGTTTCGCCGCCGCCGATACCGCATCGGATGCCTACCGGCCCAAGGCGATTTCCTATGTCATGGCGGGCGGATTGCTGAGCGCGGTGATCGGCCCGCAACTGGTCAAGGTGACGGCCGAGTCGATGGTCATCCCCTTCCTTGGCACCTATCTGGCGGTGATCGCGGTCAATGTGATCGGGTCAGGCCTGTTCTTCTTTCTCGACATTCCGACGCCCAAGCAACCCGCGCATGATGCCCCGAAGGGACGCAGCCGGGTGGAGTTGCTCAAGACACCTGCCGTGGCCGTGGCCGTGATCTGCGCGACTGTATCCTATGCGCTGATGAACCTTGTCATGACCTCCTCTCCGCTGGCCGTGGTGGGCTGCGGCTTTGCTACCAATGACGCGGCCAATGTGGTCACCGCCCATGTTCTTGCGATGTATGCGCCCTCGTTCTTCACCGGGCATCTGATCGCGCGCTTCGGGGTGCAGCGGATCGTGGGTCTTGGCCTGCTGATCCTTGCAGGCGCCGGAGCTGTGGCCCTGATGGGGGTCGAGCTTGAGCATTTCTTCATTGCGCTGATCCTGCTGGGCATCGGCTGGAACTTCGGCTTCATCGGCGCCACAACCATGCTGGCGGCAAACCACGCCCCGCATGAACGCGGGCGGGTGCAGGGCATGAACGACCTGATTGTCTTCGGCGGGGTCACGATGGCCTCGCTGTCGTCGGGCAGCTTGATGAACTGCTCGGGCGGCACCGCGCAGGAAGGCTGGATGGCCGTCAACATGGCGATGCTGCCCTTCCTTGTGCTGGCGACCGGGGCGCTGATCTGGCTGGCGATGCGCCCGAAAGAGGCGTAAGGCGCTAGAAGAACCGCGCCCGCAACAGGCCAAGGCGGCGCCGCGCCTCGGGTTCGGCCAGCCGTCCCTCGGGGATGGCGGCGGGATCGCGCAGGGCGCGCTGCAGAATACCGGCTGCGCGCCAGCCCGCCAGTTCCGCCAGACGCTGCGGCCGCGAAGGCCGCCCGCCCCCGCCGGGGCGGCGCGCCTTGTCCAGATGTGCGCGCAGCAGATCCTCGAAATGACGGGTCGTCATCTCGGGCAGCGGGTTCACCGAACGCGCCAGAAACAGCGGCACACCCAGGAAATAGTTGGCAAGTCCTGACGCCGCCCCAAGGTCACGCGCGCGCGCCTCCTGCGTCGATCCCAGCGCGCGGGCGGCCACCCACATCAGCGTGCCAGCGGTAGAGGCCACGTAATTGGCCAGATCATCCGCCCCGGCCATGGGCAAGCGCTGCGCCTCACGGCGGCGGGCCTCGACGCAGCCCGTCAGCAGCCTTGCGCCTGCGGGATCCAGCACATCGGCCAGCGGGCTTGCCACTTCGTGCCTTCGCACGGGACCGCCTGCCGCGATTTCGTCCAGCGCGTCACGCCACCATTGCAGGCGCATCTCGGCGATCAGGGGCTCGGCGCTCATCCAGGGGGCGCGCGCGATCTCGAGGTTGAAGGCATAAAGCGGGAACAAGACCGCCCGCGCCGCGACCGGCGCCGCCATGGTGGCGGCAAAGCGGTCGGGATCGCCCTTTTCGACCAGTTGGGCGCAGGTGGCGACCGCTTCGGTGATCACGCAGTCACCCTTGCCGACCGCGGCGCATCGCGCAGCAGCTTCCAGTTGATCGCGTCAAGCAGCGCCTCGAAGCTGGCGTCAACGATGTTCGGGCTGACGCCCACGGTGGACCAGCGGCGGCCCTGCCCATCCTCGCTGTCGATGATGACACGGGTGACGGCCTCGGTGCCGCCCTGGGTGATGCGCACCTTGAAGTCGACCAGCCGCATATCGGCGATCACATCGCTATAGGGGCCAAGATCCTTGGCCAGCGCCTTGGCCAGCGCGTTGACCGGGCCGCGATCCGACCCGGCCTCGTCCATCGACTCGCTGACCGACAGCTTCTTTTCGCCATCCACCTTCAGCACGACCACCGCTTCGGACAGGCTGACCATGCGATCATACTTGTTCTTGCGCCGCTCGACCGTCACGCGGTAGCGCTTGACCTCGAAGAAATCGGGCGCGCGGCCCATCTCGGCGCGGGCCAGCAGTTCGAAACTGGCCTGAGCGGTGTCGTAGGAATAGCCCTCGCCTTCGCGCGCCTTGACCAGTTCCAGGATACGGCCCAGCACCGGATCATCGGACGCCACCTCCAGCCCCGCTTCGGCGAGGCGGCGGCGCAGGTTCGATTGGCCAGCCTGGTTCGACATGGGCACGATGCGGGCATTGCCCACGGTGGCGGGGTCGATATGTTCATAGGTCGCGGGATCCTTGAGGATCGCGCTGGCATGCAGCCCCGCCTTGTGCGCGAAGGCCGAGGCGCCGACATAGGCGGCCTGGCGCAGGGGCACGCGGTTCAGGATCTCGTCCAGACGGCGGCTGGCGCGGGTCAGGCCGGCAAGCGCCTCAAGCGAGACGCCGGTCTGATAGCGACTTGCATAGGGCTCTTTCAGCAGCAGGGTGGGAATAAGCGCCGTCAGGTTCGCGTTGCCGCAGCGTTCGCCCAACCCGTTCAGCGTGCCCTGCACCTGGCGCGCCCCCGCTTCGATCGCGGCAAGACTGCCGGCCACGGCGGTTTCGGTATCGTTATGGGTATGGATGCCCAGGCGGTCGCCGGGGATGCCGGCGGCGATCACTTCGGCGGTGATCCGGCCGATCTCTGCGGGCAGGCAGCCGCCGTTGGTATCGCAAAGCACGACCCAGCGCGCGCCCGCCTCAAGTGCCGCACGCAGCACCGACAGCGCGTAATCTGGGTTGGCGCGGTAGCCGTCGAAGAAATGTTCGGCATCGAACAGCGCCTCGCGGCCCTGATCCACCAGATGCGCGATGGAGGCGGCGATGTTCTGGAGGTTTTCCTCAAGCGTCACGCCGAGGGCTGTGGTGACATGAAAATCATGCGCCTTGCCGACAAGGCAGACGGCGCCTGTGCCTGCGTTCATCACGGCGGCCAGAACATCGTCATTGGCGGCGGATCGCCCCGCGCGCTTGGTCATGCCGAAGGCGGTCAGCCGCGCCCGGCTCTGTGGTGCGGCCTCGAAAAAGGCCGAGTCCGTGGGGTTCGCACCGGGCCAGCCGCCTTCGATGTAATCCACGCCCAAGGCGTCCAGCATCCCGGCGATGCTGATCTTCTCGGCGGTCGAGAATTGCACGCCCTGCGTCTGCTGCCCGTCGCGCAGCGTGGTGTCATAGAGGTAAAGCCGTTCACGGGTCATCGGTGGCCCCCTGCTTCTTCCTGCCGGAAATATCCGCGGGGGGAATGACCCGCAGGGTCATGGGGGGCCGCCAGCCCCCCTGCCAACGGACAGGTCATCGCAACGCGCCTCATTCCAGCCCCTCCAGCCCGGCCGGATCGAAGTCGGGACCGGGCACCAGCTCCACCCCTGACTTGCTCATCCGCACCTCGATCCCGGCGGCCAGCAGCGCGGATTTCAGGCGGTCCACCTCGGTGAAATCCTTGGATTGCATCGCGGCGTTGCGCGCGGCAACCAGTCGGTCGGTCTGGACCGACAAATCGACCACGGGCGCGGCGGCCCATGCGGGGACAGCGGCCCCCATCAACCCCAGGAAGGCCAAGGTGCCGCGCAGCGCGGTCGCATCGCCTGCCAGCGCAAGCTGATGGCATTCGGACAGAACGGCGTGCGTGTTCAGATCATCGCCAAGCACATCAACGGCTGTCTGGCTGGGGGGCGAGCCGTCCGGCGCTTCGGCCGCCAGGGCATACCATTTGCGCAGGGTCGCCTCGGCCTGTGCCGCCTTATCGGCCGTCCAGTCCATCGGTTTGCGGTAATGCGTCATCAGGAAGACGTAGCGGATCACCTCACCCGGCACGCCCTGATCCAGCAGGTCGCGGACAGTGAAGAAATTGCCCAAGGACTTGGACATCTTCTTGCCCTCGACCAGCAGCATCTCGTTATGCATCCAGACGCTTGCAAAGCCGCCCTCGGGGTGGGCGCAGCAGCTTTGGGCGATCTCGTTCTCATGATGCGGGAATTGCAGGTCGATCCCGCCGCCATGGATGTCGAAACTGGCGCCCAGCAATTCCTGCGCCATGGCCGAGCATTCGATATGCCAGCCGGGGCGGCCCCTGCCCCATGGGCTGTCCCATCCGGGCAGATCATCGCTGGAGGGTTTCCACAGGACGAAATCCATCGGGTTGCGCTTGTAGGGGGCAACCTCGACGCGGGCGCCCGCGATCATGTCCTCGACCGTCCGGCCAGAGAGCGCGCCGTAGTTGCTGTAGCTGTCCACGGCAAAGAGGACATGGCCTTCGGCGGCATAGGCGTGACCCGATGCGATCAGGTCCTCGATCATGGCAATCATCGCGCCGATATAGGCGGTTGCGCGGGGCTCATGTGTTGGGCGCAGCGCCCCCAACTCGTCCATGTCGTCGTGATACCAGCCGATGGTTTCGTCCGAGCGCTCAGTGATCAGCTCCTCAAGCGTGCCCGGTGCACCCGCCGCGCGCCGCTTTTGCGCGGTTTCGTTGATGCGGTCATCGACATCGGTGAAATTGCGCACATAGGTCACGTGACCCGGCCCATAGACATGGCGCAGCAGCCGGAACAGCACATCAAAGACCACAACAGGGCGCGCATTGCCCAGATGGGCGCGGTCGTAAACGGTGGGACCGCAGACATACATCCGCACATTGTCGGGGTTCAGCGGGGTGAACAGCTCTTTGTGGCGGGTCTTGGTGTTGTGCAGTTTGATGGTCGTCATCGGGTCCTCACACGCGGGTCCGCGGCGGGCTTAGCAACTTCAACTCTGGTTGGGAATAGAAGAACGCGCCGCCGGAAGGGTTCAAGCGGTAATGCAGAAAATCAGGATGATGGCACTTGCGTTCATCCGATCATCATATCCGCTGATCCTGTGCGCCACAATCGCTGAATTGACAGCGGCATGGTGGCTGTGGCCTGTGACCCTCAGACAGGAACGAGGGTCGCCATGCAGTTGTCACACCGGATCACGCATCTTCTGGGGGATGGGGATGATGGATGGGGCGTGTTTTACCGCGCCCGCGCGATGAAGGCGGCGGGGCGCGATGTGATCGAGCTGACCATCGGCGAGCATGACATCCGCACCGATCCGGTGATCCTTGATGCGATGCATGCCGCAGCCAAGGCCGGGCAGACCGGCTATGCCAGCATCCCCGGCATCCCGGCGCTGCGCGATGCAGTGGCGGCGCGGGTGCAGGCGCGCACGGGTGTGGCAACCACGCGGGCCAATGTGCAGATCATGCCGGGTGGGCAGGCCGCCCTGTTCGCCGCGCTGCACGCCACCGCAGATCAGGGCGACAGCGCGCTTTACGTGGAGCCGGCCTATGTGACCTATCCGGGTGTCTTCCGTGCGCTGGGGCTGACGCCCTGCCCCGTGGCCGCGCGGCCCGAGGACGGGTTTCAGCCGCGCGCCGATGATCTGGATGCGGCGGTGCGGGCGGCAGTGCGGCCACGCTCCTTGCTGATCAACAGCCCCAACAACCCCACGGGCGGTGTCTATAGCCAGACCACGCTGGAAGGCATCGCGCGAGTGGCCGAGGATCATGACCTATGGCTGATCTCGGACGAGGTCTATGACACGCAGGTCTGGGAGGGGGCGCATCTGAGCCCGCGCGCCCTGCCCGGCATGGCCGCGCGGACGCTGGTCATCGGGTCGATGTCCAAGTCGCATGCGATGACCGGCAGCCGCATCGGCTGGGTCGTGGGACCCGAAGCGGTCACGGCACGGCTGGCCGATCTGGCGACGCATACAACCTATGGCGTGCCCGGTTTCGTGCAGGAGGCGGCCTTGTTCGCGCTGGCGCAGGGCGATGCGCTGGAGGCGCAGGTGGCCGCACCGTTCCTGCGGCGCCGCGCGCTGGCGCTGGATCTCCTGGCGCGGCAGAACATCGTCCGGGCGCAGCCGCCGCAGGGTGCGATGTACCTGATGCTGGATATCCGCGCCACGGGCATGAGCGGCGAGAATTTCGCAATGGCGCTGCTGGAGCAGCACGGGATCGCGGTGATGCCTGGCGAAAGCTTCGGGGCGGCGGCAGCCGGTCACCTGCGCGTGGCGATGACGGTGGCGGACGAGGTTTTCACCGCAGCGCTGGCGCAATTGCTGGAATTCGCGGCGATGCAGGCGGCGCGCGCGGCCTGATTGCCATGAAAAACGGGGCCCGAGGGCCCCGTTTCGCATCAGGTCATGATCA
>JBFHIW010000003.1:0-111422 GCA_041596235.1 Paracoccaceae bacterium
ACCTTCCTGAACATGCGCGCGCCGGGCATGACCCTGCACAAGGTCCCGCTGTTCGCCTGGTCGATCTTCGTCACCGCGTGGATGATCCTGCTGGCCCTGCCGGTGCTGGCCGGTGCCATCACCATGCTGCTGATGGACCGTAACTTCGGCTTCACCTTCTTCGATCCTGCCGGCGGCGGTGACCCGATCCTGTATCAACACATCCTGTGGTTCTTCGGCCACCCCGAGGTCTACATCATCATCCTGCCGGGCTTCGGCATCATCAGCCACGTGATCGCGACCTTCTCGCGCAAGCCGGTGTTCGGCTACCTGCCGATGGTCTGGGCGATCATCGCGATCGGCGCGCTGGGCTTCGTCGTCTGGGCGCACCACATGTACACGGTGGGCATGTCGCTGACGCAGCAGTCCTACTTCATGATGGCCACGATGGTGATCGCGGTGCCGACGGGCGTGAAGGTGTTCAGCTGGATCGCCACGATGTGGGGCGGTTCGGTCAGCTTCGAGACCCCGATGCTCTGGGCCTTCGGCTTCCTGTTCCTGTTCACCGTGGGCGGCGTGACCGGCGTGGTGCTCAGCCAGGCAGGCGTGGACCGTGCCTACCATGACACCTACTATGTGGTGGCGCACTTCCACTACGTGATGTCGCTGGGGGCCGTGTTTGCGATCTTTGCCGGGGTATACTTCTACTTCGGCAAGATGACGGGCCGTCACTATCCCGAATGGGCTGGCAAGCTGCACTTCTGGATGATGTTCCTTGGCTCCAACCTGACCTTCTTCCCGCAGCACTTCCTGGGTCGTCAGGGCATGCCCCGCCGCTACATCGACTATCCCGAGGCCTTCGCGGTCTGGAACTACTGGTCGTCGATCGGCGCATTCATCTCCTTCGCCTCGTTCCTGTTCTTCTTCGGTATCATCTTCTACTCGCTGTTCCGTGGCGCGCGCGTGACCCAGAACAACTACTGGAACGAATATGCCGATACGCTGGAATGGACCCTGCCCAGCCCGCCGCCCGAGCACACGTTCGAGCAGCTGCCCAAGCGCGAAGACTGGGACAAGGGCCACGCCCACTAAGGCACGGCACAACACGCATGACAAAGGGCTCCCGATCGGGGGCCCTTTTCCGTTGTGGCGCCCCAATTTGCAGACAGGCCGGACCGCGACATCGCGTACCGCGCGCCGGGGCTTTACCCTCGCCGGTTTCGCGTTACTTTTGTGCCAACAGAAGCTTAGAACGCCCGGACATGCCCTATACCTGGACCGATCCCCAAGACAGCCACCGCACCCTGACACTCTGGCCACACCGATCCCTGCCCCGGCGCGGGATGGCCGCCTTCATTCTGGCGACCTTCGTCATGATCCTGATGCCGCTCTTCGCCGTGATCGGCACGGCCGTGCTTTGGGGGTTGCTGCCCTTCCTGATGGCAGCGGTCGGGGCAGTCTGGTGGGGGTTGGAGCGCAGCTATCGCGATGCCAATATCCTCGAGGAACTGACGCTGGACCCGGGGCATATCCACCTGATCCGGACCAACCCCAAGGGTGACCGGCAGGAATGGGATTGCAACTGCTACTGGGCGCGGGCCGAGCTGCACCCGCTGGGTGGACCGGTGCCGAACTACGTCACCCTCACGGGGAACGGCCGCACGGTCGAAATAGGCGCCTTCCTGTCCGAGGACGAGCGCAAGCACCTGTTCAACGAACTCTGCGAGGCGTTGCGCCTCTACAAGTCAGAGGCGCCAGCCTGACGCGCCTCAGCTCAGCCGCGCCTTGATCATCGGGCCGACAGCGCCGAAATCCATCTGGCCGGTATACTTGCCCTTTAACTCGCCCATCACCCTGCCCATATCGCGGATCGAGGTGGCGCCGGTCGCAGCAATCGCGTCAGACACGGCTTCCTCAATCTCGGCGGCGCTCAGTTGCCGTGGCAGGAACTCTTCGATCACGGCGATCTCGGCCCGCTCGCGCTCGGCCAGATCGACACGCCCGCCTTCTTCATAGGCGCGTACGCTTTCCATGCGCTGCTTGGACATCTTGCCAAGGATCGCCAGAACCTCGGCATCGCCGACACCGGCGGAATCGGTGTCCCCCCGCGCCGCGATATCACGGTCCTTGATGGCGGCGTTGATCAGTCGCAGCGTGGACAGGCGGTCAGCCGCCTTGTCCTTCATGGCTTGTTTGAGGGCCGCATTGACCCTGTCGCGCATATCCATTCAGTTCGTCCCCGGCGTTGTCACAGACGCGACACATAATATGTCCAGATCAGAGGGGCAACCGCCATGCCCTTTTGCGCTGTCCTGTTTTCCTGCGCGGGGCGGATGACTTTGCGGCAAGCCGGGCTTGACCATGAGCGGTGCTGCCCGTAAACCTCCGCCAGTTTGCCCGTGCCCTTCCCGGACGGTTTCCGCTGGCCTGACCGGCGGTACCACCCCGGTGCAAGGTTCACCGCATCTGCTGCCCATAGCCGTTTAGCCGAACCGGAGACATCCATGCCCCAGACCAACGCCACCCGCCCCACGGCCTGCCTTGCGCTTGCAGACGGGACGCTGTTCTACGGCCGCGGCTTTGGCGCCACGGGCGAGACACAGGCCGAACTGTGCTTCAACACCGCGATGACCGGCTATCAGGAAATCATGACCGACCCCTCCTATGCGGGGCAGGTCGTGACCTTCACCTTCCCCCATGTCGGCAATGTCGGCGTGAATGCCGATGATGACGAAACCGCCGATCCGGTGGCCGCCGGCATGGTCGTGAAATGGGACCCGACCGAGCCCAGCAACTGGCGCGCGACCGAACATCTGACCACATGGCTGGAAAAGCGCGGCCGTATCGCGATCGGCGGCGTCGACACCCGCCGCCTGACCCGTGCGATCCGGCAGCAAGGCGCGCCGCATGTGGCGCTGGCCCATAACCCCGATGGCGTCTTCGACATCGAGGCGCTGGTCGCCCGCGCCCGCGCCTTTCCCGGCCTCAAGGGGCTGGATCTGGCCAAGGACGTGACCTGCGCCCAGTCCTATCGCTGGGACGAGATGCGCTGGGCCTGGCCCGAGGGCTATACCCGCCTGGCAGATGCCAAGTTCAAGGTCGTGGCCGTGGATTACGGCGCCAAGCGCAACATCCTGCGCTGCCTCGCCTCTGTCGGCTGTGACGTGACCGTCCTGCCCGCCACCGCCACCGCGGAAGAGGTCATGGCCCATAATCCCGACGGCGTGTTCCTGTCCAATGGTCCGGGCGATCCGGCCGCGACCGGGGCTTACGCCGTGCCGATGATCCAGGGCGTTCTGAAACATGACGTGCCGGTTTTCGGCATTTGCCTCGGCCATCAGATGCTGGCACTTGCCCTTGGGGCCGAGACGATCAAGATGAACCACGGCCATCACGGTGCGAACCACCCGGTCAAGGACCTTGAGACCGGCAAGGTGGAAATCACCTCGATGAACCACGGTTTTGCCGTGGACAGCCAGACCCTGCCCAAAGGTGTGCTGGAAACGCATGTCTCGCTTTTCGACGGATCGAACTGCGGGATCCGCTTGGCCGACCGTCCGGTCTTTTCGGTGCAATACCACCCCGAGGCCAGCCCCGGTCCCCAGGACAGCTTCTACCTGTTCGAACGTTTCGCGGCCCATATGGCAGAGCGTGCGGAAAACAGCGTCGCTTAATCACCTGTTAAGTCAGCATTAACTAATAGTTGCGATCCTTTCCTCAGAAGCGTGGGCCATTGGGCCCGCGCAACGGCTGGCTTTGGGGAATGCACATGTTGTTCTGGACCAGCGGGGGAACGCCCCCCACGGCACAGGGATCCTTGCCGCGCGATGAGATGCAGCGCAGGCTTGCTCGGCCTGCCGGCGCCCCGGACCTGCCGCGCGCCCGTGTGCGGCCAGACCTTGCCCGCTATCTTGTGGATCGCAAGCTGGTCAGCGTGGGGCAGATGCTGGGTGTCAGGGCGCAGATGCGCCGCGACAGCAGCAGCCTTGCCACGATTGCCCTGAACGAGGGATGGCTGACCGCCGATGACCTGTTGCGCGCGCGCGCCGATTGCTTCGGCCTCAGGCTGGTCGACCTCGTGGTGCAACCGCCGGACCCCATGCTGGCGCGGGCACTTGATCCGGCGACCTGCCTGCGGCTGGGTCTGATGCCGTGGCGCGAAACCGACGATGGCACACTTCTGATCGCGACCGCCCGCCCCGAGGATTTTGCCGATCAGGCGCCCGACTTGCCGGCCCCGTTTCACCGTGCCCGCCCGGTGCTGGCGGATCCTGCGGATCTTGAGGCTGCAATCGCCCGCCAATGGCGCGCGGAGATGGCGCAAACCGCCCTGACACGTGTGCCGCTGCACGAAAGCTGCCGTGGCTGGGCGGCGCCTTCGATCTGGCGCAAGCTGGCGCTGGGGGTCGGCGCGCTGACGCTGCTGGCACTGGTGCTGGCCTATCCGGTCGCGGTCTTCGCGGTGCTGGCGGGTTGGGCCGTGGCGACGCTGGGCGTTGCGGCCTTGCACCGGGGCGCGGCCGTGCTGGCCTTTCTGACCGCGCGCAGCCCCCTGCATGAGGACCGAAACCACCCCGCCCCGCCTGATCCCGCGGTGCTGTCTGAAACGGCCACGCCGTTCCGCCGCCCTGTCGTCACGATCCTTGTCCCGCTCTACCGCGAGCCCGAAGTCGCGGACATCCTGATTCAGCGACTTGAAAAGCTTCGCTATCCCAGAGCCTTGCTGGATGTTCTTCTGATCCTCGAAGAAGATGACCTTGTGACATCCTCCGCGCTGGCGCGGGTCACGCTGCCGCCCTGGATGCGCGTCATCCCGGTTCCGGATGGGCGCCCCCGCACGAAACCGCGCGCGATGAACTACGCGCTGGATTTCGCGCGCGGCCAGATCATCGGGATCTATGATGCCGAAGATGCGCCCGATCCCGACCAGATCGACCGGGTTGTCGCCCGCTTTGCGACAGCCCCCCCCGAACTTGTCTGCCTGCAGGGGGTGCTGGATTACTACAACCCCCGCCAGAACTGGCTCGCGCGCTGCTTTACCATCGAATACGCGGCATGGTTCCGGGTGATGATGCCGGGGATGCAGCGGCTTGGCCTTGCAATACCGCTGGGCGGCACGACCCTGTTCTTTCGCCGCGCCGCGCTGGAAAAACTGGGCGGCTGGGACGCCCATAACGTGACCGAGGATGCGGATCTGGGGTTTAGGCTGGCCCGGCATGGTTTTCGCACCGAAATGATCGCCACCACCACGGGCGAGGAGGCGAATTGTCACCCCCTGCCCTGGGTCAAGCAACGCTCGCGCTGGCTCAAGGGCTACATGGTCACCTACCTCGTGCATATGCGCGCGCCGCTGCTGTTGCTGCGGCAACTGGGGCCCTGGCGCTTCCTCGGATATCAGACCCATTTCATCACGGCGCTGTCGCAATTCATGCTGGCGCCGGTGCTGTGGTCCTTCTGGCTTGTGCTGATGGGCCTGCCGCATCCGCTGGACGGGCTGATCCCCGAGGGGCCGCTGATCGCGATGGCGCGGCTTTTCCTGCTGGTCGAGATCCTGACCATCGCGAGCGGGCTGCTGGCGGTGTCAGGTCCGGCGCATCGGCATCTGCTGTTCTGGGTGCCGACGCTGCATTTCTATTTTCCGCTGGGGGTGCTGGCGGTCTACAAGGCGCTATACGAGCTGATCTTTGCGCCCTTTTTCTGGGACAAGACCGCGCATGGTCATTCCCTGCTGGCCCGCCCCCGGCGCGGCCTGCTGGCGCGGGCCTTTACTCGACGCTCTTGAGGGTGCCGCTGTCCAGCTTGAGCCGGGTCACGAACGCCTTGGAGATGTGATCCTTGAGCGCCTGATAGGCGGCCATTTCATCGCGGTTCTCGATCGCCGTGACGATGGCGCTGTGCTCGGCCAGGGCCACTTCGCCCCGCCCCTCCGCCGCCAGCGAGGTTGTGGCCATCAGGGCCATCGACCGATGCACAAGATCAAGCTGCTGCACCAGATAGCGGTTGTGCGAGGCAAGGTGGATCTGCTTGTGAAATCGCCGGTTCGCGCGGGCCAGCCCCTTGGGATTGCCCAGAAGCGCCTGATCCGCCTCGACCATGTCGCGCAGCACGCGCGCCTCCTCGGCGGTGGCGTGGCGGGCGGCAAGACGCGCGGCCAGCCCTTCCAGTTCGGCGCGCACCACGTAAAGCTCGCTCAGTTGGTTGTGATCCAGCGAGGCCACGATCAGGCTGCGCCCGTCCCGCGTCAGCAGGGATTGCGTTTCAAGCCGTTGCAGCGCTTCACGGATGGGTGTGCGCGACACGCCGAACCTTTCGGCAAGCTCGCTTTCCACAAGACGGTCGCCGGGGCGGTAGATGCCGGTGTCGATCGCTTCCAGGATCAGGGTATAGGCGTCTTTTTGCACCGGTTTGAGGTCCTTCATCGGTGGCGTCTCCTTGTTCTTCGCGTCAGACTATCGCTGCCCTGCCCCATCAGGCAAGGCGCAACTGTTGCAGGCGCCCAGACTGCGCGATAGCGTTGCGCCATGGCAAAACAGCATTTCACCCATGTGACCGCCTGGGTCTTCGACCTGGACAACACGCTTTATCCACCAAAGGCGCGCCTTTTCGACCAGATCGAGGTGCGCATGACCCAATTCGTGATGGACGCGCTGGGGGTGGACCAGGCCCGCGCCAACCATCTGCGCCGACATTACTGGCACACCTATGGCACCACGCTGGCGGGATTGATGCGCGAACATGACGTGGATCCGGGGCCATACCTGACCCATGTACACGACATCTCGCTGGATCATCTCGAGGTGGATCACGATCTGGCGGCGCATATCCGCGCCCTGCCGGGGCGCAAAATCGTCTATACCAACGGCTGTGGACCCTATGCAGAGCGCGTGATCGCCGCGCGCGGCCTGTCGAGCCTGTTCGATGCGGTCTATGGCGTGGAACATGCCGGTTTCCTGCCCAAGCCCGAGGCGCAGGCCTTCCGAACCGTGTTTGCCGCCGACGGGCTGGACCCAGGGCAGGCCGCGATGTTCGAGGATGATCCGCGCAATCTCGCCGCCCCCCATGCGATGGGCATGCGGACCGTCCATGTGGCACCCGACCCGCATGAGGGCGATCATATCCACCATCATACAGATGATCTGACCGGTTTTCTGGCACGGCTGGTCTGAGGCCTGCGGCACCTCGCCGCGCTGCGGCAATACGCACCTTTGATCCCGCAGCGGCATTCCTATCTAGGCATGGCTCGCACCCGCGCGCCGATCCCGTAATGCCCAGCCACAGGACCCCATTCATGAGCAAGATCGACCCCACCCTTGTTGCCGATACCGACATCATTCTGGAGCAGGCCCCCCATGCCGCGCAGGATGAGGCCGCGAAAAGCCCGGACACCCTGATCCTGATGATCACGCTGTTCGGCGTGATCCTGTGGGGTCTGTCCGTGGCGGCCTTCGGCATTCCGGGCCTCTATATCCCCGCTCTGGCCGCCGTGCCGGTGATCTGGACGATGTTGATCCTGATCACCCGGGGATGACGGAATGCCGCTTGGACCTTCGCGCCGACCCTTCTAGATAGGTTGGCAGGAGGCCAGACTATGCGGCAATTCGATTACGATATCCTTGTATCCGGCGGCGGTGTCGCCGGGCTTGCCGCTGCGGCGGTCTTTGGCAGCGCGGGGTTTTCCGTGCTCTGTGTCGATCCCGCGCCGCCGATCACCGAGCGTGACGCGGAAGGGGCGGACCTGCGCACGACCGCTTTCCTGCAACCCGCGCAGGCCCTGCTGGATCGCGCGGGCCTATGGTCGCGGCTTGCGCCCCATGCCACCGACCTGCAGATCATGCGGATCGTCGATGCGGGCGGACCCGAGCCGGAACCGCGCCTGACGCGCGATTTCAATGCCACGGACATTTCCGACAAGCCCTTCGGATGGAACCTGCCGAACTGGCTGCTGCGGCGCGAAATGGTGGCCCGGCTGGCCGAACTGCCGGGGGTCACCTTCCGCCCCGGCATCGGCGTTGCAACGGTCTTTACCCGTCAGGCCGAGGCCCGCGTGGGGCTGAGCGATGGCACAAGCGCGAGGGTGCGCCTTGTCATCGCGGCCGATGGGCGCAATTCGCCCGTGCGTGACGCGGTCGGCGTGCCGGTCAAGACCACTCGCTATGGGCAAAAGGCGCTGGCCTTCGCCGTCACCCATCCTATCCCGCATGACAATATCTCGACCGAGATCCACCGCTCGGGCGGGCCCTTCACGCTGGTGCCGCTGCCCGATTTCAACGGCATGCCCTCCTCGGCCGTGGTCTGGATGGAACAGGGTCCCGAGGTGCTGCGCCTCGCGGCGCTAGAGCAGGAGGCTTTCGAGGCCGAGATGAACACCCGGTCCTGCTATCTTTACGGCCCTTTGACGCTGGCCTCGCGCCGCACGGTCTGGCCGATCATCAGCCAAGTCGCCGAACGCATGTATGCCGAACGCGTGGCCCTTGTGGCCGAGGCCGCCCATGTGGTGCCGCCCATCGGCGCGCAGGGCCTGAACATGAGCCTCGGCGACATGCGGGTTCTGCTGGAACTGGCCGAGGCCGCCCCCGACCGTCTGGGCGATACGGCCATGCTCGAGACCTTTCACAAGCAGCGCCATACCGAGGTGCGCGCGCGTGTGGCCGGAATCGATCTGCTGAACCGCGCCTCGATGATGGCATCGCAACCGCTGCGCGACCTGCGCGCCACGGGGCTGAACGCGATCTATTCGCTGGCCCCGGTGCGCCGCACGATGATGCAGATGGGACTGGGCGCCAAAAGCTGACTCTGGCGCCAACCGCCCCGTCGGATGCCTCCGGCGGGGATATTTTCAGCAAGAAGAAACCGGGCTCTTACAGAACCTTGTCGATGACCGCTTTCAGGCGCGTCAAGGTGGCGGGCACGTCATAGAGCTTGTCGAGACCGAACAACCCGAGGCGGAAGGTGCGGAAGCCCGCAGGCTCGTCGCATTGCAGCGGCACGCCCGCCGCGATCTGCATGCCGAGGGCCGCGAATTTCTTGCCGTTCTGGATATCGGGATCGGCGGTATAGCTGACCACGACGCCCGGCGCACCGAACCCGTCGGCAGCGACCGAGACCACACCCTTGTCGGCCAGCATCCTGCGCACACCATTGCCGAGGTCCCATTGAGCCTGACACAGCTTGTCAAAACCATAGTCACGGGTTTCCAGCATCGTGTCGCGGAAGGCGCGCAGGGCATCGGTGGGCATGGTAGCATGATAGGCATGCCCGCCCCCCTCGTAGGTCTGCATGATGGTGTACCATTTCTTCAGGTCCACCGCGAAACTGTCACTGACGGTATGGTCCAACCGGTCGATGGCGCGCTGCGACAGCATCACCAGCCCCGCTGACGGCGAGGCCGACCAGCCCTTTTGCGGGGCCGAGATCAGCACATCGACGCCGGTCGCCTTCATGTCGACCCAGGCGCAACCGCTGGCGATGCAGTCCAGCACCATCAACGCGCCCACCTCATGCGCGGCCGCGGCAAGCGCCGTGATGTAGTCATCAGGCAGGATCAGGCCTGCGGATGTTTCCACATGGGGGGCAAAGACCACATCGGGCTTGGCGTCGCGGATGGCGGCTGTCACCTCTGCGATTGGTGCGGGGGCGAAGGGCGCGGTTTCGCCATTGCCGGTCTGGCGCGCCTTGAACACGGTGGTCTGCGCGGTGAACTGCCCTGCGTCGAAGATCTGGCTCCAACGGTAGGAGAACCAGCCGTTGCGCACCACCAGCGCATGGGCGTCATGGGCGAACTGGCGCGCCACGGCTTCCATCGCGTAGGTGCCGCCACCTGGCACCAGAGCCACGCCATCGGCGTTGTAGACCTCTTTCAGCATGCCCGAGATATCGCGCATCACCTGCTGAAAGCTTGCGCTCATGTGATTGAGCGAACGGTCGGTGAAGACGACCGAGAATTCCAGCAACCCGTCCGGGTCCACGGTGTTCAACAGGGCGGTCATGGCGCTCTCCTTCAGGCGGTGTTTCGACAGGGGTAGCGCGGCACGCGGCCAAAGGCAAAGCCCCTTTCGTCACCCTCTACAAAGGACCGGGGCGCCGCTCTTCGGACAAAAGCACGTTGGCCTCCACGTCACCCACCCCCGGCAGGGTCATGATGCGCCGCCGCAGCACGCGCTCGAAGTCGGAAATGTCCCGCGCCACCACCCGCAGGCGATAGTCGTAAAGCCCCAGAATATGCTCGACCGTCTGCACCTCGGGGATGGCGGTCACGGCGCGTTCGAAATCCTCAAGGCTGACGCGGCCTTTGGTGGCCAGTTTCACCCCCAGAAAGACCGTGACGCCGAAACCCAGCTTTTCATGATCCAGCACCAGGCGACGCCCCTTGATCGCACCGGCCTCCTGCAAGCGCTTGATGCGCCGCCATGCCGCCGGTTGCGACAGGCCCAGCCTGCGCCCCAGCGCACCCGCGCTCAGTGTCGCATCGGCGGCAAGTGCGCGCAGGATCGCGCGGTCAGTCTCGTCCAGATCGGCAAGTGACAGCGCGCTCATACCGGCAGCACCTCGTCCGACTTGATGCGCGCCACATGCATCAAGGCCTCGATATCGGCGATATGCGGCAGGGTCAGGATGCGACTGCGGTAAAGCTGCTGATAATGGCCCATGTCGCGCGCGATCACCGACAGGCGCAGGTCGACGCGGCCCAGAAAGGTCTGGATCTCCAGCACTTCGGGGATGTCGCGGGCTGCGGCCAGAAAATCGTCGAAAGCCCGCGTCACCGTCTTGTCCAGCGTGATGCGCAGACTGACCTCGACCGCATAGCCCAGGGCCTGCCAGTCGATCACCGCCTGTTGCCCCTTGAGGATGCCGCGCGTAGTCAGGCGTTCCAGCCGCCGCCAGCAGGTGGCCTGCGTCACCCCGGCCCGTTCGGCCAGTTCGGCCGTGCCCAGTTCGGGATCGGCCTGGAAATGGCGCAGGATGCGGCGGTCAGTATCGTCAAGCATGATTTATTCACCAAATAAGAAAATGCGAATGATCCTTCATCGTTTCTCCAAATACTCATAAAAAACGAAAACACAATGAGCAAGGGATCGCTATGGTGACGGCCAGAGCAAGACTCGCCCGATCAACATGAAAGGATCTTCCCATGCGCGTTTATTATGACCGCGATTGCGACATCAACCTGATCAAGGACAAGAAAGTGGCCATCCTCGGCTACGGCAGCCAGGGCCACGCCCATGCGCTGAACCTGCGCGATTCCGGCGCCAAGAACCTTGTTGTCGCCCTGCGCGAAGGCTCACCTTCCGCCAAGAAGGCGACAAGCGAAGGCCTCAAGGTCATGGGCATCGCCGAAGCCGCCGCCTGGGCCGACCTGATCATGTTCACCATGCCCGACGAACTGCAGGCCGCGACCTACAAGCAGTATGTCCATGACAACATCCGCGAAGGCGCCGCGATTGCCTTTGCCCACGGCCTGAACGTGCATTTCGGCCTGATCGAACCCAAGCCCGGCGTCGACGTGATCATGATGGCCCCCAAGGGCCCCGGCCACACCGTACGCGGCGAATACACCAAAGGCGGCGGCGTGCCGTGCCTGGTCGCGGTGCACAATGACGCATCGGGCAAGGCGCTGGAAATCGGCCTGTCCTATTGCTCGGCCATCGGTGGCGGTCGTTCCGGCATCATCGAGACCAACTTCCGCGAAGAATGCGAAACCGACCTGTTCGGCGAACAGGCCGTGCTGTGCGGTGGTCTGGTCGAACTGATCCGCATGGGCTTCGAGACGCTGGTGGAAGCCGGCTATGCGCCCGAGATGGCCTATTTCGAGTGTCTGCACGAGGTCAAGCTGATCGTCGACCTGATCTATGAGGGCGGCATCGCGAACATGAACTACTCGATCTCGAACACCGCCGAGTACGGCGAATATGTCAGCGGCCCGCGCATCCTTCCCTATGACGAGACCAAGGCAAAGATGAAGGCGGTTCTGACCGACATCCAGAACGGCAAGTTCGTGCGTGACTTCATGCTGGAGAACGCCGTGGGCCAGCCATCCTTCAAGGCGACCCGTCGCCTGAACGACGAGCACCAGATCGAAAAGGTCGGCGAGCAGCTGCGCGCCATGATGCCGTGGATCTCGGCTGGCAAGATGGTCGACAAGTCCAAGAACTGATCCTCGCGCAGAGATTCAGTTTCACGGCGCAAGCCGCTGAAATCAGGGGCGTCCCATACGGGGCGCCCCTTTTGCGTAGGGCTTGTGGACATTGCGCGCCCGGCATGGTTAGTGCCGCCTCATGGCGCAACATCCTACACCTGCGAACTGGGCCTCGATCGGCCTGCTCGGCCTTGTCTGGGGCGGCACCTTCATGGTGGTCGCCGTCGCCTTGCGCGATTACGGCCCGCTGACGGTGGCCTGCGCGCGCACCACGCTGGGGGCGTTGGCGCTGATGCTGCTGATGCGCGTGATGGGGCGGCGCTGGCCGACGGGGGATCTGCGCCTGTGGGGGTATCTGGCGGCGATCGGGGTGCTGTCGACCGCGCTGCCCTTCTTCCTGCTCAGTTGGGGGCAGCAGCATGTGCCATCGGCCTTCGCGGGCATTTCGATGGCGGCGCTGCCGCTTTTCGTGCTGCCGCTGGCCCATGTCTTTGTGAACGAGCCGCTGACGCTGCGGCGCACGGCGGGGGTGGTGCTGGGGTTCATCGGCGCGGCCGTTCTGATCGGGCCGGGTGTCTTTGCCATTGGCGGTGACATGGCGGCCTTGGGGCAACTGGCCTGCGTGGGCGCGGCCCTGTCCTATGCGGTGGCCGCGATCCTGACGCGGCGCTGCCCGCCCATCGACCCGGTGACCCTGTCGACGATCACGCTGGTCGTGGGGGCGGTGGTCCTGATCCCCGCCATGCTGGTGATTGAGGGCGTGCCGGGCTGGGCCGGGCAGACCTCGGGGCTGGCGATCCTGTTCCTCGGGCTGATGCCCACGGCGCTGGCGGCACTTCTCAGGGTGCAGGTGATCCGCAGCGCGGGGCCGGTCTTCATGACGCTGGTGAATTATCAGGTGCCGCTGTGGTCCATGGCCTTCGGCGCACTGGTCCTTTCCGAGGCGCTGCCCTTGCGCTTCTTCGTGGCGCTGGGGCTGATCCTGACCGGTCTGGCGCTCAGCCAGTGGGGCGCGCTGATGCGGCTGTTCGGGCGCGGCTGACCGCGCCTGCCCCATGATGGGATATTTGGCGACAAAAGCCTTTTCAATGACTTGCGCGCCAACGTTTACGAATTTCTAAAGCTTGCCCTCGGCTCAGATCGCGGCCTTGACCTCGGCCACGATCCCTTCGACCACCTTCACCAGCAGCGCGTCATCCTCGCATTCGGCCATGACGCGCACCAGCGGTTCGGTGCCGGACTTGCGGATCAGCAGGCGGCCCTTGCCGACCAGCGCTGCCTCGGCGGCGGCAATCGCGTTCTGCACGGATACAGCTTCAAGCGGGGTCTGCCCATCGGCGTAGCGGACATTCTGCAAAAGCTGCGGGACCTTTTCAAAGCTGCCGGTCAGGCTTGAGGCGGGCTGCCCGGTGCGGACCATCTCGGCCAGAAACTGCAGGCCCGCCATCAGCCCGTCGCCGGTGGTGGCATAGTCCGTCATCACGATATGGCCCGATTGTTCGCCGCCCAGATTGAAGCCGCCCGCGCGCATCCGTTCGACCACGTAGCGGTCGCCCACGCCCGTCCGCTCCAGCCGCAGACCGCGCGCCTGCAGGAAACGTTCCAGCCCGAGGTTCGACATCACCGTCGCCACCAGCGCATCGCCTTTCAAACGCCCCTCATCGGCCCAGCGGGCCGCCAGAAGCGCCATGATCTGGTCGCCATCGGCCACATGGCCCTTTTCGTCGATCAAGATCACCCGGTCGGCATCGCCATCAAGGCAGATACCCAGATCGGCGCCATGGGCCACCACGGTTTCGGCCGCCACGCGCGGCTTGGTCGATCCGCAATCAAGGTTGATGTTGCGCCCGTCCGGCGTCACGCCCACGGGAATCACATCGGCGCCCAGTTCCCACAGCACCTCGGGCGCGGCGCGGTAGGCGGCCCCATTGGCGCAATCGATGACGACCTTGATCCCGTCAAGGCGCATGCCCGCCGGAAAGGTGGATTTCACCCGCTCGACATAACGGAAGCGGCCGTCGTCGATCCGCTTGGCACGGCCGATATTCTGCGCCTGTGCCGGTTCGACCCCGGTTTCGATCAGATGCTCGATCTCGGCTTCGACCTCGTCGGACAGCTTGAAACCATCGGGTCCGAAGAACTTGATCCCGTTGTCCGAGGCAGGGTTGTGGCTGGCCGAGATCATGACCCCAAGGTCCGCCCGCATCGACGGCGTCAGAAGGCCCACCGCAGGCGTCGGCACCGGGCCCAGCAAGAGCACGTTCATGCCGGTCGAGGTCAGGCCCGCGGTCAGCGCGTTCTCGAACATGTAGCCAGACAGGCGCGTGTCCTTGCCGATCACCACACGGTGCACCGTGCTGCCGCCATCGCGGCGGAAGTAGCGCCCCACGGCAGCCCCGATCCGCAGCGCCATCTCGGCGGTCATCGGATGGATATTGGCGGTGCCGCGCACCCCGTCGGTTCCGAACAGCTTACGTGTCATCGGTGGGTCCTCTCGTTGCGGCCTGCCACAGGGTCAGGGCCGAGCGCGTGGCAAACACGTCATGCACCCTGATGATTTGCACGCCTTGCGCGGCGGCGGCAAGCGCCACGGCGACCGAGCCATGGACGCGGTCCGCGACATCAGGCGCCTTGCCCAGCGTGGCGATGAATTTCTTGCGCGAGGCCCCCAGCAGCACCGGGCAGCCCAAGGCGTGAAACAGGCCGATACGCGCCAGCAGCGCAAGGTTATGCGCCTGCGTCTTGCCAAAGCCGATACCGGGATCGGCAATGATGCGCGCGCGCGGGATGCCCTGTGCCTCAAGCGTCAGGATACGGCTTTCGAGGAAGTCGTAGACATCCAGCAGCACATCGTCATAGCGCGGATCGGCCTGCATGGTCTGCGGATCGCCCTGGGCATGCATCACGCAGACGGGCAGGTCCTGCGCCGCGCAATAGCCCGCCAGATCGGGATCAAAGGTGAAGCCCGAGACATCGTTGACCAGATCGGCCCCCGCCTCCACAGCCGCACGCGCCACGGCGGTCTTGCGCGTGTCGATAGACACGGGCCGCGCCAGCCCTGCGGCGCGCAGGGCGGCTATCACGGGCGCAGTGCGGGCAATTTCCTCGTCCGGCGGAACCGCAAGGGCACCGGGGCGCGTGGATTCGCCGCCGACATCGATGATGTCCGCGCCTTCGGCCTGCATTTGTCGGGCATGGGCCAGCGACGCCTGCGGCGCGTTGTGCCGCCCGCCATCGGTGAAACTGTCCGGGGTGACATTCAGGATGCCCATGAGGCTGATCCGCCCCATGTCGAGCCCTGCAACGGGCGGGCGCGGCGCGGTCAGCCGCTCCAGCACATCAGCAGGGGCGTCCTGCGCCGGGATCACCCGAGGTGCGGCGTTGCGCGACAGAATCTCGACCCGGTCGAACAGCAGCGCCCCGCCTGCCAGCGGCAGGGCCTCATCGGGGCGTTCCGGCCCTGTCAGGACAAGGGGGCGAACATAGGTTTTCATGACAGCGTGAATGGGCGATTGCAGACCCGTTGGCAAGCGCCCTCACAGGTCGGGTTGATCGGCGGCCAGCGTGCGGATCGGCAGATCCGCGTTTTCTGGCGGTGTATCGCCGATCACGACTACATCTGCGGCCTGCATGTGCCGGGCGAACCACAGCACCAGCGCCAGAGAATCGCGCGGCTGCGCCGAGGGGCCATCGACCGCATCCAGCACGATCTTCGAGGGCGCCCAGACGCTGATCTGGCCCTGCCGCATGGACCAGTCCAGTTCGGTGCGCGAATTCACCACGACGCAGCGCGGATCGCGCGCCGCGAGGACCCAGGCGTTCTGTTCGATCGCCAGAAGGTCGATGCGGCGCTGCGCCAAGGGATGGGCGGCCTGCGGCGCCTCTGCAGCGGGGGCGCCCACGCAGAGGATCGTCGGGCGATGCCCTGCCTCAAGCTGGTCGATCCATCCCTTCAGATGCGGCGAGGCGATGGCCGCGTTGGACAGAAAGATCACCTCGGGGTGGGGGCGGTCATCGACGGGGCGCAGGGGCGACGTGGTAGTTGTGGCAGGCCGGGCGCGCATGATCTCGACCCCCAAGGCGCCGGGGCCACGATCCAGTTTCTCGATTCGCACGAAGACGCGCCGTGCCTGAGGCTCCAGCAGGATCCGGTCGGCGACGCGCTGCGCCAGCGTTTCCAGAAGGTTCAGACGCTCTGCGCCAAGCTCATGGGCGATGGCTTCGGTCACCTTGTCATAGGACAGGATGCGGTCGACGTCATCGTCCAGATGGCCTTGCGGCTCGACCTCGACCACCACGTTGAAGCAAATGCGCTGCGTCGTGCCGCGTTCGGCCTGAAAGGCACCGATTTCGACGGTCACCACATGGTCGCGCAGGGAAATGCGATCCAGCATCTCGGGGCCGGCGGTGCCTTCGGCCCGTTCGGACGGATGCCCGAAGGCCCATTTGATTTCGCTGCTCATGGTCGTTCCCCCTGCCTGTGGCGCGCACAGTAACGCGCCACGTCACGGCTGCAAGGCTGCCTGCGGCACGCCAGGGGCCGGAAACGGCGCGATCAGTTCTGCGCGGTTTCCATCGGATGACGATAGAAGTGGTGCACGCCGATCGTCGCGGTCCGGGGGAATTTACGCGACCAGTTCGGATTGACCGCGGTGGTGTGATAATGGGTGGCCCCTTCGGTCAGCGCGCGGGGCGCGCCGCTGGCCATGACGCTTGCCACCTTGGCCGAGACATCGAAGGCTGCCTTTTCGTTGATCACATCCGGGATGCCATCACAGGTATAGGTGAACTGGCACTGGTATTTGCGCCCGGTGCCCTGATGGATCACGCCGCAGATCGTGTCGGGGTAAAGCGTGCTGTCCACCCGGTTCAGGATGACTTCGGCCACTGCGAACTGCCCGCGCAGGGTTTCGCCCCGGGCTTCGAAATACAGCGCCTCGGACAGGCAGCGCATCTCGGCATCCGTCAGTTTCGGGCGCGGCAGCTGGTCCAGCCAGTCCCGGCTATAGCTGACCTGTCCCTTTGCAGGCACCGTCCTTTGCAGGAACCCATCCAGATGGGAGGCCGAAATCCTGTTGAGACCGCGACGCTCTTCCTTGAGAACATCGTGAATGGGCGTCTCGCCCACCGCTGGAAGGGCCACAAGAGTGGCCAGCGCAATGGCAGCAAAAAGGCGCATTTTCGTCATCTCCTTGTCAGAATGCACGGGGAGCAGATCCCGGCCCATCCTGCAAAATCAGACGTGTCCATAGCCAAAAAGTGCCGGTCCGTCCACCCAAGGACGAATCGAGGGCGAAACAGGCGGGATGCCGCTCAAAAGCGCAAGGGCGATTTTTGCATCGGACCCATGCATTTTAAGCAAATATTGTAGCAGGGGCAGTGCCCTCTACCCTCTCTTGTCCTTCACCGCCAACTGCGCGGCGGCAAGCCTTGCGACGGGTACGCGGAAGGGTGAACAGGACACATAGTTGAATCCGGCGTCCCTGCAGAAGGCGATTGATTCGGGGCTGCCGCCATGTTCGCCGCAGATCGACAGGACCAGATTGGGGCTGCTGGTGCGCCCCCTTATTGCCGCAATCTGCAACAGCTCGCCCACCCCGTCCTGATCCAGCGTGTGGAACGGATCCTCGGGGAACACGCCCTGCTGCACATAGGTCGACATGAACCGCCCCGCATCGTCGCGTGACAGGCCATAGGTCATCTGTGTCAGGTCGTTGGTCCCGAAGCTGAGAAACGAGGTATATGGCGCGATCTCGCCTGCGCGCAGCGCGGCGCGCGGCGTCTCGACCATGACCCCGAGGCGATATGTGAAACTTACGCCCGATTCGTTGCGCACGGCGGCGGCGACCGCATCGACGCGGGTCTTGACCAGTTCCACCTCGCGCTTGGCCGAAACCAGCGGGATCATGATCTCCGGCACCACCGGATCGCCATCACGGCTGGCCAGAATCGTCGCCTCAAAGATGGCGCGGGCCTGCATGTCGTAGATTTCGGGCACGGTGATGCCCAGACGCACGCCGCGCATCCCCAGCATGGGGTTGTATTCGGCCAATGCCTCGCACCGCCGGGTCACATCCGACAGCGGCAGGTCCAGCGCCTCGGCCAGTTCGCGATGGCCCGCGCGGTCATGGGGCAGGAATTCGTGCAAGGGCGGATCGAACAGGCGGATGCAGACGGGTTGGCCCTGCATGATGCGGAAAAGTTCTGCAAAATCGGCACGTTGCATCGGCAGCAGGCGATCCAGCGCGGCCCGGCGATCCTTGCTGGCATCGGCAAAGATCATCTCGCGCATCACGGTCAGGCGGTCAGCCTCGAAGAACATGTGCTCGGTCCGGCACAGGCCGATCCCCTGAGCCTTGAAGTTGCGCGCGGTCTGGGCGTCGGCTGGCGTGTCGGCATTGGCGCGCACGCCGATATCGCGCACATCGTCGGCCCATTGCATGAGGGTCTGAAAGGCATCGTCCTGCGTGGCCTCCAGCATGGCAGGCTCGCCCGCCAGAACCTCGCCGTTGGTGCCATCAATGGTCAGGATGTCGCCCGCGCGGAATTCGCGCCCGTCAGGTGCTGTCAGGGCGTTCTTGCGCAGGTTGAACTTGATGTCGCTGGCGCCCACCACGCAAGGCAGGCCGAGACCGCGCCCGATCACGGCGGCATGGCTGGTCATACCGCCCCTTTCGGTCAGGACAGCCACGGCGGCATGCATGCCGCGAATATCCTCGGGGCTGGTTTCACGGCGCACGAGGATGCAAGGCTCGCCCCTTGCGGCGCTGGCCTGCGCCTCGGCCGCGTTAAAGACCAGCCGACCACTGGCCGCACCCGGGCTGGCCGCGATACCGCGCGCCAGACGGTCACGCGGGGCGCTGGGGTCGATCTGGCGGTGCAGAAGCTCGTTCAGCGCGCGCGGCTCGATCCTGAGCAGCGCCTCTTCGCGCGGGATGATCCCCTCTTCGGCAAGGGCCACCGCGATGCGGACAGCAGCGCGCGCGCTACGCTGCACGCGGACCCCGTCAAGAAGATGGACGCGGCCATTCTCGATGGTGAATTCGGCCTGCATCTCTTCGCGCAGGCGGAGGCGCATCAGCGCGGTATGCGCCTTGAGCTCTTCAAACGCTTCGGGCACCAGTTCTTCCAGCGAGGGCCCGCGGCTGTCGCGTTCCAGATAAAGAGCGTTGGTGCCACGTTGCAGCGCATCGCGGCCCTGGCTTTGCGACAGGTAGCGCCCGGTGATCTGCTTGTGCCCGGTCTGGGAATTGACCAGCTGGATCACGCCGGACCCGCATTCCCCCTGCCCCAGCCCCAGCGCCATGGCCTGCACGACCAGCCCCAGCCCCGCATCTGCGGGCGCGCCCTTGGCCTGACGCAGCAGGCGGGCGGGTGTCCCGCTCCATGCCCGCGCCATCGAGCGCAGCACCTCGGCCAGTTGCACGGCGGGGTCCTGCGGAAAGGCCTCTTCGGTTTCGTCCTCATAGGCACGCAGCACATCGGCCAGACCATCAGGACCTTCAAGGGCCACGTCATCGAACATGTCGGGGTCAAGGCGGGCCACATGCATCGCATAGGCCTGTACGAAACGCAGATAGATCGCCGCAGCCGCCTCTTTGCCAAGCGTGCCGCAGAGGTCGTTGTAGACCCGGTCGTTCATGCCGATGTTCAGCACGGCGCCCGGTCCGCCCCAGTCCGGGTCTTCCGAGGATGGGCGCACACAGACCAGCGGTGTCGCGCCAAAGGGTTCCAGCAGCGCGCGCATATCCGGCATCCCGCCTGCCGCGATCCGCTGCACGGCATCGAAGCTGAGCGCGACGGTCAGAGGCACCGGAAGATCCAGCCGCGCCAGTCGTTGCAGACATTTCGCCCGCCCGCCATGGGTGGTGGGCTGAATCGGAGCGGTTGGCGTGATCAGGGTAAGGTCGGGATCGTTTTGCTGCACTGCGGCGCCTTTCGTATTCACACGCAGAATACGCCCGAAAGCCCCCAACGCAAGCGCGGCGTTGGGGGAGTGTCAGATTTATTTGACACCCGTGCGGATCAGCCGTCCAGGCGGGACAGGTCCGCCACCGACAAACAGATCGCGCGGATGCGCGACAGCAGGTTCAGGCGGTTGCGCCGGATCACGGGGTTGTCGGTATTGACCTGCACGGCTTCGAAAAACGCGTCGATGGGCGCGCGGAGCGCGGCCATGGCGGTCATGGCGGCGGCGAAATCCTCGGCCCGCATGGCGGGGCTGATGGCACCCTCGGCCTGATCGAGCGCCGCGAACAGCGCGGTCTCGGCTTCGGTTTCGGCGAATTTCACATCCGCGCCATAGGAATATTCGACGCCGTCCTTCTCTTCCGCCTGGGACAGGATGTTGGCGGCGCGCTTGAAGCCCTGCAGCAGGTTTTCCCCGTCATCGGTTTTCAGGAAGGCGGCCAGCGCCTCGGCGCGTTTCACGAGGAGTGTGAGGTCGTCATTGCCGGGCATGGCAAGGCAGGCGTCGATCACGTCGTGACGGATGCCCTGATCCTTGAGGTAGACCTTGAGGCGGTCATGGAAGAAGGACAGCAGGTCAGTGGTTTCGGCCGCACCGCCCTGGCCCAGTGTCGTGAAGGCCGTGCCGAAGGTCTGCGTCAGCCCTGCGCGCACCTCATTCCCCAGCACCAGACGGATCACACCCAGTGCGGCGCGGCGCAAAGCGTAGGGGTCTTTGGAGCCGGTGGGCTTTTCGTCGATCGCCCAGAACCCGGTCAGCGTGTCGATCTTGTCGGCCAGCGCCACGGCGACCGAGACGGGATGCGTGGGCACCGCGTCACTGGGGCCGAGGGGCTTGTAATGCATCTCGCAGGCCTCGGGCACGCCGTCGTCATGGCCTGCGGCAGCGGCGTAATAGCGGCCCATAAGCCCTTGAAGTTCGGGGAATTCGCCGACCATCTCGGATTGCAGATCGGCCTTGGCCACGCGTGCGGCCTCGCCCGCCAGATCGGGTTTTGCGCCGACCAAAGGCGCGATCTCGCGCGCCAGCGCCTCGATCCGCGCGACGCGGTCGGCCTGGCTGCCCAGCTTGTTGTGGAAGGTGACGGACGCCAGTCCCGCTGCCATCCCCTCAAGCCCCACGTTCTTGACCGTGCGCAGGTCGTTCTCCCAGAAAAAGCGCGCATCCGACAGGCGGGCCGACAGCACCTTCTGGTTGCCCGCAAGGATCGTCGCGCCATGGTCGCGGGTTTCGATATTCGCCACCGTGACAAAGCGCTCGATCCGGCCCGTCTTGGGATTGCGGACGGAAAAGAACTTCTGGTGCTCGCGCATGCTGGTTTGCAGCACCTCGGGGGGCAGGCCCAGAAACGCCTGATCAATCGCGCCCATCAGCACCACGGGCCATTCCACAAGCCCCGCAACCTCGGCCAGCAGGCCCGCATCCTCGACCAGTTCAAGCCCGTTGGCGAAGGCCTGACTTGTGGCTTCGGCCCAGATCGCATCGGCGCGTTCGGCGGGGTCAAGGATCACGCGGTTCTGCTTGAGCTTGGCGGCGTAATCCTCGAACGAGGTGACGGAAAACCGCCCCTTGCCCATGAAGCGGTGGCCCTCGGTGGTGGTGCCGGCGGTGATCCCGTCCACGGACATCGGAACCACCTCGGCCCCGGCTTCGGTGGTCAGGATGCAGAGGATGGATTGCAGCGGGCGCACCCAGCGCAAGGACCCCGCGCCCCAGCGCATCGACTTGGGCCACGGGAAGTTGCGGATCGCCCCTTCCAGCACCTCGGCCACGATCTCGGCCGCCGGGCGACCCGGCTTTTCGATGACCGCAAAGAACACGCGCGCCTTGCCGGCATCGCGTTCCTCCAGCTGGTCGCGGGTCAGACCCGCGCCGCGCAGGAAACCTTCGATCGCCTGTTCGGGCGCATCGACGCGCGGGCCCTTGCGGTCCTCGCGCAGGGTGGGCGAGTTGGCCAGCAGCCCCTCGATCGCCAGCGTCAGGCGGCGCGGCGTGGAAAAGGCAGCCGCGCCCGCATAGGTCAGGCCCGCCTCGACGAGGCCATTGGTGACCAGTTTCTTCAGGTCATCGGCCGCCCGCGCCTGCATGCGCGCGGGGATTTCCTCGGAGAAGAGTTCAATCAGAAGATCGGGCATGGATCGGTTTCCTTGGCGCGGGGATCAGTTTTCCTGCGGGGGCGTGGGGCAATCGGCGGGGGCGGGCTGACCGTCAAAGACCACCTCGCCGCAGCGGTTGATCTGTTGCCAGACATAGCCGCGCCCGTCCGAGGTGACCGCGACGATACGGTCGATGCCGTAGCGGATGTTTTCGGTGCCCATGAAGGCCTGCGCAGTGCCCGCTTCCAGCGCCGCACCAAGATCGCGGGCATCGAAGCATTCGAACCACTTGGGCGCGACCAGCGGCACGGCGCCCTTGTAGGGCTGATAGGTCGCGGTCATCTGGTCCAGCGTCAGATCGGTGCGGAAACAGGCGCGGTAGCGGATCGGGCTGCTGTCGGAATCGATGGCCTCGAACGCGGCATGAGGCAGCGGTTCGGACTGTCCGGTGGCCAGCGCCACGATCTGCACGTCATCAGGGCCCGAGGCCGCGATCTCGTCGTAAAAGCCGTAGACCTGCAGATAATACATCGCCGCGCCGCCAACCAGCGCAGAGACAAGGATCAGAACTGCGAGAAACTTGCCCATTACGCGGCCCACCCGCCGGCGTCGGTCTGCACGAAGGCATCGGCGCATTGCTTGGCCAGCGCGCGCACCCGCCCGATATAGGCCTGCCGTTCCGTGACCGAGATCACGCCGCGCGCGTCCAGCAGGTTGAACAGGTGGCTGGCCTTGATGCACTGATCATAGGCCGGATGCGCCATGATGATGCGGCGGCCGGTCTTCGGGTCTTCGGCAGGCAGCGCCAGAAGGCGGGCGCATTCGGCCTCGGCATCCTCGAAATGGCGCAGAAGCATATCGGTGGTGGCGGCATCGAAATTGTGGCGGCTGTATTCCTCTTCGGTCTGGCGGAAGACGTCGCCATACCGCAGCGGGATCGGTGCGTCCGGGTCGTTGTAGGGCATGTCCATCACGTGGTTCACGCCCAGCACATACATCGCCAGACGTTCCAGCCCATAGGTCAGCTCGCCCGAGACAGGGTGACAGTCATGCCCGCCGACCTGCTGGAAATAGGTGAACTGGCTGACTTCCATCCCGTCGCACCAGACTTCCCAGCCCAGACCCCAGGCGCCCAGTGTCGGGCTTTCCCAGTCATCCTCGACAAAGCGGATGTCATGCAGGGCCATGTCGATGCCGATCGCCTCGAGCGAGCCGAGGTAGAGCGCCTGCAGATCGGGGGGGCTGGGTTTGATCAGCACCTGATACTGGTAATAGTGCTGCAACCGGTTCGGGTTCTCGCCGTAGCGGCCATCGGTCGGGCGGCGCGACGGCTGCACATAGGCCGCGGCCCATGCTTTCGTGCCGAGGCTGCGCAATGTCGTGGCGGGATGGAAGGTGCCTGCGCCCACTTCCATGTCATAGGGTTGCATCACGGCGCAGCCCTTGGAGGCCCAATAGGCCTGAAGCCTCAGGATGATTTCCTGGAAACTGCGCGGCGTGCCGCCTGTCCCTGCCATGCTCATGCGTCCAATGCTCCTGATCGGTTGCCCCGGCGCCCTGACCGCCCGATTTTCAGGCGGCAGATCGCGCGCTCTACCTATTGCCCGCGCCGGATGGGGTCAATTGCGCGATCACGCATTATTCGGATGCATGCCGGTCGGGATTTGTTAAAACGAGGCCGCTGAGACCCGATTGGGACAAATTGATACAGGCAGGGGCATTAGATTTTCATGTTGAGACAGGTTTTCGCGGTCGTTTTCATTGTCATGTCGCTGGTGCGCGGCGCCTGGGCTCAGGAAGAGGTGGTCTGGATTCAGATCGAAGCCCGCCCGACCCTTGCCGAAGCGCAGGAACGGGCGCGCACCTATGCCGCACGACTGCCTGATGTGAACGGCTTTGTCCTGCCCAGCGGCTGGTATGCCTTGGCGCTGGGGCCCTATACGCGCGGCGATGCCGATCAGGTGCTGCGCGTCTACCGCAGCGAGGGCACGATCCCTAACGACAGCTTCATCGCCTTCACCAGCAGTTTCCGACAGCAGTTCTGGCCGATCGGTGCGAACCTTCTAAGCCTGCCGCAGCCCACCACGCCGCCCGAGGCATCCGCGACGCCTGAGCCGGAAACCCAGCCCGTTGTCACCGATCAGGCCGGCATCCCGCAGCCGCCCCTGCCCGACGAGTCCCCCAATGAGGCGCGCGCCAGCGAGGCGCAGTTGTCCCTCACCGAACGCGAGACGCTGCAGGTCGCGCTGAAATGGGCCGGTTTCTATGACGGGGCAATCGACGGCGCCTTCGGGCGCGGCACGCGTGCCTCGATGTCGGCATGGCAGGCCGCCAACAATTTCCAGCCCACCGGCGTGCTGACCACGCTGCAGCGCCAGACGCTGCTGGGGCAATACAATGCCGTGCTGTCCGGGCTGGACCTGCAGACCGTGCGCGACGAAACCGCAGGGATCGAGATGGTCCTGCCGCTGGGGGCTGTCAGCTTCGACCGGATCGAACCGCCCTTCGTGCATTACGAGGCGAGCGGCGATATCGACGCGCGCGTGCTGCTGATCAGTCAGGAAGGCGACCGCGCCACGATGTTCGGGCTTTACGACATCATGCAGACCCTGCAGATCGTGCCGACCGAAGGCCCGCGCGAACGCCGCGAAGACGGGTTCGTCCTGATCGGCCAGGGCGGCGATTTCGTATCGCATACCGAGGTCACGCTCAGAAACGGGCGGATCAAGGGCTTTACGCTTGTCTGGCCCGCCGGTGACGAGGATCGCCGCCAGCGGCTGCTGGGCGAGATGCAGAAAAGCTTTACCCGGATCGACGGGGTACTGGATGTCATCGCAGATGCGCCGGGCGCGCAACGTATCGACCTTGTGGCCGGCCTTGAGATCCGCAAACCGCGCCTGACCCGTTCGGGTTTCTATGTCGATGATCAGGGCATCGTCGTCACCTCGACCGATGCGGTTGCGGGCTGTGGGCGGATCACTCTGGACAATGACGCCGAGGCCAGCGTGCTGGGGCAGGATCTGGCCTTGGGGATCGCCGTTCTGCGGCCTGATCAGCCCTTGGCCCCGATGGCGACGGCCGCGTTTCAGACCGTGACGCCCCGGCTGCAATCCGAAGTGTCGGTGGCGGGTTTCTCGTACGGCGGCATCCTGAGCGCGCCGACCCTGACCTTCGGGCGGCTGGCCGATCTGCAGGGGCTGAACGGCGAGGAGAACCTCAAGCGGCTTGAGATGGAGGCACTGCCGGGCGATGTGGGCGGTCCTGTGCTGGATGCCAGCGGCGCAGTGGTCGGCATGCTGAGCGCGCCGGTTCTAGCGGGTCGGCAATTGCCGCCCAGCGTCAGCTTCAGCGTGGATGCCGGCGCGATCCGTGCCCTGCTGGACAGCCTTGGCGTGGCCTCGTCCCAGTCTGCCGCCACCAGTGCACTGCATCCCGTGGACCTGACGCGGCAGGCCAGTGCCATGACCGTTCTGGTTGGCTGCTGGGACTGATCCCGGCGGTCAGGCCCGCCAGAAGCTGACGGTGAAGACCGCGAAGACCACCAGCACCTCGAGCCGGCCCACGAACATGGCAAAGCTCAGGATCCACTTGGCAGTATCGTTCAGCCCGGCGAAATTGCCCGCCGGGCCGATCTGATCGCCAAGGCCGGGGCCGATATTGGCCATGGCGGTGGCCGCGCCCGAGACCGAGGTGATGAAATCAAGCCCGGTGAGCGACAGCGCCACGGCGACAAGGCCCAGCGTGAGGACGAAAAACCCGAAGAAGGAAATCACCGAATCCATCACGTCATCGGTGATCGGCGCCCCCTCGAAACGGGGAATGAAGATGCCGTTGGGGGATTGCGTCTTGCGGATCTGCGCCCGGATCGAGGAGAACAGGATCTGGTAGCGGAAGATCTTGACCGAACAGGCCGTCGATCCGGCGCAGCCGCCAATCAGCCCGATGAAGAAGAACATCCCCACCAGAAGACTGCCCCAGCCCATGTAGTCGACGCTGGCATAACCCGTGCCCGTCATGATCGAGGTGATGTTGAACAGGGCCTCGCGGAAGGCCTGTTCGGGGTGATGCGGGAAAACACTCGTCAGGATCGCGGCGGTGCCCACGGCAAGCCCCATGATGATCCCGATGAACCAGCGCACCTGGCTGTCACGCCACAGCGGACGGGCAGAGCCGTTGAGCAGCTGGACATATCGCACGAAAGGAAGCGCCGCGAGGACCATGAAGACCGATGCGGCATATTCCATATTGCCCGAGAACGCCCCGAACGAGGCGTCATAGGTCGAAAACCCGCCCGTCGAAATGGTCGTGAGCGCATGCACCGTGGCATCGAAGGCATTCATCCCCATCAGAAGATAGGTGAACATGCAGGCCACGGTCAGCCCCACGTAGATGATGGATATCTGCGAGGCGATGGCGCTGGCCCGCGGCAGGATCTTTCCCATCGTCTCGAAGGCTTCGGACTTGAAGATCTGCATGCCGCCCACGCGCAGTTCGGGCAGAAAGACCATGGCCACGACGATGATCCCGATCCCGCCCAGCCATTGCAGGATGCCGCGCCACAGCAGCAACCCCTTGGGCAGATCGTCCAGCCCGACGAAGACGGTGGATCCGGTCGTGGTCATGCCCGACATCGCCTCGAAGAAGGCATCGACAAAGCGCGCCTCTGTCGCGCCCAGCATGAAGGGAAGTGATCCGAAGAGCGGCAGCACCAGCCAGACGCTGCTGGTCAGGATGAAGGTCTGCTGCAGCGTCAGCCCTTCTTTCGCGCCATTGCTGCAGGCCAGCGAAATCAGGCTGCCGGTCAGAAAGGTCAGCACCGCGCTTTCGAAAAACACGGGCCAGTGCCCCCTGCCCTCGGCAAGGTCCACGGTGAGCGGCGGGATCATGGTCAGCCCGAGGGCCGCAACCAGAAGGCCGATCACATATCCGACGGGGCGCAGGTCCAACATGGGGCAAGGCTTGGCCGCAGCGCGCGACGCTGTCAAGCGTCACGCCGCCACGGCCGCATTTCCGTTATGGAACCTTCAGATATAGAACATGTCGCGGAAGACATGGCGCGGGATGTCGTCGCGCGTGATGCCGAACTTCGCCAGCTCGGCGTCGGACAGGGCATTCAGGGCTTCGATCTGGTCCATGCGGGACTTGCGATGCATGTAGGCGTTGATGCCCTGGCCCAGGCTTGCAAAGAAAGCGTCGATCCGCGCCATCAGGCGGGCGCGCGTATCGATTGCGGTATCGTGCAGATTGGTCGTTTGGGTAGCCATGTTAAACCTCGTTCGCGTTGGTTCGTTGTCTCCCTGTCCCTGAATTTAGGTCAGCATTGATGACTTTACCACCAACAATGCTGCAATGCGGCAATGCGCTGAATGCAAGGCCGCGCATCATTGCGGCCCGGAAGCGATTGAAAAAACGACAAAAGGCTGCCCCGTAAGGCAGCCTTTTTCCAAGCACCGAAATGCATGCAGGCGCGGCGCGCGTTACGACCACCAAAGGTCGCGGAACACGTGCTGCACGATCTGGTCACGGCGAATGCCCTTGGCCGCCAGTTGCGCATCGCTCAGGCTCTGCAGCGCCTCGATCTGGTCAACCCGGCTGCGGCGGCGGGAATAGGCTTCGAAGGCGCGCGCGAACCAGGCGCGCAGGCCGATCCGGTCCATGCCATCAAGAAGGGAGATATTGGTGGTGTTGCTGCTCATGTCTCTGATCCTTGTGTCGTCACCCGTGTTCGGGTTCAGGGGTCAGATAGGCAAGGTGGGCGGGGGCGACTACCGCCAATTCGACAACCCCGCCCTGCATTTTCTGCAACGCAGCATTGAACGGCGTCGAGCGGCAGCCATGAAAAGGCCGCCGCCGGGTCTCGACCGGGCGGCGGCAACGCGGGCGGGTCAACAGGCCGGCAGGCGTACCGGCCTCAAGCCTCAACCGACGTGAAACAGAGTATTGAACAGCTTGGGATCGACGCTGTCGCTGGCGAAAGTGGTGCCGTCCGTCAGGATGCTGACCGCATCATGGCTGTGCAGACTTTCCTGATGGCTGGCGACCACGCGGAAATCGCCCACACGCTCGTCCTGCTGCAGCTGCGCACAGAACAGACGCGCCGCATCCTCGACGAAGATCGGGTTGGCGGCGTTCAGTTCGGCAAAGGCCTGTTCATCCTCGCGCTTGACCATGACCTGCGTCTCGGTCGGCACCGCGCTGCGGGCCATGTCGATCACATCCTCGAACCACAGGCATGCGCCATCCAGAACCTCGGCCGAGAGACGCGCGACAGAGCGCTGCGAATGCGGCGTGGCCAGCTGACCGCGCGTCTGGCGGGCATGTTCACTGAGTTCCAGCGAACAGGGGCAGGTCGAGGAATAGACGTAATCCAGATGGATGATCTTCTTGCGCACACCCGCCTTTTCGATCAGCTCCAGCGCGATGTCGTAATACTGGTAGCCTTCCAGCCCCGAGCGCAGCGACGTGATCTTGACCGGATAGGAGAACCGCATCTGGATGCGCGCATCAAAGCTCTCCAGATCGGTCATGTAATCCTCAAGCGCGGCCTCGATCACCTCGAAGCTGAAGGTCTTGTCCGAATGCTTGTAGAAGGACCGCATGATCCGGGACATGTTGATGCCCTTCTTGTCGGCCTCAAGGCTGACGGTGCCGGTCACGCTGGTTTCCAGCGTCAGATCGCCATTGTCGCGGGTGTGAAAGCGGATCGGCAGGCGGAAATTCGAAATGCCGACGTGCTGGATCTGCTGGCGCGCGCCACGGATCAGGCTGGAGGGGCCATTCTGCAGGTCCGGCAGGCTGTCCTTGTAGGCCGCATCGACCTCGAACCCGTAGGGATAGGCGCGCGACAGGACCGGATAGGCCGAAGGCTCACGCCCCGGCAGGAGACGTGCAAGAGACGGGTCAAGATCGGCGATCTCGGCCTCGGACGCGCGGGCGGCCCAAAGGCGCAACCGCTCAAGCGCCTCTGCCGCGTCCTCGCGGCTGGGCTTGCGATCAAGATCGGGCGTGTGGATGTTCATGAGGGGGCCCCTTCGCGTCATGATGCCATCCTAAAATAGGATGGTTGTTCCTTGATTACCACTTACGAAGATATTTACGTCGGACGCGACAGGTCGGATCATTCGACCCGGCAGAAATCATGCAAGGCGCGCCTGTCGCGACGTCGCGACACGGATGGACAACGCGGATCGCCCGGATAATCTGCGGGCATGATGCTTCCGTGGTTCCTTGTCCTGCTGTCGATCTGCGGCGTCGCCGCATCCCTGCTCCTGCCCGGCGCGTCGGACTGGATCCTTCTGAGCCTGCCCAGCCTCGTGGCCAGCCTGATCCTGTTGATCCGGGCCCGGATTGCGCGGCCTGCGGCCCTGCCCGCGGTGATCGTGGACGGATCGAATGTCATGCACTGGCGCGACAACATCCCGCAGATGGAGACCCTGCGCGAAGTGATCGGTGCCCTCGAACAGGCGGGATTTGCGCCCGGCGTCGTCTTTGACGCCAATGCCGGCTACAAGCTGACGGGCCGTTACCTGCATGACGACACCCTCAGCAGCGTGCTGGGGCTTCCACGCAAGCGGGTGATCGTCGTGAACAAGGGCGAACCGGCCGATCCCCTGATCCTCGCCGCCGCCCGGGATCATGGCGCCCGGATCGTCACCAATGACCGCTTCCGCGACTGGGTCGAGCAGTTTCCCGATGTCACGCAATCCGCCAGCCTGATCAAGGGCGGCTACCGGAACGGAAAGCTCTGGCTGGACCTTTAGGGCGGCAGCCTCAGGCCTGTTCCAGTGCGGTCAGGATATCGGCCACCAGATCGCGCGCATCCTCCAGCCCGAGGCTCAGACGCACCAGTCCCGGCGTGATGCCAAGATGCACTTTCTGCGCGGCTGGCAGGCGCTGATGCGTGGTCGTCGCGGGATGGGTCGCGATGGATTTCGCATCGCCCAGATTGTTCGAGATGATGACGATCTGCAGCGCGTTCAGAAAACGGAACGCCGCCTCCTGCCCGTCCTTCAGGTCCAGCGCGATCACCGTGCCGCCGCTGTCCATCTGATCCATCGCCAGCCCATGCTGGGCATGGCCGGGCAGCCCCGGATAGATCACGCGCGCCAGCTTGGGGTGGTCCTGCAGCGCCTCGGCGAGGGTCAGGGCCGTCTGTGCCTGCGCGCGCACGCGCAGGTCCATGGTTTCCAAACCCTTCAGCATAATCCACGCGGTGAAGGGGCTCATCGCGCCGCCGGTATGTTTCATGTAGGGCTCGACCGTGCCCCGGATATAGTCGCGGCTGCCCAGGATCACGCCGCCCAGCGCGCGGCCCTGCCCGTCGATATGCTTGGTCGCCGAATAGATCACCACATCGGCGCCCTGTTCGATCGCACGCGAAAACACGGGCGTGGCAAAGACATTGTCGACGACGACAGTCGCGCCCACCGCATGGGCGATTTCGGACACGGCGGCGATGTCGATCACTTCCAGCGTCGGGTTCGAGATCGATTCGAAAAAGGCCACTTTCGTGCCGGGGCGCATCGCGGCGCGCCACTGGTCAAGATCGGTGCCATCGACCAGCGTCACCTCGACCCCGTAGCGGGTCAGGATCTCTTCCAGGATATAAAGGCATGATCCGAACAGCGCCCGCGCCGCAACCACGTGATCGCCCGCGCGCAGCATCGCCGTCAACGCGCCCGATACGGCCGCCATGCCCGATGCGGTGGCAAAGGCATCCTCGGCCCCTTCAAGGGCCGCGATCCGGTCCTCGAACATGGCCACGGTCGGGTTGCCGTAGCGGGCATAGATGAACTCATCCGGACCCGCCTTGAGAAATCGCGCCTCGGCCTGTTCGGCGCTGTCATAGACGAAGCCCTGCGTCAGAAAGATCGCCTCGGACACTTCGTTGTACTGCGACCGGCGGATCCCGCCATGCACCAGGGTGGTCCGCTTGTTCCAGTCCTTGCTCATCTTTGTCTCCATGGGGCCCTTGCGCCCGAATAAAAAAACCCCCGTCGCGGTCAAGCGAAAGGGGGTTCCCTCATCCTGACCTCTTTAGCGGTGTGTTTAACGTGGCCCGCAATCCGGTAACAAATCGCCACGCGGGCCTGATACGCCTGTCGCGGGGCATCGTCAACTGGGCGCAACAGCGCGTTTGGCTTGCGTTACCTCGCCGTCACGTTGGCTTCATCCGCTGGTCACACCCCCCCTCTACCAAGGCGGTACAAGATCTTGTGGGGACGGCGCGATGCCACTGCTGCAAATCAACGCGCCCGCAACGGACGCCCCGAACAGCCCCATCGACCTGCAGGGCGCCGCCGCGCCGCTTGCAGCGGGACGCGGGCCCATCGTGATCATGGTGCATGGCTACAGATTCGCCCCCGGTCGCGGCGAGGATTGCCCGCATCACCATATCCTGTCGCTCGCGCCATCGGTGCGCGACCCCAGGGCGGTCAGCTGGCCGCGCGGTCTGGGCCTTGCACAGGGTCAGCCGATCCGCGCCATTGCCTTCGGCTGGCAGGCGATGGGTCCGGTCCGCCGCGCCTGGAACAATGCCGCCGGGGCCGGTCAGGCGCTGGCGGGGCTGATCGAGGCACTGCACCGGATCGCCCCGCACCGCCCCGTGCAGGCGATGGCCCATTCCATGGGCGCGCGCGTCATCCTGTCAGCCTTGGAAACGGTGCGCGCCCCCGGCCCTCGCCGCGTGCTGCTGATGAACCCCGCCACCTACCAGAGCCAGGCGCGCCATGCCCTTGCAGCGCAGAACGGCCGCAAGACCGAGGTGATCAGCGTCACATCTGGCGAGAACGATCTTTTCGATCTGATGCTGGAAACCCTCGTGCCCGCGCCGTGCCGCCTTGATCGCAGCCTCGGCGCGGGACTGTCCGGCCAGGACAGGTTCGTGACCCTGCGGCTTGACGATCCGCGCGCGCTGGCAGCCCTGGCCCGGCTGGGCCATGACATCGCCCCGCCCGCCGCGCGCATCTGCCACTGGTCGCCCTATCTGCGCCTGGGCGTCTTCGATCTCTACCGCGCCTTGCTCTGGTCACCGGACCGGCTGCCGCTGGATCTGTTGCGCAGCAAGCTGCCGCAGGATCAGCCGCCGCGTTGGTCGCGTCTTTGGCCAGTCATGCCGCGCGGCACGCGCCTGCGCAGGCCCCTGCCCGCCCGCGACACCAGCGGCATGCCCGCCTGATGACGCTGTGCCCTGTTTCTTCTTGCTTCAAATATCCGCGCCGCAGGCATCCACCACCGAGCCCCGGCGCGACGCCTGATCAGCTGTCGCCACCGGCCTCGTCATCGGATTTCGTGCCATAGGTCTCGAACAGCTTTCCTTGCGTGATGAAGAAGGCAAAAATCGCCGCCGTCAGGCCGAAGGTCTTGAAATAGACCCAGACCTCGGTGCTCATGCTGCGCCAGATCGCCTCGTTCAGCACGGCAAGGCCAAAGAAGAACAGGGCCAGCCGCCGGGTCAGGATCATCCATCCCTCCTGCGCCAGCGGCATCATCTCTTCCATCACATGCTTGAGGTAGGATTGCCCGCGCAACAGGCCGAAGCCGAGGATGCCGCCGAAGACCAGATAGATGATCGTGGGCTTCATCTTGAAGAAGCGGTCGTCGTTCAGCCAGACCGACAGGCCGCCGAAGACCACCACAAGCACAAGTGTCATCACCTGCATCTTCGACAGCTTGCCCGTCAGCTTCCACAGCAGGCCCGTGGACAGCATCATCAGCGGGATGAAGCCCGCCGTCACCAGGATGAAGCCACCGTATTCGGTGCCGCCGATGGTGAAGATCCTGTCCTTGAGCAAGAGATAGGCCGCAAAGAAGGCAATGACCGGGCCCAGTTCCAGCGCGGTCTTGGTCATGGGGTTGATATCCTTGTCAGCCATGTCCGGGCCTCCTAGCCTCCGAATTGCACGATCACCGCGCCCAGCGCGATCAGGCACATCAGCGCGATGCGCCGCGGGCCCACGGTTTCCTTCAGCACCAGCCAGCCGATCAGCGCGGCAAAGACCGTCGAGGTCTCGCGCAGAACGGCCGCCTCGCCGACCTTGTCCAGCCGCGTCGCCATCATGATCGACCCGAAGCTGAAAAAGGCGATGATCGCCCCCACCAGCCCGCGTTTCATCAAGGGCGCCACGGGCGGGCGCAGATGCGCCGACATGGCGCGCCAGCGCAGGCTTGCCACGACCGGCATGGCCAGCCCGTCGATCATGAAGAACCACATCAGGAAGGTGAAGGGGTCTGCCGTCGCGCGAATGCCGTAGGCGTCATATGTGGTGTAAAGCGCCACGAACAAGCCCGTGACCACCGCAAGGCCCAGCGCCATGTGCAGCGTCTCGCGGTTCAGCGTGACATGGATCAGGTTGTAGACGGCAAGGCCGAAGATGCCGGTCAGCAGCACCAGAACGCCCATCCACTGGGTCAGGGTGAAGACCTCGCCGAAGATCAGCCAGGCCCCGATCACCGCGAACAGCGGCCCGGTGCCGCGCACCACCGGATAGACAACCGTATAGGCCCCGCGCGTATAGGCCATGGCCTGCAAGACCTTGTAGGCGGTATGGATCACGAAGGCGCCCGCAAAGATCGGCCACATGTGGGGTTCGGGAAAGGGCACCACGAAAAAGGCGAAGGGGGCCGCAATCACGGCATAGTTGATGTCGATGGCCCCCCGCATCAGCCAGGGATCGTGCCGGCCCTTCTGCATCGCGCCGAAAATGGCATGCAGGATCGCCGCCAGCAGCGCGAGCAGCATCGCCGCCTGACTGCCCGCCGGTGTCCCTTCCAGCGAGACGAGCCAGGCGCTCATGCGCGCAGCCGTCCGGGGCTGCGCCCAAGGCTTTCGTCATGCAGTTCGCGCGCCCGGCGCGAGATGTCGATCTCGTCGCCTTCGCGTCCGATCACGATGTCACCTCCCTCGGCGGCGAAGGCGTATTCGTCGATCAATTCCTGTTCCAGCGTGTCCAGCACGAAACGGTTGCGATGTTCGGGCAGAAGGCACAGATCGAAAATCCGCGGCGCCACGTCCAGATGCGCGTCCCAGATCAGCCGGCCGAAGCCGACGACCTGACCGTCGTTCAGCACCACGCATTCGCTCATCACAAGGCGGTCATCGGGCCAATCCTCGATCTCGTCGGCGGCGCGCAAACGCGCGGTATCGATCACCGCCTCGAGGGCGGTGATATCCGGCTGGAAATCCGTAGTGCGTCTTATCTCAAGCATCAGCGCCAATTCTCAAGCATCCAGACCCGTCAGCGCGCGCGCGAAATCCTGCGGATCGAAGGGGGCCAGATCGTCGATCTGCTCGCCCACGCCGATGGCATGGATCGGCAGGCCGAACTTGTCGGCCAGCGCCACCAGCACACCGCCCTTGGCGGTCCCGTCGAGCTTGGTCATCACGAGGCCCGAGACATCGGCCAGCTTGCGGAAGATCTCGACCTGACTGAGCGCGTTCTGCCCCGTGGTCGCATCCAGCACCAGCAGCGTGTTATGCGGCGCGGTCGGGTCCTTCTTGCGGATGACGCGCACGATCTTGGCCAGCTCCTCCATCAGGTCGGCGCGGTTCTGCAACCGCCCTGCGGTGTCGATCAGCAGCAGGTCCGCGCCCTCGGCCTCGGCCCGTGTCATCGCATCGTAGGCAAGGCTGGCGGGATCCGATCCTTCGGGCGCGGTCAGCACGGGCACGCCCGCGCGCTGCCCCCAGACCTGCAATTGCTCGACAGCGGCGGCGCGGAAGGTGTCGCCCGCCGCGATGATCACCGACTTTCCGGCCCCGCGGAACTGGCTGGCCAGTTTGCCGATGGTCGTGGTCTTGCCCGATCCGTTCACGCCAACCACCAGCACCACCTGCGGGGTCTTGGTATAGATCGGCATGGGGCGCGCCACGGGTTCCATGATGCGCGCGATCTCGTCGGCCAGCGCGCGCTTGATGTCGGTGACCGACAGTTTGCGGCCATAGCGCCCTTCGGCAAGGTTGGCGGTCACGCGCAGCGCGGTGTCGACCCCCATGTCGGATGCGATCAGCAGCTCTTCCAGCTGTTCCAGCATGGCATCGTCCAGCACGCGCCGGACAACGGGGCCAGCGGGCGTCGCGGGGGCCGTGGCGGCAGGGGACGCCGCAGGCGCGGCCGGGGCTGCGGAGCGGCCCAGAAGTCGGCCCAGAAGCCCGATCTTCGCGGTCCCGGAGGCGGCGGTGGCGGTGGCAGAGCCAAGCGGGATTTCCGTGGGAGTGCCCACCGGGATTTCCATCGGCGCAGGTTCCGGCAGACTGTCGCCCTGCGGCTGCGGCGCCTCAAGAGGCCAGTCGCGCGGCAGTTCCTCGGGCTGGGCGCCGGGCAGTTCCTCGGGCAATTCCTCGGGCTCGTCCGGCAGTTCCTCGGGTTCGTCGGGTTCCTCCGGCTCCTCGGGTTCTTCTGGCGCGGGCGCGGGTTCCGGCTCGACAGGTTCCTCTGGCGCGGGTTCAGGTTCCGGTGCGGGTTCCGGTGCGGGCGCGGGTTCCGGCTCGGTCTCGGGCGTCTGCGCCTGCAAGCGCGGATCATCCTGCGCCTCGGGCTCACCCCCTTGCGAGACGATCTCATCCAGCCCCTTGTCCAGACGGGACGAGGAAGTGAACAGTCGCTGCTTGAGTTTGCCGAAGAATGACATGCCTGCCTCCGGGGATGTTTGCTTTCACCTAGACCCTCTTGGCGGGTTTTGAAAGCCCCCGGGGGCAAGTTCTGCGCCACCATGCAGCCTTTGGGGCTTGGGGGAATTCCGCTGACAGCCCCCTCCGCGACGGTTTGATCACTGGCCAAATCAGGGCGCGTCAGGGCAAACTGGCGGCATGACACGATCGCACATGCCCCGTTTCCTGTTCGGCCTTCTGGCCTTTATCATGATGCTTGCCCTGATGCTGGCGGCAGCGCCCCTTCGGGCACAATCCGGCCCGCCGATGACGGGCGCGGAATTTGACGCCTATACGCAGGGCCAGACCTTCACCTATGGCACCGGCCTCGCGCCCTACGGGGCCGAGGAATACATGGACAATCGCCGGGTGCGCTGGTCCTTTCTGGACGGGCGCTGTCAGGAGGGGGAATGGTACGAGGACAATGGCATGATCTGCTTTGTCTATGAAGACAACCCCGACCCGCAATGCTGGAGCTTCTACCGCACCCCCGGCGGCATTGTTGCCCGGTTCGAGGACAACCCGACCCAGACCACGCTGTACGAGATCACCCGCAGCCCCGAGCCGATGATATGCCTTGGCCCTGAGGTGGGCACGTGACAGCCTGCGCCGGCGTGCTATCCTTGTCGCGCTGATATCATCCGGACCCTGTGCCATGTTCCTGTTCCAGTTCGCCACGTTTGCCCCCCTTGCCCTGCTGATCGTGGGCAGCCTTGCGGGCGGGTGGTGGATCGCGGGCGCGGTGGCGATGATCACCCTGTTCACATGGGCCGCCGATCACCTGATGCGCCGCGCCGCCGCCGCGACGGGCAGCGCCGATGAATTTCCCACGGGTGACGCGCTGGCGGTCGCCCTGGCGCTGATCCTGCTGGCGGGGCTGGCGCTGGCGGTGCGGGCCTTCGGGCAGGACGGGTTCTCAACGCTGGAACGTGCGGGCCTGCTGATCGGCTGGGGTCTGGCCTTCGGACAGATCGGGCATCCGGTCGCGCATGAGCTGATCCATCGCCGCCCGGTCTGGATGCGCGGGCTGGGGCGCGCGGTCTACTCTGCGGTGCTGATGGGGCATCATGCCTCCAGCCATCTGCGGGTGCATCATGTCCATGTGGGCACGCCCGACGATCCGGCCTCGGCTGCGGTCGGCACGGGGTTCTGGCGCTATGCGGCGCGGGCCTGGGGTGGGTCGTTCATGGCGGGCCTCAGGGCGGAAAGCACGCTGAGGGCGCGGGCGGCGGTGCCTGCCCCCCGGTGGAGCCATCCCTATGTGGCCTATGGCGCAGGTGCGGTTCTGGCCCTTGGACTGGCCTGTCTGCTGGCGGGTATCGCCGGGATCATGGCGCTGATCGGGATCGCCGCCCATGCGCAGTTGCAGATCCTGCTGTCGGATTACATCCAGCATTACGGGCTGCGCCGCCTGCGGCTGCCCGACGGGCGGCTGGAACCGGTGGGCCCGCGCCATTCCTGGAACGCGCCGCAGGCATGGTCGAGCGCGATGATGCTGAACGCGCCGCGCCATTCGGACCATCACGCGCAGCCCTCCCGCCCCTATCCCGCGCTGCGGCTGGACAGTGACATGCCCATGCTGCCGCGCGCCGTGCCGGTCATGGCCGTGGCCGCCCTGATCCCGCCCTTGTGGCGGCGCATGATGGACCGGCGCGCCAAAGCCTGGTCGGCGGATTAAAGCAGGCTGCCCTGTTCGGGCGGGGTCTGCGGTTTGGTGGCCGGTTTCGCAGGCTTGCCGCCCACTGCCAGCCGACCGTCGGCAAACTGGATTTCGAGCGCGCGGGCCTTGGCGGCCTCGGCCTTCGTGGTCAGCACCTCGCCCGCCTCGTCGCGTACCACGGCATAGCCGCGCCCCAATGTGGCCTCGTATCCAAGGGTCAGGCGCAGGCGGTCCAGTTCCAGCGTCCGCTGACGCCATGCCTTCACCTGCCGCTGGCCGGCGTCCGACAGGCGGCGCGAGAGGCTGGCAAGGTCGCGGTTCTTGCGGTCCAGATCGGTGCGGAAACGATCAAGGCTGAGGCGGTCCGAGGCGACGGCCAGATTGCGCCGCTCGGTCTGGATCGCGCGGCGCAGAAGCGCGGGGCGCAGCGCGCCCGCGTGATCGGACAGCGCCACGCGGCGCAACTGGACCGACCGGATAAGGGCGGCGGGCAGACGGTCGGACAGCACGTCCAGCCGCTGGCGCGGCCCATCGAGCAGGGTATCCGCCCGTGGCAAGGCGCGCGACAGGTCGCGCAAGCGTTGGGCGCGCAGGCTGACGCCCCCGGTCAAGGCACGGGTCAGGCGGCCCGACTGGCCATCGACCCAGGCCAGCAGATCCAGCCGCACAGGCACCGCCATTTCCGCCGCCGCCGTGGGCGTGGGCGCACGCCGGTCGGCGGCAAAGTCGATCAGCGTGGTGTCTGTCTCATGCCCTACGGCGGAAATCAGCGGGATGCGGGATGCAGCGGCCGCGCGCACCACGATCTCTTCGTTGAAGCCCCAGAGGTCTTCGAGGCTGCCCCCACCCCGCGCCACGATGATCAGGTCCGGGCGCGGCATCGCACCGCCGGGCGTCAGGGCGTTGAAACCATGGATGGCGCGGGCCACCTCGGGGGCGCAATTGGCGCCCTGCACGGCCACCGGCCAGATCAGCACCTTGCGCGGGAACCGGTCCCGCAGGCGGTGCAGGATGTCGCGGATCACGGCCCCTGTGGGGGATGTGACGACGCCGATGATCTCGGGCAGGTAAGGGATCGGCTGCTTGCGCGCCTCGTCGAACAGCCCCTCGGCGGCCAGCGCGCGGCGGCGTTTGTCCAGCATCGCCATCAGGGCGCCTGCGCCTGCGGGTTCGATATCCTCGATGATCAGCTGGTATTTCGATTGCCCGCCGAATGTGGTGATGCGGCCCGTGGCGATCACCTCCATCCCTTCCTCTGGCTGGGTGGTCAGCCGCGCGGCGACGCCTTTCCAGATCACGGCGGCCAGAACCGAACGGTCATCCTTGAGATCAAGGTAGATATGCCCCGAGCGCGGCATGGTCACGCGGCCCAACTCGCCCCGGATGCGGACATGGGAAAACTCGCCCTCCAGCACGCGCTTCACCGCGCCCGAAATCTCGGAGACGGTGTATTCGGGGTTGTTCTGTCCGCCCTGCGGCGCGGGGGCGTCATCGTCAAGAAGATCGGACATGCGGGCGGGCCTTCTGTCTGGCGTGTCACAGTCTTGTTTCTGCGGTTGAGGCACCTTAAAGCGGTGACCGACGAAGGCCAAGCGGGAGAGCGCCATGAATATCCTGATCCTCGGCAGCGGCGGGCGCGAACATGCGCTGGCCTGGGCGGTGATGCAGAACCCCAAATGCGACAAGCTGATCGTGGCGCCGGGCAATGCCGGTATCGCGCAGATCGCGGAATGCGCAACGCTGGATGTGCTGGATGGCGCGGCCGTGGTGAATTTCTGCGACGAGAACGCGATTGATTTCATCATCGTCGGCCCCGAGGCCCCGCTGGCCGCAGGCATCAGCGACCGGCTGCGCGAGGCAGGGTTCAACGTGTTCGGCCCCTCGAAGGCCGCGGCACAGCTTGAGGCCTCGAAGGCCTTCACCAAGGAGATCTGCGCGGCTGCGGGTGCGCCCACGGCGGGCTACGGCCATTTCACCGATGCGGATGCAGCGCGGGCCCATATCCGCGCGCATGGCGCACCCATCGTGGTCAAGGCCGATGGGCTGGCCGCCGGCAAGGGCGTGATCGTCGCGATGACCGAGGCCGAGGCGCTGGCCGCCGTGGACGACATGTTCGGCGGCGAGTTCGGCGCGGCGGGGGCCGAGGTGGTGATCGAGGAATTCATGGAGGGCGAGGAGGCCTCGTTCTTCGTGCTCTGCGATGGCAAGGATGTACTGGCGATCGGGTCGGCGCAGGACCACAAGCGCGTGGGCGATGGCGACACCGGCCCCAATACGGGCGGCATGGGGGCCTATTCCCCCGCGCCCGTGCTGTCGGATGCGGTGGCAAGCCTCGCGATGGAGCAGATCGTCAAGCCCTGCATGGATGAAATGGCGCGGCGCGGCATGCCCTATCAGGGCGTGCTCTATGCCGGGTTGATGATCAAGGACGGCCAGCCGCGCCTTGTGGAATACAACGTGCGCTTCGGCGATCCGGAATGTCAGGTGCTGATGATGCGGCTGGGCGCGCAGGCGCTGGACCTGATGCTGGCCTGCGCCGAGGGGCGGCTGGCAGGCGCTCAGGTGCATTGGGCCGACGACCATGCGCTGACCGTGGTGATGGCCGCCAATGGCTATCCGGGTGATTACGCGAAAGGCAGCGTGATCGGCGGGCTGGATGCCCTGCCCGAGGACAGTTTCAACATGTGCTTTCACGCAGGCACCGCGCTGAAGGACGGCCACGTCGTGGCTAATGGCGGCCGCGTGCTGAACGTGACCGCGCGCGGCGCGTCGCTGGCAGAGGCGCAGACCCGCGCCTATGCCATGGTGGAGGCGATCAACTGGCCCGGCGGGTTCTGCCGCCGCGATATCGGCTGGCGCGCGCTGTGAGGAAAAACCGCCGCCGCACCCACAGGGTCAAGCCCGCGCTGATCAAGTCGCCGCTGATCTATGCGCTGGAGGATGGCGTGCTGATCTGCGAGGACGCCAAGGGCAGCACGCTCTGGCGCATGGCGCTGTCCGATATCCGGTCGGCCCATTGGACCGCATCGCGCGCCGGGCAAAGCCTGACCCGCGTGTTGCGGCTGCGTGATGCCACGCAGACCTGCGCGATCCGGCAGCATCTTTACCGCCGCGCGCTGGTGGGCGGGCCTGACGACATGGCGTTTCGCGCCACCGTGGTCGATATCCTGCGCGCGCTGATGGCGGTGCAACCGGGGCTTGAGGTGGATACCGGCCCGACCGCAACCACCTCGGCGCTGCTGCGGCTGTGCGGTCATGTGCTGCTGGCAGGTGCCTGCGCCGCCCCGGTCTATGCCGTGGCGACAGGCCAGCCCCTCATGGCCATTGCCAACTGGGCCGTGCCGGTGGCGCTGATCGGGTTGCTGGGGCTGGCCCTGCGGCGCACCCATGCGCCGGGTCGCCAGCGCCCACGCCTTGCCCTCGCGCAACTGATCGCCGAGCTGGATCAGGCCTAGGGCCTTGCACGGCAATGGCCCCGCGCACAACGGGCGGGGCGTCTGCCACTCACGCCAGTGTCACGTTTGTCAGATCTGCTTTTCCGGCATCTGCACGACCAGACCGTCCAGCGCATCGGTCACCTTGATCTGGCAGGTCAGGCGCGAACGGGCGGTATCGGGCTGATAGGCGAAATCCAGCATGTCCTCTTCCATGTCATCCTTGGAGGGCAGCTTTTCGACCCAGTCGGGATGAACGTAGACATGGCAGGTCGAGCAGGCGCAGGCGCCGCCGCAATCGGCCTCGATGCCGGGGATGTTGTTGTCGCGCGCGCCTTCCATCACGGTCAGACCGTTGGGCACGTCTACCACATGTTCGGTTCCGTTATGCTCGATATAGGTGATTTTCGCCATGTCTGTGCAGACTCCGGTTGGTATCCAGTTCCCCCCTTACCTAGACAAGCATCGCAGGGCGTTCCAGCCCCTTTCGACCGGTTTTCCGCCCGCCTGCGCCGGGTCTGGCGCGGATCGGTGATCCCGGCTTGCGGCAATCGGCAGATGTTCCTATATTGTTCTCATGGCTGCACCTTCCACCCCTGCCCGATCGCGCCCCGCGCCCGCCTGCACCCCGGCGGCGATGCTGGGCCGTGTCAGCACAGGCCACCGTGTCACGGTGGCGGGTCTGGTGATCCTGCGCCAAAGGCCCGGCACGGCCAAGGGCGTGATCTTCCTGACGCTTGAGGACGAGACCGGGGTGATCAACGTCATCGTCTGGCGCAAGCTTTACGAACAGTTTCGCCGCGCCATCATCGCGGGCCGCCTGCTGCGCGTCACGGGCCGCTTGCAGCATGAGGGCGGCGTGACCCACCTGATCGCAGAATACATCGAGGACATATCCCCGATGCTGGACCTGCTGTTGCAGCAGGAAGGCGCGGGCGGCTGATCCGCAGACCGGCGCCTGCGCCAGCCAAGGCGCTTTGCGCCCTGCCCAAAACCCGCTAGGCTGCGCGCGAACCGGATGACGCCGGGATGACAGCCCGGGCGCAAACCGGGTCCAACAGGGCAGATGACACGCGCATGATCCGATCCAGAACCGCCCTCTGTCTGGCGCTGCCGCTTGTGGCGCTGATGGGGCTTGCCGGCTGCACCCCGCCTGCGGCCGAAAACCCCGCCGATGCGCTGCTGGGGTCGATGCTGGACACGCCGCCGGGCGCGCCACCGGGCACCTGCTGGGGCAAGATCGTCAGCCCCGCCCTGATCGAAACCGTTACCGAACAGGTGCTGGTGGAACCCGCACGGCTGGCTGCTGACGGCACCGTGGCCACGCCGGCGATCTTTCGCACCGAAACCCGCCAGCGCATCGTCACGGAACGCGAGGTGACATGGTTCGAAACCCCCTGCCCGGCCGATCTGACGCCGGATATCATCGCCTCGCTCCAGCGGGCGCTGACGGTGCGGGGACTTTATGCAGGCGCGGTGACCGGGCAGATCGACCGGGCCACCAGCGAAGCGGTGCGCCGCTATCAGGCGGCTACGGGGCTGGATAGCCCCGTGCTGTCACTGGCCACCGCGCGGGCACTGGGGCTTGTGGCGACACCGCTGGATCAGCTGGATCAGGATTGAGCCGCCCTCGCCCCGTCACCGGGGCGGTGCAGCTTTGCCCCGGTGTCGGGGCGGTGCAGCTTTACCCCGTCACCGGGGCGGTGCAGCCTGTCGCGCGCCAGTCGCGCGGCTTGCAGCGCATCCAGCCGCGCCAGCGCGTCCTGCGTCCCTTGCGACCGGGACAAGGCCCGCTGCCAGGCGCGCAGCGCGGATCGCGGGCTCCAGGGCAAGGCCGCCTCGGCCAGCCAGCGGCGCAACACGGCTGGCAGGCGGTCGAATTCGGCCATCGTATCACGCGCAGGGCGCGGCTTGCGACGGCGGCCGAGACTGCTGGCAAGATTGACGCGCGCCATGTCCCCTGCCCCTTCAGGCGGCATCCGGCCGCATCCAGCGCGGGAAGGGATCGGGCAGACCCGCCCATTCGGTGCGGATACCCTGATCGTCGCGCCCCATCAGACAGGCATCAAGGCTGGCGCTGATCGCGGCCTCATCCATGCCCGCCCCGATGAAGACCAGCTCCTGACGGCGGTCGCCCCAAGGGTCGACCCAGTGCTGCGCGGCATAATCCTGCGCGGCCTGATTGTCCGGCCAACGCGCGCGCGGCACCGAAGCCCACCATGTGCCGAGGGGCGAGACGGCGCTGAGCGCGCCGGCGAGGCTGAACTCGGCCACCCAATCGGGGCGCGAGGCCACCCAGAAATGCCCCTTGGCGCGGATCACACCGGGCAGGTCGCCGTTCAGCACCCGGTGAATGGCCGCCGGATCAAAGGGGCGGCGCGCGCGATAGGTGAAATGCGTCACGCCGTATTCGGCGGTTTCGGGCACATGATCCGCAAATCCGTAAAGCTCCTTGGCCCACATCGGGTGATCCTGCGCGGTGGCAAAGTCGAACAGGCCGGTGTCGAGGATCGCGGCCAGGTCCACGCGGGCGAAATCGGTCTCGATCAGCCTTGCATCCGGGTTGAGCGCGCGAATGATCTTGCGCGCCGCATCATGGCGGTCGGGCCCGGCGTCGGTGATCTTGTTCAGCACGATGACATCGGCGAATTCGATCTGGTCGGTCAGCAGATGCACAAGGGTGCGCGTATCGCCCTCGCCCGCGACCTCGCCGCGATCAGCCAGCGCATCGTGGCTGGCGAAGTCGCGCAACAGGTTCACCGCATCCACGACCGTCACCATCGTGTCCAGCCGCGCCACATCCGACAGGCTGTCGCCGTTCTCATCGCGGAAATCGAAGGTGGTCGCCACCGGCAGGGGTTCCGACACGCCGGTCGATTCGATCAGCAGGTAGTCAAAGCGCCCCTGCCCGGCCAGACGGCGCACCTCCTGCAGCAGATCCTCGCGCAGGGTGCAGCAGATGCAGCCGTTCGACATCTCGACCAGCGTTTCCTCGGTCCGGGACAGGTTGCTGCCCGCGCGCACGAGGTCTGCGTCTATGTTCACCTCGGCCATGTCATTGACGATCACGGCCACGCGGCGCCCATCGCGGTTGTTGAGCACGGCGTTCAACAGGGTTGTCTTGCCCGCACCAAGAAAGCCGGACAGGACAGTGACGGGAAGACGGGGATCGGCAGGGGGCATGGGATTCTCCGACGGACAATGTATGTAATGTTATTACATAACACTCTATACCCGAGGCAAGCCCTGCCCATAAAAAAAGGGAGCGTCTTGCGACGCTCCCCCCGTGTGTCAGTGTTGCGCGGTTCAGTCCAGCGACAGCGCCACGAAGCGCGGATCGCCAGCGCGGCGGACCAGCAGCAGAAGCGACTTGCGCCCGGCCTCGCGCGCCTCGTCCACGCGGTCGGTCAGATCGCTGACAGCTTCCACCTTCTGCTGACCCGCTTCGGTGATCAGGTCACCGGCGCGCAGGCCTTTTTCAAAGGCTTCGCTGGCTTCATCCACATCGACCACGACCAGACCCGTTGCACCGGCGGGCAGTTCAAGTTCGCCGCGCAGGGTTTCGGTGACGGGGCTGAGGGTCAGGCCCATCATCTCGACCGGCTCGTCCGGCGTGGGGGCTGTCTGTGCTGCAGGAACGGCGCTTTCGGCCTCTTCGCGGCGACCAAGGGTCACCATCAGGGTCTGGGTCTTGCCATCGCGCCAGACCATGACGCGGACAGCCTTGCCCACCTCGGTATTGCCGACCTGACGCACCAGACCGCGCGTATCCGCCACATCGCGACCATCGAAGTTCATGATCACGTCACCCTGCTGGATGCCCGCTTCCTTGCCGGGGCCTTCGGGCACATCGGTCACAAGGGCACCTGCTGTCTTTTCAAGGCCCATCGCCTCGGCCACATCATCGGTCACGTCCTGGATGCGCACACCCAGCCAGCCGCGCCGCGTCTCGCCGAATTCGCGCAGCTGATCGACAACGCGAGTCACCACGTTCGAGGCCATCGAGAACCCGATCCCGATCGAGCCGCCATTGGGCGACAGGATCGCCGTGTTCACGCCGATCACCTGCCCATCCATGTTGAACAGCGGACCGCCCGAGTTGCCCCGGTTGATCGCGGCATCGGTCTGGATGTAATCGTCATAGCTGCCCGACAGTGCCCGGTTGCGTGCCGAGACGATGCCCGCGCTGACCGAGAAGCCCTGTCCCAGCGGGTTGCCCATGGCGACGACCCAATCGCCCACGCGCGCGGTGTCGCTGTCACCGAAGCTGACATAGGGCAAGGGCTTTTCGGCCTCGACTTTCAGCAGGGCGATATCGGTGTTGGGGTCGGTGCCGATGACCTTGGCCACCAGTTCTTCGCCCGAGAAGAATTCGATGGTGATCTCGTCGGCGCTTTCGATCACATGGTTGTTTGTGACGATATAGCCGTCTTCGGAAATCACGAAACCCGAGCCCAGCGCCGAGGACCGGCGCGGCCTGTCACCCGGCGTGCGGTTGCGGTCCTGAAATTCGCGGAAAAAATCCTCGAACGGGCTGCCTTCGGGCACGATCGGGTTGGGTCCGGTATTCCCGGCCACGGTCGTGGATGTCGTGATGTTCACCACCGAAGGGCTGATCTTGTCGGCAAGGTCAGCGAAACTTTCGGGGCGCGCCTGCGATTGCAGCGCCGTCATCAGGATGAACGCCGTCGCAATCAGGCCCATCCAGAACGCGCGGATCAGGCCGGTTTGATGGTCGGGGATGGAAACCGCTTTGTTGCTCACACCCGTAACTCCTTTGTCCTTGATCACTGCGGCAGCGGGGTCGGCATCGCGTCGACGCTTGGCGCAGCATGTCTATCTTTTACCTAGTGCGCGTCCGACGCAACTCCAAGAGATGTTGCTTTCGCTCAACAGGGTGTGATGAGCCCGCGATCATGCCCCGAGGATTCCGGCCAGCCAGACAAAGGCCAGACCCGCGACAATCGCCAGCAGCCCGAGTGTGCGCCGCGCGGGGATCGGCAGTTCGCGCAGGGCCGCCAGCAGGCTCTCCACAAGCGAAGGGGCCAGCGCATAGGCCAGCCCCTCCACAATCAGCACCAGCCCGAGGGCCAGAAATGCCGTTTCGATCATCAGTTCTGATCTCGCGTCGGACGGTCGGACCGCAGGTAGTCGAAGAACTGGCTGTCCGGTGTCATCACCATCGACGAGTTGTTCCCCTGCAGAGCGTTTTCATATGCCTGCATCGAGCGGTAGAAGCTGAAGAACTCGGGGTTTGCACCGAAAGCCTCGGCCAGGATGGCGTTGCGCTCTGCATCGGCTTCACCGCGGGTGATCTGCGCCTCGCGTTCCGATTCCGACAGTGTTTCCACCACGGTCCGGTCTGCCAGTGCGCGCACACGCTGTGCGGCTTCGTTACCGCGTGCAATCTCGTCTGCGGCTTCACGCTCACGCTCGGCGCGCATCCGGGCGAAGGTCGCATCAAGGTTCTGTGCGGGCAGGTTTGTCTGCTTCAACCGCACGTCCACCACGTCCAGACCCAGACCGCGTGCAGAAATCTGCGCCTGGTCACGGATCCGGTTCATCAGGACACGGCGATCCTGCGACAGGATCGTGTCGGATGTCACCTGATCGGCACCCAGAACCTCACGGATCTGCGCGTTCAGGATCGACGATAGCCGATCCTCGGCTGCGCGCAGGCCACCGACGCCGACGGCCTGACGGAACTGCACCACATCGGCGATGCGGTAGCGCGCGAAGGCATCGACCACCAGACGGCGATCATCCGAAGGCGTCACTTCGATCGTGTCAGTGTCCAGCGACAGGATCCGGTCGTCATAGCGCACGACCTCCTGGATGAGCGGGATCTTGAACGCAAGGCCCGGTTCCTGCTTGACGGCCTTGATCTGGCCGAACTGCAGCACCAGCGCCTTTTCACGCTCGTCCACCACGAAGATCGAGGACAGCGCGGTCGCGACCGCGACGACCAGGATCGGAAGAAGATATGTTGTCTTGCGCATGATCTCAGTTCCCCTGCTCTGCGGGACGCCGCAATTCGTTCAACGGCAGATAGGGCACGACACCCTGACCGCCTTCGCCGCCCACGATCGAGTTGTCGAGGATGGTCTTGTCGATCTGGCCCAGCACACGCTCCATCGTCTCGATGTAAAGACGGTTGCGGGTGACATCCTCGGCCTTTTCATATTCAGCCAGAACCGCCGAGAAACGGCTCGCCTCACCCAGAGCCTGGTTCACGACCTGGGCACGATAGCCTTCGGCCTGTTCAAGGATCTGCGCCGCCTCACCGCGGGCTTCGGCCAGAACGCGGTTGGCATAGGCATCGGCCTGACGCTGCAGACGGTCGCGTTCCTGTTCGGCGGCCTGCACCTCACGGAAGCTATCGATCACCTCGCGCGGGGGGTCCGCCTTGTCGAGGTTGACGCGGACGATGGTGATGCCGCTGTCATATTCGTCCATCGTGGCCTGGATGTTGTCCATCGCGGTATTGGCGATCAGACCCCGGTCACGGTTGAGGATCGGCGACAGGTTCGAGGCCGCGATGATCTCGCGCATGACCGATTCCGACACCGACTGCACGGTCTGGCGCGGATCGCGCAGGTTGAACAGCAGCTTGGCCGGATCGTTGATGTTCCAGACGACCTGAAAATCGATGTCGACGATATTGGCATCCGTGGTCAGCATCAGGCCCATGTCCTGATTGCCGCGCGCCTGTCCGACATCTTCGGTCCGTTCCGAGGTGACGTTGACGATTTCCGCCGTGACCAGCGGCCAGGGCGCGAAGTTCAGACCGGGATTGCCGATCTTGTAGAATTCGCCAAGAAACAGCTCGACCGACTGTTCTTCCGGCCGCACGGTGTAAAAGCTGCTGAACGCCCAGAGGCCCACGGCCGCCAGAACGCCAAGCCCCACGGTGGACTTGGTGAAGATCGGGCCGCGCGGGCCGCCTTCACCGCCGCCGCCCTGACCGCCGCGGCCGCCACGACCGCCCATCAGCACGCGCAACTGTTCCTGGCCTTTCCGCATCAGTTCGTCGATTTCCGGGATCTGCGGCCCGTTTTCGTCGCCGGGACGCCGCCCGCCACCGTTGTTGCGGCGATCGTCGTCACCGCCCTTGTTGCCGCCGCCGCCGCCCCATGGGCCGCCCGAATTTCCAGCCATTGACCTTGGTTCCCCTTGTTGTCTTCTTTTGAATGGTTCTCAATACCTGCCCCTAACCTGTGAGGCCGGCGCAAAATTTCAAGCGGTACGGACCGGCGATTTCATCGTCACGATCTCTTCCGACATGGTCGGATGCACCGCAACTGTGCGGTCGAAATCCTCTTTCGTGGCCCCCATCTTGACCGCAATGCCCGCAAGCTGGATCATTTCGCCGGCACCGGGTGCTACGATATGACACCCCATGACACGACGTGTCGCCTTGCTGACAACCAGTTTCATCAGCACACGGCGCGGATTACCGGCAAAGGCGCTCTGCATCGGCTTGAAGGAGGTGCAGTAGATCTCGACCGGCTCGATCTCGCGCGCGGCTTCCTCGGACAGGCCCACGGTGCCCATCTCGGGCTGGGTAAAGATCGCGGTCGGGATTAGGTCGTGATCCACGGGCGTGGGATTGCCGCCAAAGACGGTTTCCACGAAGGCCATGCCCTCGCGGATCGCAACCGGGGTCAGGTTCACCCGGTCGGTCACATCGCCCACGGCATAGATCGAGGGGATGGCCGATTGCGAATACTGGTCCACGATCACCTCGCCGTTGCGGCCCAGATGCACGCCCAGCGCCTCAAGCCCCATGTCCGCCGTATTGGGGGCGCGGCCAGTTGCGAACATCACCTGATCAAATAGCTTTTCATCGCCATTGGTGGCCTTGGTGCGGACCCGGTCGCCCTCGCGGTCCAGCGACAGGATATTGGTGCCAAGATGCAGGTCGATCCCGTCCTGTCGCATTTCCTCTGCCACCAGTCCGCGCGCCTCGTCATCGAAACCGCGCAGCACTTGCGCGCCGCGATAGTATTGCGTGACCTCGACGCCCAGACCGTTGAGGATGCAGGCGAATTCGCAGGCGATATAGCCACCGCCGACGATCAGGATGGATTTCGGCAAGGCATCCAGATGGAAGATCTCGTTCGAGGTGATGGCCAGCTCTGCCCCCGGCATGTCAGGCTTGACCGGGCGCCCGCCCATCGCCAGCAGGATATGCTTGGCGGTCTTGCGGCTGCCGTCGCTCAGTTCGACCGTATGCGGATCGACCAGCGTGGCGCGGGCGTCGAACGTCTCGACCCCGTTCGATTTCAATATGTTGCGGTAGATGCCTTCCAGACGGTCCAGTTCGGCGTGCAGATTCTTGCGGAAGGCCGTCCAGTCAAAGCCGCCCACCTGCATGTCCCAGCCATAGGCGCGGGCCTCTTCGGCAATGCCGCCGTATTCGCTGGCGAAGACCATCAGTTTCTTGGGCACGCAGCCCCGGATGACGCAGGTGCCGCCATAGCGGTCCTCTTCAGCCAGCGCGACCTTGACGCCGCGCTGCGCCGCGACACGCGCCGCGCGCACCCCGCCCGAGCCGCCACCGATGACAAAGAGATCATAGTCGAAATCGCTCATCCGAACCCCATAGCCTAGTCGGCGACAGGTATTTCACATCGGGACAGGAAGGGCCAGAGGAAGCGAGCGGCCCGATCACCAAGCCCCCTCTGGTATCCGCCCGCATGCTTTGCCATGGTCGCGCGCAGGGCGACACAGTCAGGCAGCGAGGCCGGGGGAATGATCAGGGACATCACCATGCGCGCAGTGGCGATGGGGCTGCTGGCGGCATTCGTGGGCTATGCCGCATCCTTTGCCATCGTGCTGGCGGGCCTCTCGGCGATGGGGGCAAGCCCGGCGCAGGCGGCGACGGGGCTGTTCTTTGCCACGCTGGGGATGGGGCTTTGCGGGCTGTGGCTGTCGGTCACCACGCGCACCCCGGCGGCGGTGGCATGGTCCACGCCCGGCGCGGCCTTTCTGGCGGGCAGTGGCGCGCTGCCCGGCGGCTTTGGCGAGGCGGCAGGCGCGATGATCGCCTGCGCCATGCTGATCGTGATCACCGGGGTCGTGCCCGCCCTTGGCCGCGCGGTGGCGGCGATCCCCAAACCTGTGGCCAATGGCCTGCTGGCCGGGGTGCTGCTGAAACTGTGTTTCGCCCCCGCGCTGGCCCTTGGCCAGATCCCGGTGCTGGTGCTGCCCGTGCTGCTGGCCTGGCTGGTGGGTCTGCGCTGGAACCGGCTGGCGGCGATGCCCTTGGCGGTGTTGGCCTTCGGGCTGGTGCTGGTCTTCGGCGTGGACACGAAGGGTGTCGTGGCCCCGGACAGCGGGACGCTGCTGCCGCCACTGGCAATGGTGACGCCGGTGTTCACATGGCAGGCGCTGATCTCGGTCGCGGTACCTTTGTATCTGGTGACCATGGCGGGGCAGAACATCCCCGGTTTCGCCGTGCTGGATCTGAACGGCTATGCGGTTGCGCGGCAGCCGATGCTGGTCAAGACCGGGCTGGTCAGTCTGGCCATCGCGCCCTTTGGGGCGGTGCCGGTGAACATGTCCGCGATCACCGCCGCGATCATGGCGGGCGAGGATGCGGGCCCGGACCCAGCGCGCCGCTACTGGGCAGCGATGATCTGCGGGATGGCCTATATCGGCCTTGCCTGCATGGCCGGTCTGGTCGCGGCGCTGGCCGGCGTGGCGCCTGCGGCGCTGATCACTGCGGTGGCGGGGCTGGCGCTGATCCCCGCGCTGGTGGGATCGCTGTCGGCGGCCTTCAGCGTGCCGGGCCAGCTGGAGGGACCGGCCCTGACCTTTCTGATCGCAGCCAGCGGGATGACGCTTTGGGGCATCTCGGGCGCGTTCTGGGGTGTGCTGGCGGGGACGGTCGTATGGGCCGTCAAGGCGCGGCCCAGCCCGGTTTAATGGGATGGGCCGGGCGGTGATGTGCCGATCACCCCGCCGGACCGGGCAGGATGCATGGCGCGACCCCCGTCAGTCCTGAGGCCGAAAGGCTGGCATCAGGGCTTGGTGGGCGCAGGCGCAGGTGCGGGGGCCGGTGCAGGTGTCGCGCTGGGGATCGACTGGCTGCCATAGCCCTGCCCGTAGGTTTCCATCTTGATCACCGCCAGCGTGCCGGGATCAAGCTCGACCTCGATCTTGCGGCCGTCGCGGTCGCGGCCCTCGATCTCGTAGCAGCCGTCATCGACTTTGAACTCGCGGATGGTCCAGCCGTTATCCTCGGCCAGTTTCATCACCGCCTCACGCGGTTGCCACTGTTCGCGCGGCCCGAAACAATCATCATCGCTGGCCAGCGCCGCCCCCGCAGGAAGCAGGGCAACAAGGGCAAGGGTCGTCATCATCTTGGTCATCGTCATCGCAGGTCTCCTTTTCTGTCTCTGCTGAGGACAGATTGACCCACCGGGCTGAGCGGTTCCTGACAGCGGCAACGATTCTGCTTCAGCCAGACGTCAGCCAGCGGCCTGCATGACAAAAAAAGACCCCGCCAGGATATGGCGGGGTCAGGGTTCAGGGGCAACGGGGACGCGCACCCCTGCAGGGAAGCCGGATCGGATCAGGCTATATCGCCGGGACCGGGGGCGCGCTTGTCGCCCGTGACCATCGCAAGCGGCAGATTCTCGTGATGCCGGAAAGAGGCCAGAACAACGCCCGCCACATGCAGCGCCGCCAGAAGCAGCAGGAGATCCGCCAGCACCTTATGCACCTCTTCCAGCGCCTCGTTCGCCCCCTCGCCGCGCCATGCGGTGACGACGTCATGATCGTCATCGGCAAAGGCCGGGGCCGCGATCTGCGGCAGCGATGGCAGCATCGCCAAGCGCGCGGGTTCGGCCATCAGCCAGCCGGTGAAGGCGGTGCCGGACAGGGTGAGCAGCAGCGCGACGATCATCGCAGCCCCCGCCGGATTATGGCCCAGGTGGCGCCGCTCGCGGCCACCGATCATGTCGCGCAGATAGGCCAATGTCGCCCGCGGCCCCTTGAGGAAGGCGGCAAAGCGCGCGTGGTGCGATCCGACCAGCCCCCAGAGCAGGCGGAACGCCACAAGGCCCGCGACCCCATAGCCTGCGATCTCGTGGACCCTTTGCACCTCGTCCGCGGTCAGCCAGGCCACCGCGACGGCCAGCACCACACCCCAGTGAAACACCCGCACCAGCGGATCCCAGACGCGCACAGGCGCCGCCTGCCCCGCATCGCCCAAGCCGTCATGGACCGGTCGGTCCTGCGCCAGAACTTCACTCATCATCGCTATCCTTGCTGTCATGACTGCGGGTCTTTTCCCGGTGATCGTCATCGTCATCGTCTTCGAATTCCATCTCGATCACCGCCAGCGTCACGGGATCGAGGGTCACCTCGATCCGCCGCCCCTGAGCGTCGGTGCCGTCAAGCTCGTAGCAGCCGTCATCGATCCTGATCCGGCGCAGGGTCCAGCCCTGTTCCTGCGCCATCTGCACGATGCGGTCCCGTGGCTGCCAATCGGCAAGCGGGGCATAGCAATCGTCATCATCCGCCACGGCAAGGCCGGGCTGTAGCGCCATCAGAACGGCGAGAATCGTCAGAGGGCTTTTCATGGTTCACACTCCATTCCGCGACCATGGCCCCTTCCTGCGCCGCGAAGCTGACGGGAACCTGACGCATCGCGCGTCAAGCCGTCAGCCTTGCGTCAGCCCCGCGCGCGATGGAAGATCGCAACCGGAAAGGCGGAACCGACCATGCGCATCCTTCTGATCGAAGACGACACCATCCTCGGGCAGGCCGTGCGCGACCAGATCGCAGCGGACGGGCAGTCGGTGGACTGGGTCAAGCGGCTGGATGCGGCGGGCGATGCGACCCGCACCACGGCCTTCGATCTGATCCTGCTGGACCTGATGCTGCCGGACGGGCGCGGCATCGGATTTCTCAAGACCCTGCGCGCGCGCGGCGACGTGACGCCGGTGATCATCCTGACAGCGCTCGACCAGGTCTCGGACCGGATCGAGGGGCTGAACGCGGGCGCCGATGACTATCTGGTCAAGTCGTTCGACCTGTCGGAACTGTCGGCGCGGATCGGATCGGTCGCCCGGCGCTACAGCGGCAATCCGAACCCGATCATCATCCATGGCCTGCTTCAGATCGATCTTGCCGCGCGCAGCGTGCTGCTGAACGGGCGGTCCGTTGTGCTGACCGCGCGCGAATGGGCGCTGTTCGAGGCGCTTCTGGCGCGGCCGGGTCAACTCATGTCCAAGGCGCAACTGGAAGAAAAGCTCTATGCCTTCGATACCGAGATCGAAAGCAACACGATCGAGGTGCATGTCAGCCGCCTGCGCAAGAAGCTGGGGGCCGGGATCATCGAAACCCAGCGTGGCCTTGGCTACCGGCTGGGGCGCGGATGAGGGCGCCGCGCAGCCTGCAGGGGCGGCTGGCGCTCTGGCTGGGGGCCGGGCTGATGGTGCTGTGGATCGCAGCCGCATCCGTGACGGCGCTGCTGGCGCGCCATCAGATGAACGAGGTGTTCGATTCCGCCCTTGCCGCGACGGCCCAGCGCCTCTTGCCGCTGGTGGTGGTGGACATCATCGGCCGCGAAGAGGAAGGCATTACCCAGAGGCTGGCCGCCATCCCCGAAAATGACGCCTATTTCACCTATCTGGTGCGCGACGATCAGGGCCGGATCCTGCTGCAATCCTTTTCGGCAGAACCTGCCAGCTTTCCCGACTGGGACGGGCCGGGATTTCGCGAGACGGCCACCCATCGGCTTTATGGGGTGGCGGCGCTGCAGGGGACGATCCGCGTGACCGTGGCCGAACCGCTGGCGCACCGCGCCTCGGTCGCGCGCGAGATCCAGCTGGGTCTTGGCCTGCCGCTGCTGGTCGTGGTGCCGCTGGCGCTGGCGGCGATTATTCTGACATTGCGCGCGACTCTCGCGCCGCTCAACTGGTTCCGCGACCGGCTGGCCGACCGCACGATGCATGATCTGTCCGCGATCCCGACCACCGATCTGCCGACGGAACTGGCGCCGGTGGGGGCCACGCTGAACGCGCTGCTGGCCCGGCTCGACGCCGCCTTTCAGGCCGAGCGCAGCTTTGCCGCCAATGCCGCGCATGAGCTGCGCACCCCGCTGGCCGGGGCCATCGCGCAGGTGCAGCGCCTGCAATCAGAGGCCACCGATCCCGCGACACGCCAGCGCGCCGCCGAGATCGAAACCTCGCTCAAACGGCTGACCGGCCTGTCGGCCAAGCTGCTGGAATTGTCGCGGGCCGAGGGTGCCCCCCTGCGCAGCGCCCAGACCTATGACCTGCGGCCTGTCTTCGGCATGATTGTGGACGATCTTGCGCGCCTGCCCGGCGGCGGGCGCATCGCCACGCGCCTGCCCGCACAGGCGGTCCTGACCGATCTTGACCCGGATACCGTGGGAATCGTGCTGCGCAACCTTGTCGAGAACGCCCTGCGCCATGGCGCGCCGGATCAGCCCATCGCGGTCGAACTGGGCGCGCATGGCAGCCTGCGCGTGGCCAATGACGGGCCTGTCATCGCGCCCGACACCCTGCATCGCCTGACCCGGCGGTTCGAACGCGGGGCGGCGTCATCGACAGGCAGCGGGCTGGGGCTGTCCATCGTAGCCGCCATTGCCGAACGGCTGGGGGCCGCGCTGGTGATGACATCCCCCCGCAAGGGTCAGACATCCGGCTTCGAGGTCACGTTCACCCCGCAACCGCCCGCCGCGTGACGGGCGCTGCATCCGTCCGTCTTCAATCGGCCAGATCGGTAAAGAGGTTGTCGTTTTCGACGAAATCCAGCCGATCCTGTTCGATCGTGCCCTGATTGATGTCGCGGGTTTCCACCCGCCCGTCACCATAGCCCACGATCACGATATCGCAGATGTCGATGAACAACCCGTTTTCCACCACGCCCGGCACCTGATTCAGCACCATCGCCAACTGGCGCGCATTGCCGATGCGGTTCAGGTGCAGGTCAAGGATGTGATTGCCTTCATCGGTGATGAAGGGACGATCACCATTCATGCGCAGCGTCACGTCGCGGCCCAGAACATCCATCGAGATCAGCATCTCTTCGACAAGGGCGCGGGTGGTTTGCCAGCCGAAGGGAATCACCTCGATCGGCAGCGGGAAGGCGCCCAGCGTCTCGACCTCCTTGCCGACATCAGCGATCACGATCATCTGGTCGGATGCCGTGGCCACGATCTTTTCCTGCAGCAGCGCGCCGCCGCCGCCCTTGATCAGGTTCAGGTCGCCGTCGAATTCATCTGCCCCGTCGATCGTCAGGTCCAGCCATTTCGCCTCGTCAAGGCTGATCACTTCGATGCCGACGTCGCGCGCCAGCGCCGCCGTGCGGGTCGAGGTGGGCACGCCCTTGATCTTGAGCCCGTCATCGCGCACCAGCTCGCCGAGGCAGCGCACCATCCAGGCGGCGGTCGATCCGGTGCCCAGACCCACGCGCATCCCGTCCTCGACATAATCCACCGCGCGTTTGGCGGCGACGAACTTGGCCTTGTCGATGGGTGACAATTCTCCGGGCATGGCAGCGACTCCGTCTGGTTGGGGCGGTGAGTTGGGGGCGGTTATAGGAAAGTTGCGGCGATGGTGCGAGGGGGCAATCGCGCCGATTTGCGCGAAAGCTGCGGCAGGGGTCGTTTTCCGATGATGCATTCGCAGCGATTTGACGTCAGATTGCGCGCATGACGCAACCCTACCGCCTGCATTACGCCCCGGACAACGCCTCGCTGATCGTGCGGCTGGCGCTGGAGGAGATGCGCCTGCCCTATGCGGCGGTGCTGGTCGATCGGCGTGTGGCGGCGCAGAAATCCGCGCCCTACCTCGCGCTGAACCCGCATGGCCGCATCCCGGTTCTGGACACGCCCGAAGGCGCGATCTTCGAGACGGGCGCGATCCTGCTCTGGCTGGCCGACCGGCACAGGACGGAGGCATTCGCCATGATGCCGCCCTGCGACCATCCCGACCGGGGCCATGCGTTGAAATGGCTGTTCTTTCTGTCCAACACGCTGCATGCCGAACTGAGGATGCTGTTCTACCCCGCGCTTTACGTGGGCGAGGACCCCGCCCATCAGGCCGCACTGCGCGCGGGTCTGCAAGGCTCGCTGACGGCTCATCTGGCGCGGCTGGACACGGCGGCGGCGGCAAGGCAGGCTTGGCTGAACGGGCCGACGCCCAGCATCATGGACTATTACCTTGCAACCTGCCTGCGCTGGATCGCGCTTTACCCGGTCGATCAGGCCGGATGGCGGGACCGGACCGCGACACCGCATCTTGAGGCGCTTTGCGCCCGGATCGAGGCGCGGGCGGCAACCGCCATCTGCGCCCGGGCCGAAGGGCTGGGCCTGCATCCCTTTACCGCACCCGATTATCCCACACCCCCCGAAGGAAGTGCTCTCTAATGTTCCTGTCCGTCTTCGAGATGTTCAAGGTCGGCATCGGCCCCTCGTCCTCGCATACCATGGGGCCGATGGTGGCCGCCGCGCGGTTTCTGGACCTGCTGCGCAGCCAGCCTTTCACCGCCCACGGGCTGCGCGCCTCGCTGCATGGCAGTCTGGCCTTTACGGGCGTAGGCCATGCCACCGACCGCGCCACGATCCTCGGTCTGGCCGGGTTGCGCCCTGACACCTATGACCACGCAAAGGCCGAGGCGCTGATGATCAGCATCCGCGACACCAAGGTGATCGAGGTCGAAGGCCTGCCGCCGCTGCATTTCGATCCGCTGGCCGATCTGGTCTTTGATTTCGGCCCCGCCCTGCCGGGGCATGCCAACGGGATGAAGCTGATGGCGACCGATGCCCAAGGCGACGTGATCCTGCGCGAGACCTATTATTCCATCGGCGGCGGGTTCGTGATGACGGAAGCGGAACTGGCCGCAGGCAAGGACACGGACGATGGCCCGCCGGTGCCCTATCCGTTCAAATCCGCCGATGAAATGCTGGCCATGGCCAAGGCCTCGGGTCTGAGCATCGCGCAGATGAAACGCGCCAACGAGGTCTCGCGCCGCCCCCGCGCGGCGCTGGACAAGGGGATCACCCGCATCTGGCAGGTGATGAACGACTGCATCGACCGCGGGCTGGCGCATGACGGCATCCTGCCGGGCGGTCTGAACGTGCGCCGCCGTGCGCGCGGCATCCATCAGGCGCTGCTGGCCGAACGCGGTCTGAACCTGACGGCGCCGCACATCATCAATGACTGGATGAGCACCTATGCCATGGCCGTGAACGAGGAAAACGCGGCCGGGGGTCAGGTCGTGACCGCGCCCACCAACGGCGCGGCGGGGGTGATGCCGGCCGTGATCCGCTATTGGCTGGACCATGTGCCGGGGGCGAACCCCGCCCGCGTGGACGAGTTCCTGCTGACCGCCGCCGCCATCGGAGGGCTGGTGAAATACAACGCCTCGATCTCGGGGGCAGAGGCAGGTTGCCAGGCCGAGGTCGGCAGCGCCGCGGCCATGGCCGCGGCGGGGCTTTGCGCCGTGCTTGGCGGCACACCCGAGCAGATCGAGAACGCCGCAGAAATCGCGCTGGAACATCACCTTGGCATGACCTGCGACCCGGTCAAGGGGCTGGTGCAGGTGCCTTGCATCGAACGCAATGGGCTGGGCGCGATCAAGGCGGTGTCCGCCGCGTCGCTGGCCATGCGCGGGGACGGGCAGCACCTTGTATCGCTGGATGTCTGCATCGAGACCATGCGCCAGACCGGGGTGGATATGTCCGAGAAGTACAAGGAGACGTCCCTTGGCGGGCTGGCAGTGAATGTGCCCAACTGCTGATCCGCGCGGGCGCGGGCCGGGTTCCTTGAGTATTTTCGGCAAGATGAAAGGCGGGTCGCTTTTGGAATGGCAGGCGCGCACGGGCCGGGCTAAGGCGATGACATGAGCGACATACGCACCCCGGCCCTGCCCTATCTGAACGACCGCATCGTGCTGGGCGTGGTGCTGATGCTGGGCTTCTGCCTGACTGCACCGCTGATCGATGTGGCCTCGAAACTGGCGGCCCAGACGATCCCCGTGGGGCAGATCACCACGGCGCGCTTCATCGTACAGGGTGCGCTGATGCTGCCCCTGTGCTGGCTGATGGGCCATGCGCTGCGCCTGCCGCCGGGGGTTCTGGGGCGGCTGGTGCTGCGCGCGCTGTTCCTGATCCTGTCGACCTATTTCTTTGTGGCTGCCGTCAAGGTGATGCCGATCGCGGATGCGCTGGTGATCGTGTTCGTCGAGCCTTTCATCCTGCTGCTTCTGGGAAAGTACCTTTACAACGAGGAAGTGGGGCCACGCCGTCTCTGGGCCAGTGTGGTGGGCTTTGCGGGCGCGTTGCTGGTGATCCAGCCCAGCTTTGCGGCTTTTGGCCTTGTGGCACTGTTCCCCTTGGGCACGGCCTTCTTCTTTGCCTTCTACATGCTGGTGACACGCAGCCTGTCGCGGCAGATGCATCCGGTGCCGATGCAGTTCCACACCTCGACCATCGCCGCGGCGATCTGCCTGCCCGTGATGCTGCTTGGCACCGGGATCGATATCCCGACGATCAGCCCGGTCTGGCCGGTGGGGATCGAGTGGACATGGCTGTTCGCGGTGGGCGCGGCCTCGGCGCTGTCGCATCTGATGATCAGCTATGCGCTGCGCTATGCGCCCTCGGCCACGGTGGCGCCCCTGCATTATCTGGAGATCCTGAGCGCTGTTGCCTTTGGCTGGCTGATCTTTTCGGACCTGCCCAATCCGATGACATTCGCCGGCATGGCCGTGATCACGGCATCGGGGCTGTATATCTTTCACCGCGAACGCGTGGTGGAGCGCGAAAAGCGGGGCTGACCCCGGCCTCATGTCCGACAAGGGCGATTGCCATTCCCCTCGCCCCCTCCTAGCTTGCGGCAAATGAGCATGATCCATCCCCCCGACCGGCCCATGCTGGGCATCCTGCTGATGCTGGGCTTTTGCGCGGTCGCGCCGCTGGCCGATGCGCTGGCCAAGATCCTGGGCGACACGGTGCCGCTGATGATGGCGGTCTTTGCCCGTTTCGCGGTGCAGGCCCTCGTGCTGGCGCCCTTGGTGCTGGCCACGGGGCGCGTCTGGCGTTTGCGGGGGCGGATGCTGCGACTGGTGATCTTGCGCACTGCGCTGCATATCGCCGGAATCACGCTGATGTTCAGCGCGCTGAAACACCTGCCGCTGGCCGATGCGATTGCCATCGCCTTCGTCATGCCCTTCGTGCTGCTGCTGCTGGGCCATACCATCCTGCATGAAGAGGTCGGCCCCCGCCGCCTGATCGCCTGCGCCGTGGGCTTTGCCGGAACGTTGATGGTGATCCAGCCCAGCTTTGCCGAGGTAGGCTGGCCCGCCCTGCTGCCGGTCGGGGTGGCGGTGGTCTTTGCGGCCTTCATCCTTGTCACCCGCCTTGTGGCGCGTGACACCGACCCGATCGGGTTGCAGGCAGTCAGCGGCCTCATGGCGAGCGCGGTGCTTCTGCCTGTCCTTTTGATCTTCGGCGGGATCGATACGGGCCCCGCTGCGCTACGGCTTGTGACGCCCTCAAGCCAGGATTGGGTGCTGCTGATCGCGGTCGGTCTTCTGGGCACGATCGGCCATCTGCTGATGACATGGTCGCTGCGCTTTGCGCCTTCGGCCACGCTGGCGCCGATGCAATACCTCGAGATTCCCTTTGCCACGCTGATCGGCTGGCTGATCTGGCGTGATCTGCCCGACGGGCTGGCGGCCATCGGCATCCTGATCACCGTGGCGTCGGGGCTTTACATCGTGCTGCGCGAGCGCAGCCTCAGCCGGGATGCGGCGCGGCTCGCGGCCATGCCTCAGTCCCAGCCATAGGGACGGGCCAGAAGGGTCTCGACCAGTTCATCCAGTGTCGACCTTGGCAGGATCAGCAACATCTTGGGCGCGGTGACCGCCAGCCAGATCGGCCCGGTCGCCCGGTTCGAGGTGCCGACCCGGCCGTCGGGTGCGAAACTCAGCCCGCCGACAGGCCAGTGCAGACCCTCGGATTTCGCCTCGACCGCGCCCATCGGAAAAAGCGAGACGACATCGCCGCCCTGAAGGTTCAGCCGCAGTGACGGCGGCGCCAGCATCACGATTTCCGCACGACCGATCAGGATGCAGCGTTGCCGGTGATGACGCACAAGCGTGTTGAACGCCGCCATCTGGTGATCAAGGCGTGGCCCGGTGAAGCCCAGACCCAGAACCAGCGGTGCCCGGATCGCCATGAGACATTTCTCGAAATCTGTTGTATCCTGTTCACTGACCGGATGGATGCGGTTTTCGGGCAGGCGGGCCCTGTCCGCGGGCTGCAACGAATCCATATCGCCGATCACGGCATCCGGCAGATGCCCCGCGGCCATCGCAACCCCTGCGCCGCCATCGGCGGCCACGAGTTTCGGCCCCAGTGCAAGCGCATCGCGCAAGGATTCCGCATCCGACTGGCCGCCACCGATCAGGGTGACAGGCGTAGGAGAGTGAACAATGATATCTTGCATCGCTTGATTATGGTCCAATCAGGAAACAGATCACAATGTAAACACAAAATGATACGTTAAAAATCGAAGAATCGTTCCCGTTTCGACGCCTATCCGATGGTAAACCAAATCCATACGGGCAAAAGAAAGCGAGTGACCAATGGTGAGCACCAGTAAGATCCTCACGGTCTCCTATGGGACATTTTCATGCACTTTGGAAGGTTTCGACGATTCCTTCGAAACCATGAAAGCAATTGCAGAATATTTTCGGGATCTAGCCTCGGAAGACCGCTACTTCGGGGCCGAACCTCCGGTTCCGGATGCCGAGATGCTGGCCCGGATCGCTGAACGCGAGATTGCCCGCCGGGTGGAAGCCCGCGAAGAGCGCGGCAGCATCGTGCTGCGCGCCTCGCCCTATGGTGCCGTCGCGGCCCCTCTTGCCCCGCAGCCTGCGGCCCCCCAGCCCGCAGCACCCGCAGCACCTGCGGCTTTTGCCCCTGTCGCGCCGGAAACCATTGCACCCCAGCCCGCCGCCGCGCCGCAGCCCGCCGCTGTCGCACCGGCCCCGGCTGAGCCGCACGCCGCGCAACCGCAGGCCCCACAGCCCACTGTCGCCAAGGCGCCCGAAGTGCCTGCCGCCCCCGCGATGCAAACACAACCCGCCGCGATGGCCCCTGCGCAGCCGCGCCCGACGCCCGTGCCCCATCCCGATCCGGACAGCGTCGCCGCCAAGTTGCAGCGCATTCGCGACGTGGTGACGCGCTCTGCCCCGGTGGTCGATGCCTATTCCGAGGACGAGCATGCCGAGAACTTCGCCGAAGAGTTCCTGGCCGAGGCGACGACGCATATCGAATCGGCCCTGTCGCTGGACGATCAGGCCATGGAAGCGCCTTCCGAGGCAGAGACCGACGAGATCGACGCGCTGCTGAGCCGCCTCGCCGGTGACGACAAAGCCTATGCCCCGGTCGCGCAACCTGCCGAGATTGCCGATGAGGCCTGGCAGGTCGAAGATGCGGCTATCGCCGATGACACCGCCGCCGATGATCTTGCCGAGGACGAGGAAGACACGGCAACGGTGCTTGCGGCCACTTCGGAAGAGCCTGAGATGACCGTTGACGCCTTCGACGTCGACGCCCTTGAACAGGCGGCTGATGAAACGGTCGAGACATTCCTGTCCATCGACGAAGCCGCGATCGAGATCATCGAGACGGCGGATACCGAAATCGATGGGGACGACACCGCCGAAACCGACGCGCATCAGGATGCGGCCGATGCCTCTGCCGCGGACGACGAGGCCGATCAGGATGCCCCCGTTTTTGCCCGCGTCATGAAGATCAAGCGCGATGAGCTGGAAGCTGCAATCGCCCGTGGCGAGTTGGTGGAGGATGCAGCCGATGCCGATCCCGCGGCCCTTGCCGACGAAAGCGCCGCCGGAACCGCCCGCGTCCCCTTCGCTGAACTGAGCCCCGAGAAGGAAGACGAGCTGCGCCGCGAACTGGCCGCAGTCGAGGCCGAGCTGATGGACCTCTATCGCGATACCGATGACCATGCCGCACCAGCCGCAACGGTCACCGGTCTGGCCGATCTGGACGACGACGCAGACGACGAAGAAGATGACGAGGACATCGCCTCGATCTTCGACGAAGACGACGCCGAAGACGACAGCATGGATGCTGCCGCAGAGGCAGCGGAAGAAGAAGAAAAGGCCCCTCTGGTTCTGCGCGATCCGCGCGAACGCCTGGGCAAGGTCAAGGCCGAGGATGACATGTCCCGCCTGATGGCCAAGGCCGAGAACGAGCTGACCGAACCCGAAGGTGCCAACCGTCGCAACGCCATCGCGCATCTGCGCGCGGCCGTCGCCGCCACAAAGGCGGATCAGTCGGCTGGCGTGACGCCCAACCGGGACCCGGCGGCAAATGTCTTCCGCGAGGATCTGGCCAGCGTCATGCGCCCGCGCCGCCCCGTGGCCGAGCAGAGCACCGCCACGCCGCGCCCCGCTGAACTGCGCCCTGCCCCGCTGAAACTGGTGGCGGAACAGCGGGTTGACCTGCCCGAGGCCCGGTCGGGCGCGCCCGTGCGCCCGCGCCGCGTGTCCCTTGCGCCGCTGTCCGAAGAGGCCGAGATCGACGAGGCGCCGATGACAGGCGACATGGGCGAGGAGAACGGGTTTGCCGATTTCGCCCGCAAGATGGGCGCCACATCGCTGCCCGATCTGCTCGAGGCGGCTGCCGCCTATCTGGTGCATGTCGAAGCACGGGAGGAATTCTCGCGCCCGCAACTGATGAAGAAGGCACGCCAGGGATCGAACGACGTACTGAGCCGCGAAGACGGCCTGCGCGCCTTCGGCCAACTGCTGCGCCAAGGCAAGATCCAGAAGATCCGGGCGGGTCGCTTCACCGCCGCCGAAGACATCAGCTTCAAACCCGCCGCGCGCCGCGCAGGCTGATCACGCCAGACGGATACGGAAAAAAAGGGCGGCCAGGGGCCGCCCTTTTTCTTGTCCGGTTGGGTCAAGGGTCAGTCGCGGGACGGGCCGTCATCCTGCGGCGCGTCAGGATCGGCCTGACCGATCCCGCGGAACACGAATTTGAACGGCATGATCCAGACAAAGCCCAGCCCCACATAGATCAGCAGCTCGATCAGGATCGACGGCCTGTCGATCAGGCTGACCAGTGTGACCGCCGCCATGATGTATAGCGGCAGGCCGACCAGCAGAATGACCAGTGACCAGCGTTTGCGGGCCTTGTAACTCAGCGCCATGTCGACCGCACCCTTCCTGAACCTTCAGGTTTCGCCTCAATCCTCGAACGGATCGGTCACGAGAATCGTGTCCTCCCGCTCGGGTGAGGTGGAAAGTAGGGCGACCGGGCAGTCGATCAACTCCTCGACGCGGCGCACGTATTTGATCGCTGCCGCCGGCAGGTCGGCCCAGCTGCGCGCGCCTTCGGTGGATTCGCTCCAGCCCGGCATTTCCTCGTAGATCGGCTTGCAACGCGCCTGATGGTTCGCAGCCGTCGGAAGGTAGTCGATGCGCGCGCCGTCCAGCTCGTAGCCGACGCAGATCTTCAGCGTCTCGAACCCGTCCAGAACATCCAGCTTGGTCAGCGCGATTCCCGACACACCCGAGGTGGCGCAGGTCTGGCGCACCAGCACGGCATCGAACCAGCCGCAGCGCCGCTTGCGCCCGGTCACGGTGCCGAATTCATGGCCCCGCTCGCCCAGACGCTGGCCATCGGCGTCATGCAGTTCCGCCGGGAACGGGCCTTCCCCCACACGGGTCGTATAGGCCTTGACGATGCCCAGCACGAAATCGATGGCGCCGGGGCCCACGCCCACGCCGGTCGCCGCCTGTCCCGCGATCACGTTGGACGAGGTCACGAACGGATAGGTGCCGAAATCGATGTCCAGCAGCGCGCCCTGCGCCCCCTCGAACAGGATGCGCTTGCCCGATTTGCGCTTTTCGTTCAGCACCTTCCAGACGGGGGCGGCATATTCCAGCACGGCGGGGGCAATCTCGGTCAGGGCCGCGATCAGGGCGGCGCGATCGACCGGCTCCATGCCAAGGCCACGGCGCAGCGCATCGTGATGCACCAGCGCGCGGTCCACCCGCGCCTCCAGCGTTTCGGGATCGGCCAGATCGGCCACGCGGATCGCGCGGCGTCCGACCTTGTCCTCATAGGCGGGGCCGATGCCGCGCCCGGTGGTGCCGATCTTGGCGACACCCACCGCCTCTTCGCGCGCCCGGTCCAGCTCGCCGTGGAAGGGCAGGATCAGCGGCGTGTTTTCCGCAATCATCAGGGTTTCCGGAGTGATCGTCACGCCCTGAGAGCGCAGGCCCGCGATTTCCTTGACCAAGTGCCAGGGGTCCAGCACCACGCCATTGCCGATCACGCTCAGCTTGCCGCCGCGCACGATTCCGCTCGGCAGCAGCGACAGTTTGAACACCTTGCCGTCGATGACCAGGGTATGGCCGGCATTGTGCCCGCCCTGAAAGCGCGCGATCACATCGGCGCGCTCGGACAGCCAGTCGACGATCTTGCCCTTGCCTTCATCGCCCCACTGGGCCCCTACGACCACCACGTTCGCCATTGCCTGTCCTTCTTTGCTGGATCAAACCCGCGCCCGTCATATCGACCCGCGCAGATACATGAAACCGGAAATTGGGGCGCGCGCGTGCAATGACGGCGCTTTCTGCGCGCGCTTTCGTGCAAAGCCCCCGAACAGTCCCCGTTTCGCGGGTTGCCCCGCGTGATCAAATTGCCTAGATAGCACGGCAGAACACGGCTCAACCACGTGGCCCACCCAGACCAGTCAGGCGATCGTCCATGGAAAACGTCATCCTCATCATCCACCTTCTTCTGGCGCTTGCGCTGATCGGCGTCGTGCTGATGCAGCGCTCCGAGGGTGGCGGCCTGGGCATGGGCGGTGGCGGCGGCGGCGCGATGACGGGCCGGGCCGCAGCGACAGCTCTGGGCAAGGTGACCTGGGTGCTGGCCATTGCCTTCATCTGCACCTCGATCACGCTGACGATCATCGCGGCGCAGAAATCGGCGGGCACCTCGGTGCTGGACCGCATCGGCGGCGAGCGCAGCGCGCCTGCGGCCGATCCGGTGGCCCCGGCGGGCGATCTGCTGCCCCCGCCGTCGGGCGATAACGCGCCACTGGTTCCGCGCGCCGACTGATCCACTAGGGATTGAGACACCAAATCTTGCCGCAACATCATGTTGCGGCCAGCTTGCCTTTTGTCCGCGAATCCTCTATGGGTCAAATCCCGTGGTGCTGCGGTTCCGGATATCCGCAAAAGGCGCTAATCCGCTGAGAAACGCAGCCTGAACGACGGGGGATGCCAACCGATGGCACGCTATATTTTCATCACGGGCGGGGTTGTGTCGTCGCTGGGCAAGGGCCTGGCCTCGGCGGCGTTGGGCGCATTGCTGCAAGCACGCGGATTTTCGGTACGCCTGCGCAAGCTTGACCCCTATCTGAACGTCGATCCCGGCACGATGTCGCCCTTTGAACATGGCGAGGTGTTCGTCACCGATGATGGCGCGGAAACCGATCTGGACCTTGGCCATTACGAGCGTTTCACGGGTGTGGCCGCGCGCAAGACCGACTCGGTCAGTTCGGGGCGCATCTATTCCAACGTGCTGGAAAAGGAACGGCGTGGCGACTACCTGGGCAAGACGATCCAGGTGATCCCCCACGTCACCAACGAGATCAAGGATTTCCTGGCCGTCGGCTCGGACGAGGTCGATTTCATGCTCTGCGAGATCGGCGGCACCGTCGGCGATATCGAGGGCCTGCCCTTCTTCGAGGCGATCCGCCAGTTGTCCCATGACCGTCCGCGCGGGCAGTGCATCTTCATGCATCTGACCCTGCTGCCCTATCTGGCCGCCAGCGGCGAGTTGAAGACCAAGCCGACGCAGCACAGCGTCAAGGAGCTGCAAAGCATCGGCATCGCCCCCGATATTCTGGTCTGCCGGTCCGAACATCCGATTCCCGAAAAGGAACGCGAGAAGATCGCGCTGTTCTGCAACGTGCGCAAGGAGGCGGTTGTCGCCGCCTATGACTTGAACTCGATCTACGAAGCGCCCTTGGCCTATCATCGCGAGGGGCTGGATCAGGCCGTGCTGGACGCCTTCCAGATCAGCCCCGCGCCGCGCCCCGACCTGACGGTCTGGGAAGACGTGGTGGACCGCATCCACAACACCGATGGCGCGGTGAATGTCGCGATCGTGGGCAAGTACACGCAGCTGGAAGACGCCTACAAGTCGATCAAGGAGGCGCTGACCCACGGCGGCATGGCCAACCGTGTGAAGGTGAACGTGGAATGGGTGGATGCCGAGATCTTCGACACCGAGGATCCCGCCCCCTATCTGGAAGGTTTCCACGCCATTCTAGTGCCCGGCGGCTTTGGCGAGCGCGGCACCGAAGGCAAGATCAAGGCGGCCGAATTCGCCCGCGTCCGCAAGATCCCCTATATGGGCATCTGTCTGGGGATGCAGATGGCGGTGATCGAGGCGGCGCGCAATGTCGCGGGCCTGACCACGGCGGGATCGGAAGAATTCGACCATGAGGCGGGCAAGAAACGCTTCGAGCCTGTTGTCTATCACCTCAAGGAATGGGTGCAGGGCAATCACAAGGTCGAACGCAAGCTTGGCGACGACAAAGGCGGGACGATGCGTCTGGGTGCCTATGACGCCACGCTGGCATCAGGATCGCTGGTCGCGAAGGTCTATGGCGGCACTGCGATCGAGGAACGCCACCGTCACCGCTAGGAGGTGGATATCCGTTACCGCGAAAAGCTGGAAGGCTGCGGGCTGATGTTCTCGGGCATGTCGCCCGATGGCCGTCTGCCCGAAATCGTGGAATGGAAGGATCATCCGTGGTTCATCGGCGTGCAGTTCCATCCTGAACTGAAGTCCAAGCCCTTCGCGCCGCATCCTCTGTTCGCGGATTTCGTGCGCGCTGCGGTGGAAACCTCGCGTCTGGTTTAAGCGTCTGGTGTAAGCGGGTCGCGCGGGGGCCAGGCCTCCGTCGCCTCAGCTTTCCGGTGCTGAGTCGGTTCGCGCCGGTTTGTCGCGCCTGACCATGCGGGCCAGGCGTTCCCACAGGGCGGGCCCGCTTGCGGGTGCTGTGGGGCGCGGCCTGACGATGGCGCGGCCGGGGCCTGTCATCTGCAGATCAAGCATCTCGCGGTCGAACACCCAGCGCCCGGACTTGCCTGCCGCACCATCGATGTCCTGACGATGGATCCAGTCCCGCAAAGCCGAATGCGCCAGACCCAGACCCCGTTCGGGATCGGGCAGGTAAAAGCCGCAGACGATCCGGCGATGGATGGAATCAAGCAGGCCGCAACGCGCCTGCGCCGCTGCCGGCAGATCGGCCTTGGCGATCATGTTGTACCGTTCGGGCGCGCCGTTGAAGAACACCTGCACGGCCGTTTCCAGATCGACACCCTTGCGGGTCATCATCAGGCGCAAAAGCTCCGGATCATCGCTGTCCCAATCAAACAGAAGGGCAGCATGGATCGCAGTCGCCCCCGAGACCGCACCGCTTTCGGGTCCGGTCTGGCTCTGTATCCTTTGAACATCCGTCAGGTCCACACCGACCATGGCACACAATCCTTCTGCAGGTTAACATTCTCGAACGATACCGGTTCAGTGCGGTTATTTTGGGGAGCGAATGTGACAAGCCTGTGCAATCGGCGGTTTAGTGCCTGTTTGCCCGGGCGCAGGACGGGCGCATCCCTTGTGGTCTGGCTGCTGTGCATGTCCATATGCAGTGTGCTTGCCACAGCGCTGCAGGCCGAGGGCCTCATCAGCCGTCCCTATGCGGAACTGCTGCGCGAACTGGACAGCCTTGAGGGTTTCGAGGCCTGGCCGAGACGCGACGAACCCGGCCATCTGCTGCGCGCGCCCCATCGCGCGCCGGGCCTGTCCGTCGCCAGCCATTTCGAAGGACAGGCGCCCGGCATCCTGACCTGGCGCGACGGTGGGCGGCATGACAGCCTTGTTTCACCCGAGGCGGATGCCCCCCTGCGTCTGGCCACGGGGCCGGATGGGCAGGGTCTGGCCGTGGCGCGGCATCGCGGCTTCGGCTCGAACGCGGCCTTTCCCATCGGGCCGGACGGCTTCGGCCGGCTGTCTGGACGCGGCGAGGGATCGCTGGCGATCCTGTTCGATCAGGACCAGCGCGCGACGGGCATGCTGATCCATTCCGATTACCCCGATCCTCTGGGCACCCGCCCTGGCCCGCGCGGCAGGGTCGAGGTGATCTTTCTTGCGCGGGACGGCCGGGTTCTGGGCCATGCCTATGCACCCCTGACCGAGGGGATCACCGCCCTTGGCTTTCAGACCGCAAGCGGCCTGCCGCTGATCGCGGGCGTGGTGATCCTGAACACCGATCCGGGCGGGATCGCGGTGGATGACATCCTGTTCGCGCGCGCCGCCCTGATGGGCCGCGCGGCCACACCGGACAACCAAGCGCCTGCGCCCGTCTTGGCAGGCCGCAGGTCGCGCGCTAGTGTCGGCGCATGTTAGGCAAGCTGCTCAATTCCTTTCGCGCCCATCACGATGCGCCCCTGCCCCAGCCCGACCCGCAAATGGCGCTGGGCGTTCTGATGGTGCGCGTCGCCAAATCCGATCACAGCTATCATCTGGCCGAAATCCAGCGGATCGACCGTCTGCTGGCGCGGCTGTTCGGCCTGAACCCGGTGGAAGCGGCCAAGATGCGCGCGACCTGCGAAAAACTGGATGCGCGCGCGCCCAACACCGATACGTTCGCCGATCTGATCCGCATGGAACTGGATCACGCTCATCGTCTGTCCGCACTGGAAGCGCTGTGCGAGGTGATGCTGGTCGACGGCATGCCGCATGTCGAAGAGATCGAGGAAATCCATGCCACCCGGGTGATCCTGGGCCTGGACGAGGACGATCTGCGCGATGCCCTGGCGCGGGCCCGCAGCGCCATCGGTTGACGGCATCCGATTTCGCCCCACACTTGTCCGCCAGAACGGAGACCCAACCCCATGTTTGCCGATTTTCTGAAACGCCTGACCCAACCCGGACCCGACCGAACCCTGCCCGCCGAGGATGCACGGCTTGCGCTGAGCGCGCTTCTGGTGCGCATCGCGCGGGCGGATGGCGATTACGCCGCCGAGGAAGTGCACAGAATCGACCGAATCCTGATGCAGCGCTATGGCCTGTCGCCCCATGCCGTCATCGCGCTCAGAAAAGAGGCAGAGGCGCTTGAAAGCGAGGCACCGGACACCGTGCGCTTTACCCGCACGATCAAGGATGCGGTTCCCTATGAGGATCGCCTCGCGGTGATCGAGGCGCTGTGGCTGGTTGCACTTGCCGATGGGGCGCGTGACGGGGCCGAGGATGCGCTGGTGCGCATGGTCTCCAGCATGCTGGGGGTCAGCGATCAGGACAGCGCGATGGCCCGGCAGCGGATGCAGTCGCGCGGATGATCGCCAGCCTTCCCATGTATGACTGGCCCGAGGTGCAGGCGCACACGGACAGGTACTGGCAGGCAATCCGTGCGGCGCTTCGGACCGGGCCGACCGATCTGACGCATGGCATCGATGATATCCACGCCCACTGGCTGCATCCCGACCTTCTGCTGTCGCAGACCTGCGGCATGCCTTACCGGACGCGACTGCTAGGCAAGGTCACCCGGATCGGGACGCCCGACTACGCCCTGCCCGATTGCCCTGCGGGTCACTATTGCAGCGTGCTGGTGGCGCATGGGCAGGACGTTCGCGACCAACTGTCTGATTTCACGCAAGATATCTTTGCCTATAACGAGGGCGGATCGCAGTCGGGATGGGCCGCGCCCATGTCCCATGCCGCCGCGCTTGGCCTGCGGTTCGACCGCCTTCTTGTCACGGGCGCGCATCGCGCCTCGATCCGCGCGGTGGCGGACGGGCGTGCGGCGCTGGCCTCGATCGATGCCGTGACATGGGAGCTTGCCTTGCGCCATGAACCTGCGGCCCTGCGGCTGAAAGTGTTGGCCCGCACCATTCCCACGCCGGGCCTGCCCTACATCACCAGCCTTGGCCGTGATCCGGCGCCCATCGCCCGCGCCATCGCGGCAGCCATCGGGGATCTTGACCCCGAAAGCCGGACGGCCCTGCATCTGTCGGGTCTTTGCGATATTCCAGATGCGGCCTATCTGGCCGTCCCCACCCCAGCGGCACCAGCGGTCTGAAGCCGGGCCCGGGCCACAGCGCGCTGCGTTTCGTCGAGATCCCTCTCCGATCGGCAGTTTACCAAGGGTCAGTTCGGGGGATTGCGGGAAAAATCTTCCGTTTTGGAAGTTGCAATGCCCCATTTTTTCCGCCCTATTGTGTCGCTAACATGACGATCAACCCCTTGGCAGATGGACGCCCCCGTGACAGACAGCCCACCCGTCATCGAGATCCGCAACCTGCACAAGGCCTATGGTGCGCTCGAAGTGCTCAAGGGTGTGGATATTGCGGCCCATCGCGGCGATGTGGTCTCGCTCATCGGGTCATCGGGTTCGGGAAAATCCACGCTTCTGCGCTGCGCGAACCTGCTTGAGGACAGCCAGCAGGGCGAAATCCTGTTCAAGGGCGAACCCGTGCGCTGGCGCGGCACCGGCATGAACAGGCACCCGGCCGACCCCAAACAGGTGCTGCGCATCCGCACCAACCTCAGCATGGTGTTCCAGCAGTTCAATCTCTGGTCCCACATGACGATCCTGCAAAACGTGATGGAGGCGCCTGTTACCGTGCTCAAGCGTGACCGGGCCGAGGTCGAGGCCGCCGCGCGCCGCTACCTCGACAAGGTGGGCATCGGCGACAAATGCGATGTCTATCCTGCGCAACTGTCGGGCGGGCAGCAGCAGCGCGCAGCCATCGCGCGGGCGCTCTGCATGGAGCCTGAGGCGCTGCTTTTCGACGAGCCCACATCGGCGCTGGACCCCGAGCTGGAACAGGAGGTCGTCAAGGTGATCAAGGATCTGGCCGCAGAAGGGCGCACGATGATGATCGTGACCCATGACATGCGCATGGCCGCCGATGTCTCGGATCACGTGGTCTTTCTGCATATGGGCCGGATCGAGGAACAGGGCCCACCCGCAACCCTTTTCGGCGCGCCCAAGACCGAACGGCTGCAACAATTCCTTTCCGCCTCCGTTCCGGCCTGATAGCTGCGGACGGGCGAAAATCAGCGGGATCAACCCGCATCACATCATCCAACCAAGGGAAAATGACCAACATGAACAAACTGATCCTGACAACCGCTGCGCTGGCGCTGACCGCCAGCATGGGCATGGCCCAGACCGTGCGGATGGGCACCGAGGGCGCCTACCCTCCGTACAACTTCCTTAACGACAAGGGCGAAGTCGACGGGTTCGAGCGCGAACTGGGCGACGAGCTGTGCAAGCGCGCCTCACTGACCTGCGAATGGGTCACCACCGATTGGGACGGCATCATCCCCAACCTCGTTTCGGGCAACTACGACACGATCATCGCCGGCATGAGCATCACCGCCGAGCGTGACGAGGTGATCGACTTCACCCAGAACTACATCCCGCCCGCATCTTCCGCCTATGTCGGCGCCTCCGCCGATATCGACGTGGCAACCGCCGTGGTTTCGGCCCAGGCTGCGACGATCCAGGCCGGTCATGTGGCCGAAAGCGGCGCGACCCTGCTGGAATTCGCCACGCCCGAGGAAACCGTCGCCTCTGTCCGCAACGGCGAGGCTGACGCGGTCTTTGCCGACAAGGATTACCTGGCGCCGCTCGTCGAGGAATCCGGCGGCGCGCTGATGTTCGTGGGCGAAGACGTGCAACTGGGTGGTGGCGTCGGCATGGGCCTGCGCGAAAGCGACACCGATCTGCGCGAAAAATTCGACGCGGCGATCCAGTCGATGAAGGATGACGGCACGCTGAACACGCTGATCACAAAGTGGTTCGGCGAAGACGCTGCAACCTTCTGATCCATCCCGGCGGGGGGCATCGTAGCGGCGCCCCCCGTTTCACCGTTCATCACATCGTCATCGCACAGCGTCGCGTCAGGGAGGCCCATGTTCAGTTTCTGCACAGATCCCGACACGTTGTCCGATCTGGCCTGGATGGCCTGTTACCTGACGACCGGTAAACATCTCAACTTCTACTACGCCTTCGGCACGGTCCTTGTGCTGCTGGCGATCACCGCGCCCACGGCGCTGGCCTTCGGCTTTGCCGGCGCTTCGGCTGCGCGGTCGCGCGTGTTGCCGCTCAGCGTGATCGGCAAGGGCTATATCGCGATCGTGCGCGGCGTGCCCGACATCGCCTTCTTTCTGTTCTTCGTCATCGCGCTGGATCAGGGGCTTGAGTTCCTGAAACATCAATGGGTCTGCCCCGACTGGGATCAGCCGATCCGGCAGGGCAATGATTTTCTTGTGTGTCAGGCGGCCAAGGTCCCCTTGGGCAATTCGCCGCAATGGGTGCACAAGACCTACAGCTTCTTCGTGGCGGTCTTCACCTTCGCCATCGTCTTTGGCGCCTTTGCGGCCAATGTGCTCTTTGGCGCGATGCGCGCCGTGCCGCGCGCGCAGCTTGAAACCGCCGAGGCTTACGGCATGACGCACCGTCAGACCTTCTGGCGGATCACCGTGCCGCAGATGTGGGTCTATGCACTGCCGGGCCTGTCGAATCTGTGGATGGTGCTGATCAAATCCACCCCGCTGCTGTTCCTGCTGGGGGTCGAGGATATCGTCTACTGGGCGCGCGAGCTGGGCGGCACCAAGACGCCGCGCTTCACGGACTATCCGCATGGCGACTGGCGGATGTGGTATTTCCTTGTGCTGCTGGTCTTTTACCTCGGCTTCACCCGCCTGTCCGAGGTGGTGCTGGACCGCGTCATGGCGCGGCTGACACTGGGACAGGCCACGACGGGCGGCGACGCGCAGCGAAAGGCCAAGGCATGAGCTGCACCCAGACCATCATGGATTACGGGCTTCGCAGCCTCGGCTATGGCGAACGCCTGCTGCCACGGACGGATTTCACGCTCTGCCAGCAATTCACGCTGATCGGGTCGGGTCTGATCTGGAACATCTATTTCGGCGCACTCGCGCTGATCGCGGGGTTCTTTCTGGCCACGGCGCTGGCCCTTGGAAAGGGCGCGCGCCCGGCATGGATCCGCAAGCCGTCGGAATGGTTCATCTTCGTGTTCCGGGGCTCGCCCCTCTTCATCCAGTTCTTCTTTGCCTATTTCCTGTTTCTCAGCCTCAAGGGGGTCAGCCCCTTCTTCGATCCCTTCAGCTCTGCCTGGCTGGGGGCGCTGGTTGTTCTGTTCTTCAACACCGCCGCCTATTCCGCCGAGATCTTCCACGGCGCGCTGAAATCCATCCCGCGCGGCGATGTCGAGGCGGCGGATGCCTATGGCATGTCCGGCTGGCCCCGGTTTCGCCGGGTCATCTGGCCCACCATGCTGCGCCTCGCTTGGCCCGGCTATACGAACGAGGCGATCTTTCTGTTCCACGCGACCACGCTGGTGTTCTTTTCCGGCTTTCCCGCGCAGCAGCAGAAGGGCGACGCGCTCTACTATGCCAGCTATTTCGCAGACAAGACCTTCAACCCGTTCATCCCCTATCCGATCCTTGCCCTCTATTTCGTCCTGCTGACGCTGGCGATCACCGGCATCTTCGGTCTGATCAATCGGCGGCTGAACCGGCATCTGCCGCCGGAACAGCGCCGCAAAATTCGCTTGCGTCCCAATCTGATCCGGTAGTATCACTATTTTGATCATATTTTTCGGGTGTGATCCGAACCTATTTTTTTGGTGTTTCGGGCAGCTACAACCTTTTTCGCAAGATTTGATCATAACTAAGGACCAAGGGCATGGACCTTATCCCTCGCTGGTTGCGCATGATGCGTGGCCCGCCGGACTGCGCCAGCCCTCAACCCGTCAGGTGAGACGATGAAGAACTGGCTCAGAAAGCACCCAGAGGTGCGCACGATCCGCGTGGCCGCCGCGGATCTCAATGCCCAGGCACGCGGCAAACGTGTACCCACCCGCTATGCGGACAAGGTCGTGGAGGATGGCACCCGCTTTCCGCTCTCGGTCCTGAACCTCGACATCTGGGGCGAGGATATCGATGACAGCCCGCTTGTCTTCGATACCGGCGATGCAGACGGCGTGCTGAAACCGACCGAGCGCGGCTTCATGCCGATGCCATGGCTGGAGGCGCCGACCGCCCTGCTGCCGATCTGGATGTTCCGCGAGGATGGCCGCCCCTATGAGGGCGATCCCCGCCACGCCCTGCGCGCGGTCGTGGATCGCTTCAAGGCCCTTGGCCTGACGCCCGTGGTGGCGGTCGAGCTGGAGTTCTTCCTGATCGACGACTCGGGCCGCAAGTTGCAGGTGCCGGTCAGCCCGCGTTCGGGCAAGCGGCGCAAGGCCGCCGAAACCCTGTCGATCCGGGCGCTGGATGCTTTCGACACATTCTTCACCGACCTCTACGAGGCCTGCGAAGAGATGGACATTCCCGCCGATACCGCCATTTCTGAAGCGGGCCTCGGCCAGTTCGAAGTGAACCTGATGCATTGCGACGACGCGCTGCGCGCCGCCGATGATGCCTGGCTTTTCAAGATGCTGGTCAAGGGTCTGGCGCGGCGGCACGGCTTTGCCGCATCGTTCATGGCCAAACCCTATGAGGATTACGCAGGATCAGGCCTTCACACACATTTCTCTGTGCTGGACGCGGAAGGACGCAACATCTTTGATGATGGCGGGCCTTTGGGCACTGATTTGTTGCGCCATGCCGTTGCCGGCTGTCTGAATGCGATGGCCGGATCGACCCTGATCTTCGCCCCGCACTGGAACAGCTATGACCGGCTGGTGCCCGATGCCCATGCGCCCACCGGGATCTGCTGGGGCTATGAGAACCGCACGGCTGCGGTGCGTATCCCCTCGGGCAGCCATGCGGCGCGGCGGATCGAACATCGCGTGGCCGGCGGGGACGTGAACCCCTACCTGATGCTGGCCGCGATTCTGGGCGCGGCGCTGAACGGGATCGAGGACAAGGCCCAACCGCCTGCCCCGATCACCGGCAACGCCTATGCGCTGGACCTGCCGCAGGTGCCCACCACCTGGCAGGATGCGATCGATGCCTTCGAAAGCAGCCCCGAGATCGCGCGCATCTTCGCGCCCGAGCTGATCCGCAACTTCGTCCTGACCAAGCGGCAGGAAGTGCATTACATGGGCGAACTGACGCCGGAAGAGCGTGTCGAGATCTATCTCGACACGGTGTAACGCAGCCCGCTGCGATCCCGGCCTGCCAAGCCCCCCTTGCCGACACACGGGGGCTTGGCTACCATCCGGCCATCCAACCATTGGTGATCCATGAAAATCGGTATCCTGCAAACCGGCCATTCCCCTGACGAGGTCAGGGGTGCGCTGGGTGATTATTCGGACATGTTCGCGCGCCTCCTGGGCGGGCACGGGTTCGATTTCGTAACCTTCAACGTGGTGGACGGGCAGTTTCCCGAAGGCCCTGACGATGCCGATGGCTGGCTGATTACCGGATCGAAGCATGGCGCCTACGAGGACCACCCCTGGATTCCGCCGCTGGAGACCCTGGTCCGCGCCATTCGCGACGCCGGAAAACCCCTGATCGGCGTCTGTTTTGGGCATCAGATCATCGCCCAGGCGTTGGGGGGACGGGTCGAGAAGTTCAAGGGCGGCTGGGCCGTGGGTCCGACCGCCTATGATTTCGACGGTGACACCATGACCCTGAACGCCTGGCACCAGGACCAGGTCACCGCCCTGCCGGAAGGGGCCAAGGTACTGGCCTCGAACGCCTTTTGCGCCAATGCGGCGCTGGCTTACGGCGACAGCATCCTGACCATCCAACCCCATCCTGAATTCGGCAAGCCCATGCTCGACGGGCTGATCACCCACCGTGCGCCGGGCATCGTGCCCGCCAACCAGATCAGCGCCGCGCGCGACAAGCTGGATGTGCCGCTGGATTCCACCCGCTTTGCTGACCGCATGGCGGCCTTCTTCAAAAGGACCGCATGACATGAAAGACTGGACCGAACAACTGCCCGAGGCCGCGCGCCAATTCCTTGAGAACAGGCGCCTCGACGAGGTGGAATGCATCATCTCGGACCTGCCCGGCATCGCCCGCGGCAAGGCGGTGCCCGCCAGCAAGTTCGCGCGGCAGGACTATTTCCACCTGCCGGATTCGATCTTCTACCAGACGATCACCGGCGACTGGGGCGAGGCCGCGGGCGCCGAAGGCTTCATCGAGCGTGACATGATCCTGCGCCCCGACATGGCCACGGCCACCGCTGCCCCCTGGACCGGCGACTGGACGCTGCAGGTGATCCATGACGCCTATGACCGCAAGGGCAAGCCCATTCCCTATGCGCCGCGCAACGTGCTCAAGCGGGTCGTGGATCTCTACCGCAAGCAGGGATGGGAGCCGGTCATCGCCCCCGAGATGGAGTTCTACCTTGTCGCGCGCAATCTTGATCCCGCCAAGGGGATCGAGCCGATGATGGGCCGCTCGGGGCGTCCTGCCGCCGCGCGGCAGGCCTATTCGATGTCGGCCGTGGATGAATTCGGCCCCGTGATCGACGATATCTACGATTTCGCCGAGGCCCAGGGCTTCGAGATCGACGGCATCACGCAGGAAGGCGGTGCCGGCCAGCTGGAGATCAACCTGCTGCATGGCGATCCGATCCGTCTGGCGGACGAGGTGTTCTATTTCAAGCGACTGATCCGCGAGGCGGCGCTGCGGCATGACTGTTTCGCGACATTCATGGCGAAACCCATCGCCGACGAACCGGGCAGCGCGATGCATGTGCATCATTCCGTGCTGGATATCGAAACGGGGCAGAACCTGTTCTCGGGGCCGCAGGGCGGCGAGACGGATGCGTTCTTCCATTTCATCGGGGGCATGCAGAAGCATCTGCCCTCGGCCATCGCGGTGCTGGCGCCCTACGTCAACAGCTATCGCCGCTACGTCAAGGATCACGCCGCCCCGATCAACCTGGCCTGGGGGCGCGACAACCGCACCACCGGCATCCGGGTGCCGCTGTCCAGCCCCGCCGCGCGCCGGGTCGAGAACCGGCTGGCGGGGATGGATTGCAACCCCTACCTCGGCATCGCGGCCAGCCTCGCCTGCGGCTATCTTGGCCTGATGCAGGAGGTCTGGCCCGACAAGCAGTTCAAGGGCGACGCCTATGAGGGCGAGGGCGATATCCCCCGCGTGATGGGGGACGCGCTGGACATGTTCGAGGAGGCCAAGGATCTGCACGAGGTGCTGGGGCCGGAATTCGCCCGCGTCTATTCGATCGTGAAGCGCACCGAATACGAGGAATTCCTGCAAGTCATCAGCCCATGGGAGCGTGAACACCTGCTGTTGAACGTGTGATCGCTGCTGGTTGGGGGCGCTGCCCCCGGCCTGCGGCCTCCCCCGGGATATTTTGCGCAAGAAGAAGCCACGTCACGAGACAGGAGTGACGCCATGAACCTGCTGTTTTCCAACGATCGCCAGGGCGAATACCCGCCGAGCTGGTATGCCGCGACCGCCCACGCGGCGCCGCGCCATGCCCCGTTGAAAGGGACAGGGCGCGCCGATGTCTGCGTGGTGGGGGCGGGGTATACCGGCCTGTCGGCGGCGCTGCATCTGGCCGAACGCGGCTATGACGTGGTGCTGCTTGAGGCGCATCGCGTGGGTTTCGGCGCATCGGGGCGCAATGGCGGGCAGCTGGGATCGGGGCAGCGGCAGGACCAGGCCAGTCTGGAAAAGATGCTGGGCAAGACCGAGGCGCGGCGGCTGTGGGATCTGGGCGAAGAGGCCAAGGATCTGGTCAAGGGGCTGATCGCGCGGCATGGCATTGACTGCGACCTCAAGCCGGGCGTGGCCTGGACCGGGTTCTCGGACCGCGAGGTGGCGGATCTGCACGGGTATGCGCGCCTGTTGCAGGACGATTATAACTATGACGCGATCGCGCCGCTGGATGCGGCAGCCTGCCATGCGCTATGTCCTTCGCCTGCCTACAAGGGCGGGCTGCTGGACATGGGCGCGGGCCATCTGCATCCGCTGAATTTCGCCCTTGGTCTGGCGCGTGCGGCGGTGGCGGCGGGTGTGCGCATCCATGAGGGCGCGCATGTTCATCACATCAAGGAAGGCGCGAAGATCACCGTGCAGACCGGTCAGGGCCGGATCGAGGCCGATCACCTGATCCTGGCCTGCAACGGCTATCTGGGCGGGCTGAACCGCAAGGTTGCGGCGCGCGTGATGCCGATCAACAATTTCATCGTGGCGACCGAGCCGCTGGGGGATGAGGCCGCGCGCGTGCTGACACAGGACGTGGCCGTGGCGGACAGCAAGTTCGTGGTGAACTACTTCCGGCTCAGCGCGGACAAGCGTCTGTTGTTCGGGGGCGGCGAAACCTATGGCTACCGCTTTCCGGCCGATATCGCGGGCCTTGTGCGCAAGCCGATGACCGAGATCTTTCCCCACCTTGCCGATGTCAGGCTGGATTACGCCTGGGGCGGGACGCTGGCGATCACGATGAAGCGCCTGCCTTACCTCGCGCGGGTGGCCCCCAACATCCTGAGCGCCTCGGGCTATTCGGGGCATGGTGTCGGCACGGCCACCCATGCGGGATACCTGATGGCGCAGGCCATCGCCGGGCAGGCCGAGGGGTTCGACACGATGGCGCGCATCCCCACGACGCCCTTTCCGGGTGGTGCGGCATTCCGCAATCCGCTGCTGGTGCTGGCGATGACCTGGTACAGCCTGCGCGACCGGCTGGGCATCTGAGGCACATAACCACCCAAATCCCCCCTGCGCGCATTTGGCGCTTGAGTGAACTCCGCAATCGTTTAGAAATCCTGAAAAGAGTATTCAGGAAAGCCGAAGATCATGTCGCTCGATACGCCCGCCGTCCTGCCGCCGAATACCTATGACGCCGAACCGATCCCGCCCTCGGCCCGCGCCGAGATCGAGCGGTTGCTGCAATCGGGTGACCTGTTCCGCTACACGGCCGCCGACGCCTCGCCTGTTGCGCTGCTGGAGCAGGACTTCGCGGCGCTGATGGGGGTGCGCTATGCGCTGGCGGTGTCGTCCTGTTCGGCCGCACTTTTCCTGTCGCTCAAGGCGCTGGACCTGCCGCGCGGGGCGCGGGTGCTGATCCCGGCCTTCACCTTTGCCGCCGTGCCCTCGTCGATCGTGCATGCCGACTGCGTGCCGGTGCTCTGCGAGGTGGGTGGGAATTACCGCATCGACATGGGTGATTTCGCTGCCAAGCTGGACGATGTGCAGGCGGTGATGATCAGCCATATGCGCGGGCATACCTCGGACATGGATGCGATCATGGCCCTGTGCGATGCGCGCGGCATTCCGGTGATCGAGGATGCGGCCCATTCGCTGGGCACCACATGGCACGGTCGGATCATCGGCAGTATCGGCAAGATCGGCTGCTTTTCGTTCCAGAGCTACAAGCTGTTGAACGCGGGCGAAGGTGGCATCCTGATCACCGACGATGCGGATCTGGTGGCGCGCGCCGTGATCATGTCGGGCGCCTATGAGCATAACTGGAAGAAACATGGCAGCCGCGATGCGACCGCCCAGGCCGATCTGGATGCCGCCTTTGCCCGTTGGCAGAACAGGCTGCCGCTGTACAATCTGCGGCTCAACAACCTGAGCGCCGCGATCATCCGGCCACAACTGGGCGAAATGGCCCGCCGGGTGGCGGACGGGCGGCGCAACCATGATCATGTGGCCGCGCGGCTGAACGCCTCGCCCTGGATCGAGGTGCCCGAAAAACTGGCCCCCGAGGAACGCGCCCCGGATTCCATTCAGTTCAACATGGTGGGCATGGCGGATGATGACATCCGCGCCTTTGCCGAGGCCGCAGCGCGGCGCGGCGTCAAGGTGCAGGTCTTCGGGATGAGCGCCGACAATGCGCGCGCCTTCTGGAACTGGCAGTTTCTGGGCGATATCCCCGCCCTGCCCCAGACCCGCGCGATGTTGATGAAGGCCTGTGACACCCGCCTGCCCGCGCGGCTGACGCTGCCCGAGCTTGACGTGATCGCGGATGCGCTGATCGGGGCCGCGCAAGAGGTGATGGGCAACCTGCGCGCCTACGGGACCTGAGCCGTTTCGGGAAAGGTTTGCAGACTTTTCCGGTTCGACAGTGCGACCACTCACGCCGCTACAATAGCTTCAACTGCCCGGCCATGAAGGGATGCGCCTGAATGGCCGGGGTCACGATGATATCCTGCAACAGCGGCTTGAGACGCGCGGCGACCTGCGCAGGCATGTCCTGCAGCACATCCTTGCGCGCGGTCAGGGAAATCGTGCGCGACAGCGGCGCGAAGGGCAGTTCGAACACATCCAGCCGGTCCGCAAAGCGGCGCGCGCGCATCAGCGCCAGTGGCGTCAGGATGGTCCAGCCCGCGCCCTGCGCCACAAGGGCCAGAATGGCGTGGTAGCTGTCCAGTTCGAACCGATGCGCCAGGGTCAGGTTCTGTCGCGCCAGATGCGATGAGATCAGGCGGCCCATGTAGTGCCGGGTGGTATATTGCACCAGCGGCAGCGTCTTGAGCTGGCGGAGCACGTCGCGGTCGGGCTTCAACGCGCCGCGCGCGGTCGCCACGACAAACCCTTCGGACAGCAGCGGGTGCAATTCCATCCAGTCAGCCTCGGCCCCCATGTCGGCCGCCACGATCACATCCAGCGCGCGCGCGTCCAGCTGATCGTGCAGATGGTGGCTGGCCCCGGTTTCCAGCAGAAACTGGCATCCCCGCATATGTGCCGCCAGATCGGTCAGCAGGCGCGGGGTCACATCGGCCTCGAAATCCTCGATCATGCCAAGGCGAAACCGGGTCAGGGCCGACAGATCGGCCATCGCCAGTTCGGCCCGCGCCAATGACGCCTCGTTCAGGATGATCGCGGCGCGGCGGCGAAACAGCTCTCCGGCCGGGGTCAGGGTCACGGGTCGGGTGTTGCGCTGCAACAGGGTGGCGCCGATGGCGCCTTCAAGATTGGTCAGTTGCTGGCTGACCGCCGAGGCACTTGCCCCAAGGCGACGCGCCGCCGAAGAGATGCTTCCCTCTTCGGCCGTCGCCACGAAGACCTCAATCCCCCAGAGGGTTATCCGGCCGGGGCTGTCCACCATGGTGGGCTCACTTGCCCATTTTCGACAGTTTCGTCTGAAGATCCTGCAACTGCCGCTTTATTTCGTCGAGACCGGCCTCTTCGTCCTTGCCGGTATCGTCATCCTCGCGCGCGGGGTTTGACGCGCCGGGCCATCCGCCCTTGAAGCCGCCGGTCATCGCCTTCAGGAAAGCCTCCTGTTGCGCCTGCATGGCTTCAAAGCCGGGAAGCTTGGCCATAGGGGACACCTTGGCCATGTTCTCCATCATCTTGGACTGGCTGTCGCGCAGCATGTCGAAGGACATCGCCAGAAATTGCGGCACCACCGATCCGGCCTGCGTTGTGTAGCTGCGGACCAGATCCGTCAGCACATTGACCGGCAACATGGTCTCGCCACGGCTTTCATGTTCCGCGATGATCTGCAGAAGATACTGACGTGTCAGGTCATCGCCCGATTTCAGATCCACGATCTGCACCTCGCGCCCTTCGCGGATGAAACCGGCGATATCCTCGAGCGTGACGTAATCGCTGGTTTCGGTATTGTACAAACGGCGACTGGCATAGCGCTTGATGAGAAGCGGTTTCTTGTCTTCGGCCACGGGCGACCCTCCCCTTGATGCAGCACTGCAGCATAGCTTAGGCGCATGCGAAACAAAAAGAAAGGGCGGGCACAATGGCCCGCCCCAGCGTGTCGCATCCCAGGGAGGAGGAGGAGGATGCGCCAGCCTTTTTCCGTCTGCTGCGATTACTTCGCGGCTGCTTTTTTCGCCACGGTGGTGGCGTCCTTGGCAGCTTTCTGCACGGCAGCAGTTGCTTCTTCGGTCATGTCCTTGCCGGCAGCCATCAGCAGCTCGACGGTGTCCATCTGCATTTTCTTCGCGACTTCGGCGAAGGCAGCCATGTGCTCGGCTGCGGCTTCGGCCTGGGCCGATGCGAAATCGGTCATTGCCTTGGCGTAGTCGGCCGGCTCGGTCTTTGCTTTCGACATTTCGACCAGCTTGGACAGGGTGTCCTTGGTCCATTTGGTCGAAATCTCGTTCGACTTCTCAGCAGCGGTCAGCGCCAGGCCGGCCAGCTTTTCGTTCAGCGATGCCTGAGTCTTGAAAGCGTCTTCCATGGATTTGGTATCCACGGGGAATGCGCCCATCATGTCTTTCATCATCACGGTAAAATCTTGCGTCTTGGCCATTTTGAAAATCCTTTTGTGCTTTCCGGGCCCACCCCGGTTTCTGAAGCTGCACCCAATATGCATGCTGCATCGCGGCATTTCAAGGATTTTATGCCGCAGCGCAGCATATTCTTTTTTCGCCTTTTATATCAGTCCTTTGAAGGGGGAAGAACATAGGTGCCGGGGGACGGACACAGGGGGGGATGCGCAGAATCACCCGGTTCCCTGGCGTCAACCATCTTGCCCGAACGCTTGGCCAGCCACTTGCCCCAGCGGGGCCACCAGCTGCCTTCCTGGAAATCGGCCTGCGCCTTCCAGTCGTCCGAAGACAGGCCCAGATCCGGGTTGGTGTAATGGCCGTATTTCTTCTTGGTCGGCGGGTTGATGATCCCCGCGATATGCCCGGATTGCGACAGGATGAATGTCCTGTCATCCGACCCCATCCCCTGCGCCCCGCGATAGCTGTCCTTCCATGCGGCGATGTGATCGGTTTCGCAGGCGATCAGGCAGACCGGCACATCGACTTCGGACAGGTGCAGCCGCGTGCCCATCAGGTCGATCCCGCCATCGGCAAAGCGGTTCTGCTGGCAAAGCCAGCGCAGGTATTCCACCACCATCCGGGCCGGCAGGTTGGTGCCGTCCCCGTTCCAGTAGAGCAGATCGAAGGCGGGCGGCGCCTCGCCCAGCATGTAGCTCTTGATCGCCGGGCCATAGATCAGGTCGTTCGAGCGCAGGAACGAGAATGTTCGCGCCATGATGAAGGACCGCAGCACGCCGTTCTCGGCGACTTCGGCCTCGATCCCGTCGATGAAATCATCCTGCAGGAAGGGCGTGAATTCGCCCTGCTCCGAGAAATCGGTCAGCGCGGTAAAGAAGGTGGCCGACTTGACCGAGGTATCGCCCCGCTGCTTCAACAGTGACAGCGTCATCGACAATGTGGTGCCCGCGATGCAATAGCCGACTGCATTGACCTGTTTCTGGCCGGTGATCGCCTTGACCTCGCGGATCGCGGTCAGATAGCCCTCGTTGATGTAGTCATCCAGACCCACATCGCGATAGCTTTCGTCCGGGTTGACCCAGCTGACCACGAACAGCGTGAACCCCTGTTCGGTGATCCATTTGATCAGGCTGTTTTCCGCCTTCAGGTCCATGATGTAGAACTTGTTGATCCAGGGCGGAAAGATGATCAGCGGGATCGCGTGAACCTGCGGGGTTGCGGGCGAGAACTGGATCAGTTCCATCATGCGGTTGCGGTAGACCACCTGCCCTGGCGTGGTCGCGATGTTCTCGCCAATACGAAAGGCGCTGTCATCGGCAAGACGGACCAGCATCTCGCCGCTGTTGGCCTCGATATCGGCGACAAGGTTCTCAAGCCCCTTGATCAGCGACTCACCTTCGGTCGCGACCGCGCGTTCCAGCGCATCGGGGTTCGTGGACAGGAAATTGGTGGGGGCCAGCATGTCGATGATCTGGCGCGAGAAATATTCCAGCCTTTTCTTTTCGCGCGGCGACAGGTCGTCGATCTCGGCCACGGCCTTTTCGATGGCCTGCGAATTCATCATGTATTGCTGCTTGATGAAATTGAAATAGGGATGGGTTTTCCAAAGCGGGTTCGAAAAACGCCGGTCATCGGGTGTATGATCCTCGGGCGCCTGCAGCTTGCCGGCGGCAATGGCTTGCTGCGCCTCAAGGAAATGCTTGACCGACTGGCCCCAGTATTCCAGCTGCGTCTCGAAAAGATGCGCCGGATTCTGCATCATCCGCGTCCAGTAGGTTGTGGCCGCCTTGGCGAACATCTCCTGATCGGGCGCGTTCAGCGTCGGGTTCGCCGCCTTGCGATTCGATAACGCCGAGACAAGCCGTTGAGACAATTCCTCGACCTTGGCGAGATTGGCATTCAATCTTTCCAAATTTTCGGGGGTCGATGCCTCTTTAGTTGTCATATTCAAAAATTCCTCGTATCATCGCTGCTACGCAGCATTATTGCCGTCCTGTCGGGGAGGCCAGCGGCATGATGACCGACCCTGCGTACGGGACACGAAGGAGACGCTGATGCGTTACATGGCCGCTTACGACCTCATGGAAACTATGCGAAATACGAACCAATGGCTGGGTGCCTCCGCCCTGTCACTGGCATCCTATCCGGTTTTCAGCATGGTGCCAAACCCTGCTTTGCAGTGGATGGCTGCCTGGGGTGAAGTGACCGAGCGCACGTTCAAGCGCATGGTTGCAAAACCCGACTGGGGCATCCGCACCTTTACCTGCGCCGATGGCAAGGATCATCTGGTGCATATCGAAACGGTCGTGGAACGGCCCTTCGGCAACCTCGTCCAGTTCCGCATTCCGGGCCGCAAGCCCACTTCGCGCAAGGTCTTGCTGGTGGCGCCGATGTCGGGCCATTACGCCACGCTTCTGCGCTCGACGGTGAAAAGCCTGCTGGTCGATTGCGAAGTCTATATCACGGATTGGCACAACGCGCGCGACATCCCCGTCAGCGCCGGCAAGTTCGATGTCGAGGATTACACCCTCTATCTGGTCGATTTCATGCGCCACATGGGTCCCGATACCCATGTGATCGCGGTCTGCCAGCCTGCACCGCTGACGCTGGCCGCCACCGCCTATCTGGCCGAGGATGACCCCAAGGCGCAGCCGCGCAGCCTGACCCTGATCGGCGGGCCGATCGATCCTGACGCGACGCCGACCGACGTGACCGATTTCGGCGCGCGGGTGACGATGGGCCAGTTGCAGCAAACGATGATCCAGCGCGTCGGCTTCAAATACCCCGGCGTGGGGCGCAAGGTCTATCCGGGACTGCTGCAGTTGTCGTCCTTCATGTCGATGAACGGCGATCGCCATTCCAAGGCCTTCATGGACCAGATCGCCCGCGTCGCGCGCGGCGAAGCGTCGGATCACGACGCACACAACCGGTTCTACGATGAATACCTTGCCGTGATGGACATGACCGCCGAATTCTACCTTTCGACGGTCGAGCGGATCTTCAAGAACCGTGAGATCGCCAAGAACGAATTCACCGTGAACGGGCGGCACGTCGACATCGGCAAGATCACCTCGGTCGCGGTCAAGACTGTCGAAGGCGCCAAGGATGACATCTCGGCCCCCGGTCAGTGCATCGCGGCGCTGGCACTCTGCACGGGGCTGCCCGACAGCAAGAAGGCCAGCCATGTGGAACCCGAGGCGGGCCATTACGGCATCTTCGCGGGCAAAAGCTGGCGTAACAACATCCGCCCGCTGGTGCTGCGCTTCATCGACGCCAACAGCCCGGACCCGATGCCCAAGGTCAAGCCCGCGAACAAGAACGCCGCCGCGAAGTAAGGCATCAGGATCAAGATCAAGCGACAAGGCCGGGCCCAGCGCCCGGCCTTTTGCATGGCGCGCCCACAAGGCAGGCCGCCGCGCGGCGGTACCATCCTATTTCCACCGCCCATCCTTGCGGCCACGCACCCATGCCAGCAACGGCTTGATATCCAGCGCCGCCACACCCAGCCCCAGCGGGATCATCCAGAAACCCAGCACCGGCAGGAACCCCAGCACACCGCCGAGGATCAGCAAAAGCCCCACGACCAGACGCAGACCCGGCGGCACACGACGCCGGACGCGCACCAGAAACCGCTGGTTCATCCGCCGGATCTTGTCGACCGTGCTGGGTTTGCGCTCTGCCATGCGCTACACCGGCGACCGGCGCACCACATCGATCACCGATCCGTCGCGATACTCGCAGACCGCCACGACCGGCGTATCCGGTCCGGGCTGCGGCATATCGAGCGGTGGCGGTGGACAGAGGGCGCGTATCGCCTCGAGCGTCATCACAGGCAGGCCCGCGTGGCGCGCGCGCTCTGCAAGATCGGGGCGGCGAGGATTGATCGCGATGCCGGCCTCTGTCACCACGGCGTCGATATGCGCCCCCGGCGTGGTGCGGCAGGTCACGCGGCCCACCAGACGCGGCCATGCGCGGGTCACAAGCGGGCTTACGACAATGGCCAGCTTGGCCCCGGCCGCCGCATCCGCATGGCCGCCCGAGCCGCCCATGATCGCCCCGTTGCTGCCGGTGGTCACGTTCACATCGAAATCGGGACCGACTTCGGTGGCACCGAGGATCATCACGTCCAGATCATTGACGATCGCATCGGCGCGCGCGGGATTGGCATAGCGGCTGGCGCTCATGCCGTGATGCCGGGGATCGTTGGCGTAGCTGTCGACCGCATCCAGATCGAAGCTCTGGACGTTCCACAGCCGGTCGACCAGACCGGCGCGGTGCAGCGCCACGATGGGCGCCGTGATCCCGCCGCTGGCAAAGCCCGCCGTCACGCCCGCATCGGCCATCAGATGCCCCAGACGCGCGGCGACCGCCAGCGAGGTGCCCCCTGCCCCGGTCTGAAAGCTCATGCCGCCCCGCATCAGGCCCGAGGCCGCGATCAGGTCACCGGCCATGGCGGCGATCCGCAGCCCCTTGGGATCGGTGGTGATCTGCGTCGTCCCCGACACGATCCGCGCCGCATCCCCGATCCGGTCCAGCACGACGATGTAATCCACCTGCGCCGCCGGGATATCTGGCGCGCAGGGCAGTTCATGAACCAGACAATCGGTCACCGCCACGGTGACGCGGGCCCGCGCGGCATCGACCTGCCCATAGCCCAGCGGCCCGAAGGCCGAAGGGCCATGCGCGCCCGTCAGGTTGCCTGCCCGGTCGGCCATGGCGGCGGCGATGAAGGCCACGTCGATCGCAAGGCGCCCCGTCTCGATATCGCGCGCGCGCCCGCCGTGGGTGTGCAGCACCACGGGCCGCGCCAGCGCGCCCCGGCTGACCGCCTGCGCCACGGGCCCGGCCATATAGGCGGTGCGCAGCCCCGTGACCGTGCCCCGCGCGATGTGATCCAGCAGCGGCGCATGGGCGGCAAAGATCGAGCTGGGCGCCAGCGTCAGATCACCTATCCCGGCCTGGGCCAGGGCCTCAAGCACTGCGTTCAGCACCCCATCGCCATTGCGCAGATGATGATGGAACGAGACTGTCATCCCGTCCCGCAGCCCTGTGGCTGCAATGGCGGCCGCCAGATCAGGCAGGCGCTTGTCTGCCGTTCCGGCATCCGCGCGCGCCTTGATCACCGGCAATTCGGGACAGGGTGCGCCATCCGTGTAAGGCGTCAGCCGGCCATAGCCCGGCACATCTGCGGGGAACGAATGTGTCATTGCAGGACGAACGGTTGCTTCATCCACGCGCGCAGCGCGGCGGTGACCGCCTCGGGCGATTCCAGCGTGGGCAGATGCCCTGCATCCTCGATCACCTCAAGCTGCGCATAGGGGATCAGTTCGGCCATGAAGGCATGCCGCTTGAGCGGTGTCAGCTTGTCATGCGCCCCGCACAGCACCAGCGCGGGCACCTTGCAGCGCCGCAGCGCAGGCTGCTGGTCGCGGCGGCGCTGCAGGGCGCGCACCTGCCGGATCAGGATTTCGGGGCCAAGATCGCGCCCCATCTCGAAGACCTTGTTCAGCACGGTGGGACGCTGCGGCCCCGGCGCGAGGAACTCCGGCTTCATGAAACCGCGCAGCACCTCGTCCAGCCGCCCGGCCCGCGCACCGATGATCATCGGCTCATAGGCGGCGGCGCTTTGCGGGGTTTCCGCCAGCGGGTTGGTATCCATCAGCGCGATCCGGCTGATCCGCTCAGGTGCCCGGCGCAGCAGTTCCATCGCCACGATCCCGCCCATCGACAGACCGGCCAGCGCGAATTTCGCAGGCAGGATATCCAGCAACCCCGAGGCAATCTCCTCGATCCGCTCACCTTGCGTGATGGGCGCGATGGTCACCGCATGATCGCGGGACAGATCCGTGATCTGGGGGGCGAAAAGACGCGCATCGCACATCATGCCGGGCAGAAGGACAAGGGGGTCAGGCATCGTGGTCATGGCCCTGCAAGGAAAGGTTACTCAACCGCCAAGGTGACAGAACGTGCCGCGCCGTCAACCGGATTGGGCAGGATCCGGATAGCCCGCCCAGCGAAAGGCGCCTGTCGGCGCCAGCGGCGAGAACGGGTTGAACGCGACCTCCCAGACATGGCCATCGGGATCGGCGAAATAGCCGATATGCCCGCCCCAGAATACGTCATGGGCCGGGCGCAGGATGCGCGCCCCCGCCGCCTCGGCGCGGGCCATGATCTGCGCCACCTCGTCCTTGGTGCGGGTGTTGCAGGCCAGCGTCATGCCACCCGTGCCCAGTTCCGCCTCGGACAGCCCCATGTCGCGCGCCAGATCGGCACGGGGATAAAGCGCCAGCGACTGGCCCAGCAGGTCAAAGACGCGGATGCCCGGCTCGCTGTTGGCGCGGGTCCAGCCCAGCGCCTCATAGAAGGCGGCTGCCCGATCCGGGTCGCGGACCGCAAGGGTGACAAGGCTGATGCGCTGATCCATCGCCTCCCTCAGCCCTGCGCCGCGTCTGCAGTCACTTCGGCAATCGCGGCGGCGATCAACGCCAGACAGGCGGGGTCGGAAAACCGGTGATCGGCCCCCTTGACCAGCGTCAGGCGGATATTGTCGCCGCTCACATGCTCCAGCAGGCGCAGCGCCACGCTTTGGTCCACATCCGCATCCGCCGTGCCCTGCAGCATCCTGACCGGGAAGGGCAGCAGCAGCGGCTTGCGCAGTACCAGATTGTTGCGACCGTCTTCGATCAGGCGGCGGGTGATCACCAGCGGCTCGCCATATTCGGATGGCAGTGCGATCTTGCCCACGGTCTCGAGCACCGTGCGCTGATCGGCGTCGAAGCCCTGCCACATGCTGTCCTCGGTGAAATCGGGCGCGGCGGCGATGGTGACAAGCCCCGCGACACGCTGGCCCATGTCCCGCGCCAGCAGCAGCGATATCCATCCGCCCATCGAGGATCCCACAAGGATCTGCGGCCCCTCGGTCAGCGCCATGATCGCCGCGCGCGCATCCGCCGCCCAGTCGCCGATGGCGCCCGCCTCGAAATCGCCCGAGGATTGCCCATGTCCGGAATAGTCGAACCGCAGAAAGGCGCGGCCCTGCGCGCGTGCCCATTCCTCCAGATATTGCGCCTTGGTGCCGGTCATGTCCGACCGGAACCCGCCCAGAAAGACGATGCCCGGCCCCTGCCCGTCGCTGCGCTGATAGGCGATCCGGCGTCCGGTTTCGGTGTCAAGGTATTGCGGCATGCGCGGTGTCCTTCTGTCGTCCGTGGTCTGTGTGGCGATCTTGCCCCAGCCGGCGGGCAGGTGAAAGCCCGCATCGAAAGAGCCCCCCGCCCGCTTGACTTGGCCCCCGCCGCCCGTCACATAGGCCTCGCACAATATAACCCGCAACCGGGCGTTCCGTGGGCGCCAAACCGACGAGGAGGCCGATATGGCACAGATCTCTCTCACCTTTCCCGATGGCAATGCGCGCAGCTATGACGCAGGCGTGACTGCCGCCGATGTCGCCGCCGACATTTCGAAATCGCTGGCAAAAAAGGCGATCAGCGCCACGGTGGACGGCAAGCATTGGGACCTGCAATGGCCGATCACCGCAGATGCGAAGATCGCCATCAACACCATGGCCGACCGCGCGCCCGCGCTGGAACTGGTGCGCCATGACCTTGCCCATATCATGGCCCGCGCCGTGCAGGAAATCTGGCCCGCCGTGAAGGTCACCATCGGGCCGGTGATCGACAACGGCTGGTATTACGATTTCGACCGGGCCGAACCCTTCACCCCCGAAGACCTGTCCGTTATCGAAAAGAAGATGCGCGAGATCATCAACAAGCGCGACCCCGTCACCACAGAGGTCTGGGACCGCGACCGCGCCATCGCCTTTTACGAGGCCAATAACGAGCCCTACAAGGTCGAACTGATCCAGTCGATCCCCGGTGACGAGCCGCTGCGCATGTATTGGCACGGGCATTGGCAGGACCTGTGCCGTGGTCCGCATCTGCAGAACACGGGCCAGGTGCCCGCCGATGCCTTCAAGCTGATGCATGTGGCCGGTGCCTATTGGCGCGGCGACAGCAGCCGGCAGATGCTGCAGCGCATCTATGGCGCGGCCTTCCTGAACCGCGACGAGCTGAAAGCGCATCTGACCATGCTGGAGGAGGCCGCAAAGCGCGACCACCGCAAGCTGGGCCGCGAGATGGAGCTTTTCCACATGCAGGAAGAAGCGCCCGGCCAGATCTTCTGGCACCCGAACGGCTGGACCATCTACACCACGCTGCAGGATTACATGCGCCGCCAGCAGCGGCGCGGCGGCTATGTCGAGGTGAACACACCACAGGTCGTGAACCGCAAGCTGTGGGAGGCCTCGGGCCACTGGGAAAACTACCAGGAAAACATGTTCATCGTCGAAGTGGACGAGGATCACGCCCGCGAAAAGACCGTCAACGCGCTGAAACCGATGAACTGCCCCTGCCATGTGCAGGTGTTCAACGTAGGCCTGAAATCCTATCGCGACCTGCCGCTGCGCATGGCGGAATTCGGATCTTGCAACCGCTATGAACCCTCGGGTGCGCTGCACGGGATCATGCGGGTGCGCGGCTTCACGCAGGATGATGCGCATATCTTCTGCACCGATGACCAGATCGAGGCCGAAACCAAGAAATTCATCGACTTTCTGGCCGGGATCTATGCGGACCTCGGCTTTGACAACTGGACGATCAAGCTGTCGACCCGCCCCGAAAAGCGCGTGGGCAGCGACGAAAGCTGGGACCGGGTGGAAAAGGCCCTGGGCGACGCCTGCAATGCGGCGGGCTATGCCTATGAGGTTCAGGAAGGCGAAGGCGCCTTCTATGGCCCCAAGCTGGAATTCGTGCTGACCGACGCGATTGGCCGGGACTGGCAATGCGGCACCTTGCAGGTGGATCCCAACCTGCCCGAACGGCTGGATGCCAGCTATATCGGGCGTGACGGCGAAAAGCATCGCCCCGTGATGCTGCACCGCGCGGTTCTGGGCAGTTTCGAGCGGTTCATCGGCATCCTGATCGAAAGCCACGCGGGCAAGCTGCCGTTCTGGCTGGCCCCGCGTCAGGTGGTCGTGGCGGCCATCGTGTCGGATGCGGATGACTATTGCCTCAAGGTCGTCGAGGCGCTGAAGGCGCGCGGCATCCGGGCCGAGGCCGATTTGCGCAACGAGAAGATCAACTACAAGATCCGCGAACATTCCGTGGGCAAGGTGCCTGTGATCCTCGCCTGCGGCATGAAAGAGGTCGAGGATGGCACCGTCTCGGTGCGCAGGCTTGGTGAGACTTCGACATTTGTTACACAGCTTAACGCGATTGTTGACAGCCTCGCCACCGAGGCGACGCCGCCCGACCTGCTGTAACACTGACCCCCGGAATGGCGCTTGATCCATTGTGAAAAAGCGCCATTCCCGCGAAATTCGGGATCATACCTCCGGTTTTTCAAAGCATTTTTCACGCAGCCGTGACACACTTTCTCGTGACTGGCGCGTGTAGGGCGGGAGCGGGTACCTCTTGTTCATCGCCAGGATGCGATACCGAGTTTAACCATTGAGGAGAATGATCCGATGTCCAACACCATGAAAACACTCGCCATTGCAGGCGCCATGGCCACTGCTCTTGCCGCCCACACCACACCGGCGCATGCTCAGGCCAAGGAAAAATGCTTTGGCGTTTCGCTGGCCGGCCAGAACGATTGCGCCGCAGGCCCCGGCACGACCTGCGCGGGCACCTCGAAAGTCGACTACCAGGGCAATGCCTGGACACTGGTGGATGCAGGCACCTGCATGCAGATCGATCTGCCCGCAATGGCAGACGGCACCGAGCGCAAGGGTTCGCTCGAAGAACTGAGCCGCGACCTGCCGGCGTAACGCGCATTGGACGGGGCGGGCGTGACGCCTGCCCCTTGCCCTTGCCCCCCTCACCTTCCATGCGTCAGCCCCTCCCCGGTAACGGAGCATCTGCCATGACCCGATCCCCCGACCGCAGCGCGTCCCTGCCCGCCGCCCCCGGCGTGGGTTACAAGGCGCAGCACTACAGCGACATCATCGCGGATCCGCGTCCTGTCGCATGGCTGGAAATCCATGCCGAGAATTACATGGGTGACGGTGGCCGCCCCATCGCGCAGCTGCGCCATCTGGCGGAACGCTTTCCCATCTCGGTGCATGGCGTGGGCCTGTCGATCGGCGGCGAAGGTGCGCTGGACCCCGAACATCTGGCGCGGCTCAAGCATCTGTGCGACTGGCTGAACCCGGCCAGCTTTTCCGAACACCTGGCCTGGTCCAGCCATGACAGCGCCTTTCTGAACGATCTGCTGCCCCTGCCCTACACGGATGCCACCCTGTCGCGCGTGGCCGACCATATCGATCAGGTGCAGGATGTGCTGGGCCGGCGGATGCTGCTGGAAAACCCCTCCAGCTACCTTGCCTTTGCGCAAAGCACATGGTCCGAGCCTGATTTCCTGCGCGAACTGACCCGCCGCACCGGCTGTGGCCTGCTGCTGGATGTGAACAACGTCTTTGTCTCGGCCACCAACCTCGGTTTCGATCCGCGCGGCTATGTCGATGCCTTCCCGCTGGACGCGGTGGGCGAGATCCATCTGGGCGGCCATGATGCCGATCAGGACGATCACGGCGCGCCGCTGCTGATCGACAGCCATGGCGCGCCCATAGCCGACCCCGTCTGGACGTTGCTGGACCATGTGCTGGCCCGTTCGGGTCCGCGCCCGGTGCTGGTGGAATGGGACAATGACGTGCCCGGCTGGCCCGTGCTGGCAGATGAGGCGCGACGCGCCGAAAAGGCGCTCGGCCGCCTGAACGCTGCGCTGCGGGCCGCGTCATGACCGGCCTGATCGAGGATTTCCTGCCCGCGCTGATGGACCCGGACCGCCCGGTGCCCGCGGGCTTGCAGGATGGTCAGGGCCGCCCGGCCGGACGCCGCTTCAACGTCTATCGCAACAATGTCACGACCTCGCTGATCGCCGCATTGGAACAGGGCTTTCCCGCCGTGGCAAAGCTGCTGGGACCACAGAACTTCAACGGGCTGGCGCGCGCCTTCATACAGGCCAATCCGCCCGCATCACGGCTGATGATGCATTATGGCGCGGGCTTTGCCGAATTCCTCGAAACCACCGCCGCTTTGTCCCATCTTGGCTATCTTGGCGATGTCGCCCGGTTGGAACTGGCGCTGCGCCGGGCCTATCACGCTGCCGATGCAGCGCCCCTTGACCCGGCCACGCTGGGTGACATCCCGCCGGATCGGCTGGCCGCCACGACATTCACCCTTGCCCCGGCGGTCGAACTGATCCGCTCGCACTGGCCGCTGCATGCGATCTGGTCCTATGCGCTGGTGCCGGACAGCCCGAAACCCGCGCCGCAGGCGCAGGATGTGCTGATCACACGGCCCGATTTCGACCCCGTGGCGCAGCCCTTGCCACCGGGCGGCGCCGCCTTTGTCACGGTGCTGATCGCGGGGGCAAGCCTTGGCACGGCACATGATGCCGGACTGGCCGAGGCGGCCGGTTTCGATCCATCCACAATCCTTGGCCTGCTGCTCGCAGGCGGTGCCCTGACGGGGCTGAACACAGAGATAACGCCATGAACACATTGATCCGCCTGCATGACCGCGCCTTTGCCCCGCTGGAGCGGGCCGACTGGCTACTGCCAACCCTCGCCCGGCTTGTCTTTGCGGGCGTGCTGCTGGGGTATTTCTGGGCCTCGGGCCTGACCAAGCTGGGCCCCGGCCTTTCGGGGATCTTCCAGCCCTCGCTCGGGGCCTATGCGCAGATCTTTCCGCGCGCGATGGAGGCGGCGGGCTATGACATCAGCCAGTTCGGCCTGTGGCACAAACTGGTGGTGCTTGCGGGCACATGGGCGGAATTCATCCTGCCGCTGCTGATCGTGCTGGGGCTGATGACACGGCTTGCTGCACTTGGCATGATCGGCTTCGTCATCGTGCAGACCATGACCGACCTGATCGGCCATGGCGCGCTGTCCCAGCCCGCAACGCTGGGGGCATGGTTCGACCGCGTCCCCGACACGCCGATCCTTGATCAGCGGGCGCTGTGGTTCGTGCTGCTGATGGTGCTGGTAGTCAAGGGCGCAGGCGCGCTGTCGCTGGACCGGATCCTGACCCGCGCGACCCGTTGATCAGAAATGCGCCTTGGGCTCGTCCGGCTTGCCGGCGGCCAGCGCCAGCAGGCCGCCCACAAGGCAGAACCCGATGGGGAACATGGTGAAGACGTTGAAGCCGAAGGCGTAATACATCCCCCCCGCCGAAAGCAGCAGCAAGACCCCGCCCCAGAGCGCGCGCACCTTGGCCATGGCCCCCCCGGCAATCGCCAGCAGGGGTGACAGGAAACTGGCCATCCGGATCACCTCGATATTGGCGACCTGCTCGAACAGGCCCTCGATCTCGCCATAGCGGGCGACGGCCTCGGTATAGCCATAGCTGAAGAACCCGACCATCATGGCCATGATCCCGCCGATGACCCCCAGCAATTGGGCTGCGCTGCGCATGACGTATCCTCCTGTGTCGCAGGTTCAGCCCAGCAGGGCCGCCTGCACATCCTTGCCCCAGCCCAGATGCAGCGTGCCGTCATCCGCCACGATCAGTGGCCGCTTCATCAGCGCGGGATGATCGGCCAGCAGCGCCAGGGGATCGCGGGCGCGCTCTGCCTCGGACAGGCCACGCCACGTGGTCGAGGCCGTGTTCACCAGCCGCGCGCCAAATGTCGCATGGGCCCGCGCCAGCAGATCGGCGGGCACGCCCTCGTTGCGCACATCCACGAAAGCAACGCCCGGCAAGGCCTTGATTGCCTTGCGGCAGGTGTCGCAGGTCTTCAGTCCGTAAAGGGTCATCCTTGCCTCGCAATCGGTCATCTGCCCCTCAATACCGTCGAAACCGTGCAAGTTCACGGGTGTTTTTCTTGATTTTTGCAAAAGCCGTGCAATCTTTTTTGCATGCGCGCCGCGCAGCGTGGCTGGTACGGCCATGGTAACGATGACACGTGAAGGAGACACGGGACATGCCCAACGGCACCGTGAAGTGGTTCAATACGACCAAAGGCTACGGCTTCATCGCCCCCGAGGATGGCGGCAAGGACGTTTTCGTACATATTTCTGCGGTCGAGCGGTCCGGCCTCACCGGCCTCGCCGACAATCAGAAACTGTCCTATGATTTGCAGGAAGGCCGCGACGGACGCCAGATGGCGGCCGATCTCAAGCTGCTCTGACCCGGACAGGCGGAACCGGCAATCCGAACATCAGGTGAGGGCGCGGGTGATCATCACCCCCGCCCAGGCCGAAACGCCCGTCAGGACCGCGCCCCAGGTCAGGTCCACGGCGACCATGTGCCAGTGCCAATCCCGGAGTGTCGCGTAATTGGTGAACTCATAGGTGCCATAAGCCATGGCGCCGAGGATCGCGCCCCCGAGCAGCGCGGCCAGTGGTGCCGCGTCGCGCAACGCGGGCAGCGACACGAAATACAGCAGTCCCCCCACATAGAACAGGTAGAACACCGCCGCAGGCCCGATGCGGATCGGTTCGGCCAGCAGATCGCCCAGATGCGTCTCGAACAGCGGTTTGAGGACGCGCGTCAGCATGATCGCATCCAGAATCAGGAAGACGGCGGCGGTCGAGACATAGAGGATAACAAGTTGCACGGATGGGCTGCCTTTCGCTTTGGGTGAAAGGGATACGGTCAGGGTTGCGTTTTGGATGAAAGACAGCGCCCGCCCCGCCCCAAGCCGCGCGACCGACGACCCGCGGGGTGGCGAAGCAACGGCCACTCGGGTCAGTCTATCCCCGCCCAGTCCTCGGATGCCAGTTCAGGCCGCAAAGGTAGAAAAAACGCCGCCGCATCTTGGAAACAGGGAACGGGCCGTCGATCGCGCGGCGGCGCTACGCGCCTCGCTTCCGCGCGGGCCAATACCCCTCATCCCAAGGTATCGATAAACTCCCGCCATTCACCTTTGCTCATGCCGGAGTTCTCCTGCGTGACCTCTTCGCCCTTCAGCATCCGGCGCACGCAGTCCAGCGCGGTGGCGCTCATCGTGGCGCCACCCATGCGGTAATCCTCGAAGGCTTTGTAGGCGAAGGGCACCCAGTCGGCCACGACCTTGCAGATCGCATCGGCATAGACGCGGATCTCGTATTGCGCATGGGCATCCGCCCGCAGGCGCAGGAAGTGCAGCAGGTTGTGCAGATCCACCTTCCAGTACCACTGGGTATAGATATTCGCGGGCAGGTTCATCCGCGCCAGTTCGCGCGCAAGGCCCAGTTGGCCGTCCTGGCTGATCATCGCCTCGTAATGGTCATAGGCGCGGTTCGCGTCGGTCTTGAGGATCTCCAGCACGCGCGCGGCCTCTTCGCCTTCAAGTGCTGCACCACGGCCCTGATTGTTGACGACCGATTGCGCGGCCAGATGTTCGGGCGCGGGGATATAGAATTCGCGATCCAGGATCGAATAACGGGCGGAATATTCGTTCACATTCGCCGTCCGGTGCCGGATCCACTGACGCGCCACGAAGACGGGCAGCTTCACGTGCAGCTTGACCTCGCACATCTCGAAGGGGGTCGAATGCCAGTGACGCATCAGATAGCGGATCAGCCCCTCGTCATTCTGCACCGATTTGGTGCCCTTGCCATAGCTGACGCGCGCCGCCTGACAGATGGCCGCATCGTCGCCCATGTAGTCGATCACACGGACAAAACCGTGATCCAGCACGGGGATCGCGGTGTAGAGATGTTTCTCCATCCCCGGCGATACCGCGCGCAGTGTGGGCTGCGCCTGCGCGCGCTGTGCGTCAACCTCGGCCTGCTGGTCTGGTGTAAGCGGCATGTCGAAGCTCCTTGATCTGCGTGTCTGAGTCGGGATCGACTATATCTTGAGGATGGCACCCACGGAAACCACAATAGTAAGGTGGTTATCCGTGCACCGCCCCGTGTTTTTCCATGCCACGCGGCGGGAATTTTTTCCTCTTCGCCACGTGGGTCGTTGACTTTGCCGCAGTGCCACGGGACTCTTCCGACTGAAGTGGGTCTTTCGAGGGCGGTCTTATGAAAAAGTTATTTTGCATCTGTGTGGCAAGTGCATTTCTCGCCGGATGCGGCGGCAACCCTTTTACGCCGATCCTGTCCGACGACGCCCCCGTGGTCGAGGATAATCCGGCCGCTCCCGTCCCGGATCCGGCCGCCAGCATCCCCGCCTCTCTGGCCAACAACCTGCAATCGGCCACCTATGACGCTGATGCCGGAACGCTTGTGCTGCGGCTGACCTCGCTGAACAACGGGACGCTGGATGCGACCTATAACCGGACGCCCGCGCTGGACCGCCCCGGCTATCTTGCCTACACGCTGCAGGATGACCCGCTGGACCGGCATGTGACGGCCATGGTGGCGCGCAGCAATGATCCCGGCAATTCGGTGCAGGCCGGGGTTGCGTCCGATGGGGGGCAGTTCAACACCTTTTTTGCCGGCGGCTTTTACGAGCGCAATGATCCCGGCAATACCTTCATCAAGCCGACTTCGGGGCTGGTGTCCTACGCGGGCAGCTATGCGGGCGTTACCAATGTCAACGCGCCCGGCGCCCAGCTGCTGCCGGTTGATCCGTCGATCGACGCCGCCGCCCGGCCAGCCCAGAGCGCGCAGGTCGTGGGCACGATCTTCCTCAACGTCGATTTCGCGAACAACACGATCAATGGCACGATCTTCGACAGATCGCTGATCCAGTATGGCAGCGCCCTGCCCGATCTGGCCCTGCGGGTGGGCAGCATCGCCGCGGATGGCACATTCTTTGGCGATACGGTGAACTACAACGGCGTGCCCCAGCGGGACATCGGCGATTATGGCGGCATTTTCGGCGGCACCGGTGCCTCTGCCGTGGGCGGTGTGGTGTCACTGACCGAATTCGATGGCGACACCAACAGCCTTGGCTTCGAGGCGGAGCGCGAAACGGGTGTCTTCGTCCTCAGCCGGTGTGGCGCCGCCGGATCCGATCCGGTGCTCTGCGCCAATGTCAACTAGGCCCGCGCATCGCAGGCTTTCCGGCGCGCTGATCCTGTCGCTTCTGCTGGCCGCGCCCGCGCTGGCCCAGACCAGCCCGCCCGCGCAGCCCACCGGCGCCGAAATCAGCCTGAGCCTCGAACAGGCGCGCGGCGTGGCTGCTACGGCGCTGCACCAGGGCGATTCGGGTCTGGCGCTGCAAATCGGACAGGGCTTGCTGCAGGCCGATGCAACGGATCCGCTGGCCCATTTCATCATCGCACAGGCCCTGCGACAGCAAGGCCGAACCCGAGAGGCACGGCAGGCTGCGGCACTGGCCTATCGCCATGCGAAGACGGATATCCAGAAATTCGAAGCCGCACAGTTGGCCGCTCGGCTCTCGGTCGATGCAGAGGAATTCACCCGCGCCCAACTTTGGCTGCGCCGCTCGCTGCTGCATGCCCCGGACCCCGCGATGCGGCCACGGATCGAACAGGATTATCGCCAGGTCAGGGCCATGGACCCGCTGGAGCTGCGCTTGCGGCTGTCCATCGCGCCCTCGTCCAACGTGAACAATGGCAGCGACAGCCCCTATGCGCTGATTGATGGCGTTCCGGTGATCGGCCTGCTGGACGGGCTGTCACAGGCGCTGTCCGGGGTGACGGCCACGGCGGATCTGTCGCTGGCCTACAGGTTGCGTGCCACGGAGGGGTCGCAAACCCAAGCCCTCCTGCGTGCCTATGGCAGCCGGGTCTGGCTGGATGACAGCGCGCGCGAACTTGCCAACAGCTTTCCCGGCGCCGCCGTGTCGAATGACGATTTCTCCTTCGCCCTGCTCGAGGCCGGCCTGCGCCATGTGCAGCGGACAGGCGCGGGGGCCGGTGCCGGATTTGTCGCAGCCGAGATTGCCGGCGGACGCAACTGGTATGGTGGCGATCCCTACCAGCGCTACTTACGTCTTGGCCTGACACACGGCATCAGGCTGTCCGAGAGCACGACCCTTTCGCTGGGGGCAGAGGCCGAGCGGCGCAGCTTCGAGGATGACATCAACCAGCCGATCGAGACCCTCGGCCTGCAGGCCAGCCTGGGATACAGCATCTCCAACGGGGATCGCGTGAGCCTCTCGCTGGCCTGGCGCGACAGTGACAGCGAGGCGCGCAATGCGGTCTCGACCCGCCGGACAGCCTATCTGCGCTACGAGATGGCCCGGCCCGTTGGCCCCGCGCGCCTCAGTTTCACCCTCGGGGCGGCGGATACCCTTTATCCCAATTATGCCGTCGGTTTCATCGCCGTGCCGGGGGGGCGGCAGGACGATACGGTCTTCGGCAGTGTCGACATTCTGTTTCAGGATCTTGACTATGCGGGATTTGCGCCCACCCTCACGCTGCGGGCGCAGAAGACGCGTTCGAACTTCAGCCGTTTCGACGCCAGCGAACTGGCGGTTTCCTTTGGCATCAGATCCCTGTTCTGACAGGGTGCCGCGGGATGCACGGGACGGCCCATTGAAAGGGAATGACATGACGATCCGATATCTTCACACCATGGTGCGGGTGAAAGACCTGGAAAAGACGCAGGCTTTCTTCGAACTGCTGGGGCTGGTCAAGACGCGCCACTATGACAACGAGGCAGGGCGCTTTTCCCTGGTGTTCATGGCCCCGCCCGGCCAGGAGGAATGCCCGGTCGAGCTGACATACAACTGGGACGGCGATGATGGCCTGCCGGCAGACAGCCGCCATTTCGGGCATCTCGCCTATGAGGTGGACGACATCCATGCCATGTGCCAGCATCTGATGGACAATGGCGTGACCATCAACCGTCCACCGCGCGACGGGCGCATGGCCTTCGTGCGCAGCCCCGACAATATCTCGATCGAGTTTCTGCAGAAAGGCGCGTCGCTGACGCCCGCGGAACCATGGATCAGCATGCCCAACGTCGGGCACTGGTAAAGGCGCGGGCGTGTCCGGGCCTTTCGCCTTGCGCCCCCTCCTCGCCGCGGGGCTGGTCCTGGCGGGGGGAGTGGGCGCCGCCCCGGCGCAGGAGGCCTGCCGCCTCGCGCTGGTGCTGGCCATGGACATCTCCTCCTCGGTGGATCCGCTGGAGGATGCACTGCAGCGCGGGGGCCTTGCACAGGCCCTGCGCGCCCCCGACGTGGTCGAGGCGATCCTCTCCCAGCCGGATCGCCCCGTCGCCCTGGCGATGTTCGAATGGAGCGGCAGGGTCCAACAGGACATGGTTCTGCCTTGGGTGATGCTGCGCGACGCCGCCACCATCGGCGCGGTCGCGGACAGGATCGCGCTCAGCCGGCGCAGCTATGCCGAATTCTCCACCGCCATCGGCCATGCGATCACATATGCGCACGACCTCTTCCTGCAGGGGCCCACCTGCGATGCGCGCGTGCTGGATGTCTCGGGTGACGGGGTCAACAACGACGGCTTCGGCCCGACCGCCGCCTATGACGCCTTCGATTTCTCGCAGATCACGGTCAATGCCCTCGTGATCGAGGTGAAGGAGGCTGGCACGGATCACGGCATCACCGAGGGTGCGGACACCGGTCTTGCCGATTATTTTCGGCAGATCGTGATCCAGGGGCCGGGCAGCTTCGTCGAGGTGGCAGCCGGGTTCGAGGATTTCGAACGCGCCATGCGCCGCAAGCTTCTGCGCGAACTCGAGGTGCGGATCGGACAGCTGTCGCACTGATCCGCCCTGCCGCCGCGCCTGTTTCTTCTTGCCCGAAATATCCCCGCCGGAGGCATCCGACCGCGCCGCAGGACACATCAGTAGATATAGCGGATCTGATCCGCCCAGTAGCGTTCCACCCGGCGCAATGAGGCTGTGATATCCTCGATCCCGTCAGGCCCCAGCACACCCCGGCTTTCCAGCCCTTCGGCATGGCGGGCGAACAGGCGCCCCACCACATCGCGGATCTCGCGCCCGCGCGGCGTCAGCCGGACGCGGACCGAGCGGCGGTCGATCTCGCAGCGCTGGTGGTGCATATAGCCCATTTCGACCAGTTTCTTGAGGTTGTAGCTGACATTGCTGCCCTGGTAGTAGCCACGCGTCTTCAGCTCACCCGCGGTCACTTCGTTATCGCCGATGTTGAACAGCAGCAGCGCCTGAACGGCGTTCACCTCCAGCATGCCGACGCGTTCGAATTCGTCCTTGATCACGTCCAGCAAAAGGCGGTGCAGCCTTTCGACCAGCGACAGCGCTTCCAGATAGCCGCCCATGAAACCGGTACGCGGTCCGGTGGCCAGGGTCTTGTGCAGGGTCATGGGACACTCCGACGGTTTGTTCGTTCGTCGGGGACCATGCAGCAGAAAAACCAATAACAGGTTAAACCTGCTCGGAAATCCCTAAAATGCCATGGAAATAAGGATTACGCCGAGGCCGCAACCCTAGCGCTGCACCGCGCCGCCCTGTTCGGCCAGCATGGCACGGATGCGCGCAACCAGAGGGGCAAAGCCCTCGGGCGGTTCGGACACGGCACTGACCCAATAATAGAGATCGTGATCGTTCTCGCGCAGCAAGGCGTCATAGTTTTCCAGCATTGCATCATCCAGACCGCCAAGATGCAGCTCGGCGAAGCGCGACAGGATCACATCCATTTCCTTGATACCCCGCCGCATCGAGCGCATGGCAAGACGGCGCAGCCTTGTCTCGCGGGTTTCGCCCACGGGGGCCTGTTCGATCAGCATCTCACTCGCCTTTCAGTTTTGTCCGCAGGCTTTTCTCAAGCCGCCCCAGCCGGTCCGCCGCGGCGCCGATCTGGGTCTTCAGGTCGCGAATCTCGACCAGCAGAGCGTTGATATCGGGCGCGATCGGGGTCTCGTCAACCGGGGCCGCGACTCCATCGCCCTCGCCGGTCAGCAACCAGATGATCGACACGTTCAGAAGACCCGCCATCATCGACAGCTTGTTGGCGCGCGGCTCCGACAGGTCATCTTCCCAGCCGCGCACGGTGCCGATCTTCACGCCCAGCCTGCGGGCCAGCTGTTTCTGGCTCATCCCGGCTGCTTCACGCGCTGCGGCGACACGGTCGCCGAAGGTCGCCGTGTCGGGGCCGTACCAGTTTTCTTCAAGATCTGGCTGCGCATTTATCTGGTCGCTGGCTGGCTGGTCCTGTGTCATTTCTCTCCCATCCGCCGATCCTGCTTGATCGGGCTTTGGCTGCATCCTAAGACATTGAACTGCCGAATTCAAACCAGAGGCCCAAGCCCATGTCCTTCCTGTCAAAGACGCTCGATCGCGTAAAACCGTCACCGACCATCGCGGTCAGCAATCTGGCGATGGAACTCAAGGCCCAGGGCCGCGACATCATCAGCCTCGGCGCGGGCGAGCCTGATTTCGACACCCCCGCCCATATCCGCGCGGCCGGCATCAAGGCGATCGAGGCCGGCAAGACCCGCTATACCGCCGTCGACGGCATCCCTGAGCTGAAGCAGGCGATCTGCGCCAAGTTCAAGCGTGACAACGGGCTGGACTACGCGCCCAATCAGGTCAGCGTCGGCACCGGCGGCAAACAGGTGCTTTACAACGCGCTGATGGCCACGCTGAACCCCGGCGACGAGGTGGTGATCCCCGCCCCCTACTGGGTCAGCTATCCCGACATGGTGATGCTGGCGGGTGGCACGCCGGTCTTCATCGAGGCGACACTGGAGAATGCCTTCAAGATCACCGCCGATCAGGTCGAGGCCGCGATCACGCCCGCCACGAAGTGGTTCCTGTTCAACTCGCCCTCCAACCCCACCGGGGCGGGCTATAGCCGGGAAGAGCTGAAGGCGCTGACCGATGTGCTGATGCGCCATCCGCATGTCTGGGTGCTGACCGACGACATGTATGAACACCTCGCCTATGACGATTTCAAATTCTGCACCCCCGCGCAGGTCGAACCCGCGCTTTACGACCGCACATTGACGGTCAACGGCGTCTCCAAGGCCTATGCGATGACCGGCTGGCGGATCGGCTATGCGGCAGGCCCCAAGCCCCTGATCGACGCCATGCGCAAGATCCAGTCGCAAAGCACCTCGAACCCCTGCACCATCAGCCAATGGGCCGCGGTCGAGGCGCTGAACGGCACGCATGACTTCATCGCGCCCAACAACGCGATGTTCGCCCGCAGGCGGGATCTGGTGGTGAAGGCGCTGAACGCGATCGAGGGCGTGACCTGCCCGGTGCCCGAGGGTGCATTCTATGTCTATCCGTCCATCGCGGGGCTGATCGGCAAGACCACCCCCGCAGGCACTTTGATCGCGGATGACGAGACCTTTGCCCGCGCCCTGCTGGAAGATACCGGCGTTGCCGTCGTGTTCGGGGCGGCCTTCGGCCTTTCACCGAACTTCCGCATCAGCTACGCTACCTCTGACACGGCTCTGGCCGAGGCTTGCGACCGCATCCAGAGGTTTTGCGCAGCCCTGACCTGAGGCAGCAAAGGATCCGACGACATGGCAGGCGAGCTTCCCGATTACTATTTCCGTGTCCGCGAGAACGGGGCGCTTGTCTACCGTGTCGATACCGAGAACCGCCAGCGCCGCATCGAGATGGACCAGATCGCCACGATCAACATGCGCAACGGCGAGGTGAAGCCCCATGGTGACCGCCGCCTGTCCGAGGCGGACATGGAGGCGATCACCGGCTGGATGGCCCAACGTACCGCACTTCTGGCCGCGCGCGAGGTGGATGATATCCTGCGCGCGGTGGATCACCTGAACCTGACCGCGCAATGGGTCCAGACCCGCGCCACGGATGAACAGCTGGATGCGGTCACAGATACGCTCCTGCTGGCCATGCATGACCTGCGCACCGTGCTGGTGCGCAAGAAGGCAGACCGCGTGATGAAGGGCGAATAAGCGCGCCGCCCTAGGTCTGCGCCGACAGCCGTGGCAGGATCACGCCCCAGAAGCGCAGCATCATGAACAGCCCGGCACCCGCCAGCCCGACGGCCAGCCCCAGCCAGACGCCCACGCCACCCCAGCCAAAGACAAAGCCCATCACATAGGCCACGGGCATGCCTACCGCCCAGTAGGACAACGTGGCGATGATCATCGGCACCCGCGTGTCCTGCACCCCGCGCAGCAGGCTCAGCGCCATGACCTGCGCCGCATCGGCCAGCTGGAACAGCGCCGCCGCCGCCAGCAGCACCACGCCGATGGCGATGACAGCCGGACGGTCCGGCTCCTCCGGCGACAGGAACAGGCCCATCAGAACGTCGGGCATCACCAGAAACAGCACCGCCGTCAGCGCCGCAAGGCCCAGCGACAGCATCACCACGACCTTCGCGCCCAGCCGCAACCCGCCCCAGTCCTGCACGCCCAGCGCGCGCCCCGCGCGCACCGTGGCCACATTGCCCAGACCCAGATGGATCATGAACACCAGTGATGCGATCTGCAGCGCGATTCCATGCGCGGCCAAGGGCAGCGTGCCCAGCCAGCCCATCATGATCGAGGCGGCGGCGAACAGCCCCACCTCGGCCAGGGTGGTGATCCCGATGGGCCAGCCCAGCCGGAACACCTGGCCGAACGCCTCCCAATCGGGTCGCCAGAAGCGGATGAACAGCGCATGTTCCCGCGTGACCACGCCCGCATAGATCGCCAGCAGCAGCAGCGACACGAAATGCACCGAGACCGAGGCCCAGGCCGCCCCCACGATCCCCATCTCGGGCGCGCCCCAGTTGCCGAAGATCAGCGCGTAGTTCACGATCACATTGACCACCACCGCCCCGATCGTGACCCAGAGCACGACCTGAGTCCGCTCCAGCGCCGCCAGATAGGATTTCAGCACCATCACCAGAAGCGCCGGAAAGATACCCCAGCCCGCCACCTTCAGGTAGCGGCTGGCCTCGCGCGCGATCTCCTCGGTCTGGCCCAGCAGCAGCAGGATCGGCTCGGACCAGATCATCAAGGGCATCGACAGCGCGCCGAACAGGATCGACAGCCACATGGCCATGCGTGTGACGCGCCGCACCTGCTGGCTTTGTCCGCCCGATTCCGCCTCGGCCACCATCGGCATCACGGCCCAGGCGAAGCCCGATCCGAACAGGAACAGCACGAAGAACACCATCCCCGCCAGCACCTGTGCCGCCAGGGCCGTCACATCATACCAGCCCAGCATCAGCGCATCGGTCAGCGAGATCGAGAACTGCGCCACATGGCTCAGGATCAGCGGCAGGCCCAGCACGCCGATGGCGCGCAGGTGCTGCGTGGGGGTCAGGGGAGCAGGGGTCACGTCACTCATGCCCAAGGGCCTAGCGCCGCGACGTGAAACGCGCAAGACGAACCACGCGGCACAGGCAAGAGGTTGACAATGACAAGAGGTCGACAATGGCAAGGCGCCGCCCCCTTCACCGCGTGCCCGCTTCTTCTTGCCCCAAATATCCCCGCCGGAGGCATCCCCGGCCGATGGGGTCAGCCTGCGCCATGATCGCGCGCGCCCTGTGCAGGCCCCTAGCCTTGCGCACCCGCTTGCCCTAGGTCTGCAGGCATGAGCACCGCCCTGCCCCCCATCATCACCGACTGGTTCCAGACCAAGGGCTGGGCGCCGCATCCGCATCAGTTGGACATGCTGGCGCGGGCCGATGATCCGGCCCTCCTGCTGATCGCCCCCACCGGCGGCGGCAAGACGCTGGCGGGGTTCCTGCCGACGCTGGCAGATCTTGCGACCGCCGACCACAGCGGCCTGCACACGCTTTATGTCTCGCCGCTCAAGGCGCTGGCCGCCGATATCAAGCGCAACCTGCAAACACCCGTGGCCGAGATGGGTCTGCCCATCCGGATCGAGGATCGCACCGGCGACACCTCGGCCCATGCCAAGCGCCGCCAGCGGGCCGACCCCCCGCATATCCTGCTGACGACGCCGGAAAGCCTTGCCCTGATGACCAGCTACGAGGATGCCCCCCGCATCTTCGCGGGGCTGAAGCGCGTCGTGGTCGACGAAATCCATGCGCTGGCAGAGTCCAAGCGCGGCGATCAGCTAATGCTGGCGCTGGCCCGCCTGCAGCAGTTGCGCCCCGATCTGCGCCGCGTGGGTCTGTCAGCCACCGTGGACGACCCTGCCGCCATCGCGCGTTTCCTCGCGCGCCACCCCGATCCCTGCCCGATCCTCACCGCCGATCCGGGTCCCGATCCCGATATCGCCATGCTGACCACCGATCAGCCGCCGCCATGGGCCGGCGGTGGCGCCGCCTATGCCATCCCGGCGGTGCTGGAACAGGTCAAGGCGCATCGCACCACGCTGATCTTCCACAATACCCGCGCGCAGGCCGAGATCTTCTTTCACAACCTGTGGCTTGCGAATGAGGATGCGCTGCCCATCGGCATCCACCACGGCAGCCTTGACCGCGATCAGCGCGCGCGGGTCGAGGCGGCGATGGTGGCAGGCCAGTTGCGCGCCATCGTCTGCACCGGCAGCCTTGATCTGGGCATCGACTGGGGCGATGTGGATCTGGTGATCCAGATCGGCGCGCCAAAGAACGTCAAACGTCTGGTGCAACGCATCGGACGGGCCAACCACCGCTACAACGCCCCTTCCAAGGCGCTGCTGGTGCCCGCCAACCGGTTCGAGGTTGTCGAGTGCCTCGCCGCGCTGGAGGCCGTCAAGGCGCATGATCTGGACGGCGAGGCGCGCGGGAATGGCCCTTTGGACGTGCTTTGCCAACAGATCCTGATTGCGGCCTGCGCCGGGCCTTTCGACGCCGATGCCCTTTACGCCGAGGTCACGACGGCGGGCGCCTATGCCACCCTGACCCGCGCCGGTTTCGACGCTTGCCTCGATTTCATCGCCACCGGCGGCTATGCCCTGCGCGCCTATGACCGCTGGCAACGCCTGATGCAGCGCCCTGACGGGTTGTGGCAGCTGCGCGACCCGCGCGCCGCGCGCCAGATCCGCATGAACATCGGCACGATCCAGGATACCGACACGCTCAAGGTCCGCTTCCGGCGCAACCGGGGCGGCAAACCGCTGGGCGAGATCGAAGAGGCCTTTGCCGCCACCCTCACCCCCGGCGACACCTTTCTGATCGGTGGGCAGATCGTGCGCTATGAGGGCCTGCGCGAGATGACGGTCGAGGTCAGCCCCGATCCGGGCCGCAAGCCCAAGATCGCGACTTTCATGGGCACGAAATTCGCCACCTCCACCCAGCTCAGCACCCGCATCCTGCGCATGTTGCAGGCCGATGACTGGCCCGCCTTGCCCGGCCATACCCGCGACTGGCTGGCGCTGCAGCGCCGCGTCAGCCGCCTGCCCGAACCCGGCCGCCTGCTGATCGAAAGCTTCCCCCATGATGGGCGCGAACATGCCTGCGTCTATGGCTTTGCAGGCCGCAACGCGCAGCAAACGCTGGGCCTGCTGCTGACCAAACGGATGGAGGAGATGGGGCTTGATCCCCTGGGCTTCGTCGCCACCGATTACGCCACGCTGATCTGGGGCCTCAAGCCCCTGACAGACGCGCGCGCCCTGCTGGACCCGCAAAAGCTTGAGGATGGGCTGGAGGCCTGGTTCAAGGGCAATGCCGTGATGAAACGCACCTTCCGCGCCTCGGCCACCATCGCGGGGCTGATCGACCGCATCAGCGCGGGGCAGCGCAAAAGCGGGCGGCAAGCCACGTTTTCCTCCGACATCCTCTATGACACGCTGGTCAAATACGACCCCGATCACCTGCTTTTGCAGATCACGCGCACCGAGGCGATGCGCGGCCTTGTCGATTTCGGCCGGGTGCGCGAAATGCTGGAACGGGTGGGCGACCGGATCGACCTGATCCGCCTGAACCGCCTGACACCGTTTTCCGCGCCGCTATTTCTTGAAATGGGCCGCGTCCCGGTCGAGGGCATGGCCCGCGAACGCCTGATGGCCGAAGCCGCGGATGAGCTGATGCGCGAGGCAGGCCTGAACTGAAGCCCGAATTGAGGCCCGAGTTGATGACTGGGCTGAGGCCTTGTCTTGCGCCGCCGGTCCTGCCATCACCCACTTCATGATCCATCACGCCTTCACACTGGCCGGGGAAACCCTGAAGGCCCTGCCCTCGGGCGCGCTGCATTGGCCCGCACAAGCGCTGCTGACCGTATCCGACCTGCATTTCGGCAAATCGGAACGGCGCGTGCGGCACGGCGGCATGGTCCTGCCCCCCTATGAGGTGCAGGACACACTGACCCGGCTGCAATCCGATCTCGAGGCGACGCGCGCCACGACCGTGGTCTGCCTTGGCGACAGTTTCGACGATCTGGCGGCACAGGATGGTCTGCCCGAAGAGGCGCGCCTGTGGATTGCGCGTCTGCAGGCGGGACGGCGCTGGATCTGGGCCGAGGGCAATCACGACCCCGGCCCCGTCGATCTGGGCGGCACTCATCTGGCCGAGCTGCACCTGCCCCCCCTGACCTTTCGCCATATCGCAGACCCCGGCGCCCGCGGTGAAATCTCGGGCCATTATCACCCCAAGGCACAATTGCGCACTCGCGCGGGCACCCTCAGCCGCCCCGCCTTCCTGATCGACAGCGCCCGCGTGATCCTGCCGGCCTATGGCACCTATACCGGGGGGTTGCGCAGCACCGACAAGGCGCTTCACGGCCTGATGAGGCCCGAGGCGATCGCGGTTCTGACCGGGCGACAGCCGGTCGCGATACCGATGCCGCGTTGACCGTTGCGCAGGGCGGTGGCCTCAGACGAGGCCCATGTCTTCCAGCGCAGGGCGATACTTGCGGCTGACCGGCACGCGGGTTCCACAGTTCAGCCGCAGCAACATCCGGCCGTTCTTGCATTCCACCTCATCCACGGCCACGCAGGCCACCCAATGCGACCGATGCGTGACAAGGCCCGAAACGCCGTCCATCTCGTCCACGGCATCGGCAAAACGCATCCGCAATTGGTAACTGTGCTTTTCGGTGAAGACCGTGACAAAGTGATCCATCGCCTCGATCCGGATGATCGGACCGGGATCATCATCGGCAATGCGACGGGCCAGCCGCGGCCGCTCGGGCGCTGTGTCGTTTGTCGACGGATTGAGATCGGGCATGGACCCGCTTTGCGCACGATCGAAGGTCGCCGTCTTTGCCCAGTCGAACACCAGCTTGCGGCAGGCGAAAATCACAAGGCTGATCAGCATCACGTTCATGGCGACTTGGAAGAAATCCCGCCAGCTCAGGCTGATGTCGAAAAACAGAATGGTCCAGCCATAGGCGATCGGTGAAAACAGACCCGTCATGACGGCAGAGTCCACAAGGATGATCACCACCTCCGACGCTTCTCTTGGAAAGCCACGCACCAGTTTTTCCGCCAGCGTCGCGATGAAGATCGAAAAGACGACCACGCCGCTCCAGTAGAGGATACGTTCTTCGAGCGTCAGGCGTGTCAGTGTATTGAACGGGCCGGTGATGACCGTTCCCACCACAACAAGAAAGCCGAAGGAAATGTTACCCGGATGCAACAAGGCCCGCGCCGCGGCCCTTACCGCTTTCAGAACAAACAACAACAGGCTAGCCCTCCAACCACTTACGAGCCGATTGGCCGGTAAGTTTAGCGCGACCCAAGGTCAAACCAAGAGAAGACACATCGAAAAAACGCGATGCTGTAACCTTTTTCTTACGGCAAGTCGGGCAACATGAGGATGGACAGATGGATCAGGCAATCACCGACCGTATCGCAGGCAGTTTCGCCGCGCAGACCATGATGCAGAGCCTTGGCGCAAGACTGGCCGCCGTCACCCCCGGCGAGGTGCGGATCGAGGCGCCCATCCTGCCCGGCATGCGTCAGCAGCAGGGGTTCGGCCATGCCGGATTGACCTTTTCACTGGGCGACAGCGCGGCGGGCTATGCCGCATTGAGCCTGATGCCCGCAGAGAGCGACGTTCTGACCGCAGAGATCAAGATCAACCTGCTTGCCCCGGCCCGGGGTGATCTTCTCATCGCGACGGGACGGGTGATCAAACCGGGGCGGCGGCTGATGGTGGTCAGCGCCGATGTGCATGCGCTGCAAGACGGCAAGCTGACCCTGATCGCGGTGCTGCAGGGCACGATGATCCCGGTCACGGCGTCGGGCGCATCGTAACCGGCACCCTGTCAGGGCGCCGCGAGGAACGGGATCAGACCGTCAGCCCCTCGGGTTCCGGCAGGCCATTGGCCCGGCAACAGGCGGTCACGGTATTGGCCAGCAGGCAGGCAATCGTCATTGGCCCCACCCCGCCCGGCACCGGCGTGATCGCGCCCGCCACCGCGGCGGCGCCATCGAAATCGACATCGCCCACCAGACGGGTCTTGCCCTCGCCCGCGTCGATCCGGTTGATGCCCACGTCGATCACGGTCGCGCCCGGCTTGATCCAGTCGCCCGGCACCATCTGCGGCCGCCCCACGGCGGCCACGACGATATCGGCGCGCCGCACAACGCCGGGCAGGTCGCGGGTGCGCGAATGCGCGATCGTCACCGTACAGCTTTCGCCCAGCAGCAATTGCGCCATCGGCTTGCCCACGATGTTCGAGCGCCCGATGACCACAGCCTCCATCCCCGACAGGTTGCCGTGATGTGCGCGCAGCATCAGAAGACATCCCAGCGGCGTGCAAGGCACCATTGCCTTCTGCCCCGTCGCCAGCAGCCCGACGTTCGAAATGTGAAAGCCGTCCACATCCTTGGCCGGGTCGATCGCATTGATCACCAGATCCGAATCCAGATGATCCGGCAGTGGCAGTTGCACAAGGATTCCATGCACTTGCGGATCATTGTTCAGATCCTGAATCACCTTCAGCAGCGTCGCCTCATCGGTGTCCGCCGCAAGGCGATGTTCGAAGGATCGCATACCGACCTCGACCGTCATCTTCCCCTTCGAGCGAACATAGACCTGACTGGCCGGGTCCTCGCCCACCAGCACCACCGCCAGTCCCGGCACCAGACCATGATCAGCCGCCAAAGCGGCGACATGCCCCGCCACCGTGTCGCGCAGCCCTGCCGCGAATGCCTTGCCGTCGATGATGCTGGCCGTCATGCGCCGCACTCCTCGTTTCTTCTTGCTGCAAATATCCCCGCCGGAGGCTCCCCCGGCGGCCGTTCAGAACAGGCCTTCGATCTGGCCCGCGTCGTTCAACCGGATCGCCTCGGCGCTTGGCACGCGCGGCAGGCCCGGCATGGTCATGATCTCGCCGCAGATCACCACGACGAACCCCGCACCCGCGCTCAGGCGCACTTCACGCACCGGCACCGAATGGCCCACGGGCGCGCCCCGGCGGCCGGGGTCGGTGGTGAAGGAATACTGCGTCTTGGCCATGCAGACCGGCAGATGGCCATAACCGGCCTCTTCCCATTCCTTCAGTTGCGCGCGGATCTTGGCA
>JBFHIW010000004.1:0-107343 GCA_041596235.1 Paracoccaceae bacterium
ATCGCCCTCGCGGTCCAGCTCGGGTTCGATCCGCGCCCGTTCATCATGGCCGTAATGTTCGCAGCCTCTGCCAGTTTCGCAACGCCGATCGGCTACCAGACGAACACCTTCGTCTACAGCGCCGGGGGTTATCGCTTTGCCGATTTCATCAAGGTGGGCCTGCCGCTGAACATCATCTTCGGGATCGTCGCGATCACGATCATTCCGCTGTTCTTTCCGTTTTGAACGACAGGCCGCATCTGGCCTTGGACCGTCATGAAACTGTCGCTTTTCGTCACGAGCGCCCGGATGGTTGTCGTTATGCTGCAAGGTGAGGTAATGGCCCGGACAGAACGGGCCATGAGGCCGGCAAGGGGCAGGGGCAAGACGTGCAGGACTTCGACTATGTGATCGTGGGGGCCGGATCGGCAGGATCGGTTCTGGCCAACAGGCTGAGCGCGGATGTCCGCAACCGGGTATTGCTGCTGGAAGCGGGCGGATCCGATCTGACCTTCTGGGTGCAGGTGCCCATCGGATACGGCAAGGTCTACTATGACGCGCGGGTGAACTGGAAATACACGACCGAGCCTGACCCCAACCGTAACGGCAACCGCTCCTACTGGCCACGCGGCAAGGTGCTGGGCGGGTCAAGTTCGATCAACGCGATGGTCTATGTGCGCGGCCATCCTGCGGACTACGCCGAATGGAACGCGGTCGCGCCGGGCTGGGGATGGGATGACGTGGCCCCGGTCTTCAAGCGGATGGAAGATTGGGACGGCGCCGCGAACCCGTTGCGCGGAACCGGTGGCCCTCTGCATGTGCATGACGTCACGCAGGACGTGCATCCGCTGACGCGGATGTACCTTCAGGCGGCGGAACAGGCGGGCTATCCGACCAACCCCGATTACAACGCCTCCGACATGGAGGGCGCGGCCCTCTACCAGATCACCACCAAGGGCGGCTTGCGCGCCTCATCCGCACGCGCCTATCTGCGCCCGGCGATGAAGCGCGCCAACCTCAAGGTGCAAACCCGCGCCCATGTGACACGGGTCATTTTCGACGGGCGTCGCGCCGTCGGTGTCGAATATGTGCAGAATGGCCGCACCCTGACCGCGCGCGCGCGGGCCGAGGTGATCCTGTCGGGTGGCGCGATCAATTCGCCGCAACTGCTGCAATTGTCAGGCATCGGGCCGGGCGCGGTGTTGCAGCGCCACGGTGTCGCGGTGCTGCATGATGCGCCCCATGTGGGGCGCAACCTGTCCGATCACCTTGGTGCCGATGCGCTCTATCGTGCGCGTGTGCCCAGCCTGAATCAGGAACTGAACCCGCTGATGGGCAAGCTTTGGGCGGGGCTGCGCTATGTCTTGACGCGCAAGGGTCCGCTGTCGCTCAGCCTCAACCAGGGGGGCGGGTTCATCCGGCTGATGGAGGGCGCGACGCGGCCCGACCTGCAACTCTACTTCTCGCCCGTCAGCTATACCCGCGCACCGGTTGGCACCCGGCCCCTGATGAACCCCGATCCCTTTCCGGGCTTCCTGCTGGGCTTCAACCCCTGCAAGCCGACCAGCACGGGCTATCTGCAGATCTGCTCGCCCGATCCTTTCGCGGCACCCGAGATGCACACCAACTACCTTGATACCGACTATGACCGCGCGGTCATGCTGGCGGGCTATCGGCTGATGCGCAAGATCGCCCGCACGCCCGCGATGGCGGCCGTGATCGAGGACGAGATCACGCCGGGCTGGGACGTGGACAGCGACGAGGCGCTGGCCGATGTGATCCGCGAAAAGTCTTGGACCGTCTTTCACCAGTGCGGCACCTGCCGGATGGGCGCTGACCCCGCGCAATCCGTGGTCGACGCGCGCTTGCGCGTGCATGGGGTGGAAGGTCTGCGGGTGGCCGATGCCGCGATTTTTCCGACGATCCCCACAGGCAACACGAATGCCCCCGCGATCATGGTCGGCGAAAAGGCATCCGATCTGATCCTCGAGGATGCCCGCCGCTGAGAGGCGCGCCGGGCGCGGCCCTCAGTCGCGGTAGTCGAAGGTGACAAGCGTGCCATCGGCGCGCGTCATGGAGCGGGCATAGATCTCGCGCGGTCCGGGATCGTCATCGACGAAACCATGCACCGTAACAGTCTCGCCGACTTCGGCGGGAACAACATTCGGCCCGACATAGACGCGAATGTCGCCGCTGCTGTCGCTCAGGCGGAAGGTGTCTTCGTCAAGGATGCGCGCGACCTGACCCTGAACGGTCACCATCGTTCCGCGTTCGGCCTTGGACAGTGGCGTCCTGTCCTTTTGCGCATAGGCCGGAAGGGCCACAAGGGTAATGGCGGCAGTCAGAAACAAGTGGCGCACTGGATATCCTTTCAATGGGTGACGCATCGCAATGCATGTCAGTTGGGTGGCAGGATATCCCTGTGCAAATGCCACCCGATAACATCGGCGTCAGTGTCGCGTTATCCGCGTGTCACACCCTTGGCGGACGGCTCTTGTAGACCGGCAGACGCCAGCCGAAGGCCAGTGATCCTGCGCGCAGGATCCATGTCAGCAGCGCGCAGGCGGCCAGCATGACCAGAGTGTCCGCGCCAAGCGCGCGCACGATGAGAGCGGCACCCGCACCGGCAAAGGCGGCCGAGGCGTAAAGCTCGCCCTGCTTCAGCACCAGCGGCACCTCGTTACAGACCACATCGCGCATCAACCCGCCAAGGCAGCCCGTGACCATGCCCATGATCAGCACGATGGCCGCGGGTTGATCCAGCCCCATCGCAACGCCGACCCCGGCAGGCACGGCGATGGCCAGCGCCAGACTGTCCAGCCAGATCAGCGCGCGGTAGCGGCTTTCCAGAAGATGCGCGGTAAAGAACACGATCAGCGCCGCCGTGCAGGCGATGGCGATATAGGTGGGTTCCGCCACCCAGAAGACCGTGTCGCGGTTCAAAAGCACATCGCGCAGCGTGCCGCCGCCGACAGCCGTCAGGCAGGCGATGAAGAAAAAGCCCACGATATCAAGTTGCGCGCGCGAGGCGACCAGCGCCCCGGTCAGCGCAAAGACCAGCACCGAGGCATAGTCCAGCAGGACAAGCAGGGTCATCGGCCCGCTTTCCCGTTCACCTTGAACGGGGCCATCCCCGCGCGCGCCAATTCGTCCGCGCGTTCGTTCTCGGGGTGGCCTGCATGACCCTTGACCCATTCCCATGTGACCTTGTGGCGGGCCTGCGCCTCGTCCAGCCGTTGCCACAGTTCGACATTCTTGACCGGCTTCTTGTCCGCCGTACGCCAGCCGTTCTTCTTCCAGCCGTGAATCCACGCGGTCACACCGTTCTTCACATAGGCGCTGTCGGTGACGATGGTGATCTCGCTGGCCCGTTCCAGCGCCTCGAGCGCGTTGATCGCGGCCAGCAGTTCCATGCGGTTGTTGGTGGTATCGGCCTCGCCGCCGTTCAGCTCGCGTTCCTTGATGATCTTGCCATCGCGTACCGCGCGCATCAGAGCACCCCAGCCGCCGGGGCCGGGGTTGCCCGAACAGGCGCCGTCCGTATAGGCGTAAAGCTGTGTCATGGCGCATGCTCCAGCGTGACATGGCCGGGCAGGGCTGCGATGCGCGCGCACCAGGCCTGCAAACCCGGAAAGCGCGCCATGTCAAAGCCGCCGCGCGTATCGGCCGTACAGGTATAGCCATAAAGCGCGATATCGGCGAGGGTCGGGCGCGCCCCGCACAGCCAATCCTGCCCCGCAAGCGCATCCTCCATCAGCGCCAGAAGGCTGTGGCCTTCCTCCAGCAGGGCCGCCATGCGCTCGGGCGTGGCTTGCGCCGCCCTGTGCGGATAGCAGCGCAGCGCGGCGCGCACGGCGATGACCGGCTCGTGGCGGTTCTGCTCGAAGAACATCCAGGACAGCATCCGGGCCTGATCGAAAGGATCGCTTGGCACCCAATCGGTGCCCGCGCCCAGATACCACAGGATCGCGTCGGATTCGTTCAACACGCGTCCATCCGGCAGGTGCAGCACCGGCAGCTTGCCCAGCGGGGCCTTGCCGTCGGCCTTGGCCTGCGCCAGCGCGGGCGATCCGGCCTCGCAGGGGACATGGGCGTAGTCGCGCCCCTGAAGCGCCAGCAAGAGCCGCACCTTGTAGCTGTTGCCGGATGAGGGCATCGAATAAAGAGTCATCTGGGTCATGGCGGCATCCTCGAGGTGTCGCTTCTCTATGTCAGGCGAAGGCCACGACCGCCAGACAGATCACGACAATCGCGGTCAGAAGCACCCGCAGGCCCATCCACCATTCCGGGGCAAGCCCCTGTTTCCAGAACATCCAGTCCAGCGCCAGCAGACCCACGAAGCCCGCGATCAGGTTGATGGCGGCGCTGACCGGCCCGCCGCCGGTCATGAAGAACGCCCAAAGCGCAGGGATCACCGACAGCGCATAGCCCGAGGCCGCAACCGCCCCGCTGGCCTTGGTGGCGAACCCCCAGAGCACACCGGACATGAAGGACAGGATCACCGCGCCGTAGAACAGCCCGATATAAGGGCCTGTGAAACGGCCACCCAGTGTCTGCCCGCTCCAGACATTCAGCGGTTCGGACAGAACGGTGACGGCCCCCCAGACAAAGGGGATCAGACCGGCAAGGCCAAGGATCAGCGCGACGCGGGGAATACCTTGCATGATCCGCCTCAGGCTGGTTGCCGCAGGACGCGCGGTACCTTGAATTCGACGTTCTCCTCGGCGGTCACGACCTGCTCTACGGTCACGTCGAACCGGTCGCGGAAGGCGTCCACCACCTCGGTGATCAGGACATCCGGGGCCGATGCGCCTGCGGTGATGCCGATGCTGGCGATCCCGTCCAGCGCGCGCCAGTCGATATCGGTGGCGCGCTGCACCAACTGCGCATAGGCGCAACCAGCCCTCGCGCCCACCTCGACCAGACGCTTCGAGTTCGATGAATTCGGCGCCCCCACGACCAGCATGGCGTCGCATTTGGGTGCCATCGCCTTGACGGCTTCCTGCCGGTTGGTGGTGGCATAGCAGATGTCTTCCTTGTGCGGTCCCACGATGCCCGGAAACCGCGCCTTCAGCGCTGCGACGACTTCGGCGGTATCATCCACCGACAATGTGGTTTGCGTCACGAACGCCAGCTTGGCCGGATCGCGCACCGCCAGGGCCGCCACATCCTGCGGGGTTTCCACCAGCAGCACCTCGCCATCCGGCAACTGCCCCATGGTGCCGATGGTTTCGGGATGACCGGCATGGCCGATCATGACGATCTGCAGCCCGTTGTCATGGTGGCGTTCCGCCTCGATATGCACCTTGCTGACCAAGGGGCAGGTGGCATCCACATAGACCATCTGCCGCGCCTCGGCGGTGGCGGGCACGGCTTTCGGTACGCCATGGGCGGAAAAGATCACGGGGCGGTCGGCAGGCACCTCGTCCAGTTCCTCGACAAACACCGCACCCTTGGCGCGCAGACCGTCCACGACGAATTTGTTGTGCACGATCTCGTGGCGGACAAAGACCGGCGCGCCCCATTTGTCCAGCGCCATCTCGACGATCTTGATGGCGCGGTCCACACCGGCGCAGAACCCGCGTGGCGCGGCCAGATAAAGGGTAAGGGGCGGTTTGGTCATCGGGCTCTCCTGTCTCAGGCAGAGGTAAAGCCTGATGCGCCTCGGGTCCAGTCCCCCGGCGCATGCGGGCGCAGTCTCACGCGGCTGTGACTTGCCCGCACCGGCTGCGTCCCCGATGGTGTGGGCCGCAAGACGAAAGGCCACCACGATGAAGCGATATTCAGTTGCGGCAGTTGCGCTGGCCTTGGCCGGGCAGCCCCTTGGGGCATCCGAGCAGGCCGGTTTCCTGCCGTGGCGCGATGCGGCGGCGGTGGCGCAGGGCCAGAAAATCTATGGCGAATATTGTGCCGCCTGTCATGGCGCGGGCCTCGAAGGGCAGCCTGACTGGCAGGTGCGTGACCCCGAGGGCTATTTGCCCGCGCCACCGCATGATCCCAGCGGCCACACATGGCATCACCCGGACCAGCAGCTATTCGACATCACCAAATACGGGATCGAGGCGATGGTGGGCGGGGGCTATCGCAGTCGCATGGCGGGCTATGGCGACATTCTGACGGACGCCGAAATTGCCGCGACGCTGGCCTATATCAAAAGCACCTGGCCTGATCGCGTGATCGAGATTCATGACCAGATCAACGGCAAGGCCGCCGCGAACTGACAGTCGGGCAAGTCCTTGGTTGAAAAGCGAAAGGGCGGATTGCCTCTGCAACCCGCCCTTCCTTCCTGATCCGCATGCAGCGGCCGACGTCTCTTCGAGGCGTCAGACTTCGGCCGAGACATCGTTTTCGCGCGGCGCGATCATCTCCCGCGGAGGGCGGCCGATCACATCCTTCAACTCGTCCAGCTCGATGAAGTTGTCGGCCTGGCGGCGCAATTCGTCCGCGATCATCGGCGGCTGGCTGCGGATCGTCGAGACGACAGACACCCGTACGCCCTGCCGTTGCAGGCTTTCCACGAGGGGGCGGAAATCGCCATCTCCCGAGAACAGAACGATGTGATCCACACGCGGGGCCAGCTCCATGGCGTCGACAGTCAGCTCGATGTCCATGTTGCCCTTGACCTTCCGGCGTCCCTGACCGTCGGTGTATTCCTTGGCAGGCTTTGTCACCATCGTGTAGCCGTTGTAGTGCAGCCAATCGACGAGGGGGCGGATCGGTGAGTATTCGTCGTTCTCCAGCAGCGCCGTGTAATAGAAGGCGCGCACCAGCTTGCCGCGACGCATGAACTCCTGACGAAGCAGTTTGTAATCTATATCGAAGCCGAGAGAGCGGGCGGCCGCATATAGATTCGATCCGTCGATGAACAGCGCAAGCCGTTCGTCCTTGTAAAACATTCTAGGGTCCTTCCGGGTTCCGTCCTGTCGCGCCAAGGGGTAGGGTGAGTGGTGGTCAGAAAAAAAATGGATAATGGCGAGTGGTGCCAAGTGTAAAATACGCGACAGGTAGCCGTGAAATTAGGCCGAGCCTCTTCTGATCGCAAGCCTTTAAGATTCTATCAAAAGATAGTTGCCAACTCATGTCTATTCACGAATACCTCATCGCCCTCGGCGGTAATCTTCCCGGAGAGGACGGCGGCGCTGACCGGACCTTGCGCGCGGCGCTCGATGATATTGCGGCCTCGGGTCTGAAGGTGCTGGCGGTCAGCCGGTTCTTCGACACGCCGTGCTTTCCTGCGGGCGCGGGGCCTGATTACGTGAATGCTGCGGCACGTCTTGCAGGGGACAAGACCCCTCAGCAGGTGCTTGAGATCCTGCACCGGATCGAGGCCCGTCATGGGCGCAAGCGCCTGCAGCGCTGGGGTATGCGCACCCTTGATCTGGATCTTCTTGCCGCCGGTGACACGGTTTTGCCCGATGCGCCGACCCAGACCGCGTGGCGCGACCTGCCCGTCGAGCGTCAGGCGCAGGATATGCCTGATCAGCTGGTACTGCCCCATCCCAGGCTGCAGGACCGCGCCTTCGTGCTGGTTCCGCTGTGCGATGTGGCGCCTGACTGGGTGCATCCGCTGACTGGTCAGACCGTGGCGCAGATGTGTGCGGCGCTTTCGTCCGCGGACCGGGACGCGGTGCGACCGGCGCAACCCGACCCATTCCAATAGCGGCTTGTAACTGGCATCGATCCAGCCTAAATAGCGGGTTTCTACAGGATACACCGTGGCGTGTATCTACACGACATCCGCTGATTGGAGTGCTCTCATGGCCCGCGTAACCGTTGAAGACTGCGTAGACAAGGTTCCGAACCGGTTCGAACTGGTGATGCTTGCCGCACACCGGGCGCGTGAAATCGCTTCTGGCGCTGCCCTTACGGTGGATCGTGACAAGGACAAGAACCCTGTCGTCGCCCTGCGCGAGATCGCCGAGGAAACCCAGTCCGCGGGCGAGCTGCGCGAGCGTCTGATCGAATCGAACCAGAACCAGATCGAAGTCGACGAGCCTGAAGATGATTCGATGGCCCTTCTGATGGGTGGCGGCGAAGCGGCCGACAAGCCGATGGACGACGACATGTCCGAGGAAAAACTGCTGCGCGCCCTGATGGAAGCACAGGGCCAGGGCTGAGGCCCGCGCACAGGAAGGAAGCGGACGGAATGATCGCGGTTGAAGACCTGATCGCACTGGTCCGCAACTACAACCCCAAGACCAACGAAGCGCTGCTCCGCGCGGCCTATGACTATGGCCGCGCCCTGCACGAGGGTCAGTTGCGCCAGTCTGGCGAGCCGTATTTCACCCATCCCGTTGCCGTTGCGGCGATCCTGACCGAACAGCGGCTGGACGACGCGACCATCGTGACGGCCCTCTTGCATGACACGATCGAGGACACCAAGGCATCCTATGCCGAGGTGGCCGAACGCTTCGGCACCGAGATTGCCGATCTGGTCGATGGCGTGACCAAGCTGACCAATCTGCAGCTATCATCCAGCGAGACCCAGCAGGCCGAGAATTTCCGCAAGCTGTTCATGGCCATGTCCAAGGATCTGCGCGTGATTCTGGTCAAGCTGGCCGATCGCCTGCACAACATGCGCACCATCAAGGCCATGCGCCCCGAGAAGCAGGCCAAGAAGGCGCGCGAGACGATGGACATCTTCGCGCCGCTGGCTGGCCGCATGGGCATGCAATGGATGCGCGAAGAGTTGGAGGATCTGGCCTTCAAGGTCCTCAACCCCGAAGGCCGCGCCTCGATCATGCGCCGCTTCATCACCCTGCAGAAGGAAACCGGAGATGTGATCCACCGCATCACCGGCGACATGCGGTCGGAACTCGAAAAGGCCGGCGTCGAGGCGCAGGTTTTCGGGCGGGCCAAGAAGCCCTATTCGATCTGGCGCAAGATGGAAGAGAAGGAGATGGGGTTCTCGCGCCTCTCCGACATCTACGGGTTCCGCGTGATCACCCTGTCCGAGGAAGATTGCTACCGTGCACTGGGCGTGATCCATCAGCGCTGGCGCGCCGTGCCGGGGCGGTTCAAGGATTACATCAGCCAGCCGAAATCGAACGGCTACCGGTCCATTCACACCACCGTTTCGGGGCGCGACGGCAAGCGGGTCGAGGTGCAGATCCGCACCCGGCAGATGCATGACGTGGCCGAAACCGGCGTTGCCGCGCATTGGTCCTATCGCGACGGCGTCCGCACGCAGAACCCCTTTGCCGTCGATCCCGCCAAATGGATCGCGGGCCTGTCCGAACAGTTCGATGCCGAAGAGGATCACCACGAATTCCTCGAGGCGGTGAAACTCGAGATGTATTCGGATCAGGTCTTCTGCTTCACGCCCAAGGGTGACGTGGTCAAGCTGCCGCGCGGCGCGACACCCATTGATTTCGCCTATGCGATCCATACCCGGATCGGCAATGCCTGCGTCGGCGCCAAGATCGACGGGATGCGTGTGCCTCTGTGGACGCGGATCAAGAACGGCCAGTCGGTCGAGATCATCACCGCACAAGGCCAGATCCCGCAGGCCACATGGCTTGAGATCGCCACCACCGGCAAGGCCAAGGCCGCCATCCGCCGGGCCCTGCGCGAAGTTGACCGTGGCCGCTTCATCAAGCTGGGGCACGAACTGGCACGCTCTGCCTTCGAGCATCTGGGCAAGAAGGCCACCGACAAGGTGCTGGATACCGCCGCGCGCCATCTGCGGCTGGACGGGCGCGACGAGGTGCTTGCACGCCTTGGCAGCGCCGAACTCAGCGCGCGCGAGGTCGTGCGCTCTGTCTATCCTGACCTGACCCCGGATCAGACGGACGAGATCGACACCAAACGCGCCGTGATCGGCCTCTCGCCCGAGCAGAATTTCGACCGCGCGCGCTGCTGTCAGCCCCTTCCGGGGGAGCGTATCGTGGGCATCACCTTCCGCGGCAAGGGCGTTGTGGTGCATGCCATCGATTGCGAGGCCTTGACCGCCTACGAGGATCAGCCCGACCGCTGGCTGGATCTGCATTGGCATTCTGGCAAGCACCCGCCGATCCATACAGCCACGCTGAACCTGACCATCGGCAATGACGCGGGCGTACTGGGACGTATCTGCACATTGATCGGCGAGCAGAAGGCCAATATCTCGGACTTGCAATTCGTGGATCGCAAGCCAGATTTCTATCGACTCCTGATCGAAGTCGATCTGCGGGATGCAGAGCATCTGCACTCGGTCATTTCCGCTCTCGAGGCGGAAAGCGACGTGGCCGCAGTGGAAAGGTTTCGGGATCCGTCCCGCGCCGTCGCATCGAACGGGTAAGGGAGGAGCAGGTCCTTGGTATTCAAGCGCAGGGAAAAGCGCCCGCTCTGGCAGGTCGTGTTCGAGTTCTTCTGGCCGCGTGGCGGCTGGTCGCGTGCGGCGCAATATGTCCGCCACCGCCTGCATCGTCTGCCCGATACGCCCGAAAAGATCGCCCGTGGCATCTTCGCGGGTGTGTTCACGACCTTCACCCCGTTTTACGGGCTGCATTTCCTGACCGCAGCGATCATCGCCTTCGTGATGCGCGGCAATATCCTGGCGGCCCTGCTGGCCACCTTCTTCGGCAACCCGCTGACCTATGTTCCGATCGGTGTCATCTCGATGCGGATGGGGTATTTCCTGCTGGGCACGCCGGCGCATTCGGATGATCACATCGCGCGATCGCTGGGCGGCAAGTTCATGGACGCAGGCGAGGCGCTGCAGCACAATGTCATGGCGATGTTCACCGATGCCACCGTGGACTGGCACAGCCTCAAGATCTTCTATGACGAGGTTTTCTTTCCCTATCTCATCGGGGGGATCATTCCGGGCCTTGTCGCGGCAACGATCTGCTACATCATCAGTGTTCCTTTGATCCGCGCCTATCAGAAACGCCGCAGCGGGGCGATCAAGGCAAAGCTTGCGGCACTCAAGGCCAAGGCCAAACGCTCGGCCGAGGCGCGCCAGAAAACCGATTGACCCGAAAGGAAGATTGCGATGAAGCCGCTTGGAAAGCTGCGCCTTGGTGTGAATATCGACCATGTGGCCACGGTGCGGAACGCGCGCGGCGGGACCACCCCCGATCCGCTGCGGGCCGCCAAACTGGCCGAGGAAGCAGGGGCCGACGGCATCACCGCCCATCTGCGCGAGGACCGGCGCCATATCTCGGACGCCGATATCGAGGGGCTGATGCAGATGCTGCAGGTGCCGCTGAACTTCGAAATGGCCGCAACAGCCGAAATGCAGCGCATCGCGCTGCGTCACCGGCCACACGCTGTCTGCATCGTGCCCGAAAAGCGCGAGGAACGCACGACCGAGGGCGGGCTTGAAGTCGCGCGCGAGGAAAACCGGCTGGCCCATTTCATCGCCCCGCTGCGCGAGGCAGGCTGCCGCGTGTCGATCTTCATCGCCGCCGATTCCCGTCAGATCGAAGCCGCGCACCGGATCGGTGCGCAGGTCATCGAACTGCACTCGGGCGCCTATTGCGACGCCCATCACGAGGGGCGTTTCGACGACAGGGATCGCGAACTCGAGGCGCTGCGCGAGATGTCCAGCTTTGCCCATTCGCTGGGTCTTGAGGTGCATGTGGGGCATGGCCTGACCTATGACACCGTGAAGCCCGTGGCGGCTTTCCCCGAGGTGATGGAACTGAACATCGGTCATTTCATCATCGGCGAGGCGATCTTTCGCGGGCTGGCCCCGGCCATCCACGAAATGCGCCGCCTGATGGACGAGGCCCGCGCCCCCGAACAGGCCTGACCCATGGCGCGCCGGCGCATGAGCCTGTGGCGGCAGACGGTCCTTTTGCTGGGACTGGGTCTTGCGCTGCTGGCCGTGTGGCAGCTTGAACGCGCGCGCGGCGGTTTGCAGATCGACACCATCAGCGTGGCAGAGACACCCGTCACCCGCGCGGCAGTGCCCGGTGCCGACGGTCCGCTGGTGATCGTGGCGCATGGCTTTGCCGGGTCACGCCAGATGATGCAGGGCTATGCCCTGCCGCTGGCGCGGGCAGGCTACCGCGTCTGGTCCTTCGATTTTCAGGGCCATGGTCGCAACCCGGTGCCGATGTCCGGCGATGTCACCGTGATCGAAGGCACGACCATGCGCCTTGTCGATCAGACCTTGGCGGTTGTCGCGGCCGCCCGCGCGGCCGAAGGCTGGGACGGGCCGGTGGCCCTGCTGGGGCATTCGATGGCCACCGACATCATCATCCGCACCGCTGCAGCCGATCCCGGTATCGGGCCGATCGTGGCGATCTCCGCCTTCTCGCAGGCTGTAACCCCGGCCTTCCCCGCCGACATGCTGCTGATCAGCGGGCAGGCCGAGCCGCCCCTGCGCCGCTTTGCCCTGGACGCCTTGCAGATGCTGGATCCGCAGGCCGTGGAAGGGCAGACCGTGACGACCGGCACGGTCCGGCGTGGGGCCATTGTCGCGCCGGGTGTCGGACATGTGGGCGTTCTCTTCAGCCGGTCGGGGCAGGCGGCGGCGCTGGGCTGGCTGGATGGGTCTTTCGGCCGTTCCAGCGATGTTGCCCCGCCTGCGACGGGTGGCTGGCTGGCACTGCTGCTGATGGCAATCGTGGCGCTGGCCTGGCCGCTGTCGCGCCGCTTGCCGCGACGGGCCATGCCCCAGCCGCCGATCCGCGGCGGGCAGCTGGCCCTGGCCGTGATGGTGCCGGCCGTCGTCGCCCCGGTGCTGGCGGTGATGCTGGGCCTGCAGAGCCTCCCGGTTCTGGTGGCCGATCATCTGGCGGTGCATCTGCTGATCTATGGCGCGCTGCAACTGGCGATCCTGTGGCGCTGCGGACTGCGGCCCGGCCCTCTGTCGCTGCCTGCGGCGGGCTTTCTGTTGGTCTGGGGTCTGGGTGTCTTCGGTCTGGCGCTGGATCGCTACGGCGCGAATTTCCTGCCCACGGTCGAACGTGGCTGGATCATTGCGGCGCTTGCCCTTGGGGCCGTGCCCTTCATGCTGGCAGATACGCTGATCAGCGGGGCAGGGCATGGCACATGGGCGCGCCGTATCCTCGTGCGGCTGGGATTTCTGGCCTCGCTGGGGATCGCCGTGGCGCTGGATGCCGAAAGGCTGTTCTTTCTGGTGATGATCGCCCCTGTCATCCTGCTGTTCTATGTGATCCATGGCCTCATGGGGCGCTGGGTCGCACGGCGCAGCGGGGCCGCTGCGGCGGGGCTGGGTCTTGGGCTGGTCCTGGCCTGGGCGCTGGGTGTCAGTTTTCCGCTGTTCATCGCAGCCGGTTAGAAAGGGAAGGACAATGATCCTGGGCATCGGCACGGACCTTGCGAATATCGACCGTATCAGCGCCACGCTGGAGCGTTTCGGCGACCGTTTCCGCAACCGCGTCTTCACCCCGGTCGAACAGGCCAAGGCGGAAAGGCGCAAGGATGTCGCCGGTACCTATGCCAAGCGCTGGGCCGCCAAGGAGGCCTGTTCCAAGGCGCTGGGCACCGGCCTGCGCATGGGGATCAGCTGGCGCGACATGGCGGTGACGAATCTGCGCAGCGGCCAGCCCCAGATGCAGGTCACCGGCTGGGCGGCCGAACGCCTGCGCGAGATGACGCCGCCGGGGCACCAGGCGATCATTCACGTCACACTGACCGACGATCACCCCTGGGCGCAGGCCTTCGTGGTGATCGAGGCCCGCCCCATCGTCGAAAAAGGCCCCTAACCGGGAAAACCGGCGGGAACAGGCTCGGCATTGGGTCTTGCTTGGCTTGACTCGCGCCCCCACGCCCCTCATGTAGCGCAGACCGCCCGAGCAGGAGCACGACCCAATGGCCACCGAAGCCAAAAAAGGCAATTCCGTCATCGAGACGATCAAGACCGTCGTCTATGCCCTGCTGATCGCGGGCATCTTCCGCACGCTGTTCTTTCAGCCGTTCTGGATCCCCTCGGGGTCGATGAAAGAGACATTGCTGATCGGGGATTTCCTTTTCGTCAACAAGATGACCTATGGCTATTCCTTTGCATCCTGCCCGACGATCCGCATTCCCGTGGTCGGTCTGAACATCGACGCCGAGGATATCTGCGGCTTTGTCGGTGGCGACAACACGCGCCTGTTCGGGGGCGACCCGCAGCGCGGCGATGTCGTGGTCTTCCGCCACCCGGTGAACGGTCAGGATTACATCAAGCGCCTTGTGGGCCTGCCCGGTGAAACCGTGCAGGTGATCGGCGGGGTGCTGCACATCAATGGCCAGCCTGTGCAGCTTGAGGATGACGGCATCTTTCAGGAGGTCATGACCGCGCAGGGCCCCCAGCGCCTGCGCCCGCGCTGCGAGAACGGCCCCGTCGGTGAAGGTGGCGCCTGCCTTAAGTCGCGCCAGATCGAAACCCTGCCCAACGGTCGCAGCCATATCGTGCTGAACATCGCGCGGCAAAGCTCGGATGATACGCCGCTCTACACGGTGCCCGCGGGACATTTCTTCTTCATGGGTGACAACCGCGACAACTCCACCGACAGCCGGGTGCCGCAGCAGGCGGGTGGCGTGGGTTTCGTACCCTATGAAAACCTGATCGGCCGCGCCGACCGGATCATGTTCTCTTCTGCCGGAAGTTCGATGCTGGCCTTCTGGACATGGCGCAGCGACCGTTACTTCAAGGGGATCGAGTGAAGCTTTCCGCGGAACTGAAGGCGCTTGAGGGCCGGATCGGGTACCACTTCCACAGGCCCGAACTGCTGCTGCGCGCGGTGACGCATTCCTCGATGTCCTCGGCCACGCGGGACGATAACCAGCGGCTGGAATTCCTGGGCGACAGGGTGCTTGGTCTGGTGATGGCCGAAGCCCTGCTGGCCCGCGACCCCAAGGCGACTGAAGGTCAGTTGGCCCCGCGCTACAACGCGCTGGTGCGCAAGGAAGCCTGCGCCGATGTCGCCCGCGAGATCGCGCTTGGCGATGTGCTGAAACTGGGCCGGTCCGAGATGATCTCGGGCGGGCGGCGCAAGCTGGCGCTGCTGGGCGACGCGATGGAGGCCCTGATCGCGGCTGTCTATCTGGATGCAGGGTTCGATCCCGCGCGCGCCCTGATCCTGCGGCTCTGGGGGGACAGGATCGATGCCGTCGACGACGATGCCCGCGACGCCAAGACCGCGCTGCAGGAATGGGCGCAGGCACGCGGGCTGCCGCCACCGAAATATGTTGAACTGAAACGGTCCGGGCCAGATCATGCCCCGGTCTTCACAATGGCCGCCCAGCTTGAGACGGGCGACAGCGAAAGCGCCACCGCGGGATCCAAGCGGCAGGCAGAACAGGCAGCGGCAAAGGCCCTGCTGGACAGATTGGAGAGCGCATGACACGCGCAGGATTCGTGGCCCTGATCGGCGAGCCGAACGCAGGCAAATCAACGCTTCTGAACCGGATGGTGGGGGCCAAGGTCTCGATCGTCACGCATAAGGTGCAGACTACCCGCGCCCGTATCCGCGGGGTCGCCATGGAAGGCGATGCGCAGATCGTCTTTGTCGATACGCCGGGCCTGTTCACGCCGCGCCGCCGGCTGGACCGCGCCATGGTGGCTGCAGCCTGGGGCGGGGCGGCGGATGCCGATATCGTCGTGCTGCTGGTCGAGGCGCATCGCGGCGTCACCGATGGCGTGGTGCGGATCCTTGACGGTCTGCAAGGCATCGGCAAGGACCGTCCCGTGGCGCTGGCGATCAACAAGATCGACCGCGTGAAATCCGAGCAGCTGCGGGCGCTGACCAAGGACCTGAACGACCGCTTCCCTTTCGTGGAAACCTTCATGATTTCCGCCGAAAAGGGCCATGGCGTGAAGGCGCTGCGCGAGTGGTTGGCAAGGGAACTGCCCGAAGGCCCATGGCTCTACCCCGAGGATCAGATCGCCGATCTGCCGATGCGCATGATCGCCGCCGAAATGACGCGCGAGAAACTGACGCTGCGCCTGCATCAGGAACTGCCTTATCAGCTGACGGTCGAGACCGAGAACTGGGAAGAGCGCAAGGACGGGTCCGCCCGCATCGACCAGGTGGTCTATGTGATCCGCGACGGTCACAAGGGCATCGTGCTTGGCAATAAGGGCGAAACCATCAAGGCCGTGGGGCAGGCCGCCCGCGCCGAGATGGAGGAATTCCTGGGCCGCAAGGTGCATCTGTTCCTGCAGGTCAAGGTGCGCTCGGGCTGGCTGGACGAGGCCGAGCGCTATTCCGAGATGGGTCTGGATTTCAAGGACGGGAATGCCTGATCACGGGCGCGCATCGCGGGGTCTGTGGATGAGTATTTTTTGCAAGATGAAACAGGGGCCGGTCCATTGACCGACAGGTTGACCGCAAGTTTCTGGGTATCAGCCTATCTGGCGCGGCTGCGTCTTGCCGATATTCCGGCCTTCGTGGTGGCGCATGGCGATGACGGCGCCGGGGCGGTTCTGGTCAAGCTGAACAGGCTGGACGGGCGCGCCGTCGTCTTTCAGCGGTCTTTCGATCTGATGTCGGGCACACGCGCCTGGGTCGTTCTGGCCGAGGGGGACGAGGCCGATGTGGATGACGCCCTGCGTCGGCAGCGTGCGCGCGACCGCGATGTCTGGGTGATCGAGGTCGAGGATCGGCAGGGCCGGCATCTGCTGGACGAACCGGGGCTGGCGGACTGATCCAATCTGTCCTTGTCCCGCAAGCCCCCGCGTGGATAGTGAGGCGATGGACTGGCGCGATCAGGGTATATTGCTGAGCAGCAGGCGGCACGGGGAATCCGCGGCCATCATCGAGGTATTCACCCGTGAACATGGCCGCCACGCCGGCGTGGTGCGGGGTGGGGCCAGCCGCAAGATCGCACCGATCCTGCAACCGGGCGCGCAGCTTGACGTGACTTGGCGCGCGCGGCTGGAAGATCACATCGGCAGCTACACGGTCGAACCACTGCGCAGCCGGGCGGCGGCGGCCCTGTCCGACAGGCAGGCCCTTGCAGGGCTGAACGCGGTCACGGCCATTTTGCTTTTCGCGCTGCCCGAACGTGAAGGGCATCCTGTGCTCTATGCTCGCAGCGAGGCGCTTCTGGATCTGCTCGGGGATCAGGACCTGTGGCCGCTGGCCTATCTGCAATGGGAACTGGCGCTGCTGGAAGAGGCCGGGTTCGGCCTTGACCTGAGCACCTGTGCGGTGCTGGGGCATGGGGCCAATGACCTGAGTTATGTGTCGCCGCGCACGGGGCGCGCCGTGTCGCGGGCGGGTGCGGGCGATTGGGCGGATCGCTTGCTGCCCCTGCCGCCCTGCCTGATGGGGCATGGTCCTGCCCCCGATCACGAGATCGCGGAAGGCCTGCGGACCACCGGCCATTTCCTGCGCGAACATCTGGCGCCCGCCATGGGCAACAAGCCCTTGCCCGAGGCGCGTCAGCGTTTTGTCGATGCTTTCGCACGGCGCAGCGCGTCGGGCTGAGGCCGGATCACCGCAGCGCCAGCACCAGATCGACCAGCGAGCCCATCGGGCCTGCATTGTCGCGTCCGTCACGGGTTGTCAGATCCTGCATGCCCACATGGGCCGCATAGATGATGCGGGCCATCTCGGGGTTGGTGATCTCGACCTCGGTCAGAAGCTGCTGCACATGCGCGATGCGGGCGCTGTCGACACGGGCCAGCACTTCGGCGACGGTCATATCCTCGCGAGCCCAGGCGCGGATCGCGGGTTCCACGGCCAGTTCACCCAGAGCCGGATGACCGCCCCCGGCCACGACCTGTCCCAGCCGGCGCAACCGCGCAACCGGTGTCGGCTGATCCGCCAGAAGCGAGGGGATATGGTCCAGCGCCCCTTCGGCCCAAAGCGACAGCATCTGACGGTGAAAATCTGGCACATCGGCGAAATGCCAGTAGAACGAGCCCTTGGTGGTCCCGAGCCGCCTGGCCATCGGTTCGGCCTTAAGGGCGACGGGTCCGGCCTCTGCCAGGGCCTGAAAGCCGGCCAGCAGCCAATCGGGTCGGGTCAGGCGGGCGCGTGTGCTCATGTCTTGCGGCCTACGCTGGACCCGTGATTCCCGCAATAACAGACATGTGACCAACGGCGAAATGTCGCGCTGCAGCGCAGCAAGTGCGGCCAGATGCCTGCAAACGTGGCAGATGGCCTGCGAAACCCCCCGGTGTCACGCGGGCCAGTCCGCCCCGGCCGCACGCCCCAGGACCACGGCGCTCAGCAACCCGTTGCCCGACAGATAGCCGCTGTCCGCCGTGCCCGACACGCCGCAAGCGGCGCCGCCGGCCGCGTGCAGGTTGGCAAACAGCGTGCCGTCCTGATGGCGCACCTGGCCCGTTCCGGTCACATCCAGCCCGCCCTGCGTGTGAAACAGCGCCCCCGTCACGCGCACGGCGGCATAGGGTGGCGTCAGGGGCGCGGTGGCAAAGGTCCGGCCAAAGGCATCGGTGCCGCCTTGGGGTATCGCGGCCAATGTGTCGGCCAATGCATCCGCAGGAAGGCCCGTGACCGCCGCCAGATCCGCAACCGTATCGGCCATCTTGACCGCGCCCTGTGCCTCGGCGGCCTGGAAATCGGCGAACTGCCGGGCAATCCCGGCAATGCGGCTGTCGAAGATCGCCCAGGCCTGTCCTTGCGGCTGGCCCATCACGGCGCGGGCGGCTTCGGAATAGCCCTGCGCCTCGTTCCAGAAGCGGCGACCGTCAAGGTTCACCTGCACGCCGCCTTCTGTAATCACGGCCCAGGTGATCAGGATGCCATGCGGATGGGCGACGTTGCCATGCCCCTGGTAGGCCCCCAGATGCCGGGTGCCCGCGCCAAGGGCTTGCCCCCACTGAACCGCCTCGCCGCGATTGCCGTCATGTCCGAACCAGAGCGCGTCGCTGATTGCGGGCATATGTGCGGCCACCATCGCCCGGTTGCCGCCATAGCCATTGCAGGCCAGGATCAGACGCGCGCAGCCGATGCTCTCCGTGCTGCCGTCGGGCAGGGTGACGGTGACGCCGGTAATCGTCCGGTCCGCGTGATGCAGGACCGTTGCGCGACGTTCGCAGATGATGTCGATGCCTTCCGCCTCGCAGGTCTGGCGCAGCCGGTCCACCAGTTCCGCGCCCGAGCGCGTGGGCAGGCCGTGCATGCGGCGCCGCGAATGGCCGGGATAGTCGAAATCCGTCACGACCGAGAACGGCAAGCCGAACCGCTCCGCGAGCCAGTCAATCGCGGGACCAGAGCCTTTGGTCAGAGCGTCGACAAGCGCAGGGTCGTTTTCGTCATGTGCCTTGCGCTGGATATCGGCGGCGAACAGCGCCGCATCATCGGCAATCCCAGCCGCCGCCTGAAAAGACGTGCCCGCCGCAGGGATCAGCCCCGCAGACAGCGCGGTCGATCCGCGCGGCAGGGGATCGGCCTCGATCACCAGCACCTCTTGCCCCGTTTCCCGTGCTGCCAGCGCTGCGACCATGCCGCAGGCACCCGCCCCGATGATCAGGGTCTGCACCTCAAGATCGAAACCATGTGTGGGGCTGGGGGCAATGGTCATGGTTCAACCCTTGTCCTGACCGTCGAAGCGCTGGCCGAGGGCCAGCATGTCAGGCGTGCCGATACAGGTATTCAGCCCGTCGAAATCGAACATCCGGTCGGCAAAGGGGGTGTTGGATCCGTTGGCGCGCAGGCTGGCATAGTAATCCTGCGCGGTGCGCGCCAGCGCCCGCACGATCCCGCCCGGAAAGATCACGATGTCGAAGCCGATGGATTGCAGATCCGTGGCCGAGGTGATGGGGGTATGCCCGCCCTCGACCATGTTGGCCAACAATGGCACGCGCCCCTTGAAGGTCTGCGCGATGGTTGCCAGTTCCTCACCCGAGCGGGGGGCCTCGATGAAAAGCACATCGGCGCCTGCCGCAACATAGGCCTCTGCCCGGTCCATCGCGGCCTCGAAACCCTCTACGGCAATGGCATCGGTGCGCGCGATGATCAGCGTCGCGTCCTGCGCGCGCGCATCGGCCATCGCTGCGATCTTGCCGGCCATTTCCTGTTTCGAGATCAGGGATTTGTCGGCCAGATGCCCGCAGCGTTTGGGGTAGGTCTGATCCTCGACCTGCAAGGCCGAGGCCCCAGCCCGTTCATATAGCCGCATGGTGCGCTGCGCGTTCAGCGCATTGCCGAAACCCGTATCGGCGTCGATGATCACCGGCAGCGCCGTGCGGTCCCGGATCAGGGCCATCGTATCTGCCATTTCCGAGACCGAGGTCAGGCCGATATCGGGCCGACCCAGACGTGTATAGGCGACTGCGGCACCCGACAGATACAGCGCCTCGAACCCCGCCTGTTCGGCCAGCGTGGCGGTCAGCCCGTCATAGACGCCGGGGGCGATCAGGATTTCGGGCGCGGTCAGCCGCGCGCGCAGGCTCATGTCGCGGCCTCCAGCAGCGCGATGGTGTCAGCGCAGCTCATGACATGGGTGACGGTCCCCAGAGAGATCAGCGTGGCGTCATGCACCTCCTGCTTGAAGGCGGCGCAGCCGTCGGACAGCATGATCGTCTCGATGTTGCGCAGATGCGCGTCGCGCAGGGTGCTGGCAACACCGCCATTGGTGACGATCCCCCCCACGATCAGCGTGTCGATATCCAGTGCCCGCAGGATATATTCCAGCCGGGTCTGGTAGAAAGCGGAATAGGCCACCTTTTCAATGGTATAATCCGCAGGAGCCAGATCATCCACAAGGCTGTGGCCAAAACCGCCGGGGGCAAAGTCACCCTTGGTCAGGAAAGGGCGCAGCTGTTTCAGATGCGGCGCGATCAGGGGTGCGCCCCCCGGTCCGGGGACCAGCGTGAACTGCGCCGACACATAGGTGCCGCCCTTGGCGCGCAGCGCATCGCGCACCGGGGCCACGCGATCGGGCAGGGCCTTGATCGCATCCGATCCCTGACCGGCGCGGCCATAGGCGCCTTCGGGGTGGAGGAAGTCGTTTTGCAGGTCGATGGTCAGAAGCGCCGTGCGCTTGGGGTCAATCGTGGTCAATGCGCCCATGGCTCAAGCCTCCTGCCGTGTGATGATGGTGTTGCCGTAGGCATCGACCGTGCCCGTCAGACCGGGCTCGATCAAGACCGTCGTGTCGGGCTGTTCCAGAATGGCGGGGCCGTGGATCACAGCGCCCACCGGCAGGTCCAGACGGTTGTAGATGGCGGTGTCATGCCACTGGTCCCCGAAATGGACGCGCCGTCCGCCCTTGCGGGCGTCCTCGGCTGTGCCTGTTCCGCGCGGGGCCAGGGTCGCCAGGTCGAACTTGGGTCGCCGCCCGGTCACTGCCGAGCGCAGGTTCATCACGCGGCGCGCGCCTTTGGGCAGCAGACGGCCATAAGTGGCCTTGTAGGCGGCATCGAAGGCTGCGGCGATTTCGTCCCGTGTCGGCGGCACCACGCGACCCTCGGTGATCGTCACGGGCAGGGGCACGGCAACGGTATGGGTCTGCCCGACATAGGCCATGTCCAGCTCGAACGCAGTCTCGCGCGCCTCGAACCGGGTCTGGGCCGCGTCCAGCATGGCAAGGCCCTGCTGCATGTGGGATTGCATGAACCCGGCCAATGCGCCCTCGTCCAGACCGTCGACCATGGCGTTGATCGTCTGCACGAAATCCTGCCGCATGTCGGCGATCACGCAGCCCATGGCCGAGGTGACGCCGGGATAGCGCGGCACGATCGCGCGGGCCAGACCCACATCCGCCAGCATCGCGCCGGAGTGCAGCGCCCCGCCACCGCCGAAGGGCATGAAGGCAAACCGCTTGGGATCGAAACCCCGTTCGATGCTGACCAGACGGATCGCACCCGCCATGCGGCTGTTGGCGACCCGCAGGATCGCCTCGGCGGCGGCCAGCGTATCAAGGCCCAATGGCTGGCCCACATGTTCATCAATCGCGCGCGCCGCCGCTTCGACATCCAGTCGCGTCAGCTTGCCGCCGATGGGATTGTCCGGGTCGATCCGGCCCAGCACCACATTGGCATCCGTCACCGTGGGGCGCGTATTGCCAAGACCGTAGGCCACCGGGCCGGGGTTCGATCCTGCACTCTCCGGCCCGATCATCAGCAACCCGCCCTTGTCGACCCAGGCGATCGACCCGCCGCCCGCACCAATCGTCGTGATTTCGATCATCGGCGACCGGACGACCATCCCGAAGTCGATCGAGGTTTGCGGCGACAGCATCGACTGCCCGCCCGCGATCAGCGACACGTCAAAGCTGGTGCCGCCCATGTCGCCGGTGATCACATCGGGAAAGCCGGCTGTCTGCGCAATATAGGCCGCGGCGATCACGCCAGCCGCAGGTCCTGACAGGGCCGTGCGCACCGGCAGGCGGCAAGCGGTATCCACCGCCATCACCCCGCCATTCGACTGCACGATCATGAACTCGCCGCCGAAGCCGCCCTGTTTCAGCGCGGTTTCCAGACGGTCCAGATACCCCGAGACCTCGGGTTGCAGATAGGCGTTCAGCGCTGTCGTGGAAAAACGCTCGAACTCCCGTATCTCGGGCAGGATCTCGGACGAGGCCGAAACATGCGGGTTTGGCCAGATCTCGCGGATCGCCGCCACGGCGGCGGCCTCGTTCGCGGGGTTGGCATAGGCATTGGCGAACATCACGGCGATTGCAGCACAGCCCTGATCCAGAAGCGTTTGCGCCGCTGCACGTACCGCGTCCTGATCGACGGGCGTGCGGATCGTGCCATCGGCCAGCGTGCGTTCCGGCACCTCAAGGCGCAGATCGCGCGGCACGACAGGCGTGAAATCCCCGCGCAGGCCCCATGTGCGGGGCCGGTCGCGGCGGCGCATTTCCAGCACGTCGCGCAGCCCTTCGGTGGTGATGACACCGATCCTTGCCCCCTTGCGCTCCAGCAGCGCATTGGTGCCGGCGGTTGTGCCATGCACGACCACCGCGACCGTGGACAGGTCCGATACCTGACGGCTGATGCCATCCAGAAACCCGCCCGACTGGTCAGGCCGCGTGGTGGGCACCTTCGCGACAGTGGCGGTGCCTGCGGCTTCGTCCAGCACGAAGACATCCGTGAATGTGCCGCCCACGTCGACGCCGATCATGCGGCCTGCAATTGTTGCCTCGTTCATGCCTGCGCCCCTTTCCATGCGTCGCCATAGGCCTTGTCGGCCTCTTCCGGGCTGATCAGCCCCAGCGCCACGTCATGCGCCACGGCTTCGGGATCGCGGTCAGCGGCCAGGCCATAGCCACCGCCACCGGGTGTTTCCAGCCGCACAGCCTGACCCTGTGTCAGCTTGATGCCGCGCATTTTCGACGCCAGCGGCGGATGGTGCCAGCCGTCGGCCTGCTCATAGGAAAAGACGTTCATCGCCGCCTCGCCGCCACCTGCGGCGCCCTTGGGGGCGAACCGGCCACGTTCCCCGAACAGGAAGGCTTCGGCGCCGTTTTCCTCCAGCACCTCGATCTCGTAGACCGCGCCAAGCCCCCCGCGATGGGCACCGGCACCGGCGCTGTCCAGGCGCAGCGCCCATTTGCGGAACATCACCGGATAGGCGGCTTCAAGGATTTCCATCGGCGGGATCGTCGCGGTGGAAATCGGCGCATTGCCATGGTTCAACCCGTCGCCTTCCGGCGATCCGCCATGCCCGCCGCCGTAGAAGCTGAACATCACCCAAGGCTGGCCGTTCTTGCGCTTGCCCGCAATCGACAGTGCATTGATCGTGCCATAGGCATTGGCCACCACCCGGTCGGGTGCGGCCTGCCCTGCGGCGGCGAAGATCACGTCGATCATTCGCAGGATCGTTTCGGTATAGCCGCCCACGGGGGCAGGGAATTCGGCCGCCAGCAAGGACCCCTCGGGAATATGCACATCAATCGGTCGCATCACGCCTGCATTGGCGGGCAGAGCCGGGAAGATATGCTTGATCGCCACATAGGCCGTCGCCACCGCCGTCGGCAGCGCGATATTCACCGGCCCTGCGCAACGCGGTGCGGTGCCAGCGAAATCCAGCACCATCCGGTCGCCCTTGATCTCGAGCGCGACCTTGATCGGCAGGGCCACATCGGTGATCCCGTCATTGTCGAGGTAATCCACCGCTTCCCAGCGCCCATCGGGCAGGGCGGACAATTCGGCCCGCATCAGGGCTTCGGCGCGGTGGCCCAAGGCATCCAGCGCCGCGCGCACGGTGTCAGCGCCGTATTCGTCCAGCAGCTCGTCCATGCGCCGCACGCCCAGATCCAGCGCGCCCAGCTGACCGTTCAGATCGCCCATGGCCGATTGCGGCAGGCGGGTGTTGCGCATCAGGATGTCGATGATGTCGGTGTTCATCTCGCCGCCGCGCGCCAGCCGCACGGGGGGCAGCACAAACGCTTCCTGAAACGCATCCGTGGCGGCGGGGTTGTAATTGCCCGGAACCGCGCCCCCCACATCATGCCAATGCCCGACCGAGGCGAGATAGCAGAACAACTGCCCCTCGCGGAAATAGGGACGCACCAGCCGCATGTCCGACAGATGCGTGCCGCCCAGATGCGCGTCGTTGAAGATATAGATATCGCCGTCGCGGATCTCTCCATGCTCTGCCGCCTTGTCGATCACGGCCTTCACGGCAAAGGACATCACGCCCACGAAGATCGGCAGGCCAGACTTGCCCTGCACCAGCGTGTCGCCGCTGACGGCATGATAGAGGCCGTGGCTGGCATCATGCGCCTCGGCGATGATCGGGTTGAAGGCGGCGCGGAACAGGGTCGCGTCCATCTCGTCGGCGATCTGTTCCATCCGGCCCGCCAGAACGGCCAGGGTGATCGGGTCGATATCTGCGGTCTGGGTCATGCGTTGGGGTGTCCTGCTGCTTTGACTTCGGCGATGTCGTTCCAGACATCCTGACGGGTGATCTTGCCCGCTGTCACCTCGAACCGGTCGATGAAACGGATGCCCTCGAATGCCGTGCCATCGGGCCATTCGCCGTAAAGCGTGCCGCGTGAATAGACGACCGCATGGCCCTCGCCCTGCAGGGCTTCGAACCCGTCATAGGTTTTCTTGACGAAACGGTAACGCGGCTTCGACCATGCGATCAGCTGTTCCAGCGTGGTCAGGCCGGTCGCGCCGGGAAAGTTCATCACGAATCCCGTTCCCAGCATGGCACGGGCGGTCTCCAGATCGCGCGCCTCCATCGCTGCCAGATAGGCGCGCACCAGTGCACAAGGATCGGGCAGGGCAGGCGCGCCGCTGCGATGGGTGCCGCCACGCATGTAATGGGCGCGCGGCATCTCGTGCAGAATCACGGTGATGGCATCGGGTGCGGCGGGGACGACAAGCTGCACCGCATCGGTCAAAGCCTTGCCAAGACGCGTTTTCGCATCATTGTCATAGCCTTCCAGAACATGTGCCTCGATGATCGGCATGGCGTCCCTCCTTCTGAAATCTGTATCTTTGGTAATACAGATAGTGGTATCTGGAAAGCTCAAATATTTGCGCTTCAAAGTGACGGATTACTTGCTTTTCGAAAAACCGTTGATACGGTTGACTACGAATCCGGCCCGTTTGGGCGGTGGTTTTGGGGGATGGTTTGGACACGCAGGGCAGAGCAGGTCTTCCGGAAGGTGGAAAAGCGCGCAGGGTCTACCTGCTGCTGCGCGATGACATTTCGAACGGAACCTATGCCCCCGGCGCCAGCCTTCCGGGCGAGCAGCGCCTTGCCGAAGCCCATGCCGTATCCCGCGTCACGATCCGCCGCGCGCTTGAGGCGCTGTCCGCGGATGGTCTGATCGAAAAGCGCGTGGGCAGCGGCAGTGTCGTGCGCGCGCCCGATGGCGCGGCGGCCCCGCTGGCGGCTGACTTTACCACGCTGATCCCGCAACTGGTCGCTATGGGTCAGGCGACGACCGCGCGGCTCTTGTCGTTTTCCTATGGTCCCGCCCCCGAGGTGGTCGCCACGGCAATGGCCCTGCCGGATGGCGCGCGGGTGCAGACCGCCGTGCGTGTGCGTCTGGTCGACGGGCGGCCGTTCTCGCATCTGACCACCTATGTGCCTGAGGCCATAGCCGCCAATTACACCGAGGCCGATCTGGCCACGACGCCCCTGTTCCGCCTGCTGGAACGCTCGGGCGTGCAGGTCGATGCCGCGCATCAGTCGGTGACGGCAACCCTTGCATCCCCCGACGTGGCCGAGGCGCTGGGCGTGTCGGTAGGCTCTGCCCTGCTGTCGCTGCGCCGGGTGGTGCGGGATGTGAACGGGCAGGGGGTCGAATACCTGTCGGCCCTCTATCGCGCGGATGCCTTCCGCCTAGAAATGACGCTGAACAGGGTCGGCCAGGGTGCGGCGCGGCATTGGGAGCCGGTGATCGGTGATCCCGCCAGCCGGGAGGCTGCGGAATGAGCGCCCCCCTCCGCACATTGTTCGACAAGGTCTGGGAAGCCCATCAGGTGCTGCGGCGCGAAGATGGCGCATGCCTGCTGTGGGTGGACCGGCATCTGGTGCATGAAGGCTCGCATCATGCTTTCGCCAAGCTGGCCGAGCGCGGCTTGCCCGTGGCCGAGCCTGCACTGACCATCGGCGTGGTCGATCACTATGCGCCCACGCGCAACCGCGACCGGATCGCGGACCCGGATATCGCCCGGATGATCCGCACGCTGGAAGAGAACACCGCCCGCCACGGCATCCGTTGCCTCGGGATGCGCGATCCGCGCCAAGGTATCGTGCATGTCATGGGGCCCGAACAGGGGCTGACCCTGCCCGGACTGCTGATCAATTGCGGCGACAGCCACACCTCCACCCACGGGGCTTTCGGGGCGCTGGCCTTCGGGATCGGCGCCACGGAAGTGGCGCATGTTCTGGCCACGCAGACGATCTGGCAGAAGCGCCCCAAGACCATGCGCATCACCGTCACGGGCCAGCTTGGCCCATCGGTCACGGCCAAGGATCTGGCCTTGTCCTGGATTGCCGAACTGGGGGCAGATGGTGCGCGCGGCCATGCCATCGAATATGCGGGGCCGGTGGTCAGGGCGCTGTCGATGGAAGGGCGCATGACGCTGTGCAACCTGTCCATCGAAGGCGGAGCGCGCTGTGGCATGGTGGCCCCGGACGATGTGACCTTCGCCTATCTCAAGGGTCGCCCTTTCGCGCCTGCGGGGGCGGATTGGGACAGGGCCGTGGCGGACTGGCGGGCGCTGGCCTCGGATGAGGGCGCGGCTTTCGACCGCGAGGTCACGATCGACGGCGCGGCAATTGCCCCCACCGTGACATGGGGCACCAGCCCGGAAGAGGCGCTTCCGATCACCGCCCATCTGCCCGATCCCGACAAGCTGGAAGGCACGAGGGCCGATCAGGCCCGCGCCGCTATGGACTACATGGGGCTGACCCCCGGCCAGCGGATCGAGGGCACGCCCGTCGATCAGGTCTTCATCGGATCCTGCACCAATGGACGGATCGAGGATCTGCGCCTTGCCGCCGCCGTTCTGGCCGGGCGTCACGCCAAAGTGCCGGGCCTCGTGTCGCCGGGTTCTGCTCTGGTCAAGGCGCAGGCGGAACAGGAAGGGCTGGACCGGATCTTCAAGGAGGCCGGTCTGGACTGGGTCGAGGCAGGCTGTTCCATGTGCGTGGGCATGAATGGCGATCTGGTGGCGCCCGGCAAGCGCTGCGCCTCGTCCACCAACCGCAATTTCAAGGGCCGTCAGGGGCGCGGCGCGCGCACCCATCTGATGAGCCCCGCGATGGTGGCTGCCGCCGCCGTGACGGGCACGCTGACCGATGTGCGCCCTCTTCTGGACGGGCGGGTCTGACATGGCGGGGTGGAGCATCATCGACGGTCATGCCGTGGCACTGCCGCAGGACAATATCGACACCGATCAGCTGATCCCGGCGCGTTTCATGTCGGTGCCGCGCAAGGATGGTTACGGCCCCTATCTGCTGCACGATCTGCGCCTTGACGCCGAGGGAGCGCCGCGCCCGGACATGGCCCTGAACCGCCACCCCGAGGCCAGCATCCTCGTGACGCGCCGCAATTTCGGCTCCGGCTCCTCGCGCGAGGCGGCAGTCTACGCGCTGGTCGATTTCGGCATCAAGGCGGTGATCGCGCCCAGTTTCGGCGATATCTTCGCCTCGAACGCGGTCAACAACGGCCTGTTGCCGGCCCGCCTGCCGGAGGAAAAGATCGAGGCGCTGATCGCGCGGCTGGGGGATGATGCCGCCGCGATGACCGTGGATCTGACGGATGGCGTGATCCGCATCGGGAACGAGGTGATCCCCTTCGATCTGGACCCGATCTGGCGGCTGAAACTGCTGAACGGCTGGGACGATATCGACATGACCGCGAGCCATGGCCCGGCGATTGCAGCTTTTCGTGCGCAAAGGGCGCAACACGCCCCCTATGCCATGCTGCCGCAGGAGACTTGAAAGACCCGCGCGCCTGATGCGGCGCGCGGCACAAATCGGGTGACCCTGAAAGGGCGCCTTCAACAGGGCGGGGGCGAGCCCCCGAAAAAGGAGAGAGAACGATGAAGATGACCCTTATCGGCGGAATTGTCGCCGGTTCCACCATGATCGGCGCAGCCGCCACGGCACAGGAAACCCTGACCGCCGTGCACGCCTTCCCGACCACGCTGATCTATACCCAGTCCTTCCTGCAGTTCGTCGACAAGGTGAACGCCGCCGGTGCGGGCGTTGTCCAGATCGAAGTGCGCGGCGGCCCCGAGGCCATCGGCATGTTCCAGCAGCCCGATGCCGTGCGCGACGGGATCGTCGACATGGTCTATACCCCCGGCAGCTTTTACGGCGGCGCGCTGCCCGAAAAGGACGCGCTGGTCGCATCCAACCTGACCGCGATCGAAGCCCGCGAGAATGGCGGTATCGCCCTGATCGACGAGATCCATCAGGCCAAGATGGGCGTCAAGTATCTGGGCTGGTTCGACAGCGGTGTCAGCTATAACCTGTGGATGAAGAACGAGCCCAAGCTGGACGCGAGCGGCAATCTGGACGTGTCGGGCATCAAGCTGCGCGGCAACGCGGTCTACAACGCTTTCTTCACCGAATACCTCGGCGCGCAGGTGATCGACCTGCCCACGACCGAAGTCTATGCCGGGCTTGAGCGTGGTGTGGTGGATGCGACCGGCTGGACCCAGATCGGCCTGATCGACCTCAAATGGAACGAGTTCCTGAACTACCGGGTCGAACCCAACTTCTTCTCGACCGACCTTGGCGTGATCGTGAACCTTGAAAAGTGGAACAGCCTGTCGGATGAGGCCAAGAAGATCCTTCAGGATACCGCCATCGAGCATGAGAAGGCCTCGGTCGAGGCGCTGCGCGTCAAGCGGGACGAGGATTTCGCCGCACTTGAAGCCGGTGGCATGAAAGTGGTCGAGCTTCAGGGCGAAGCACGCGCCAACTACCTTTCGGCAGCACGCGAAAAGACCTGGGGCCGCATGAAGGGCCTGATGGCCGAGCATCCGATGGGTGACGGCCAGTATGACACGCTGATCGGCCTGTTCTACAATCCCGAACTGGACAAGTAAGTCCTTGAGGCGCGGCCCCCGAACGGGGTCGCGCCATCCACATCACGATGCGGGCGCGACAAGGCGCCTGCATCCAATCGCCAGAGGCAGACATGCAGCAGTTGACCCGTCTCTACACGCTGGTTCTTTACGGCATGGCCGTTCTTGCCGGGGCCATGCTGGTCTGGGTGATGATCGCGGTCATCATGTCGGTCGGCATGCGGAACCTTGGCATGCAGCCCTGGGCGTGGCTCTTCACCTCGACCGAATATGCGATGCTTTACATCACCATGCTGGGCGCGCCCTGGCTGGTGCGGGAAAAGGGCCATGTGCATATCGAGCTGGTCACCGCAGCCCTGCCGCCCGCGCTGCGCCGTCTTGTCAGCCGGGGCGTGGCCCTGGCCTGCGTGCTGGTCAGCCTGATCCTGGCCTGGAAGGGGTTCGAGCTGTTCCAGACCAACATCGCGCGCAACGATTATGACGTGCGCGCCTATTACTTTCCGCGCTGGATCCTGACCGTGTCATTCCCGATCTGTTTCGGTCTGATGGCGATCGAGTTCTCGCGCTTTGTCTTCGGGACCGAGCTGATGCATTCCGGTGAAGCAGGGATACACGAATAATGGAATGGTATGAGGCACTTGGCCTGCTGCTGGGGTCTATTCTTGCGCTGATGGCAATCGGCATGCCCGTGGCGCTGGCCTTTCTGGCGGCAAACATCGTGGGGGCCTGGGTCTTCATGGGGGGCGAGCGCGGCATTGGCGCGCTGCTCAACAACGGGCTTGGGTCGCTGACCAGTTTCGCGCTGGTTCCGATTCCGCTGTTCCTGCTGATGGGCGAGATCTTTTTTCACACCGGTCTTGGCGGACGGATGTTCAACGCCATCGACAAGCTGCTGGGCAAGCTGCCGGGGCGCTTGTCCTATGTGACGGTTCTGGGCGGCACCGGCTTTTCCACGCTGTCGGGGTCGTCCATGGGTTCGACCGCGCTGCTCGGCTCGCTGATGGTGCCGGAAATGAACCGGCGCGGGTACAAGAAACACATGTCCATCGGCCCGATCCTTGGCACGGGCGGCCTTGCCATCATCATCCCGCCCTCGGCGCTGGCCGTGCTGCTGGCGACACTGGCGCGCATCGACGTGGGCAAGCTGCTGATCGCGGGGATCATTCCCGGCCTGATCCTGGCCGTCTTCTATCTTGCGACGATCTTCATCCAGACGAAAATCGACCCTGACGCCGCCCCCGCCTATGAGGTGGAGCCGATGACTCTGGGCGAGAAACTGGCCCTCTTCATCCGCGATGTGGTGCCCATGGTCGGCGTCATGGTGGTGATCGTGGCGATGATGGTCGGCGGGATCGTCACCCCGTCCGAGGCGGCGGCCTTCGGTGCGCTGGGCGTGCTGATCCTGGCCGTGATCTTTCGCTGCCTGACCTGGGAGGCGGTGAAGAAATCCATCGTCGGCGCGCTGCGTGTGACCTTGATGGCCTACCTGATCGTCTTCGGCTCTGCCACTTTCAGCCAGCTGCTTGCCTTCTCGGGCGCGTCCAGCGGGTTGATCAAATGGGCGACCGGGTTCGAACTGGAACCCATCGCCATGCTGCTGGTGATGTTCGGTGTGCTGCTGCTTCTGGGCATGTTCATGGAACAGATCAGCATGATGCTGCTGACCGTGCCGATCTTTTTCCCGCTGGCCCAAAGCCTCGGCTTCGATCCGATCTGGTTCGGGCTGATCATGTTGCTGGCGCTGGAAATCAGCTTTACCACGCCGCCCTTCGGGTTGCTGCTGTTCGTGATGAAGGGCGTGGCCCCGCCGGATACGACGATGCGCGACATCTACATGTCGGCGATCCCGTTCATCCTGTGTTCGTTGTGCGTGGTGGCGCTGCTGATCCTGTTCCCGCCACTGGCGCTCTGGCTGCCGGGCTGAGGCGGCGCAGGCTAGACCGGCTTGCCGGTCGGTTGCATGGGCGCGCGGCTCTGCTCGTTGCCGGCCCGCGTTGTCTTGCGCATCAGGGTCATGAATGTCGCGCGCTCATCCGACGACAGGCCGGTCAGGATGTCATCCTGAAAGCCGCGCACGATCGGGCGCGTCCTGTCCAGCAGGGTGCTGCCCGCCTCGGTCAGGCGCAGGGACCGGGCGCGGCGGTCCTGCCGGCTGACGGTGCGGCTGATCAGCCCCTTGCCTTCCAGCCGGTCCACGACCCCGCCGATGGTGACCCTGTCATAGGCGATCAGCCCGGCCAGCGTGGCCTGGTCAATCTCGGGGTTCGCATCGAGGGCGCAAAGGGCGGCGAATTGAACCGGCGTCAGATCGATGCCCGACACTTTCATCCGATCCGCAAAGACCGAAACCGAGATCTGGTGCAGCCGCCTGACCAGATGCCCGGCCATGTCATGAAGTTCCAGCATTCCATCCCCATCGTCGCGCTGTTCAGGGGCAGATTACCGCCGCTGCAGGGAATTTGACAAGCATGCGGATGGTTAGCATGCGACGTTCTGCTTGCCGCGTCGCCAAGGCCCAGCCGTTGCGCCGGAAAAGAGAGGTTTTTCCTGCCGGTTTTTGGACTTATAGATCACGACGCGGGGCAGGGCCGCACCCTGACCCGCATCACGATACCCCATTGCAGGAGGCAATGGGCCAGCAAGAGGAGCCCCGCCGATGAGCCATCTGTTCGATCTGCCTGCCATTCCCGCGATACCCGTGACGGGCGAGACCGCGACCTATCCGATCCGCCGCATCTTCTGCGTGGGGCGCAACTACGCGGCTCATGCGGCGGAAATGGGGATCGCGGTGGATCGCGAAAAGCCTTTCTATTTCACCAAGTCGCCCGCATCGGCCATCCTCAGCGGGGCGACCGCGCCTTATCCGGCGGGTACCGACAACTATCACTACGAGATGGAACTGGCCGTGTCGATCGGTGCACCGGCCTTCAAGGTGGCCGTCGATCAGGCGATGGAATGCGTCTATGGCTATTGCTGCGCGCTGGACATGACGCGCCGCGACCTGCAGCTGTCAGAACGTGCGCATCAGCGGCCCTGGGACCTGGGCAAGGATGTCGAGAATTCGGCCGTGTTCGCCCCGATGACCAAGGCGGCCGATTTTGGCGCCATCGCCGATCAGCGCATTCATCTGTCCCTGAACGGCGAGGTCCGGCAGGACGCGACCCTGACCGAACTCGTCTGGTCCATCCCCGAGATCATCAGCCATCTGTCCGGCTTCTATCACCTGCAACCCGGTGACCTGATCATGACGGGCACGCCCGCCGGTGTGGGGGCGGTTGTGCCGGGTGACACGATCTCTGGCGGGATCGACGGTCTGGACCCGATCAGCCTGACCATCGGCGCCGCTGCCTGACAAGGGCGGATCGGAAAATCTTATACCTGACAGAAAAACTCGGATTGACCTATCCAAGTTTTTTTGTCAGATATTAGGGGTGTTCCAGCCACCCCGCGCTTACCGAGGGGAAGCCCGAATCGAAAGATGAAAGGACTTCCGCCATGTCGACCCAGACCAGACCGCATATTTTCGCCGAACGCCCCGTCAAGATGGTCACACCCTGTCAGGACCGCGCTGTAGCGCTTGATCTGCTGCAGGGCTTTTCCCTGCCGGAGGCCTGCAGCGTGGAGGCCTGGCTTGACCGGATCGAGACAAGCAACGGTCGGGAGGCCCGCCCATGATCGTCTTGCGTCAATACGAAGGGGCTGTCGTTCATCAGCAGGACAGCATCCCGAACCATACCGCCCGCGACCTGACGCAAGGCGGCACCCAGGCCCGGATCGAACTGAACGGTCAGGTCTATACCCTGCGCATCACCCGTGCGGGCAAGCTGATCCTCACGAAATGAGCGACATGTCCCCGATACGGCCTCCGCGCGGGGCAGCGGCCGTGGGCCGGATCACGGAACTGGATCCCATCGAGGCGGGCGCGGTACTCTACATGCGGCTCTGCGCGTCTGCGCCTGATGCGCTGGACCGGATGACGGATGATTTCATTGCCCTGCTGGGCATGGATGCAGGCCAGCAGGCCGCCCGCGAATTTCATCGCCTGATCGAGCTGTGCAACGGACATGCGCGCCGTCCCCTGTGCCCACATGCCATGAGTTGCACCTGCCTTGGCGGTGACGAGGCATGCTTTGCCCGAATGGTCGCAAGTGCGGCGGAAGGCGCGCGCAAGGATGCCTTGATGATGGCGCTGCTTCTGGTGCGCGCCGACATCGCCCCCATCGTCTCGGGCCTGGCCCAGGATGCCGGGCTTTATCTGCGGCGCATGACCCTGCGCGGCATCCACGATGTCGCCACCCCATGTGCCCCTTCCCTCGGTCAGAGACTGCATTGAAAGCACCGCCATGATCGTCTGCCATTGCCGATCCGGCGCAGGTGATCTTGACGGGGTTTGCCTGACTGCCCACATTGAGCGCTGAACAAGAAGGGCTGCGGCAAGCCGTGGCTCCGATCAGCAGAGACGGGCATAAAGCGTGACAGTCAAGGAGATGAACGTCTCGGCCGAAGTGCCGGACTGGAGCCGCGAGCATGTTCGCCGTTTCTGGGATCCCGCATCCAAGCTGTTGCGTTCCATCAGGCGCTATCAGGCGGCGCGGGCGCGAAAGGGTCCGCTTGCGGCCCTCGTGCGGCGATACTGGGTGCTGAACCATCTGTTCTGGTCCACGATCACGCAAAGCGAGATCCATCTGCACTGCCAGATCGCGGGTGGACTGCGCCTGCCGCATCCCACAGGCATCATCATCCATCCCGGATCAAGGATCGGTCCGAATTGCATGATATTCCAGCAGGTCACGCTGGCCGGTCCCGTGGTTCTGGGCGGGCATGTCGATATCGGGGCAGGCGCCAAGATATTGAACGGTGTGACCATTGGCGATCATGTCACCATCGGCGCCAATGCCGTGGTCACGACCGATGTGCCATCAGGCGTGACCGTCGCGGGCGTGCCCGCAAGGATCATCGGCGGTCGGTACGACATGACCAGTGAGGACTGAGGTCGGCCGCAGCGTCAGCGCGTCATTTCGTGGATCAGCCAGCCGTCGTCGCGATAGCCGCTGAAGGCATAGCCCGCCGATCGCAGCGCTCGCGATGATGCGGCATTGTCCGGATGCACAAGCGCCAGAATGCGGCGCAACCCGTCATGGTTTTCAAACGCCGCCTGGGTCGCCATCGTCACCATCTTGCGCCCCAGGCCCCGGCCCCAATGGGCGCGGCCCAGCCAATAGCTGATTTCGGCCTCGCTGCAGTCGCGGCCCTGTCCTGCAAAGGCAAGGCGCACCTGCCCCACGGCTTGGTCCTTGTGCACCACGGCCCGAACCTCGTGATGATCTGCGGCATTCGAAATCTCGATCAGGCTGCGGGCTAGGTCCTCCGTGATCGCGCCGGGCCAGGCCTCATGCATGAAGCGCCAGACCTGCGCATCATCCAGCAGGGCGCGGTAGGTGGCGGCATCCGACAGATCCCAGGCCCTCAGGCGCAGCAAAGCATCCTGTGTGTGTAGATGGGCGGTATCGGTGCCAGACCGCAGGCTGCCCCTCCATGATAGCGGTGATAACGCATCTGCGGCATCGTCCGACATATGTTCAAGCGGCACCCAGCCGATCTGTACCGGGTCAAAGGCAAGCGGCAGCCCTTTTTCGCGGAACCGCACCACTTGTTCCGATGTCAGAACCCCATCCCAGCGATGATCCTGTGCGATGGAAAAACTGTCGGATGGTTGGCGATGAAATGCGCCCCCTTGAACACTCATGTCGTCATCCTCCCCAGGGTGACCGATCCGATTGTCAGGAGGGTGTAAACGCATACCACACATCATTCGAAAACTATTAAAGCCAAAAAAATCGCCGCGAAGGGCGTCCATCCTGTCAGGCCGGCAGATCTGTTTTTTTTTTGGTAATTCCAAAATGAAGTGGGAATGGTCTATCTGATATGCAAGTTAGGCCGCGAAATTTTTTTCACGGAGCTCAGACGGCCCTCAGACGCCGCTGCAAACAGGGAAAAACCGGTGCCGAGTTGCCCGTTTTGCCCGGTCAGAATGTCTTGCGAATGCCAAGGATCGCGGCCGTATCCCGTTGCCCTGCGACATGGCCGTGATTGATTGCATGGATTGCGCCCACGAACAGATCGGTGCCGCGTCCGATGGGGGCGTCATAGGTCACCGACAGGTTGATCTCGCGGTCCCGCGGGGAATAATCGATGCCGACCTGGCGGTAGTCGATCCCGGTTGCACTGCGCGCGACCGGCAGGGCTATTTCGGTCCTGCCCGATGTCACCGCTATGGGAAGCGACACGCCGAAACGCAGCTTGTCGCCGGTCCGCAGGATGTCTTTTTGCCCCGCCTCGAAACGGAACGCATTGAAGCGCACGTCGGACTGTTGTGACAGCGCCGCACCGCTTCCGCCGGGCGCCATGCCGAAGCTGCCGCCCATTTCGAGGAAAGCGCCACTGCTGTTCTGGTGGGTAAAGCCCAGTTCCAGCGCGGCCAGCGTGTTGGACTGTCCGCCGATTCCGGGCAGCAGGGTTCCGTCGTCACGCGTGACGTTCAGCCCGATGAAGATTTCGCCCCCGGCGGCGGCGATGCGTTGCCCGATGGTGGCGGCCATGGCCGGATCGCCATTCAGCGCGCGGCTGGCATCCGGGGCGATGAACGCCATTTCCAAGCCGCCGGTGCTGAAGGCCATATCGGCCCCGCCATAGGCCTCGATCACACCGGCGCGTTGGTCCGAGCTGAACAGGCTTTGCCAAAGACGCTCGCTGACCGGCGGGGTGGATGGCGTGGTGGCGAGGGCAGAGCCGGGCATGGTGAAATCCCCGCCAAGCGCGTCGGTGACAAGGACGGGCACAGCCGCGAGGCTGCGCGCCACCGCATCCCCCGTCGCGCCGCCGCCAATGATCATCGGCTGATCCGCTACCTGTGCTGTTCCATCGGCCATGCGCGCCACGGGCGTGCCGATGGGCAGAAGCGCTGCACGGACATCCAGAAAGCCATGGCCCCATTCGGTGCTGAAATCGTGGAACACACCGGAGCCGGGGATCACCTCCAGCCGACCCGAGGCGGTGAAGCCCGCGAATTGATTGTCCGCCGTCGCGATCAGTCGCGCGCGCAGGTCATGGGCGGTCAGCGTCGGAAAGGCCTCGGCCAGCAGGGCGATCGCGCCAGAGACTACGGGCGCGGCAAATGATGTGCCGATCACCGGGCCTGTGCCATAGCTGCTGTCATTGTCCGCACTGGCCGCCATCCATGATCCGTCCGCGGCAAGGCACCAGCGCGCCGCTTGCAGACAAGGGGCCGAGACCCTCTGGACATTCAGGATGCGGTTGTCGTCGAAACTGGGCACGCCGCTGATCACCGTCAGCCAGCCGGGCTCGAGTTCCGGGGCGAAAAGGGGCAGCGCCTCCATGATGCCGGCTGTCGCATCAGACGGGTTGTTGCCCGCGGCGAAGACCACCACGCCGTTGCGCGTGTAATTCCGCAGGGCTGCAAGATAGGGCGCTTCGCTGCCGTTCACGAAAAGCCTGGTGAAGGTCGCGGAATTGGCGGGTTCACCGACGAAACCCCATGAATTGTTCTGGACGATTGCACCCGAGACCCGCGCGAGGTTTGTCGCAGCGGCCCGGTTTGCGGGGCTGTCATAGGTCCCGAACACAAGGTTCGCACCCGGCGCGACGCCGATCATCTCTGATGAAGAGCCCGCGAGGATCGACGCGACCGCCGTACCATGTGTTTCGACCGGTCCGGTGTAGCTGCTCGTGACGCGCCCGGCGATGGTCTCGTGCGAGGCAAGAAAACCGTCATCCATGACGGCGATGGTCTGACCTGCGCCGGTCAGACCGGCTGCATGCGCGTAATCCACCCGCGACGAGGCGATCGAGAAGCTGTTGAAAAGCGGCTCGCTTGCCGGGTCGCGCGTGGTGCTGCTGTTGCTGTCGACATACCAGGAAAACTGCTGTGTCTGATAAACCGCTCTATTGCGCAGGTCTCGCGCCGCCTGACGCCAATCCGTCGTGATGCTTTGAAAGCGGCTGACCGAGAATGCGTCGGCGCTGAAGGTACCGCCGGTCAGGGTCTCGACCATCAGGTTCAGAACAGCCGTGGTTGCTCCGCCGCCGCCGCCACCTCCGCCGCACCCCGCCAGAACAAGGCAGGAGACCGCGGCAAGGTGCATCTTTTTCAGGTATCGGCGCACGCGAGCAAGCCCCTTTCGATTCACGCTGAAGGACCGGCAAGAAGCACCAGATAAAGTGGGAAGTCACACAAAAGACGCACGGTGTGGCGTGATTCTAGCGCAAGCAAAGCGCTTCGGGCAACCGATCGTTATGCCGTCCGGCCACTTTCGTGACCGGGCCACACTTTTGGTGCCGCGCAGTTACAGCACACCGCCCGAATTTTGCGGGAAACGTCAGGCCTGCTGCGGTCCGCTCCGCCTGCTCTTGACCCAGTTGAGGGCGATGATGCCAAGCACGACAGCCGCGCCCGCCGCCTCGATGATCTCGTCGGGGTTGAAGATGGCGATCACGCCGGGAACCACCAGAATCCGCGAAAACTTGTCCATCCAGGTAAAGAGGTATCCCTCGATCGCTGCGGCAAAACCCACAAGGCCGATGACCACGATGATACCCGTCCACATCACGTACCAGGTCTCGCCGCCCATGATGATTTCGGGGTTGTAGACCATGAAGGCCGGGATCAGATACAGGCCCTTGGCGTATTTCCAGGCCTGCATGCTGGTTTCCATCGGTTTCGATCCGGCAATCGCGGCCCCTGCGAAACCGGCAAGGGCGATGGGCGGGGTCACGTTGCTGTCCTGACTGTACCAGAACACCACCAGATGGGCGATCAGCAGGGGCACCCCGAACTCCTGATTCAGGGCGGGCCCCACGAGGACGATCAGCACGATATAGGCTGCTGTCACCGGCAGGCCCATGCCAAGGATCAGGCTGGCGATAAGCACGAAGATCAGCGCCAACGCCAGATTCCCCCCCGAGAGCGAGATCATCATCGACGAGAACTTGAGACCCAGTCCGGTCAGGCCCACGACGCCCACGATGATGCCGGCCACGGCACAGGCCACGCTGACCGCGACCGCATTGCGCGCGCCCAGTTCAAGGGCCTGTCCGATCAGGCGGATCCCGCTCCAGATTGCGGCGCGCAGCCGTTCCCCGGTCAGGGGCTTGCCCGCTTTGGGATCCAGAAAGACAAGGGTGAAGCCTGACCGCAGCGCCGTGACCGCGATGACCGAGATGATGGCCCAGAAGCCTACGCGCGTGGGCGAGATGTTGTTGACCAGAAGCCAGATCAACACCAAGAGCGGCACGATGAATTGCCAGCCTGCGGCCAGCACATGGCGCACGATCGGCAGTTCCGCAGCAGACATGCCGGTCATGCCCGCCTTCATCGCCACCAGATGCACGAACAGGTAAACCGTGCCCAGATAAAGGATGGCCGGGAAGATCGACACCATCACGATGTCGATATAGGGCACGTTGGTATATTCAGAGATCAGGAAGGCGCCTGCGCCCATCAGCGGCGGGGTGATCTGCCCGCCGGTCGAGGCGGCGGCCTCGATCCCGCCGGCTTCTTTCGGTTTATAGCCCAGCTTTTTCATCAGCGGGATGGTGAAAGCCCCGGTCGTCACCACATTGGCAATGGCCGAGCCCGAGATCGATCCCATGCCTGCCGAGGCGATGACCGCCGCCTTGGCGGGCCCGCCCGGCTTGCGCCCTGTCGCCGCAAAGGCGAGGTCGATGAAGAACTTGCCGGCGCCTGTCACTTCCAGAAAGGCGCCGAACAGGACGAACATGAAGACATAAGTGGCCGCGACACCCAGTGGCAGGCCGAATATCCCCTCCTGCCCAAGATAGAGCTGCCCCACCAGGCGATCGAGGCTGGCGCCGCGATGCGACAGGATGCCGGGCATCCATTCCCCCAGCCACGGCAGGGCGCCGCGCGGACCGGCCAGCGCATAGGCGATGGCGATCAGGCCGATGATGGTCATGCCAAGGCCAACCACCCGGCGGCTTGCCTCAAGCACGGCGACGGTGGCGATGATCCCCATGATGATATCGGTCTGCGACCACCAGCCCGCGCGGTCGATGATTTCATCGAGGAAATAGAAGATGTAGAAGCCGCTCAGGAATGCGGCGGTCAGGAATGCCGCGTCGATGATCCAGCCGATGGTTCCGCGCGGTTTGGTCGGACCCGTGATGGGAAAGATCAGGAAGGCGAGGAACAGCACGAAACCCAGATGCGCCGAGCGCTGGTAGAACAGGCCAAGCGGTTCGATCCCGGCCGTGTACATCTGGAACAGCGACATGGCGATCGCGGCCAGCGTGATGATCCACAAGATCGGGCGCGGCTGGATGCGATCCGACAATTGAGATGTCGGGGTCACGTCAGCCTGCGGCGATGTTGTTGTGGTTGGATCGGCTTTCGGGTCGGTCATGGTGTGGTCCTGTCGGTACACGCGGCTTGGGTCAAGGGGCCGCCTTGGGTTTGTCCTGTCAGGGCAGCGATAGGATCAGTCGCAGATTGACGCGCGCTCCGGCAGCTATCGTGCTCAGGTTCAGCCGTTGCTCGGATCCGGTCAGCACATGCCCGACACGGGGGGCGCCCACGCGCAGCGGCAGCGCGTTGTCGGGGATCGCCTCATCTATCCCGTCGATCCAATAGCCGCCCCCCTCTGCGGATCGCAGGGTTCCGCGTCCGGCGATCTCGCCCAGCCCGGCAGCGAAATCATGCAGGTAGGACCGCGTCAGCGTCAGGATGCCATCCCTGTTCTCGAAACAGTCGGACACGGGGCCGCCCGTCACGGAATGGGACCAGGACAGGCAGATTTCCTGACCGGGATCGAAGCGCAGCTGCCCGATCACAAGCCCATTGCGGGTTTCGACCACCAGATGCGGTTGAGCCCGGAGCGGGGTGGCCCAGACCAGACTTGCACAGGCGGAAAGCGCAAGAAGGGCGGCTCCGAAGAACCGCCCCGCCAATATGCCCGTCACGGGCGCTGATTATCCTGCACCGCAGCGCCGATTTCTTCGAGGTAGCGAAGGGCGCCGGGGTGGAAGGGGATCGGCGTGGACGCGATCGAGAAGTCGATCGTGGTGTCGTTGGCCGCCGGATGGATCGCGATCAGCTCGGCCACGTTTTCATACATGGCTTTGGTGATGTTGTAGGCCAGCTCTTCGTCCATGTCGGCATGCACGACCAGCACGTTCGGGGTCGAGATGGTTGTGACCGCATCGGCGACACCGTCATACAGGCTGGCACGCAGCGTGTAGGGGGCGAAGGTCGGCTCGGCCGCGCGGGCCTTGGCGATTTCGTCTGCGGTCAGTGCGACGATGCTGATCTCGCGGGTGGCGGCCAGGTTCATGATCGACGAGGTGGGGGGACCCACGCTCCAGAAACCGGCAACGATATCGCCGTCACGGATCGCATCGGCGGTTTCGTTGAAGTTCAGGCGCTGGGGATCGAAATCATCATAGGTGATTCCGTTTGCGGCCAGAATGGTCTGTGCGCTGAGTTCGGTGCCCGAACCAGGGGCGCCGACCGACACGCGCTTGCCGCGCAGGTCTTCAAGGCTGGTGATGCCGCTGTCGGCCAGCGTCACGATCTGAACGGCGTTCGGATAGATCGACGCCAGCGCGCGGGCTTCGGGGATCGCCTTGCCCTCGAACTTGCCGGTGCCGGTATAGGCCTGGTAGACCGCATCGGCCAGCGCCAGGGCCAGATCGCTTTCGCCACGCTGGATCAGCGCCATGTTTTCAACCGATGCGCCGGTCACTTCGACACTGGCTGTGTAGCCTTCGACATGCTTGCCGATCACTTCGGCCAGACCGCCGCCATAGGGGTAATAGACCCCGCCGGTGCCGCCGGTTGCAATCGAAAGTTCTTCGGCATGGGCGGCGGTCCCAAGCGCGAGGGCTGCGGTTGCCGCAATAAGCAGATGTTTCATGGATACTCTCTCCCGGTAATTTTGTCGCGTTGGTCGCGAACTTTGGTGCAGGGAAAAAACACGTTGAGGCATGGCAGGTCAACCAAGATCGGTCCAGGACCCGCAACATCGGTGACGTATGCGGTAACCGGAATGTCTTTTCGATGTCCCGGCCATCATCATCCCGAGGGCCCTTTTGACGACCATGCACCATCGTCACGGGCCGTGTGTCCCGCGCCCGTGCGACGCGGTCCGCAAGCGGGCAGCAGACGGCGCCGACGGGGTGACAGAGCAGTCTGCAAGTGCCGCTGCGGAGGCCCGACGCGCTGTGCCGTCGCGCAGAAAATCCGCCTGAACCACGAAAAGTCTCGCATTATCATGGGCTTTCGTGTAATGAGGCGTGGTTCCGTCAGATATCTCTAGAAATCGCGACCCAGTCTTACTTCAGCCATTTTTTTGGAAAATATCTTTTTTCATGCGCCTGATGCCCCAGCAAGTGACCACATATGACCCCTGATACGACGACAGAGGCCGCGACGTCAGCGGCTCCGGTGCTCGGTTGGACCCTTGCCATATGCACCTACAACCGTCTGCACTTTCTGGTGGAGACGCTGGCGCATGCCGTCGTGCAAACCCGCCTTCCTGCCGAAGTGGTGATCGTGGACGCGTCGGATGATTGGGATGTGCATCGCGCCGAGGTGCAGCGTCGCTTCGCGGATCACTGGAAGGACATTCGGCTGATCTATGTCCCGGCCGATGTGCGTTCGCTGACATTTCAGCGCAATCAGGCGATGCGGCTTGCCACGTCTGATATCGTGTTCTCGATTGACGATGACATCTACCTGTTCCCCGACGCGGCAGAGCGGATCATGCAGATCTACGAGGCCGATACCGGGTCCGAGGTTGCGATGGTCGCGGGTCATTTCACACCCAATGCCCCGGGCGAGGGCGCTGCGCTATCCGCCGCCGACCTTGCCGCGCCCGCCCAGGGGCTGAAGAACCGCCTTCTGACCTGGCTTGAAGATCAACTCAGCCTCGACAACCATTTCGTGCCCTATGATGCGCAGGTCGACCGGGGGCCTTTGCCGCCCGCGATAGAGGCGGCAGGCGGTAGCGCGAATGGCCTGATCAATGGCGGACGTACGACCGCGCGTCGTGAATGGGCGGTGCAAAACGGCTGGTCGGAAATCCTGCGATACTACTCTACCCACGAGGACGGAGATTTTTCCTACCGCATGTCACAGCGCGGGCGCCTTGTGCATGCCACGCAAGCGGGCTTCTTCCACGCTGACGGCAATGACAGCAAGGCCAGCCGGTTCCGGATCAACACCATCCGGGTGCGCAACCTCATGGCGCTGCACGCGATCCACAGTGAGGCGCGCGTGCGATCGGCCATCCGTCTGGCGCGATCCTTCCTGAAATTCGCCCTGCTTTATTCTGCGATCGACCCGCTGCGCAAACGTTTCACCTTTCCGACGGTCGGGGCCTATCTTCTGGGCTTCGTGCAGATCCCCGTCTTCCTTTTCTGGCCGTTCAAGGACTTCACAGCCTGGTATACGGACCTTCAGGAAAAGATGTACGGAACGCGATAAAGCCCTGACGGTTCACCTGGCCCCGTTCTGGATCCAGTTCCAGCTTGATGCGCACATCTCTTCAAGGTTGCGTGTCGCCTCGAAGCCCAGCAGCGCGCGTGCCTTTGAAGGATCAGCATAGGACGCTGCGGGATCGCCGGGACGGCGCGGCGCGATGCGGAAGGGCAAGGCCCGCCCGCAGACCCGTGAATAGGCCGTGATCAGCTCCAGCACCGAATAGCCCCGCCCGGTGCCAAGGTTCACCACATGGCCCTTGCCATCACGGAACAGCGCACCAAGCGACAGGACATGGCCCTGCGCCAGATCGGAGACATGGATGAAATCGCGCACGCCGGTTCCGTCGGGCGTCGGGTAGTCGTCACCGAAAACGGCGATCTCGGGCAATTCCCCCGCAGCGACCTTGGCCACATAGGGCATCAGGTTGTTGGGCCTGTCGGTCGGGTCCTCTCCGATCAGGCCGGAAGGATGCGCGCCCACGGGATTGAAATAGCGCAAGACACCCACCGACCAGCGCGGGTCCGAGGCAGCGGTCTGTTCGATCACCTCTTCGCCCACAAGCTTGGTGTAGCCATAGGGGTTCGCGTGGCTGCGTGGTGCTGTCTCGGGGATGGGCAGGACCTCGGGCACGCCATAGACCGCAGCAGAAGACGAAAAGACCAGCGTGAAGACCCCGGCGGCGGCCATGGCCTGCATCAGGGTGACCAGCCCGCCGATGTTGCAGCGGAAATAGTCCAGCGGTTTCTCGACGCTTTCGCCCACGGCCTTGAGAGCTGCAAAATGGATCACGGCGTCAAAGGCGTGATCGGCGAACAGGCGATCAAGCATCGCCCGGTCCAGCACATCGCCCTCGACCAGCGTGACAGGTCGTCCGGTGATCTGTTCAAGCGCACCCGGCACCCGGCGCGACGCATTCGCGAAATTGTCAAGGATGACGACGTCGTATCCGGCCTCAACCAAAGCCAGGTAAGTGTGCGACCCGATATAGCCCGCCCCGCCCGCCAAAAGGATACGTCTTGTCATGTCACCACTCCACTTGCGAGGCGCAGGCCTCGTGTCACGCTGCACGATAGTCCAAGTGCCGCGGCCGGATTGCAAGGTCTAGAGGTGCTTGTCAAAATGATTCAAGGGCAAGGGGCAGGGCGGGTGTTTTCGCAGTGGCCCATGATCAGGTCTGACCATGTCTGACCATGTTGCAGCCACATTTTTGACTGTCCCCTCAAGGGGGACTCAATGCACTATCCAAAGATGACTTAGCGATATAGAGATTCGGTCGGAGGGCGGCGATTTGCGTGTCCGGACTATCTGTAGTGGTCTGTCGTCGCCGCACCCTCCACAGTTTGTCGATATTTTGCGCAAAATCGGCCCTACTGTTTCCAAATTGGCCCCATAAATTATGGCAAAACGAAGGTTTTTCATTGCCCAGACCGCGCTTTCGAATGTATAGTCAACTTTGGATAGTATTTGTTCCGAGTGATCTGTTTGAGCATGGCGGCACCCGCCGTCCTGGGGGAAAATTAGTTGAGGAACGAATAACGTGATTGGATCAAAAATCATCTCTACTTCACTGGTTGCTGCTACAACCTTCGCAATGACCGCGTCCATGGCGCTTGCCATGGGTGGCCGTTCGAGCCGTCCCGATGGTGGGTCGTCTTCGAGCTTCAGCGGATCGTCGTCGAGCTTTGGCGGATCGTCGTCAAGCACCCTGTCCACCTCCGGCACCACGCCCTTGTCCGTTGGTGAAGGTGTTCCCGGTGGCGGCACCGTGACCAGCGTCCCGGAAATCGACGCATCGACCGGCCTGCTGGCTCTTGCAGCCGTTCTGGCAGTCGTTGCTTTCGTGTGGGAACGCAACCGTCGTCTGCGCGCCTGAACCAAGGCGTCTGCACAAGAACGAATGGGCGCGGGGAGTTGATCCCCGCGCCCTTCCTTTTTGTCACGTGCTTTCTTTTTGTCTGATCCCGCCTCTGGCGGGAGCCGCGGTTGCGGTCAGATCAGTGCGAAATCGAACTGCGCCAGGGCCCAGAGGGCGACGACCAGATTGGCGGCAAGGTGCGATTGCACGGCATCACCCACCTTGCCCCGCCGCAGCATGACAAGTGCAAAGACCAGTCCGGCCAGACCGGCCGCGATCCAGCGTCCGTGCAGTGCTGCAAACAGCGCCGAGGACACCGCGATCGCCAGAATGCGCAGCATCATGCCGCCCCGGTCGATGCGTTGCAGCACGTAGCCGCGAAAGAACATCTCTTCGACCAGCGGCACCAGAAGGACGGTTCCCGCCAGTCGCGCGATCACCCAGATGGTCAGCAGAAGCGGGCTCAGCCCGTCCAATGCGTCAGACAGCGCGCCGCTTTCGCCCGATGTGTCGGCCAGCAGGACCCATGCCAGACCCACAAGCGCGCCTGCGCTAATGCCCACCAGGTCGAGCTGCCAGCTGAGAGCGCGCAACTGGTCGCGGAAATACCAGGCCGCCCCGGCCAGCGCGATGGCAACCAGCGGATACCCCAGTGCGGGATGCGGAAAAAGGGCCTGCGCAATCACGCTGGACAGCATGAACACCACGAATGGCAGGATCTGCGCGGCCACCGGATCGCCCTGTAGCGGTGCGGCCCGGTCCAGAAGCGTGGGATCGCGATGCAGCCAGCGGACCTTTTGCAGCCCGTAGACGATGCCCAGAGCCAGAAGGGTGAAGAACAGCCAGCCCGCGTAGCTGTGAAACCCGTTCACGGCCAGTTCGGGCGAGATCCGCGCGCCGATCAGCACAAGGACGGCGATCCGCACGATATTCAGCAGCAGGCTGAGCAGGATGGCGACAGGCAGCACCACAAGCCAGTAATGCGGAAAGCGGATATCCTTGCGGAACATGAGCGCGTAGAGGCAGACAAAGGCCGTCACCAGCGCGACCCCTTCGATCCCCGAACACTGGCGCGCAATGTGCACGGCGAAACTGTCGACGCCGATGATATAGGCTGCAGGATCGGCAAAGGTCTGATTGCTGAAGACCGACAGCAGCCAGTAAACGGCGGCGAAAGTCGCCGTTGTGATGGCCTGCCAATCCCACAGGGGCAACAGTTCATCGGCGAGGTCCGGGACCAGTGCGGCCAGTATCAGCACGATCAACGGCATGAAGCGTTCGTTGCGCAGCATCTTCGCCCATGCCGCAGCGGGTGCGATCCACAAGGCTCCGCCAAGTGCGGCCAGAACCGCACCAGCCCCCCAGAACCAAGACGCCGTGTCGAAATACGCCACCAGTCCGTCCGGCCCTGCCAGCAGCAGCGGCAACCATAGCAGTGCAACGCCTGTCAGATGCACCCACATCCACGGCCCGTCGGATGCGGCTCCGGCTGACTGCACGAAATCGCGAAAGATCGCGGGGCGTGCCCAGATCAGAACGCCGAAGGCTGCTACCATGACCAGCGAGCGGGCGACCAGACTTTGCAGGAACTGGCATGTCCGGAAATCAGCGGTCTCGCCGCAGTCGAACGTCACGAAGAACTGATGCACCACGACAAGCGCGATCAACTCGAGGATCATCACGGCAAAGATGATTGCGCCGCGGTTCCGGAAAACGCCCGCCATCGGTCTTGATCGTTCTGACATCCGCTCTCCGTTTGTCGCTTCAAAGGACCCGACTTTGTACAGAGGGCATTGGTTAAAGGCCTGCTTGGGCAGGCGCGGGCGGGTCAGGCCCAGACTTTCCGTTACTCACATTGTGCTGTCTTGAAAACCCCGGGGCGATCAAACACGGCAATGGAGGCGCAAATATAGCATAAACAACACGCAAAGATTGTTTACTAATACGATAAAATGGAATGAGAAACGGGGGACAGATCTTGCCTGCCCCCCGCGTTTCGCGAAACCTGCATGTGCCGCTTTATTTCGGCAGAAGCACGCTGTCGATGCGGTGGATCACGCCGTTCGCGCCGATGATGTCGGCCTGCGTGACAGTGGCCTTGTTCACACGCACACCGTTGGTGGCGTTGATGTGCACGGTCTGGCCCTGCACGGTTTCGACGTCCAGACGCTGGCCTGCCAGTTGATCCGAGGTCACGGCGCCGGGCACCACGTGATAGGTCAGGATCGAGACCAGTTTGTCCTTGTTTTCAGGCAGCAACAGGCTTTCGACAGTGCCGGCTGGCAGGGCGGCAAAGGCAGCGTTTGTGGGGGCGAATACGGTGAAGGGACCGTCACCTTTCAGGGTCTCGGCAAGGCCTGCCGCGCCGACAGCGGCGACAAGCGTGCTGAACTGGTCATTGCTGGCCAGGATATCGACGACGTCAGGCTCGGACGCCATGGGGGCGCAGGCGGCAAGTGTTGCGGCAAATGCCAGCGCAGCGCCGCCTTTGAGGATGGAACGACGGTTAGCTGATTTCATTGAAAAATTCATTGTCTTCTCCCAGTTGATTAAACACCGCTTTGTTCAAACGATGATATTCAAATACGGAAGTGCGATCACATCGGATCAAATTTGATAACAATAACATCTTTAGCGTGCAATTGATCCTTGGTAGCGCCCAATCGTCTGACAGCCTGTTGCGCCATCGCCCAAGTTGATGGTCGCGCTGTCAGGTCAGGTCAGGTCAGGTCAAGTCAGGTCAGGGCGCTGCCGCTGATGGTCTTCATGCGGTGGCGGGCCTCATGCCGCCCGACAGGGCACCGCGTGCCCCTTTGCGACCATAGCGGTCAAAGCCCAGATCGCTGCTGTCGATCTGCGTGCTGCGGCCCGATACGATATCCGCCAGAACCCGTCCCGAACCGGCGGCCATCGTCCAGCCCAGCGTGCCGTGACCGGTGTTCATGAACAGGTTTGCCACCGATGTCTTGCCCACGACCGGCGTTCCATCGGGCGTCATCGGGCGCAGGCCGGTCCAGAATTGCGTCTGCCGCGTTTCTCCGGCGCCGCCGAACAGATCCTCGACCGAATGCAGCAGCGTGCGCTTGCGCTTTTCGTGCAGCGACAGGTCGAAGCCAGCCAGTTCCGCCATGCCGCCCACGCGGATGCGATCGCCCAGCCGGGTGATGGCGATCTTGTGGGTTTCGTCCATGACGGTCGACAACGGCGCGCGGGCTTCGTCGATGATGGGCATGGTGATCGAATAGCCCTTGACCGGGTAGACCGGCAGACGAAGGCCCAGCGGCGCGACCAGTTTGGGTGAATAGCTGCCAAGCGCCAGAACAAAGCTGTCGGCCGTCACATCGCCCTGCGAGGTGCTGACAGACACGATGCGCCCGCCCTCCATGTTCAGCCGGTCAATCGACACACCCTGCCGGAAGGTCACGCCAAGTGCGGCCGCTTTCGCAGCCAGCCCTTGGGTGAACTTGAAGCAATCACCGGTTTCGTCACCGGGCAGGCGCAGCCCGCCCACGATCCGGTCGGCCGATCCGCGCAGGCCCGGTTCGGCGGCAAGACATCCCGCACGGTCCAGCACTTCGAAGGCCACGCCACCTTTGCGCAGAACCTCGATGTCCTTGGCGGCGGCATCCATCTGCTTTTGCGTACGGAACAGTTGCAGCGTCCCTTGCTGGCGTTCGTCAAAGCGCAGGCCGGTCTCGTGGCGCAGGTCGGTCAGGCAATCGCGGGAATATTCGGCCAGCCGTACCATGCGCGCCTTGTTCACCGCATAGGCCGCACTGGTGCAGTTGCCCAGCATCTGCGCCATCCAGCGCAGCTTGGTCAGGTCCATCTTCGGCTGGATGATCAGGGGAGCATGCTCCATGAACATCCACTTCAGCGCCTTGAGCGGGATACCGGGGGCCGCCCATGGCGAGGAATAGCCGGGGCTGATTTCGCCTGCATTGGCGAAAGAGGTTTCCAGCGCTGCGGCGGGCTGGCGATCGATCACCGTCACCTCGTGTCCGGCTTGTGCCAGATACCACGCAGAGGTCACCCCGATCACGCCAGAGCCAAGAACCACGATTTTCATGCCAGAACCCTTCCGGTGAAGCATATGTCAGATTGGGCGGCATCATAGGCAGGCTGACGGAAATGTTCTGGCGATTGTCACGTCAGAGCGGCCCTGTTTTCGAAGGAACCGCGAAGAAATTCATAGTTTTGCGAATTATCTTCGGCATGCAGAGCGATACTGCGAAGTATTAACGGGTGATCCGGGGAATCGCGGGCGATCTGCCTGCAGAGGCCTGTCTGTCTGGCGTCCGGGCGTCAGCCGTAGTCTTGCGCTGTGATGTTCATCGACCGGATGCGGGAATAAAGCGTCGTGGGTTGCACACCCAAAAGGGCTGCAGCGCCGTCCGGGCCCGAGACCTTGCCCTTTGTCTCGCGCAGGCAGGCCACGAGGTTGTCGCGGATCGTCTGCTGGATCTCGGCCTCGGTGCGGATGGCCTGCGGCGCGGGCGCGCGGGCAGGGGCGTCATGGCCCAGTTCGACCATCAGTTTGCCGCCGGTCGACAGGATCGCCGCCCTTTCGATGACATTGCGCAATTCGCGCACATTGCCGGGCCAGCGATAGGCGCAAAGCCGTTCCATGGTGCGTTCGGTGATCACGGTGCGGGGGCGGTTCATCCGTTTGCAGGCGATATCCAGCAGATGCACCGCCAGTTCGGGGATGTCTTCGGGGCGGTCACGCAGGGGCGTGCAGGTGATCGGAAAGACGTTCAGGAATAGCCACAGATCCTCGCGCATGCGCCCGGCGGCGACCTCGTGTTCAAGATTTTTCGTGGTGGCGGCGATGACGCGGATGTCGATCTGGCGCACGCGCGTATCACCCAGACGCGACACCTCTCCGGCCTGAAGCGCGTGCAGCAACCGCCCCTGCTGTTCCAGCGGCAGTTCCGAGACATCATCAAGGAACAATGTACCGCCATGGGCCAGCTCCAGCTTGCCGGGCTTGTCGCGCAACGCCCCCGGAAAGGCGCCACGCATCTGCCCGAAAAGTTCGGCCTCGGTCGCATCGGCGGTCACCGATCCGCATTTGAAATGGATCAGCGGGCGGCGGCGGCGCGGGCTGTCGCTGTGAATGGCCGTGGCCACCAGCGCCTTGCCGGTCCCGGCCTCGCCGGTGATCAGGACGGTCGCATCGGTTTGCGCCACCAGTCCGATCTTGGTGACAAGCTGGCGGATCGCGGGCGAGCGGCCGATGATGTCATGATGCGCACGTTCGGATGTGATCGCCTCCTGCAGATAGGCGTTTTCCTGTTCCAGCCGGTCGCGCAGGGCGGCAACCTCGTCCATCGCTTCGCGCAGCTTGCGCTCGTTCTCCTTGCGCTCGGTGATGTCGCGGAAGATCACCACGGCCCCGGCCAGAACCTTCTGGTCATAGATCGGGGTCGAGACATATTCGACGCGGATCGGCTTGCCGTCCTTGCGCCAGAACACCTCGTCCTCGATCCGGGCGACCTGTTCAAAGCGGAAAGACTGGTAGATCGGGCAATCATGGGAATGATAGACCTCGCCATCAAGGTGATGATGGTGGATCACCGAATGGATGTCCTGACCCAGCAGGTCCTCTGCGGTCCAGCCCAGCATTTCCTGCGCGGCGCGGTTCAGGAAGGTGGTCTTGCCATCCGCATTGACCCCGTAGATGCCTTCGCCCGCCGCGTTCAGGATCAACTGGTTCTGCCGTTCCAGTTCAGAGAAGAAGCCTTGCGCCCGCCGCCATTCCAGCAGGCCCGAGCGGTGCAGCTCGGCGGCTTCCGTAATGCGGTCATGCCGCTCCATCTCGTCAAGGTCCAGAACGGTCAGCAGCAAGAGAGAGGGGGCGTCTTCCAGCAGGCGGCCCCGGATTTCGCAGCGCAGGGGCGTGCCGCCTGCGGTGGCCAGGGTGATGTCGCGGCTCCAGGCTTCGCCGCGATGGGCGATTTCGTCCACGAACACGATGAAATGCGGCAGCGTCGCACCCACCAGCGGAGAGAAACTCGTACCCAAATCCTGCGGCAGGTCCAGAAGGGTGCGGGCGCGGCTGTTGGCGGCCACTGTGCTGTCCCCGGCGAGGTCAATCAGCAGCGCAGCCTCGGACAGGGCGTTGAGCAGGGAATCGGGAGGGGTGCGCAGATCCAGCATGAGGTGATCAGGCACGCTGCAGTGCGGCAGATCAATACGAGATATCGTAAATTACGAAAAATAGTAATGCCATGTCCGGCGGTGATGGGCTTAAGTAGTTGTATTTATGAAATAAAGATTAGTGCCTAAATTTTGGGCGCACCCCTTTTGCGATGGGTCGCTGCCATCCGATGATAAGGCAACGACATTTGACCGAGAGGATCTGACATGACGATGAAAAGCCTGGGCAACCCGTTCTCTGAAAAATCCGACCTGCGACATGGCGCGGCTTGCGGGTGCGAGGCCTGCAAGACCGGACAGCATCAGCACGCAACCGAGGTGATGTCCTCGGAAGCGATGATGGAGCGCGCGGTGGAAAGCGCGATCGTGCGCTCGGTCTTCGGTCACAGCGACATCGGGCGCCGGTCGTTCATGGGCATGCTGGGCGGTGGCACGGTCGCGGCGGCGCTGGCCTCGGTCTTTCCGATCGACAAGGCCAAGGCCGCGATCCTCGATAACCTCGGCACGCCCGAAAAGACCGATCTGAACATCGGCTTCGTGCCGATCACCTGCGCCACGCCGATCATCATGGCGCAGCCGCTGGGCTTCTACGAGCGTTACGGTCTGAACGCGAGCGTCATCAAGACGGCGGGTTGGGCCGTGGCGCGCGACAAGTCGCTGTCGGGCGAATATGACGCCAGCCACATGTTGACGCCGATGCCGCTGGCGATGTCGCTGGGGGCAGGGTCCGTCGCGCAGCCCTACATCATGCCCGCGGTCGAGAACATCAACGGTCAGGCCATCGTGCTGTCGAACCAGCATCTGGACAAGCGCGATCCCAAGATGTGGAAGGGCATGACCTTCGGCGTGCCATTCGAATATTCGATGCACAACTTCCTGCTGCGTTACTACGTGGCCGAATTCGGCCTCGACCCCGACAAGGACATCCAGATCCGCGTGGTGCCGCCGCCCGAGATGGTCGCCAACCTGCGCGCAGGCAACCTTGACGGCTATCTGTCGCCCGATCCGTTCAACCAGCGCGCGGTCTGGGAAGGCATCGGTTTCATCCACATGCTGACCAAAGAGATCTGGGATGGCCATCCCTGCTGCGCCTTCGCCGCGCCCCTGTCCTTTGCCGAGCAACTGCCCAACACCTATGGCGCGCTTCTCAAGTCGATCATCGACGCCACGCAATACGCCTCGAACCCGGAAAACCGGAAAGAGATTTCGTCCGCGATCGCGCCCACCAACTACCTCAACCAGCCGGTCGAGGTGATCGAGCAGGTGCTGACAGGCATTTATGCCGATGGTCTGGGCGAGGTGAAGAACGTGCCCGACCGGATCGACTTCGACCCGTTCCCCTGGCATTCGATGGGGGTCTGGATCCTGACGCAGATGAAGCGCTGGGGCTATATCGAGAACGATATCGACTACAAGGCCGTGGCCGAGCAGGTCTATCTGGCCGCGGACGCCAAGAAGGTCATGAACGATCTGGGTTATGCGGCACCGGATGTGACCTACAAATCCCATGTGATCATGGGCAAGACCTTCGATCCCGAACAGCCCGAGGCCTATGTCAAAAGCTTCGCGATCGGGAGGGGCTGATCCATGCCATCCCTGTCACTGAACCAGCGCGCCCTGCTGCTGTCGGTGGTCATGCTTGTTGTCGGCCTCCTGATATGGGAGGCCGCCATTCCCGCGCAGAAAGCGGTGGGCGAGTTGACCGAATACGAGCGTCTGACCGGCGGTGGCGCACCGAAGGCCGGCGTGCCGCCCCCCAGTCAGGTGATCGCCAAGGCCTGGGAAGAACTGTCGAACCCCTTCTATGACGCAGGTCCAAACGACAAGGGCATCGGCATCCAGATCGGATATTCCATCTACCGCGTGCTGTCGGGCTACCTGATGGCTGCCGTGGTCGCGATTCCGCTGGGTTTCCTGATCGGCATGTCGCCCGTGGCCTACAAGGCGCTGAACCCGTTCATCCAGGTGCTGCGGCCGATCTCGCCGCTGGCATGGATGCCGCTTGCGCTGTTCATCATTCAGGACAGCGAGGCAAGTGCGATCTTCGTGATCTTCATCTGCTCGATCTGGCCCATGCTGATCAACACCGCCTTCGGTGTGGCCGGTGTCAGGCAGGACTGGGTCAACGTCGCCCGCACCCATGAACTGGGGCATCTCAAGACGGCCTTCACCGTCATCCTGCCCGCCGCCGCCCCCACGATCGTCACGGGGATGCGGATCTCGATCGGGATCGCCTGGCTGGTGATCGTGGCGGCCGAGATGCTCGTGGGTGGGACCGGCATTGGCTACTACGTCTGGAACGAGTGGAACAACCTCGACCTGACCTCGGTCATCTTCTCGATCCTGATGATCGGTGTCGTCGGCATGATGCTGGATGCGGCTTTTGCCTCTCTCCAGCGTGCCGTGGCCTATGCGGAATAAGGAGAGCTCCCGATGACAAAACCGTTTCTGTCGATCGAAAACCTGACCCAGACCTACCCGGACGGGCAGGGCGGCACGATGACCGTCTTCGAGAATGCGACCTTCGGTGTGGAAAAGGGCGAATTCGTCTGCATCCTGGGCCATTCGGGCTGCGGCAAGTCGACCATCATGAACATTCTTGCCGGTCTGGCGGAACCCACCAGCGGCGTGGTGGTGATGGATGGGCGCGAAGTGTCCGGCCCCAGCCTCGATCGTGGCGTGGTGTTCCAGAACTACTCGCTTCTGCCGTGGCTGAGCACGCTCAAGAACGTCAGCTTCGGGGTGGCGGCGCGTCATCCCGAATGGTCCAAGGCCGAGGTGCTTGAGCATTCGCGCAAATATCTGGCGATGGTCGGGCTTGAGGGCGACGTGATCCATCGCAAGCCCAGCCAGCTGTCGGGCGGCATGCGCCAGCGCGTGTCCATTGCGCGGGCCTTTGCCAACCATCCCAAGCTTCTGTTGCTGGATGAACCCTTCGGTGCGCTGGATGCGCTGACGCGGGGCACGATTCAGGACGAGCTGCTGAAGATCTGGGGCGATTCCGGTCAGACCGTGTTCATGATCACCCATGACATCGACGAGGCGATCCTGCTGGCCGACCGTATTCTGCTGATGACCAACGGCCCCTTCGCCCGCGTCGCGGAATCCGTCGAGATCACGATCCCGCGCCCGCGCAACCGGACCGCTATCGTCGAGCATCCCAACTATTACGCAATCCGCAACCATCTGGTGCAGTTCCTGGGCAAGCGGTCCAAGGAACTGGCCGGACAGGCATCGGACGGTGGGACGCACAGCCCCGAGACAGTGCGGATCGACCTGACCGATGCCGCTGACGAACCCAACCCCGAGCCACGGCTTCGGGCCGTGAACACCTGATAGCGACACATTGAATAACTGGAGGACGACATGAAGGACAATCTGGACATGCCTGCACTGATGACCAAGGAAGACGTGACCACGCTCATCCTGATCGCGAAGAAGAAATCCGGGATGAAGTGGGAAGAGATCGCATCGGGCATCGGCATGTCCCCGGTCTGGACCCATTCCGCCTGCATGGGCATGAACGCCATGCCCAAGGCCAAGGCCGAGGCGCTGGTGGCCCTGCTGGACCTGCCCGCCGAGGCCGTGTCCGTGCTGGAGGACTATCCCACCAAGATCTGGGAACAGGCGGTTCCGACCGATCCCTGCATCTACCGCCTTTATGAAATCGTGGGTGTCTATGGCCCGACGATGAAGGCGCTGATCCAGGAAGAATTCGGCGACGGCATCATGTCGGCCATCGACTTCGACATGAAGATCAGCCGTGTCGCCAATCCCAAGGGTGACCGCGTCAAGGTCGAGATGTCGGGCAAGTTCCTGGGCTACAACAGCTGGTAATGATCTGACGGTCAGGGGCGCCGGGCGTGGCCGATGGGTCATGCCCGGCGCCTTTTTTGTTTGCAATCGACACATGTGCTGGCGGCGTGGCAGCGCATCACGCGCCTTGAGGGCGTTTTCCGCTGTGCGCGCCTTGGCTTTCCGGCCGTCAGCGGTTACGGGGGGCAGGCACGAACATGGACCCGGAGCAGATGCGCCGGGTGGCTCTTCCAGCCGCCGATCCGCTGGACAACGCTAGACAGGGACCGCGCCACGTCTTTGCACAATGGGCAGACCGGGCGCGAATGTATGCTGAATGATATCATTGGACGCCTATCGCCGGCAGTGGACGGGCAATATCCGCGCTGACCTTCTGTCAGGGCTTGTCGTGGCGCTGGCCCTCATCCCCGAGGCCATCGCCTTTTCGATCATCGCGGGCGTTGATCCCAAGATCGGACTTTACGCCAGCTTTTCGATTGCGGTGATCACCGCGATCACCGGCGGGCGGCCCGGCATGATCTCGGCGGCGACGGCGGCGACGGCCGTTCTCATGGTGACGCTCGTGCGCGATTACGGGCTGGAATACCTGCTGGCGGCCACGGTGCTGGCCGGTCTGATCCAGATCGGGGCGGGGATTCTGAAGCTTGGCTTCGTGATGCGCTACGTGTCGAAATCCGTCATGACGGGTTTCGTCAATGCGCTGGCGATCCTGATCTTCATGGCGCAATTGCCCGAGCTTGATCCGCGCGCGGTGCCATGGATCACCTATCCTCTGGTGGCGGCTGCCCTTGCGATCATCTATCTTTTCCCGCTGCTGACCCGTGCAATCCCCTCGCCGCTGGTGACGATCCTGGTGCTGACCGCGCTGGTCTGGGCGCTGGGCATGGATGTGCGCACCGTCGGCGACATGGGCGCATTGCCCGACACGCTGCCGGTTTTCCTGATCCCGGACATCCCGCTGACGCTTGAGACGCTGATGATCATCCTGCCCTATTCGATCGCGGTTGCGGTGGTGGGGCTTCTGGAAAGCCTGATGACCCAGAACATCGTGGACGATCTGACCGACACGAAATCCAGCCGTAATCAGGAATGCATCGGACAGGGCCTTGCCAATACCGCGACCGGCTTCATCGGCGGCATGGCGGGCTGCGCCATGATCGGGCAGTCGATCATCAACGTCAAATCCGGTGGGCGGGGGCGGCTGTCGTCCTTCGTGGCCGGTGTGTTCCTGCTGATCCTCGTGGTGGGGCTTGGCGATCTGGTCAGCATCATCCCGATGGCCGCATTGGTGGCGATCATGATCATGGTCTCGGTCGGGACGTTCTCCTGGTCGTCGATCAAGTCCCTGCGCACGCACCCGCGATCGTCGTCCATCGTCATGGTCGCAACGGTCGTCACCGTGGTCTACACGCATAATCTGGCCATCGGTGTGCTGGTGGGCGTGCTGCTGTCGGGCATCTTCTTTGCCGGCAAGATCGCACAGCTTTTCAAGGTCACCTCGCGGATTTCACGCGATGGGACGGAACGCACCTATGTGATCGAGGGGCAGCTCTTCTACGGATCGGTCGAGGATTTCATGAACGCCTTCGACTTTCGCGAAGCGCTTGACCGTGTCGTCATCGATGTCAGCCGCGCGCATATCTGGGATATATCCAGTGTGCAGGCGCTGGACATGGCCGTGCTCAAGTTCCGCCGTGACGGGGCCGAGGTCGAGATTGTCGGCATGAACGCAGCTTCTGAAACCATCGTCGACAAGCTTGCCCTGCATGACAAGCCCGGTGCGATGGACAAGCTGATGGCGCATTGAGGGAGGCAGACATGACAGACAAGATCATCGCGCTGGTGGACGGTTCCATCTATTCCGAAAGCGTGTGCGACCATGCGGCCTGGATTGCAGGCCGGACATCAGCGCCCGTGGAACTGATCCATGTGCTGGGGCGGCGCGACACGCCCGCGCAGAATGACCTGTCCGGTTCGATCAAGCTGGGCGCGCGCACGGCGCTGCTGGAGGAATTGGCCGCGCTTGATGCGCAGCGTGCGAAACTGATCAGCCACCGTGGCCGCGCCATTCTGGATGATGCCCGCGCCATCGTGGAAAGGGACGGGGTGACCGATGTGTCGACCCGCCTGCGCCACGGCGATATCGTCGAGGCGGTCGCCGAGGTCGAGGACGAAGCCCGCGTGATCCTGATCGGCAAGCGGGGCGAGGCTGCGGATTTCGCAAGGGGTCATCTGGGATCGAACCTTGAACGCATCGTGCGGGCCAGCCACAAACCGGTTTTCGTGGCCTCGCGCGCCTTCAGGCCGATCCGCAAGGTGCTTGTGGCATATGACGGTGGCAATTCGGCGATGAAAGCGGTGGATCATATCGCCCGAAGCCCCCTGTTCCAGGGGCTGGATCTGCATGTGGTGACGGTTGGTGCCGCCACAGCCGGGGTCAAGAAGGGGCTGGAGGATGCCAAGGCCCTGCTGCAGGCTGCAGGGCTTGTCGCTGAAACGTCGATCCTGCCGGGGCAGCCGGAAACCGCGCTGGGCAAACTGGTCGAAGAGGCACAGTTCGACATGCTGGTGATGGGGGCTTATGGGCACAGCCGCATCCGCAGCCTGATCATCGGCTCGACCACCACCGCGATGATCCGCTCTTGCAAGGTGCCGATCATTCTGATGCGGTGACGCAAGGATCGGCACGGCGTGGACGCCGGTTGTCCTGTGCGGCAGCGCCCCCCCTTTGGGCCGGGGCGCTTTGAAAGGGCGGGCCTGTGACTTTCCTTGATTTCCTGCGCGAGAACGCCCGCTGGCTTGCTGCGGGCTTTCTGCTGACATTCGCATCGAGTTTCGGGCAGACCTTCTTCATCTCGGTTTTCGCCAGCGAGATCCGCGGCGCTTTCGGGTTGAGCCACGGAGCCTGGGGCGCGGTCTATGCGGCCGCGACCATGGGATCGGCCGCGGTCATGCTGCTGGCGGGCGGGTTGACGGATCGTTTCCGTGTGCGCCATATCGGGTTGGGCGTTCTGGCAGGGCTTGCCTGCGCCGCCGTTGCCATGGCCCATGCCACCGAAGTCTGGATGCTGGTCATCGTGATCTTCCTCTTGCGGCTTTTCGGTCAGGGTCTGATGGGCCATACCGCGATGGTGGCCATGGCGCGCTGGTTCGTGGCGACGCGCGGGCGCGCCGTGTCCGTGGCGGGGTTGGGCGTGGCGCTGGGCGAGGCGATGCTGCCGATCATTTTCGCGGCAGCCCTGACCCTTGGCGACTGGCGCAACCTCTGGCTTGTCGCGGCCTGCGCCTTGCTGGCGCTTGTGCCCGTCCTCTGGGCTCTGCTGCGACAGGAACGTACGCCGCAATCCTTTGCCACGGCTGCAGGGGCCACGGGGATCGGTGGGCGGATGTGGACCCGCACCGATGTGCTGCGCCATCCGGTGTTCTGGCTGATGCTGCCCGCGTTGATGGGACCTGCCGCCTGGAACACGGCCTTTTTCTTTCAGCAGGTCCATCTGGCCGAGGCCAAGGGCTGGGGACATGTCACGCTGGTGGCCTTGTTCCCGCTGTTCACGGCGACAAGCGTCGGCTTCATGTTGTTGTCCGGCGGATTGGTTGACCGCTTCGGCAGCACCCGGTTGGCCGGGGTGTACCTCTTGCCGTTGGCGCTGGGCTATCTGGGGTTCTGGCTGGCCGACAGCGTCGGCGCGGGGGCGCTGTCCATCGTGTTGATGGGGGCGGGTGTGGGCATGCATGTCACCCTGATGGCGACCTTCTGGGCCGAGACCTATGGCACCCGCCACCTGGGAGCAATCCGCGCGATGATGGCCGCGATCATGGTGCTGGGCACAGCGCTTGGCCCCGCGTTGACCGGCGCGCTGATCGACATCGGTATCGACTTTCCGGCCCAAAGCATCGGGATCGCGCTTTATTTCGCAATCGCCTCCGGTCTGGCGGGTCTGGCCGGACGACTGGCGCGGGACACCGCCGGTGTCCCGCTGCAGCAACCTTGACCTGAATCAAGGCGCCCAATCGCCCCTGAGGCGATCCTGACCCCGGGCATACCATCCTGGGGAGGAGGGGACGGCCATGACATTCGACATCATCCGCAAGGGGGCATCGGCTGCGGCAAGCGTGCAGGCGACCGCAGATCCCGATTGGGACGCGCTGATCGACGGCTTGCCGCAGGGCAGGATCAACATCGCCCATGAAGCGCTGGATCGTCATCTGGCGGCCGGTCACGGCGCGCAGACAGCCTTGCGGTGGTTGCCGAAGGACGCAGGCCCGCAGGATTTCAGCTATGCCGCGCTGGCCGATATGTCCTCGCGCCTCGCCAATGTGCTGTGCACCCATGGGCTTGGTCCCGGTGACCGGGTGTTCGGCCTGCTGGGGCGTCAGCCGGAACTTTATGCCACCGCCCTTGGCACGCTGAAGGCGGGCATGGTCTTTACGCCTCTCTTTTCCGCCTTCGGGCCAGAGCCGATCCTGACCCGGATGCAGATCGCCGATTGCAATGCTCTGGTCACCACAGCCGCGATCTACACCCGCAAGATCGCGCCTTTGCGGGACCGGGTGCCGGGGCTGAAACTGGTGCTGGTCACCGATGACAACGCGCCCGAGGGATGTGTCGCCCTTGGCCCGGCCCTGCGCGCGGCATCACCGGAATTCACCACCTTCGCGGCAGCGCCTGAAACGCCCGCATTGATCCATTTCACATCCGGCACGACCGGACGGCCCAAGGGCGCGGTGCATGTGCATGGCGCGGTGCGCTATCACGCCTTCTCAGGCCGTTACGCGTTGGGTCTGGAACCCGGCACGATCTACTGGTGCACGGCGGATCCGGGTTGGGTCACCGGAACCTCCTACGGGATCATCGCCCCTCTGGTGAACCGCGTCACCATGATCGTGGACGAGGCCGAATTCGATCTGGACCGCTGGTACGCGACCCTTGCGCGCGAAAAGGTCGAGGTCTGGTATTCCGCGCCCACCGCGATCCGCATGATGATGCGCGCGGGCGATGATGCGGCGCGCGGACACGATTTTTCCGCGCTGCGCTTTCTGGCCAGCGTGGGAGAGCCCTTGAACCCCGAGGCGGTGATCTGGTCCGACCGCGTCTTCGGCAAGCCCTTCCACGACAACTGGTGGCAGACCGAAACCGGCGGCATCATGATCGCCAATACCGCCGCGATGGATATCAAGCCCGGTTCGATGGGCAAGCCGCTGCCGGGGATCAAGGCGGGGATCGTCGAGGTGACGGACGAGGCTGTGACCGAACTGGGCGCGGGTCGGATCGGCGAACTGGCCCTGCGGCCCGGTTGGCCCTCGATGATGCGCGCCTACCTTCACGAAGAGGCGCGATACGCCAAGGCGTTCCGGGACGGGTGGTACCTGTCCGGGGACCTCGCGATGCGGGACGAGGACGGATATTTCTGGTTCGTGGGGCGTGCCGATGACCTGATCAAGTCATCGGGGCACCTGATTGGCCCATTCGAGGTGGAAAGCGCGCTGATCGAGCATGACGCCGTGGCGGAGGCCGCCGTGATCGGCCTGCCGGACGAAACCGCCGGCGAGGTGGTCAAGGCCTATGTCACGCTGAACCCCGGCTTTGCCCCCTCTGACGCGCTGGAGCGTGATATTCGCGGCCACGCCCGCAAGCGGCTGGGCGCGGCCGTCGCCCCGCGAAACATCGCGTTCCGCAAGACCCTGCCCAAGACCCGGTCCGGCAAGATCATGCGCCGCCTGCTGAAGGCGCGCGAACTGGGCTTGCCCGAGGGTGACATTTCCACACTGGAGACCGACGAGACATGAGCGCCTCAGACAAGCCGAAACTGGACCGGGCGCATGTGATGATGCTTCTGCGCCACATGATCCGCATCCGCCGCTTCGAGCAGACCTGCGCCGAGCTTTACACGCAGGAAAAGATCCGTGGCTTCCTGCATCTCTATGACGGGGAGGAGGCGATCGCGGCAGGCATCATTCCCGTGCTGACCGATCAGGACCGGATCGTCGGCACTTACCGCGAACACGGTCATGCGCTGGTGCGGGGCGTGCCGATGAACGCGGTGATGGCCGAGATGTTCGGCAAGGCCGCAGGTTGTTCTGGCGGGCGTGGCGGGTCGATGCACCTGTTCGATGCCTCCACCCGTTTCTACGGTGGCAACGCCATCGTGGGTGGCGGTCTGCCGCTGGCCGCTGGTCTGGCGCTGGCTGACCGGCTGCGCGGCGAGGATCACGTGACCGCCTGTTTCTTCGGTGAAGGCGCCGTGGCCGAGGGCGAATTTCACGAGACGATGAACCTGTCGCGGCTCTGGTCGCTTCCCGTGCTCTTTGTCTGCGAAAACAACGGCTACGCGATGGGGTCGGCCTTGGCACGCACCGAATCTCAGGTCGATATCCAGGCCAAGGCCGCCGCCTACGGGATCGAGGCGCAGCGCGTGGACGGCATGGATGTCGTTGCGGTCGAAGTGGCCGCGCGCCGCGCCATCGCCCGCATCCGCGAGACAGGCCAGCCCGTGTTTCTGGAATGCGCCACCTACCGTTTCCGCGCCCATTCGATGTTCGATGCCCAGCTTTACCGCGACAAGGCCGAGGTCGACGCATGGCGCAAGAAGGGGCCGATCCTGCGGTTCCAGACCTGGCTTCTGGATAACGGTCTGCTCCACCGCGACGATATCGACCGGATCGAAGCCGAGGTCGATGCTGAAATAGGCGCGGCGGTGGCCTTTGCCGAAGCCGCACCATGGGAGCCGGTCGAAGACCTGACAAGACATGTTCTTGGGCCAGAGCCCGCTGCGCCCATCCCCGCCCCACCATCCGGTCGCAGGGTCGAGGTGACATATCGCGAGGCCGTGAAAGAGGCCATTCGCGATGCGATGACACGTGATGACCGGGTCTTCCTGATGGGTGAGGATGTGGGCGCCTATGGCGGCTGCTACGCGGTGTCCAAGGGGCTGATGGACGAATTCGGGCAGGACCGCATCCGCGACACTCCGCTCAGCGAGTCCGGTTTCGTCGGCGCGGGCATCGGTGCGGCGGCAGCCGGCATGCGTCCCATCGTCGAGGTGATGACGGTGAACTTCAGCCTGCTGGCCCTCGATCAGATCATGAATACTGCCGCAACGATCCGGCACATGTCAGGCGGGCAGTTCGGCGTGCCGATCGTGATCCGCATGGCGACGGGCGCGGGCAAGCAACTGGCCGCACAGCATTCCCACAGTCTGGAAGGCTGGTACGCGCATATCCCCGGCCTCAAGGTGCTGGCACCCGCCACGGTCGAAGACGCGCGCGGGATGCTCTGGACGGCGTTGCAAGACCCCGATCCGGTTCTGATCTTCGAGAACGTGATGCTCTACAACATGACTGGCCAGATCGACGAGGCCGCAGGACCGGTGGATATCAGCCGCGCAGTGGTCCGGCGCGAGGGGCGTGATCTGAGCCTGATCACCTATGGTGGGTCGCTGTGGAAAACGCTTGATGCCGCCGAGGCGCTGGCCGCCGAGGGCATCTCGGCCGAGGTGATCGACCTGCGCAGCCTGCGCCCGCTGGATGACGCCACGATCATGGCCTCGGTTGCAAAGACGCGGCGTGCGGTCGTCGTGGACGAGGGCTGGCGCAGCGGATCGCTGGCAGCCGAGATCATGGCCCGGATCACGGAACAGGCCTTCTGGTCGCTGGATGCTCCTGTGGGGCGGGTCTGTTCCGTCGAGGTGCCGATCCCCTATCCCGCGCATCTGGAACAGGCATCGATCCCGCAGGTGAGCGGTATCGTAGCCGCCGCGCGCATGCAGATGGGGCGGTGACATGGGTCTTTTTGCCATGCCATCGCTGGGCGCCGACATGGAGGCGGGACAGCTTGTCGAATGGCTGGTTGCCCCCGGCGATGTGGTCCGGCGAGGTGATGTCGTGGCCGTTGTCGAGACCCAGAAGGGCGCGATCGAGGTCGAAACCTTCGAGGCCGGAACGGTCCGCCGCCTGATTGCCACGATAGGGCAGGATCTGCCCGTCGGCGCGCCGATGGCCCTGATCCTTGCAGAAGGCGAGGTCGCATCACCGGACCAGCCCGCAACGGCCTTGCCGGCAGCCGCTGTAGCCGATGACGCCTCGCAAAGGCCACCGCCTGCCGATCTGCCGGGGGCCAAGACACCAGCTGGCGGGGTCGCAGCCTCGCCCGCAGCCTCGCCCGCAGCGCGCGCGCAGGCACATGCGCTGGGCATAGATCTGTCACAGATCACAGGGCGCGGTCCGGGCGGGGCGATCCTGCTGGCAGATGTCGAGGCGGCAGCCTTGTCCGCGACCAAGACCGCCACCGCACCGCGCGCCCGGATCAGGCCAGCCCCCGGCCGCGAGATGCGCCGCGCCATCGCGGCGGCGATGACCCGGTCGAAACAGACGATCCCGCATGTCTACCTGTCCCAGACGATCGACATCCAGGATGTGATGGACCGGCTGACCGCGTGGAACGCGCAACGCACCCCCGCCGAACGTATCCTGCCGGGTGCGATCTTTCTGCACGCGACCGCGCGCGCCGCCGTCGATGTGCCGCAGATAAATGGCCATTGGGTCGAGGATACCTTTGCCCCGGCCGAGGCCGTCAATGTGGGTCTTGCCATCGCCTTGCGCGGGGGCGGGCTGGTTGCGCCGGCGCTGATGGCGGCCGACACCCTGACGTTGCCGCAGGTGATGGAGGGGATGCGCGATCTTGTCACCCGCGCCCGCGCCGGGCGGTTGCGCCTCTCGGAAATGACGATGGGCACGCTGACCCTGTCCAGCCTTGGCGAGACCGGGGCCGAGGCCATGACCGGTGTCATCTTTCCGCCGCAGGTGGCCTTGATCGGCATCGGCGCACCGCATGTCCGACCCTGGATTGCAGGGGGCGCGGTCGCGCCGCGCCTTCTGATCACCCTGACCGTATCGGCCGATCATCGCGCCCTTGACGGACGCCTTGTGTCGCAGTTCATCGCCGCCTTCGAAACCCATCTGCACAGCCCGGAGGGACCATGACAAAGGATGACATCAGGACCTGCTTTCTTGAGGAGCTGGTCAAGATCGCCCCCGATATCGACCCCGAGACGGTGCAGCCTGACGCGCATCTGCAGGATGATCTTGGGCTTGATTCCATGGATATCCTCAATCTCGTGACGGCCCTGCACGCAAGGCTCGGCATCGACATCCCCGAAAGGAGCTATCCGGAAATCGCAACGCCTGATCGCGCCGTCGACTGGATCGCGCGCGCGATGGGCTAGGGTTCCGACCCGCCGCAACCTGTCGTTCATCCCGGTTTTCCGCCTGCATTGATCTGAGACAAGGCTGGCCTCATGTATTTTATCTATAATTCGGAATGTGATCGGGGAGATCACATCAAGGAGGAGAAAAGACATGAGACATTTCAGTGCAGTGGCTTTCTCGGTGGTTCTTTGTGCATGGCCGCTGGCCGGTCAGGCCGATGGGCTTTCGATCGGTGAGGCCGAATACATGAACAGTTGCGCGCAGTGCCATGGCCCTGCGGGCAAGGGGGACGGGGTCATTTCGGGCTATCTGAATTCCAAGTTGCCTGACCTGACACAGGTTCAGAAGAACAACGGCGGCGTTTTCCCGGTGTCCAAGATCTATGCGACGATAGATGGGCAGGCGGCAGGCGGTGCGCATGGCAGCAGTGACATGCCGGCTTGGGGTTTGCGCTATTCCCGCGCGGCGCCCCGGACCTTGGGCTTCTACTATGGCCCGGCGGACGAGGAAGCCTTCATCCGTTCCCGCATTCTTGCTCTGGTCGAGTTCATCTCGTCCTTGCAGGAGTAAGCCTGTTGGCGTGGCCTGCCGGGGTGGTGGCCGCGCCGCAGAGGGGCTTTGCCCGCAACTGCAAAGGGCCAAGGCAATCGCGCGACCTGCGTGATGGCCTTTGCCGCAGGTCTGGCCGGGGCATGCGGCCTGTCGTATGAATGCGGAACGGGGCCAGGGTTGGCCTTCGCAAAACAAGGGGTGAAAGATCAGCCATATGGCATGGGTCGAGTTCGGTATCGTGGTTTGCCTTTTCCTGCTGTCGCATGCGCTGCCGGTGCGCCCGCCGATGCGGCCTTGGCTGGTTGCGCGGCTAGGCGCGCGGGGCTTCACCCTTGCGTATTCGGTCCTGTCACTGGCCGTGCTGGTCTGGCTGATCGCGGCGGCAGGGCGCGCGCCGGTCGTGCCGCTTTGGGACCATGCCCCATGGCAAAGACATCTGCCGATCCTCGCGATGCTGCCAGCCTGCCTGATCCTTGGCCTTGCCATCGCAAGGCCCAACCCGTTTTCCTTCGGAGGCGCGTCCAACGCCGCGTTCGATCCGGCGCATCCGGGGATCATCCGCTGGATGCGCCACCCTTTGCTGGTGGCACTGGCAATCTGGGCGGGGGCGCATCTGGTTGCCAATGGCGATCTGGCGCATGGGCTGCTGTTCGGCCTGTTCCTGATCTTCGCGCTCATGGGCATGCGGATGATCGACCGGCGCCGTCGGCGCGACATGGGCGCGCGCAGGCAGGCCCAGCTTACGGCGATGGCGGTCGGGCCGATCTGGCCGCGCCCTGTCAGTCATGGCCGCGCGATGTTGCGGCTGTGTCTGGGGATTGCGCTTTATACGCTTTTGCTGATCCTGCATCCCGTGGTGATCGGGGTCTCGCCTTTGCCCTGATGATCCCGGCGATCGCAGGCGGTCGATGCGATGGCTGCTTTTCTTTTTCTGTCGAAAGTTGAATGATCCTGCAACAGGATCGGATAAACCTTCGGGCAGTCACCGTTTTCAGGAAACTGGAAATGCGTACATTCTGGGTCAGGTATGAGGGCAGGGCTTACCAGTGAACGACACCATCAAGAACATGCGGCCATGGCAGCGCCGCGAGCGCGAGCAGCAGATCAGGGACATCGCGCTGGAACAGCTGACCACGCCGCGCGCAGGTTTCGACCCTTACGTCTATATCGATGAGCTGGAGCATCTGTCGCCGGCGCGCCGCCGGACGGTGGAAAACCTCGAAGCGACGATCATGCTGTGCATGGGTGCGCAAATGCGGCCGACACGCACGCGCCAGTCGCTGCGGTTCCTGCGTGACAAGCGGGCCGAAAACGGCGAGCTGCACCTCTTCGATGCTTTCGAGACCTTCCTAAAGGATACCATCGGCAGCGATGTGCTGCTGGCGCATGGTTTTTCGCCCAAGGCCTTCGGGTCGATGGATCACGACGCGATCTGGAATGACCTGCGGGGAACCGTGGCGCGGCTGAACGATCTGGGGCCGGGGGTTTTCCTGAACTCGGGCACACTTCTGGGGGTGACCCGCGACAAGGCCCTGATCGCGCATGATGACGACATCGACCTTGCTTTCGTGATGAAGGCGCAGGATGCGGCTGCGGCCGCCCGCGAATGGATCGAACTGCGCAGCACGCTGATCGCTATGGGCCTGTTCTCGCAAGAGCATTACAACCCCAAGGATATCGCCATCCTCAAGGCCAAGTCCGACGGCGATTACATGGTCGATCTGTTTCCCGCATGGATCGAGGGGGGGCGTGTTTTCGTCTATCCGCACACCTACGGTGAGCTGGATGTGGCGCAGGTTCTCCCGACCAGGCCCTGTGCCGTGACCGGTCTGCCTGTCCCGGCCGCGCCCGAGGCGATGCTTGCCCTCAACTACGGGCCCGGATGGCAGGTTTCCGATCCCTACTTCAAGTTCCCCTGGGCCCAGGCCAAACGCAATTTCGCAGTCTTTCTGGATGCGGTCGAACGTGAGGCCAGGCAAACCTGACCGGACCTGTCACAGGCCGGATACCTGTTGGTCGGGGCCGTTGCCGGTCATCTCGGGTGTGAGGAAGGACCTGAGCAGGGGGAAACGCTTTTCCGCCAATTCTTCCAGCCGCTTGCGTTCGATCGGATCGCCAAGGGCGCGTCCCCGGCTGTCATTCATGTCGTGTACCGCGCGGATATACATCGGGCTCGGGCCTGAAATGATCCGCAGCGGACGGCGATCGAAGAGCTTCTTGTGCGCGATGTTGAACAGGCTGCGGCGCGATCCGCCCTCGGAAATCAGCACCAGACCCTGCGCCGGCGTCAGGACGTTGCGCATCTGGAACGCAAGCCCGCCGTCCGGTTGGAATACGATGTTCAGACCCCGTGAGAAGGACAGAAAACAGTGATCCTGCCCTTCGACGTAGTGATCGACGGCCACGTTTGCCTCGCGCCGCGCGATTTCGGTGAAATCGCTCGATACCGCGTCATCATCATCCAGCAGCATGCTGATCGTCTGTTCTGGCTTGGCGATCGTCTTGATGTATTGTCGAAATTCTTTCGCCGCGCGGTTCGGCGACCGAAACAGCACATGGGCACGTCCATCGCCAAGAACATCCTTTGCCGCTTCGGTCAGGCGTTTCTTGTGCTTGTCCGCCATCGCCTCGGACCCCAGCACCACAAGCGCGAAGTCCGGGTCCGTCTGATCGCGCAAGGCGGCAAGCGGTAGCTTTTCAAACAGCGCAAAGCGTTTCTCAAGGCGCGCATCCGACAACAGCTTGGACGCATCCTTGCTCGCGTTGGAGCGCCAGTCCGATATGCCGAAATAGGAATAGCGCATCAGGAACATGGCTTGCATCGAAAACACCTTCTTCACTGGTTAAACACGGACCGCCACGCGTCCCTGATGCTGGGGCGGTGTCACAACATGCGACACCCAGACATCAGGGATTTCTGCCCTTCAAAGTACCTAATATGCAGTTAATCCACGGACAAGCATCTTGTCTCGGGCAGCCGTTTCTGGCCGACAGATCACCGCGCGGCTTCGGTGCGCGCCATGAGCCCTGCCAGAACGATGCCGGTGATCACATGCCACACGCCCCAGAAGGCCGCCACCACCGCCATGCCGCCTAGCCCACCGAAGAAGCCGAAAATCAGGATCAACCCAAGACCCGAATTCTGGATGCCGGTTTCGATCATGACGGCGCGACGGTCGAAATCCGATAGCCCCATCAGGGTCGCGGTGGCATAGCCGCCAAACAGGGCCAGAGCATTGTGCAGAAATACAAGGGCGGCCACAGCGCCTGCGAATTGCAGGAAAAGCGTCCAGTTCGCAGCCAGGGCCAGGACGATGAAACCCAGGAAAATCCCCATGGATACATATTGCAGCGGCATCCGCAGGCGGGCGGTGATGTCGGGTCGTCTGGCGTTCAGCAGCAACCCGAGGCACAAGGGTGTCACCAACATCAACCCCACGGTGATCGTCACCGACACCGGGTCAATCGAGGTTTTCTGCAATATCTCGCGGGTGGGGCCATAGAGGCTGCCCCAGAAACCAATGTTTAAAGGCGTCAGAATGATCGCCGCAACCGAGGAAAACGCCGTCATCGACACCGAGAGCGCCGCATTGCCGCGCGCCCGATGCGTGATGAAGTTCGAGATATTGCCACCCGGACAGGCGGCCACAAGGATCAGCCCAAGCGCGATGGACGGCCGCGGCGCGGTCAACAGGATCAGGCAATAGGTCAGGGCCGGCAAGACCAGAAATTGCGAGAGCAACCCGACAAGAAAGGGCTTCGGCGCACGCGCGAGGCGCTTGAAGTCTGCGGGCTTGAGGTCGATGGCGATGGAAAACATCACGATGGCCAGAACCGCATTCAGGATCTGCAGGCTCATCGGCGAGAAGTTCAGCATCACCTCGTCGATGCTTGGGATGACCTGATTGTCCATGATTCCGTTTCTCGAGTCAGGGTGCCGATCCGGCAGATGGTGAGGCTTTTTCAACCTGCTTGGCCTTGATGATACACGCAATGAATCGCTTTGAAATGGCTCTTTGTCATGCCGCGCCGCAGCAGGACGGGGTGCCGCGTTGCGCGGCTTGTGCGGATGAGCGATGCCGCTATACCTGTCGGTGCAACCGCCCGTCCCGGACCGTAGGCGGAAGGACGAAGGCTGTGCTAGCCTGACCCGAAGATCGATCCAAAGCGCGGGGAACAGCGTGGTCAGACCCGGAAAACAGAACCCGATGGACGACCTCCTGCGCGCGCGGTTGCGCATTGCGGAAGGGGCCGATTTGCGGCTGAAAGCCCTCAGGCTTGCCATGCAGGGCGTGGACGGGATCTGCCAGACCTTCATGGGACAGGCCTTCTTTGCCCTGCGCGAGACGGAACAGGTCTTGATCGAACTGGGCGACAGGACCGGGCCCGATCTGGTCAAGGCCTTGCTGGCGATGAAGGGGGGCACCCGGATCACGGCGCATGGCCTGCACAATATCCCGCCCTCGGGGGCTGTCGTCATCGGGGCGACCCACCCGATCGGCACATTCGATTTCATCGCTCATGCCGGCGCGCTTCTGGATCATCGGCCTGACCTCAAGGTCGTGGCGAACCGCGAGGCAGAGCGTTTTCTGGGGGCCGGTCGCATCATCGCCGTGGACCTTGATCGCAGGGACAGGGTCCTGACGTCGCGCCAGACGCGCGACGGGATGCTGGGGCATTTGAACGACGGGGGCGCGCTGCTGGTCTTCGGCTCAGGACGTGTGCCGGACATGAAGGACGGCCTGCTGATCGAGCCACCATGGCGGTCCGGCATCACGCGCACTTCGGCTGCGGCCAATGCCCCGATCGTGCCGGCATCGGCTAACATGTGCAATTCCGTCCACTACTACCGGACCCGGAAACTGGCACGGGTCCTCAGGGGTGGCAATGATGACTTCGGACGCACGGTGGCGTCCCTGCGCTATGTGTCGGAACTTCTGGCCAAGCTTGGCGGCAGTTATGATGTGTATTACGGCCCGATGCAGCCTGCGGGCACCTCTCCGGAAGCGTTGAAAGCTCTGGCCGAAGGCCTCGTGCCCGGGCTTTACGGTACAGCCGCACACTGACCCCGCGCGGACGCCCGCGAGGCGGCCATCGCGCTTCACATCCCGCCAATGCCCCTGTCCTGCGGGCACTCAGCCCGGGCCGGACGGGTCCGGAGCAAAAAGCTGCCCAAAACAGAAACAGTGTTAGCAACTTAGAGCGTATTTTTTCACGTACGCCGGTTGTGTACTAATTAATGTGCATACAGGAATTTTGATAGGTCCTATTATAGAAGGATATTTTGATGTCTCACGATGAGTCGAATTTGGCGCGGGTGAACCTATTGTGAACGAACAGAAATTCATTGTTTTTGGAAGTCCCATCCTGGGTGATGAAGAAATCGACTCGGTAACGGCGACGCTGCGTACGGCCTGGATCGGCACTGGCCCGCGCGTGCAGGAGTTCGAAAAGGCGATGCGGGATTATTCCGGCGCGCCCTATTCGGCGGCGGTCGCGTCCTGCACGGCGGCGCTGCATCTGTCGATGGTTGTCGCCGGTGTCGGCCCGGGGGACGAGGTCATCACGACCGCCCTGACCTTTGCGGCGACCGCGAACTCCATCATTCATGCCGGTGCCGTTCCCGTCCTTGTCGATGTCGAACGCCATACGATGAACATCGACCCCGCCGCCATCGAGGCGGCGATCACGCCACGCACCAAGGCGATCATCGTGGTCCATTTCGCGGGCAGGCCCTGCGACATGGATGCAATCAACGCGATTGCGGCCAAGCATGACCTGCTGGTGATCGAGGACGCGGCCCATGCCATCGAGGCGGAATACAAGGGGCGCCGGATCGGCTCAATCAGCCCCCTGACATGCTACAGCTTCTATGTGACCAAGAACATCACCACGGGCGAGGGCGGCATGATCGCCTCGACCCGGCCGGATCTGATCGACAAGGTCAAGCAATACGCGCTGCACGGGCTGTCGGCCGATGCCTGGAGCCGGTTCAGCGACAAGGGATACAAGCATTACGAGGTCACCTTTCCCGGCTTCAAGTACAACATGACCGACATGCAGGCGTCACTCGGGCTGGTGCAACTGGCCAAGATCGAGGCCTGGCTGGAGCGGCGCAACGAGATCTGGCGCCGGTATGATGACGCATTCGCCGATCTGCCCTGCATCCTGCCCGCGCCCGAGCAGAACGACACGCGCCATGCGCGGCATCTCTACACGATCAAGGTGGACACCCCGAATGCACCCGCGGACCGGGACACCCTGATCGACCGTCTGCGCAGCCGCGGGATCGGCACGGGCGTTCATTACCGCGGTATCCACCTTCACCAGTATTATCGCGAACGCTTCGGACTGGTGCCCGAGGATTTCCCCAACGCCTCCTGGATCAGTGACAGAACGCTGTCGCTGCCGCTGTCTGCAAAGCTGGATGATGGCGATGTCGAGAGGATCATCACTGCGGTCAGATCGGAGCTTGGCAAGGAATTTTCGTGAAACATCTGGACGCCGAAGGCCTCGCTCGGGACCGAGTGGAAGGGCAGGACATGATATCAAGGCTGGGCTATCTGGCGCCGGAATTTCCGGGGCAGACCCATGCGTTCTTCTGGCGCGAGATCCGCGCGCTGGAAGAGCTTGGTATCAAGTCGAGGCTGATCTCGACCAAGCGCCCCCCGGCCCGGATCAACGTCCACGGCTGGGCCGCGCAGGCTCAGGCGCGCACCACCTATCTGTTGCCCCTGCAATCACGCGATATCCTTGCGATCATGGGCGAACTTGTCAGGGCGGGGCCCCTGAAGATCGCAAGATGCCTGAAAATTGCCCTGTCGGCTGACGATTGCACCTGGGGCGAGCGCCTGAGGCTTTGCGTGATGATCGCCGCTGCCGCGAAACTGGCGCGGATCATGCGAAAGGACGGGGTTGAGCACCTGCATGTGCAGTCCTGCGCGAACTCTGCCAACCTTGCCATGTTCGCATCGTTCCTGTCGGGGATCCCCTACAGCCTCTCACTGCTGGGGCCGACGCTGGAACTTTACGGGCCGAACCAGCGCAGCAAATGGCGCCACGCGGCTTTTGGCGTCGTCATGTCGAAACTGCTTTATGACGTCGTGCAGAAGCGTCTGGCGGGCGACCTGCCCGCGATCGTCGATATCGTCCCGGTCGGTGTGGACCTCAACGAGATGCAGCGCGAAACGCCCTATCTGCCGTGGCAGCCGGGCGAGCTGTGCCGGATCTACAGTTGCGGGCGTCTGAATGCGATCAAGGGACATGACAAGTTGGTCGATGCGGTCATGATGCTGCGAAAGCGGGGCATCGACTGTCATCTGACCATTGCGGGCGAGGACGAGCAGGGCGGCAGCGGTTACCGGCACACGCTTGAACGGTTCATATCCGATCGCGGCGCCGAGGCGCATGTGACGCTGCTGGGGGCGGTGCCGGAAACCGAACATCGGGCCCAACTGGCAAAGGCGCATATCTTTGCCCTCGCCAGCGAGAACGAAGGCATATCGGTTGCGATCATGGAATCCATGGCGATGCAGACACCTGTGATTGTCACCGATGTCGGCGGAAATTCCGAACTGGTCATCAACGGCGACAATGGCGTGCTGGTCACCTATGGCAAGCCCGAAGAGATGGCGGCGGCGATGGAAAAGGTCCTGAGAAACCCGAAGTTTGCGCTGGATCTGAGCAAGTCCTCTCGCAGGCGCGTGGATGAGAAGTTCAATGCCACCTCGACGGCCCTCAAGTTGTTTGATTGCCTCAAGAGAAGTCGGGCAGGATCGGGCAATGCCATGCCCTTTCGAACGGCTCCGGGGCGGATCGGGACATCTTCGGAAGGAAATGAGAGCTGATGCAGAACGATAGCCGGATCAAGCTTCTCATTCTTCTGCCCAACCTGATCAGCGGGGGTGGGCAACGTATCGTGGTCAATTTCCTCTACAATCTGGATCGCACGAAGTTCAAGCCGCTGCTTCTGGTGCAGGAACGCCTTGGCGCCTTCCTGGGTGAGGTCGAAAGGGTCTGCGATCCCGATGAGATCGAATTCCTGCAGGACCGGCCCTACAAGCGCAGCGATTTGCCCGGACTGATCGCCAGAACCATCGCGCGGGCACGGTCCTTCGACATCATCCTCGGCGGTCTGGAAGGGCGGGCATCCACCAGCGGACTGGTCGCGGCAAAGCTGCTGGGCAAGCCGTTTCTGGGCTGGATCCACATCGACTGGCGCCCGTTCAGCGAGGAGGTCAGCTGGCGGCAGATGCTGGCGCTGCGGGCCTACAAGATGGCTGACCGGCTGGTTGCCTGCTCGGCCGGGGCGGGCGACAATTTCAGCGCGTTGTTCAACATCCCGCGTGACAGGATCACGACGATCCTGAACATGATCCCTTGCGATGCGATCCTGGACAACGCGGCCATCCCATTGCCGCCCGAGCATGAACCACTGTTCGAAAAGCCCGTCGTGCTGATGGTCGGAAGGCTGGAGGAACAGAAAGGCTATCCGCATCTGATCGAGGCGCATGCCAGCTTGATCAAGGCCGGGATCGACCACAACCTTGTCATCATCGGCGAGGGCAGCCTGCTTTATGTGATCAAGGATCAGGTCACCCGGTTGGGGCTGGATGACACGGTGCATTTCCTTGGCTTCCAGACCAACCCGCATCGCTACATGGCCCATGCAACCGTGTTTACCCTCTCATCCGAGTTCGAAGGCTTCGGGCTTGTGCTGGCCGAGGCGCTGATGTGCGGCGCGCCGGTCGTTGCGACGGATTGCCTGTCAGGCCCGGCAGAGGTGCTTGGGGGCGGAAAGTTCGGCCTCCTCGTTCCGCCCAAGGATCCCGAAGCCTTGGCGCAGGCGCTGGGCCAAGTGCTGCGCGATCCGGACTTGCGGGCGCAATTGTCGGCCCGCGGACCCGAACGCGCCCGACAGTTCGACCAGTCGGTCGTCGGGCAGGAGTGGCAGGAGCTGATCACCGGCATGGTCAATCGCAAGGCCTGATCGGATCGACAGGATCGCCACACGCTCCTCCAGAACTGCCTGATCAGGATGACATCCAGAGAGGAACCGGCGCGCTTTCGTGGCATCGAGAGCCCCGGCAAACGGGCCAGCCCACCGGGCCCAAAAAGCCCATTTGAGCCAATAAAAAAAGGCGAATCCGGCCTTTTCCCAGATTGACAAAATAACGGGCGCGCATACATTGGCCGCGCGCACAGAGGGGCGTGGTTTTTTTGACAGGCCTTTTTGCCTGTTTGAAGAAAGCAGGCAGATACCGTCAATTTAAGTCGGTGCGGCCCTTCGCCTGGCGTACATATCCAAAGTTGTATTCTTGCTTCCAGATGTTGAGCGGGGCGTCAGGTTTTTGTCATGGATCAATGGATCCTGAATGTTATTGATCTCGCAAGAAAGACGATGAACGCGCAGGCCGCCTGCGTCACGATCTTGGAACATCCTGAAATACGGACATTTTCGTCGCAGTGTGAAGGTGTGCCAAACCTTCTGGAAAATGAGACGCTGACCCAGCTTCAGTATTATCTGGGTGGGCTCGTGCTGTCTGGCGCAGGTGCCATCGTGATCCCCGACATGTTTGCAGATGCGATGACCAAGGATCATCCGCATGTCCGCGCATCGGGTTTCAGGTCCTATATCGGGGTTCCCATCCATCGGGCGTCGGGTGAGGTTGTGGGCGCGCTGTGTTGCCTGTCACTACACCCCGAACCCTGGAGCGAGGCGCAGGTCGATATACTGGGGCGTCTTGCGATTTGTCTGGATGCAGTCATCGCGGCGCAGGTCCACAGGATGCAAGAGGTCACGGTTCAGGAGAAACTGCTCAAGCTGAACATGGCGAGGGGCGGTTTTCTGGCGCATCTGAGCCACGAGATACGCACGCCCCTGACGGCCATCAACGGATCCATCGATCTGATGCGGGCCTTAGGGCTTGGACAGGGCGAAACCGCGGCACTTTTCGATCTGCTGACATCCTCGACCGCGCGCCTTCTGGATGTCGTGAATGACTTTCTGGAACTTGCCGAACTGGATGCCGGCTTGTTCACCTTCGCCGAAGAGGTCTTCGATCTGTCCGACATCGGCAGGAGCGTGATCGCCGCCAACAGGGAGGTTGCGGACAGCAAGGGGCTGACACTTGAGTTCAACGATCAGCTGAACGGTCGTCACTACATCTCGGACAGACGGGTCATCGATTCCATCCTGCGCACGCTTTTCGAGAATGCAGTGCGGTTCACGGATGCTGGCCACGCGCGCATCGACCTTCTGGAAAACAAGTATGGGCATGTGGTGGTCCGCGTCTCTGACACGGGCAAAGGCATCCCGGAAGATCTGCAATCGACGGTTTTCGACGAGTTCGAGCTGGCCGGTCCGGGAAGCGCACGCAGCTATGGCGGGACCGGGTTGGGCATGGCGATCGTGAAGCGGCTTGTTGGCCAGTTGGGCGGTGAGATCAGTCTGGACAGCCGTGAGGGCGAGGGCACGACATTCTCGCTGGTCCGGCCGCTGCGCCACCATGTCAACGTGGCTCTGTTGCCCGAAACCGTGAAGCCCGTGTTGGGCGACAGTCCGGAAAACCTGCCGGTGCGACCGGCGACTGACCCGTCACCCCCGACACCATGACGGCCTCCTGATCCGACGGCGGCGGCATCGCTCTGGCCGGGTGGTGCGCCTGACGCGTAGCGGGCGTTTGGGCGCGTGCTTCGGTGTCGCCATCCCGGATCACCCTGCGCAAACGGTCTGCGTGTCCGGCATCTGAATGATCTGTTGTGATGCCGTCGCAGCCCGTGTTCCGTGTGTCGTGAAAAACAGAATGTCCGCGACAGGGATCCATGCAATCTTGTCCCTGGTGGGGGGCAGCCTTGCGCCAATGCTCTGCCGGTGCTGTCATCCGATGTGACGGTATAGGAAGGGACTGCGGCCAGCGCGTCATCACGCATAACCGGGGGGGTACTGCCTATGCGATCCAGCAAGACAATTCACGTCATTTCCGCCCATGCCGAGGGCGAGGTGGGCGATGTCATCGTGGGCGGCGTCCTGCCCCCGCCGGGCGATACGATCTGGGAACAGAGCCGTTTCATCGCGCGGGATCAGACCTTGCGCAACTTCATGCTGAATGAGCCGCGCGGTGGCGTGTTCCGGCATGTGAACCTTCTGGTGCCGCCCAGGCACCCCGAGGCGCAAGCGGCCTGGATCATCATGGAGCCGGAAGACACGCCGCCCATGTCCGGGTCCAATTCCATCTGTGTGGCGACCGTTCTGCTGGATGCGGGCCTTGTGCCGATGCGGGAACCCGAAACGCAGCTTGTGCTTGAGGCGCCCGGCGGGCTGGTCCGCGTACGCGCGACCTGCCGGAACGGCAAGGCCGAGCGTATCTTCGTGCAGAACGTACCCTCTTTCGCGGCAACGCTTGATGGCAGCCTTGAGGTCGAAGGTCTGGGCACGCTGACCGTGGATACGGCCTATGGCGGCGACAGCTTCGTCATCGTCGATGCGCAAGCCCTTGGCTTGGCGCTGTCCGAAGACGAGGCGCATGACATCGCGCGCCTTGGCGTCAGGATCACCAACGCGGCGAATGCGCAGATCGGCTTTCACCACCCCGAGAACCCCGATTGGCGGCATATCTCCTTCTGCCTGTTCGCGGGGCCTTTGGTGCAGGGCGAAGAGGGTCTTGAGGCACGAGCTGCGGTCGCGATCCAGCCGGGCAAGGTCGATCGCTCGCCCACCGGCACGGCGCTGTCGGCGCGCATGGCCGTTCTGCACGCTCGTGGCGTCATGCAGACGGGCGACCGGCTGACGGCACGGTCCATCATCGGATCGACCTTCGCAGGTCAGATACTGGGCGAAACCAGTGTCGGGGCGCTGCCAGCGATTCAGCCCGAGATATCGGGCCGCGGCTGGATCACAGGCATACATCAGCACATGCTGGACCCGTCCGATCCATGGCCGCAGGGATATCGCCTGTCCGACACCTGGGGCGCCCGCTGACCCGGCCTTTTGCAAAGCGCATCCCCGCCGTCTTTCTTGACCGCACCCCCCGAAAGGCGCTTGAGTAGACCCCCATGACGGAGTGGCCCACCCATGTCGGACTTTGAAACGCTGGTGCCGATAGGCGCTGCATACTTTCCGGTGCCGAACCCCGGTCCCACACGGCGCTATGCCTTTGTTCTGGTGCCCGGTTTTACCTTGCTTGCCTTCTCCTCAGCGGTAGAGCCCCTGAGGATCGCCAACCAACTCTCGCAACAGCCGCTCTACCGGTGGCAGATCCTGTCCGAAACGGGTGAACCTGTGACCAGCTCTTCGGGTATCCCGGTGGGGGCCTCCGGGTCGCTGGACATGCTGGCCAAGGATGCGCGGCTGTTCATCTGCGCGGGCAATCCGGCCATGGCGGCGGCGGCACCCTCTGTGGTGGCGACGGTGCAGCGCCATTCCCGTTTCGGTGGCCTTGCGGGGGGAATCTGCACGGGGGCCGTGGCACTGGCCAAGGCGGGGCTGCTGGAAGGACGCCGTTTCACCCTGCATTGGGAAAACCAGCCCGGCTTCGTCGAGACATTTCCCGCGCTGATCCCCAGCATAAACCGGTTCGAGGTCGATGGACGCCTGATGACCTGCGGCGGCGGTGCGGCCTCGACCGACATGATGCTGTCGATCATCGCCGAGGATCATGGCAGCGAATTTGCCGCCATGGTATCCGAGATGTGTCTGCGAACCGTCATGCTAGGGGTAGAGCCTGAACAGCGCAGTTCTGTCGCGGCTCTGATGTCCTCGCGCAACCCTGTTCTGGTCGCGACGATCACGCTGATGAACCGGCATATCGAGGATCCGCTGACGATGGACAGCATTGCTGCCGCGACCGGCTATTCCCGACGCCAGTTGGAGCGCCTGTTCCGTGACGCGACAGGGCAGGCGCCAGCCGAGTTCTATCGCGGTTTGCGTCTGGATCGCGGCCGGAACCTGCTGAGCACGACGAACTTGACCCTGCAGGAAATCGCGACGGCCTGCGGCTTTGAATCCGTCTCGCATTTCTCGCGCAGGTTTCGCGAACGCTTTGGCGCGGCCCCGTCCAAGCTCAAGCAGGGATCGGGGTGACGCCCGGTTCGTCCTTGCTGGCGATGTGACTGCCGGTGCGCCGATCATCGCAAACGATCCGGTAAATCCGCATCTGTTGGCGGGCCGCTTTGTTTTTTCGGTCTTCAGGCGGCCAGAATGCTGCAGAAGCAGACTGTTTCCGGCAATATCTTTTGCTGCCTTGCCGCCAGAACCAGCGCGAAGCTACCAGTGTCCGAGGCCAGGGTCACGGATCAATACATGATCTGACCCCTTGTGGTGATCATCCCTCCAAAGGATTGATCTTTGGTCCTGGCCCGCATGCATTTTCGCATCCCTGCGGGCGGTGTGGTCAGGTCTGTCAGATTGTCTTGGCTTTCCCTTGTGGACTTGTCTGGAAAAACCGGGGCCGGAAGCAGGCCACTCCGGTTGCGGCTGGGGGCCTGTGCACTGGCAGGGCACGCAGGACCTCACGACGATCGGCCCGCCTGAGGTCATGAAGACCGATCAGGGTGGGCAGTTCACGTCTTTTTCGGGAACGGACCGCTTGCGCAGTCAACCTAACTCGACGGCATCACGATGCAAAAACGCGCCCCTTGGTGGTAGATTTTGTCGAGATATATCTTGCCACCATGTCGGTTGATGATCGAGCGAACCAAGGCAAGGCCAATCCCATATCCGTCATAGTCGTTATCGCCTTCATGCAATCGAACCTTGTAGCCAAAAATGTCATCGGCCTTGCTAGGATCAATTCCAATTCCACGATCCTCGATAAAGTATCGTATGTCGCTGCCTGACATATCTCCATAGATGACGATTTCAGCGGGAGCACCCTGCTTGGTGTACTTTATGGAGTTCTGGATCAAGTTCGACCAAACGCGTTTGAACAAGTCAGCATTGGCGGGAATGTCAGGCATGTCTTTTACGACGATCGAATGCTGTCTGTTCCTTGCGCCGGTCAGATCCGCTGCGACGCCACGCACCAAGTCCCGCATGACAAATTTCTGCTTTGCCACCTTCTTTTCGCTGTTTCTGCTATATTCCAATAGGTTGTTGACTTGGGATAGCATCTCTCTTGCAATCCCGTTTATCATTCCGACGAGTTGATAGCCCTGATTGTTTGATTCAGTCGCATCCTCCAGAATAAGGTCACTCGCCGTAACGACCTGAGCGATAGGGGTTCGTAACTCATGAGCAGCATCATCGGCAAAAGCCTTCAACTCCATGGTTTGCCTGGTTAACCGGAGTTTTTCCTTCAGCAGGTTGGCGCGCTGGTTGTCGGTCCAGATGATGTACATGACAAAAAACGCTGCAATCATTATGCATAGAGCGCCTTCTGCAAGGTTTGAATGTAACCTCTTGTCGTCCATTCTTGAAAAGACGTCTTGCCGGAATCTGCTGATTTCCTGGGTTGCGGGCAAGTCATCAACCCTTACCAAATCATCCACTTCTTGAATTGATTTGCCTTGAGCATGAGCATCAGAAACCACGATAATATTCGCGGTATACAAGGCAATCATGGCGCGGGTGTTTTGAAGGTTTGTTGTGCCATCCTGAACCCCAAGATCGTTCGCCGATTGTTCGATCTTGTCGAGTATATCCAGTGCGCTCTGACCCGCCTCATGGGCGCGAGCAAGGTACTCTGGTTCGTTTGGTCGGATAACTGCGTTTTTGAAGTGATGAATTAGTCCGGAATACCCGATTTCGTATGAAAGATCGTCAATAAGCTGATAGAGTACTCCCTCTTTTTGTGCTTGTATCCTGCCATTCAGCGCAAATAAAAAGCTGGATAAGCCAATCATCACAATCATAGAAAGTGCAATCTTCTCAGATTTATCAAGATTTCGCATGATCTACCATGTAAAAAAACTTCACTCTTCATTTGAGTAAAGTTATATCTTAAAATTATCTTTATTGCATTTATAATGATTATAGGCAGAATCTTGATTCTGTCCATGCGAATATTTGAAGCCGTTGGTGGCACTTCTCAATCAGCACCATCTTGCCGATGTTGTCCTGCCTAATTTGCGAAGCGACGCGTCGCGTCGCGGTGCGGGCCAAGGCGAAAATCCATGGTTGTTTTCACGTGCTGACGTGCCCTGTAACCTGGGCCGCCGCATGGCGCACAGGCCTTTTGACCGCCACAGCCAGCGGCCATGCAGCCATGGGAAACGTCATGTTAAAGGTGAGTTGGCCGGGGCGGTAGGATTCGAACCTACAGTCCACGACGGCAAACTGATGTTTGCCTTGCCGGAGGTCTTACCACGCGGTGGCGATGAACAAAGCTTTGCCGATTATCCCGGCCTAGCCACGGCTTGCCCGACCCATCAATCCCGACCGGCTTTTGCCCTAATCCAGAGTGCGATTGCAGTGCTCAACCCAACGAGGACGAACAGGGTGATGCGCAACGCTCCGCCCTGATCCGGGTTGGTGATCCCGTGCATGGCAAGGAACCATCCGTTCAGGCCCAGATAAAGCAGGATGGCAATGAGACCTGACAGGGCCGCCGTCTTGGTGAAAAGGCCCCATATGGCCCAACTTCCGATGATCAGATTTGAAAGAATGCGCAACGGTTCCACCTGACCGGTACCGACATGAATCGCGACGTCGATCAGTTGGATTGCGACCAGCGATATGACCAAACCCCGTGCAAATTTTCCGTTAGTCATGTCGCAGCCCACCCCTAATTATACATTCAAAAGAGACTAGAGGGAAATCCATTGGGCGCGCCACAGAAAAATGGATAACGATCGGGAACCCGCCCGTTGTGCCCTCTGAGGTCTTTCGCGACTTGCTGAATGCTGCAGGCGTATACCCACCGATTGCACCCGAGAGCTCAGTTTTCTTGCCGTACCCAGTCAGTCAACTCCACCGCCATCCATCCACCTGCGCCCTCGACGGTCCTGAGCGTGCACGCCTCGCCGGCTTCAAGGCTGACAATCCTGACCGGTGACGAGGCCACAGGGCCGCTGCGCGACGATCCGGTCTGGAAAGGGCAATCTGGGCCGGTTCGCCCAGATCGGGCCAAACCAAGTGCGGCGGCTGAAGACCGACGCGGCGGAAAGGATCGTCCCGCTTCACCGGGCACGGGCTGACCCATGGCATCTGATCGGCTGGAAATCACCCGTGGCCTTCGAACACAGAGCCGCCTAACATCATCACCAGACCGGAACGGAACCGGTGCAGGCCCATTGGGTCGTCCAGATTGGTTATCCGGGTTGGGGTCAGTCCCAACTTGCCCCTCAGTCTTCGACCGCATGCCTTTTCGTCGTGGGAGCAGCCGCAATGGCAACGCTGAACCTGTCCGCTCTCTGGTCAAGCAGCATCCGGTTGTTCTGCGTCGGCTTTGTATCTTTGGCTCTGGTACCGCGCGTAGCAGCTGCTGATCCTGCCCCTTGCTCCATCCTCGATCTGCAGGCACGTCGGCTGGAACCACCTCCGGTGCAATACGCAGATTTCTGTCTCCGCCAACCGGAAGCCTGTATTGTGACCGGGTCGCCAGTGCTGGGTTGGACACCCACCCTCTGGGCGCTGCTGTCGGATGTGAACAGTGCAGTGAATGCCGAAGTTCGGCTCGTGTCTGACATTGAATGCGTAGGACGTGAGGAATTCTGGAGCTATCCGCAAAAAGGGGAGGGCGATTGCGAGGATTTCGCGCTCGAGAAACGCCGGCGGCTGGTCGGTCTCGGTATCCCTTCGGCCTCTCTGACCATGGCGATCGTGCATCACCGGACAGAGTATTTTCCCCATGCAGTGCTGCTTGTCGAAACCGATGCCGGCACCTGGGCTTTAGACAATCTCTATGACATGCCTCAGTGCTGGAAGGCTTTGCCCTATCGGTTTGAAAGACGCGAGCGTACCGATGGTCTTTGGGTGCGCTACTCTCCAAACTGACGTGATAGGCGTCCTGTGGAACAGTCTGGTTTTTGGGTCTGTTTTCTGATGCAGCAAGCTGGTGCCTTGTAAGGTCTGCAACCGCCAAGGACGGCTCACCCGCCCCAACGACCGGCTACCTTGCCACCCATCGACCGCGTCGGAGCCTGAGACGGATCACGTGCGTCATGGCGTCAAGCAACAAGGGCCAATCGACGGGACGATTTTGCCGTGTGCAGATTGTGCCGATCTGGCGATCAAGACCTCACACAGTCGCCATGCGCAATCTTGTGCCAGAACGAGGTGAGTCTTGTTCGCTTGTGATGGCGGCCTCGAATATCTGGCGAAGCCACTGGCCACCTCCATCCTCGCCCAGACGTGTGCTCCAGAAGAGGGCCATCGCCATGGACGGTATCGGAAGCGGGCAATCCACCCGCTGCAGAGAGAACGCCTCGCAGGTCCGTTCAAGGGCCAAAGTCGGCATGGTGGCGATCAGGTCGGTCTTCTCAAGCAGCGGTGCCACGAGGCCGAAACTCGGGACGCTGGCTCCGATCCGACGGTCAATGTTGCAGGTGGCGGCGGCCTCGGCGACCGGATTGCGGGTCGCGTCACAGACACTGACCTGCACATGCGGCCAGGCGCTCCAGGCTGCGCGATCCAAGCGCGCAAGTGCGGGATGCCCCCGCCGCATGTAGCAGGCCCAGGGAAGCTCACAGATCGGGTGGCTGCTGACACCTTCGATCTTTCGAATTTTGTGCGGCATCAGCGCCAGATCGATCTGACCTTCTGCCACGGCAAGCAGGCTTGCGTTTGTCGGCACAGACCACTGTATCTCGACATGCGGGGCCTCACTGCTGATACGCTGCAAAAGGTCAGCCACCCAATGGATTGCAAAGTCTGGCAAAACTACGCGAAAGACCCTGCGGGACGTCGCCGGATCGAAAGTCTCCTTTGATTCCAATGCCCGCGCCAGACCTGCCAGATGGGGGCGCATGTTTTCATCTAGGCTGTTCGCAAATGGCGTGGGCTCCATGCGGCCGCCCATCCTGACCAGCAGCGGATCGCCGATCTGAGCCCGCAACCGCGCAAGGGCATGGCTGATGGCGGGCTGTGTCAGCCCAAGCCGATCAGCGGCACGCGACACGCTGCGTTCCCGCATCAGCATGTCGAACACAACCAGCAGATTGAGGTCAAGTTTTGTCAGATCAATCTTGTGCATGGCCGATGCTCAATCTTCATTTCTCTATCATGCATCAGTATCATACTAAGACATATAAATAAACAGAACGCATATCATAAGGCGGGGCTCCAGATGACGAAACTCTATTATTTGCCGGGCACTTGCGCGGTGGCCTGCTGGATTGCGCTCGACTGGGCAGAGGCGGAGTTTGAGCCGGTAAAGGCCGATCTGTCCTCCGAGGATTATCGCAGGGTCAATCCGCTTGGCATGGTGCCGGCGCTGGATATCGGCGGTAGCCGTGCGATGACGCAGGCTGACGCGATCCTTGGCCATATCGCCGAGCAATACCCCGACGCAATTCTGGGTGCGGTGGATGACGCGCATGGCCGTTTCGAATTTGCCGAGACGATGGCGTTTCTGACCGGGGATTTTCATCCCGCCTTCTGGCCCTATTTCGGCCCGCAGCGCTTTACGGCCGATCCGTCTTCCGAGGCTACGGACCAAGTGCGCGCCGCGTCTTATCCGCGGATCGACCGCGTGATGACCCATCTTGATGGGCTAGTCGGTGCTGGCGGCCATGTCTACCGCGGGCGCCGGTCGGTCGCCGATTGCTATGCCTATGTCATGGCCAGATGGACCGACAAATTGCCGAAGTCATGGAGGGACTATGACAATATCCCTCGCCTGTTTGAGATGATGGAGCGTGACCCGATTGTGCAGGACGCGCTGCGCAAAAGCGGCACCATCAAATGACGATGCAAACGGAAGCGAAAGCGAGGAAATCGATCATGTCAAAGAAAGTATTGTTGGTCGGCTGGCACCATTCAGCTGTGGACTATTCCAAGTTTCCGGGGCTCACGGCGGAAAAACTGGAATCCGCCCTGCTGGCCGACGAGGCGGCATTGCGCGACATGGGGTATGACGCCCGCTGGTGCTTTCTCTACAGTGTCAAGACCGCTGCGGCGGATATCACGGAACTGCTCGTGAGGGAGACCTTTGACGTCATCTTGATCGGCGCAGGTGTTCGCAAGGTGGATGAGCATTTTCTGGTGTTCGAGACGCTGGTCAATGTGGTGCACGAACATGCGCCGCAGACGTGCATCGCGTTCAACACCAACCCCGCGGATACGGCGGCGGCTGTGCAAAGATGGGCCTGACAGCGGCGCTGCGGGCGCGATTTCCCAGTCCTCGACGCTGATGTTCGCAGGCCACGCCTCACCTCTGGTCTGGAGCCGTGGTCTTGCGTCATGTTTCAACCGGCAGGACGGTCCGAAGTTCAATACGCCAACGGCAGCTTTGCGTGGTGCGTACCGGTGCGAGCCTCGCGCTCCATCCTGCAATCCGGGCACTTTCCCGCTCTGCGCCGCTGGTATCTTGAAGGTCTGGTCAATGCTGGTCCTGCCCCCGACAAAGATCCAGCCCGCGCGGAATGGCGGCGGCATGATCCGACACGTTCGCTGCGCAGCCTGCTGTCCTGAAGCGCAACGCTGGTAGTGATTTCGCGCCAGACACGACGATGCGGCCTTGCTGTCCCCTTGGGCCACAGGACGGGGCAATCCTCACCCGGCCCGCAGGCGCAAAGGCCATCCGATCACCGAAACCACGGTATGTGGATTGAGTTGGCTGAAGTGGCAGCGATATGTATTAAAATAATGATAAATAATGAAAAAATATGAAATGGATATGGTATCAACTCTGCTTCTGCGGAAATGGAAAATGTGTCTGTCCTTGTGAGGCATCCGGCAACGGGACGACGGAGGAGATCTGGCTCTTCAATCCTCAGGCCGCACGGCGCTCCGGGATATCATCCCCAGCGCCCGAAATCATCGTTCCGATAGACCAAAGGCCGACCATGCACTAGCCGTCAAAAAGGTCCACTCGATGGGGGGCAGACCAGCAGGGCAATAAAGAAAAAGAGGCAAGACGACTTGGCGCGTTCCGAGCAAGGCAGGCCCAATCTCTCGGGTGACATCCTGAGGCTGTATTGTGAGCGTCAAACAGAGAATGAACATAGGCCCACAGCCGGCACTCCGACAGCATCCAGTAAGCCGCAACCCGTGCCATCGACGACCCGACCACCGGCAGTGGTCTGCTCGCTGCAAATCGAAGTCACGCAACCCTATCAGCAGGATCAGATCAGAGCTTTGAAAGCGCCAGATCCTGACCAAGGAATGGGAAGCACCTCATAATACTCTATTCAGAACATCGCGCCTCGATTGATCTCAGTCAATGACAGCGGGCGCAATTCGGAGCAAACACGTCTCCACTCCTGATCGGGATCCGTTTCTGTAGGAATTGCTCCATGTCTTCCAATGCAGAGTCCCAGAAAAGAACACTGCCTTCCTATACGCTTCTGTTCTTTGCTCTGCTGACGTTTGGTGTCACGTGGAGCGTGATCGGTGGCTATATCTACTTTCCCGAGCGTGCTGCCGAAACCTTCGGCGAGATCAGCGGCAGTCATCCACTCTACTTCCTCGCAACATGGGCACCCGGCATTGCCGGCATCCTTCTGGTTCTGATCTTCGGCGGCTTGCATGGCCTGCGCGCCTATTTCTCACGGCTTCTCTACTGGCGTTGCGCGCCGGGCTGGTGGGCTTTCATAATCATCGGCATCCCGCTTGTCTTCGTGACCGGGTCGCAGATCAAGGGCGGGCCGCTCCTGACGCCGCTGCCACCAGAGGGCGTGGGCACGATGATCACCGTGATGTTCATGATGCTCTTGCTTGGGCCCATGGAGGAATTCGGCTGGCGCGGGGTCGCCCAACCGCTTCTGCAACGCCATGTGGCGCCGTTCTGGGCCGGGGCCATCATCGGGATGGCCTGGGGCGTATGGCATCTTCCAGCCTTCTACCTTTCAGGTGTCGTGTACGAGAACTGGTCTTTCGTACCCTTCTTCATCGGGAACGTCACACTGGCCATCCTTGTGACGCCGATCTTCAACAGTTCCCGCGGAAGCCTGCTTTTGCCTGTGCTGTTTCACTGGCAACTCATCAATCCGTTTTGGCCCGATGCGCAGCCTTGGGACACCCGCATTCTGGTGGTGATCGCAATCGTGGTGGTATGGCTGAACCGAAAGACGATGTTCCGCCGCAGGGGCGCCGTCACAGACGTCATCCCCGCCAGGGGCGAAGGTCGGTCATGACCCGGGTTGCGCCTTTTCGGATCCTCTTCGCAGTTTTCGCAGGCGTACTGGCAAACATCGGGTCTGTCGCCGTGGCCGAAGACGTTCAGGCGCGCTTGCAGACCCTGCTGGACGGTTTCCGCGCGGATTATGGCTTTCCGGGTGCCACGGCCGCGATCTCGCTGCCGACCGCCGACATTCTGACGGCAGCAACCGGCCTTGCCGACAGGGAAGCCGAAACACCGATGACGCGTGACAGCCGGATGCTGGCCGCGAGCATCGGAAAGAGCTTTGTCGCGGCGACGGTACTTGCACTGGAAAGCGACGGCGTGCTGAAACGATCGGATCTTGTGTCCAGCCATCTTGGCGATAGGGACTGGTTCGTCCGCTTGCCGAACCATGCCACGATGACCCTGCGGGATCTTCTGCGTCACGGTGCGGGCCTTCCCGGTCATGTACACCTCCCGACCTTTCAGGCCGCGATGGCGCTGCGTGTGTCACAGGGGGGCACCCCGCTATCGCCCGAGGACGCCATCGCCTTCGTCTTTGACGCCAAGCCACTGTTTCCCGCAGGATCGGGATGGGCCTACTCCGACACGGGGTACCTGCTGCTGGGGTTGGTGATCGAGAAGGTCACCGGCCGGGCCTACTATGACCTTGTGTCCGAGCGGTTCCTGAACCCTCTGGGCCTTTCTGCAACCAGCCCGTCGAATGGCCCGCTGCTCCGGGGACTTGCGGCCGGGTATGTGGCCGCCGTCAATCCCTTCGGCTTGCCGCCTCGGACGATGGATATGGGGGGCCGTCTGCTCTGGGATCCGGCCGTGGAATGGACCGGCGGCGGGCTTGCATCGACCTCGCGCGATCTGGCGCTTTGGGGTCACGCGCTGTTCAGTGGCACGGCGATGGCCGCCGCATACCTCGACCGCTTGCACGACGCGGTGCCGGTCGCCCCCGACACCCCTGAGATCCTTTATGGCATGGGTGTCGCAATCCAGGCCGACACGCCGCGCGGTCCGGTATACGGCCACGGCGGCTGGATACCCGGCTACGTATCGAGCCTGCGCCACTATGCCGATCACGGCGTGACGATCGCATTCCAGATCAACACCGATGTCGGCATCACCGATGATCGCACCCATCTGGTTCCGGTGCTGGAAGCGGCACTCGCGGATCTGGCGATCAGCGCAGGCGGCCGGGCGGACCGGCAATGAGAGGGGGCGACGAACATGCAGCATCAGGGCCGGTCCACGCATCCGCAAACACCGCAAAGGCGCGCGATCTGGTCACGCCACAAGGCGACGCCTTCTTCGAGGGCATGATCGATCCCGCGCGCCTGTCCTTCTTCGACCTCCTCGCCGTTCGCCTTGTGAAATCGCCGGTGGGCGACAGACGCGATTGGGACCTGATTGCAAACTGGGCAGCGGGGCTTGCGCCGCGTCTGACGGGGGCGTCGACATGACGACGCGGCGCAGGCTTCTTCTGGGGCTGGGCGGGCTGGCGCTGACCGGTGGCGGCTATGCGGCAGGCGCCTTTCGCGAGGCGCGCCAACAGGCCAGTACCAGACTGTTCAGGCAGGCAACCGTGATTGATACGAATGCGGGGCCGCTGGAATACGCGGTTTCGGGCGAAGGCCCGCCTTTGATGATGATCCACGGCACAGGCGGCGGTTTCGACCAGGGGCTTCTTTTTGCGTCCGGCCTCCGTCGCAGCGGCTTCCGCATCGTCGCGCCTTCGCGCTTCGGCTACCTCGGCAGTGCGTTTCCAGACGGCGCGTCGCCAGCGCATCAGGCCCATACGCTGGTCGAACTGCTTGACCATCTGGGCATTGACCGCCTGCCTGTCGCGGGCGGTTCGGCCGGGGCCCTGACTGCCGCTGAATTCGCCCTCCGGCACCCTGACCGATGCTCTCATCTCGTCCTGATCGTCCCGGCTGCCAATCTGACACACCGTGATCCGGTCGCGTTCACGGCGCTGCAGCGGCTTGCTGTGGGGGCGGTGCTCGGGTCGGATTTCTGGTTCTGGTCACTGTCGCGTGTTGCGCCCCGTCAGCTCATCCGCACCCTTCTGGCAACCGACCCTGTCCTTCTGGATCAGGTGCCCGAGGCGGAACGCCAGCGCGCGTACGCGATCCTCGACCAGATTTTTCCGATCAGCCGCAAGATCGACGGGCTGCGGAACGACGGTTTCTGGGCCGGGACACCTTCGCCCACGGCTTACGAGGGGATCGACGTGCCGACGCTGATCCTGTCCTGCGAGGACGATCTGTTCGGCACCGCCGACACCGCGCGCCTGCTGGCCGATCGCATCCCCGATGCGCGGCTGACCCTTTATCCCGACGGCGGTCACATCTGGCTGGGCCATGATGACGCGCTGACGGGCGCGATCACCGCATTCATTGGCCAAACGGTCAGCCCCTGACAACGCAAGGAGAAATGCCATGCCCTGGACCCGTGTCACACTGAAGGCCTTTGGCGGCTGCGAGGAGCTGGAACTCGAAACCGTCCCCGACCTGCCCGAACCTGCGGCGGGCGAAGTCCGCGTGCGCGTCTCGGTGACCAGTGCCGCCTTCACCGACGTGATGATCCGCAAGGGGCTCTACCCGGACGTGAAGGAAAAGCCACCCTTCAGCCTTGGCTACGACATGGTTGGCCTCGTTGATGCAACAGGTCCGGGCGCTGCCCGTTTCAAACCTGGCGACCGGGTGGCGGACCTGACGACCATCGGTGCCTACGCGGAATACCTCTGCCTGCCCGAGGACCGGCTGACACGGGTGCCTGAGGGCATGACGGACGTTGATGCCCTCGGCATGATACTGTCGGCGGTGACCCCCTATCAGATGCTCACCCGCGTGGCGAAGATGCAGGCGGGCCAGAGCTTGCTGATCCATGGCGCGGGCGGCGCCGTCGGCACGACAATGCTGCAACTCGCGCAAGACGCGGGCATCGCCGCCTTCGGCACGGATGTGCCCGCAAAGCACGACCTCATCCGCAGATTAGGCGCCATGCCCATCGACGCGAACGCGACCGAGGCGACACTGCTGGAGGTGACGGGTGGCGGGGTCGATGTCGTGTTCGACCCGCTCGGCGGCGAAAGCCTGTCCCGGTCGATCCACGCGCTGAAACCGGGCGGCATGCTGGTCGCCTTCGGCTTTCAGAACGAGGTTCTGGGGCGCGGCGGCTCGATCCCGATGGATTTCGTGAAACTCAAGCTGTGGGACTGGCTGCCGAATGGGCATGCGACGGCCTTCTATTCCATCGGCGCGATGCGGCGAAAGCACCCCGAGTGGTTTCGCGAGGATCTGGCAAGGCTCTTCGACATGCTCGCGGCTGGCCGCATCGCCCCCCTCGTCGCCGAGGTGCTGCCGCTTGCCGAGGTGCGGCGGGCGCATGAACGGGTGGAGGCGGGAGAGGTTGCCGGGAAACTCGTGCTGCGGGTGACAGAACGATGAAACCTCTATACAAACCGCTTCTGGCGTTGTTTCTGGCCCTTCTCGCCGCAGGTCATGCAAAGGCGCAATCCAAGGTGCTGCTGCGCGATGTCACCATAGTGAACGTGGCCACGGGCACCCTCGCGTCCGAGCAATCCGTCCTCATCCGCGACGGGACTATCGCCGGGATCGCATCCGGGATCGGCCACCAAACCGCGACGCGCGTCGATGGCGCGGGCGGCTTCCTGATCCCCGGCCTCTGGGACAGCCATGTCCATATTTCCTCCACCCCGACCGAACCGGACACGGCGCTCCCGGTCTGTCTGATCAACGGGATCACCGGCATCCGTGGCATGGGGGCGCTGCGGCCCATTGCCAAGCAGCAGGCGCTGCAGCAACAGATCGAGACCTCCGAGGTCCGCGAAGCCTGCGGCCTGCCCGGTTTCCGGCTGCAGGCAATGACGGATGCGGTGCGCGCCCTGACCGAAGACAGCATCATCGCGTCTGGGCGTCATGCCGACCTGATGTTGCGCGATGCAAATCCGCTTGAGAGCCTTGCGAAGCCGCGCCGTCCGCAGGCGGTTGTCGTCGGTGGGCGCGTGCTGGACCGTGCCTTGTTGGACAGGTTCGAGTCCACCCGGCTTGAGCGCGGTGAATAGCCATGACCTTGAGTGGAAACGGAGTGGTGACATGGAACCTCGAGAATTCTCCCAGGGTCTTCGGCACAGGTTTCGTCGTATCGTGCTGACGGCAGGCCTCATTCTGCTGTCTTCAGTCATTGGCGGCATCGTCTGGCTTGTCGCCATCAGTCCCGGCCGACCGGACCCGCTGCGCGATCCGACGGGCAATGTGATCCCGGGCAGCCTTTCCGAGCGCGTGACGGTCGAGATCGGCGGCATTCCGCAAAGCATGATCATCCAGAGCGTCGATCCTGCCAACCCTGTTCTGCTGTTCCTGCATGGTGGTCCCGGCATGACCGAGTTCTTCATGGAACTGGACTATCCGACTGGCCTCGAACGCCATTTCACGGTGGTCTGGTGGGAACAGCGCGGGGCCGGCATGTCATTCTCGGCCGATATTCCACCCGAAACCATGACGATGGAGCAGATGATCGCCGACACGATTGAGGTCGCCGACTACCTGCGCGATCGCTTCGCGCAGGACCGGATCCTTCTGCTCGGTCACTCCTGGGGCAGCTACCTTGGCATTCAGGTCGCCGCAACGGCACCAGATCGCTTTCTTGCCTATGTCGGGATGGCGCAGATCGTTCACCAACTCAGATCCGAGGTCATGGCGCGCGAGTACCTTCTGAAGGCCTACAAGGCGCAGGGCGACGCGGCCATGGTCCGCAAGCTTGAGGCCGCGCCCGTCAGCATGGAGGCGGGCACCTCGCCAGAATGGATGCGGCTTCGCGATGCCGCCATGCACCAGGCAGGCGTCGGTCACACCCACAACATGGATTCGGTGATCAGCGGGATCTTCCTGCCGGTATGGCGCGTGCGGGCCTATACACTCAAGGACAAGGTCAATGTCTGGCGCGGCAAGATCTGGTCGCGCCCGTTCTTCTGGGAGGCCCTTTTGAGGGACGACCTCCGCTTGCGGCTGACAGAGTTCGCGCTTCCGGTGTACTTCTTCGTGGGGCGCCACGACCGAACCGCGCACCCGGAACTTTCCCGCGCCTATTTCGATGCGATCAACGCAACGACGAAGAATTTCTACATGTTCGAGAATTCAGCGCACAGCCCGCTCTTCGAAGAACCTGAATTGGCAAGAGAGATCCTGCTGAACCGCGTACTGCTTAATATCCCGTGACCACAGCCGAGCGGCTGTCTGACGTTAGTGCTGACGTCAGACAGGAAGGCTCACACGGGGTAATGCTCAATGGACATCAACAACCCGACGCATGGAACCGGGCCAGCACCGCCTCTCACAGCGCAGGCCAGCCGTTATGATGTGCCGGTCGTGCAGGCACGGCGCCACATATCAGAACCGCACGGCACGCTTGTAGAAGTGCCATGTGGCATGGCCGAGAAGCGGCAGAACGATGATCAGACCAATTAATGCAGGGATCGACCCGATGAGCAGGAGCAAGGCGATCACCACCCCCCAGGTGAAGACGACCTTCGGGTTTTTGCGAAATACCTGATAGGACGTGTGGACCGCCCTTGGAACGCCGACATTCCGATGCAGCAGCAGTGGGAAGCTGACAACGCTGGTGGCCAGAACAATCAGGGCAAAGCAGAACCCTACCGCGATGCCAGTCACGATCAACGTCCAACCGGCACCGGTGTACAGAACCTGCTGCATGAAACCGGACAGCGAATCCGGTTGCTCGGGCCCCAATGTCACATACCAGATGAAGTGTGCGACGATGATCCAAGCAGCGAACACGGCCGCCAGATAGAGGCCCAGGATCAATACCGCCCCGAAACTGGGTGACTTGATGACACCCAATGCGGAAAGCCAGGACACGTCCTCGCCCTGTTCGCGACGGCGGCTGACTTCGTAGAGCCCAACGGCACAAACCGGGCCCAAGAGGGCAAATCCGGCCGCTACCGGAAAGACCAGTGGCAGAAGGTTCATGTTGAAGCTGACGCCAATCAGTATCAGTCCGATAACGGGATAGATCAGGCCGATGAACATGACATCGCTTCTGACCGCTTGGAAGTCTTCCCATCCCCGTTGCAGAGCGATGCGGATATCCTTGTTTGTCAGTGCCATGATATCGGGTGCCGCATCCTCCTCTCCGCCAATCCGCTCAACGGATTGGGTGACGTGATGTATCGCATCCGTGAGGGCGCGTGCGGTCCAACTAAGCGGGTTTCCGATGGTTTTTGCCATGATGCATCCTCCTGTGCCTCCGGCCACATCTGGGATGCATTGAACATCTCGGTCAGCCGGGCACGGCCTTCCTACGGTCATCATAGCTCAAAATCCGGCTTGCGTCTTTCACAAATTGATTTCTGACTTGCCGCCCACGGCAAATGAAAACTGAGAAAACTTGCTGGACTGCCCGCATCTGGTGGTCCTTCTCGATCATCCCGACGCCGTTGTCCTCACCGGCGACCTGAAGGTACCGGTAGCGCGCGGCCGCCTGGGCACCCCAGACCCGCACAGCCTTGCCCTGATGCCATGTGGCAACATCGCCTTTTATGAAGAGTAAGGGCAGCCCTACCTGTCGATGCTCGATGTCGGGTATATCACAACTCTCTCACCGTATCCGTCGCTCGAAGAAGGCGTGGCCCTCGCACGCCCAGCCTATGCCGCGATCTTCGCGCAGGTTCTGGGCGTCGAACGAAACCACATGCGGCCAGCCGAAATCGTGGATCAGACGCTCGCGGGGCAGGTCGGCCCGGGACAGAAATGTGTCGATGGACAAGAGCGGCCCGACCTGCCCAATCTTTTTTCAAAGCCTGTCTGGCGCCTTCGCCCGCTCAAATCCTTTTTGCTCTGACGACACAGTGCGATAGGGTGGCTGCATTGCCCAAATCAGTCAGCTTTCGTTTTGACATGGATTGGAGATCGTTATGACCCGGATCATTCATGTGGCTGCAATCACGCTGGCAAGTCTCGGGACAGGCGCCGCCACGATATCGGTGATGAAAGAGGACATCCCCGACATGCAGGTGCCCGAAGGCCTGTGGGTGTCATCCGGGGCGCTGGATGACCGCGCCTTCACGGTCTACGGCACCGACGTCGGCAGCGGCGCGGTCCTCGAGGATGAACTGCTGTTCCGCGATGGCACCTTCCAGTCCGTTGACTGCCAGAACTACTGCGACTTCGGCTGGTCCGATTATCAGACCAAGGACATCGACGGCGTGATCCATTTTACAACCACGACCATTTGCCCGGACGCGCCGCATACGGTGGTGTTTTACGGCCAGGTCACCGGCGATACGATCACCCTCGAAGGGACATGGACCACGCGCCGCTGGTACTGGACCAATCAGATCGTGATGGAGGCGTCTGGAGAGGCCACCGATTTCGACGCCGTCACCGCGACATCGGGCTGAGATCATCGGCATGCGCGCGCCCGACGCTTCCCTGGTCAATATCGTCCTGCGCTTTGCCATCCTGATCGCTGTCCTGCTCCTGGCTGCTTGGGGCGCGCATATGGTTCGCGACGCGCTGGACCTGCAGATCCGGCCCGACAACGAGCAGCAGGTCCACCGCATGATCATGCTGGGCGCGGCGGCCTATATCGTGCTGCTGGCGCTTCCCTTCGTGCCGGGGGCCGAGATCGGGCTGGCCATGCTCGCGGCCTTCGGTGCGGCGATCGCTCCGCTCATCTATGTCTGCACGGTGGCGTCCATGATCCTTGCCTACACGCTGGGGCGGTTCCTGCCCATCGATGTCTTGCGGCGGGTTTTGTCGACTTTGCGGATGCACAGGGCCGCGGACATCGTCGCCCGGGCAGCACCCCTGTCGGGCGAGGGCCGTGTGGCGATGCTGCTGGAGGGTCAGTCGGCGCGCGCTCTGCGGCTTGCGGTCCGCTATCGCTATATCGCGCTGGCTGTGGCCGTGAACACGCCCGGAAACTCGGTCATCGGCGGAGGGGGTGGCATCATGCTGATGGCGGGTCTCAGCGGCATCTTCTCACCACTTGCGACCGTCGCGACTATCGCCATTGCGGTTTCACCGGTCCCATTGGCGATGGTTCTTTTCGGCCTGTGGCTCTGACGCGAAAGGTGTGCTGCGCAAGAGCGTGAGCTCACCTGCCGATGGGTGAGCCGGGGTTCCGAGCCGATTGGTCGGCTCAGGTGGGGCGCACGCGGGCCGTCATGAGAGGCTCCTCTTTTCTGCAGAATAGGCGCGGATACTTGGCTGAAACAGCAATCGCAGGCAGGACGCCGTCCCGGCAAGGATCGTAAGCGCATGGGCGGGTGCGAAGACGGGCGACCATTCTGGTGCCATGAGGCGTAGAACACTTCCGATCAGGTAGAGATCGGGTGCGATCGTGGACACCCTCTGAAGGCTTGGCATAAACCACTGCTTCACAATCTTCAATTCAGGCACTGACGACCATACCGCCCACAATTGGCATATCGTTGGGGGACGATCAGATCATCAGGTCCGAAGCAGATCATACTATCGTCGGGTTTTTGCAGATTGATCGTTTTCTTCTGCCTTAGCCGTCAGATCCGGATGGGCGAAAAGCTGCTTTTCGGAGCCTTGCCTGACCCCATGCGTCGTTTTCACGTCGCGCCCCTGAATGGTGTGTTGCCGAGAATACGCGCGCAGCCTCTGTAGCGGCTCGGTCCAGTATCGCGTTTGCGTCGAGATGCGGAATGTTTCGCTGCTCCATCAGCACCTGACCATTGACAATAACCGTGTCCACATCAGCGGCATTGGCGAAATGCGTGATCCGGTTCAGTGCCATGACCGGCGGCCACAGATGCGGTTTTCGCCCGTCCAGCAAGATGATGTCGGCCTTCTTGCCGGGTTCCAGTGAGCCGATATCGGCCTCCAGCCCCAGTGCCCGGGCTGCGTCGATGGTGCACAGTTCAAGCGTCTTGCCGTCGGGCAGCACAGATGGGTCGCGGAAATGGCGCCGGTGGTAATGCATGGCCTGCGCCATATGGCGGAACATGTCGAACCCCCGGTCCGGCGCACCCGCATCCGAGCCAAGGCAAACGGTCACTCCCGCCTCCAGCAGTTCGGGCACCGGGCAGCGACCGATAATGGACATGATGGCGCTTGGGTTGTGGATGATCGTGGCACCAGTCTCGCGCAGCGCGTCGAAATCCGCCGGCGTCAGTTCGACACTATGCCCAAGGGCTGCGCGTGGCGACAAAAGGCCCAGATCCCGAGCCAGGGCGATGGACCCCTCGCGGTGCCCGTCTTGCGTGAACAATACGCCAGTGCTGTCCTGCAAGGCGCGCATGGCGGTGGACATGGCGCGTATCTCGTCGCCGTCCGTGGCCATGTGTGCGGCTGTATAGACCGGCATGATCAGCGCCACACCAGTGCGCCGGGTCAGCACATCGTCATGCCTTGCGATCAGATCGGCGCATACCTGCATCTGGGTCTCAAAGCTGACGGGGCGCCGGTCTGCTCCGAACAGGCGCGGAAAGGGCAAGCGGCCTGGTCCGACGGCCATGATTGTTCGCAGGCCGGATTCCAGCGTGGCCGCGCAATGGGCATCCCCGGCCTCGGCTGTGTCGGTACGATAGATGTCGGCCCCACCTCCCAGCAACGAGACCGCTGTCGTCACCCCGCCCATCAGGCGTTCGAGTTGCGCCAGACGTTGTTCTGCCAGCCAGAAATCGGGTGTGGCGGCGTTGGCGTAGATGTCCTCGCAAATCCGGAACCACAGGTCGCCGTCACCGTCGCCCGCTGCACGGACAAGGCCATGGCCCGCATGGGAATGGGCATCGATCAGACCGGGCATCGCAATCAGGCCAGGACGGTCGATCACGCGGCGCGCGGGTGATGGCGCGCCGGTGCCGATGGCGGCGATGCGGTCGCCGTTCACCGCGATCCAGCCGTCCTCGATCACGCGGCGGTCGGCGTCCACCGTCACGATAGTCGCGCAGTTGATCAGCAGGTCATGCGGCGCGCTCATGTCAGCAGATCCCGCAGGTCGCTGGGCTCTTGCGAGTCCTGCTCCAGATCAAGCTGGCCTTCCAGATGGTCGATATGGTGGTTCATCAGGTGGCGTGCACGCTCGATATCGCCACCTGCGACAGCTTCCACGATTTCGGCATGTTCGTCGGGGCCGCAATCCGTCTGACTGCGGGTCTGATACATCACGATGATCAGCGAGGTGCGGGACAGCAGATCCCGCAGCACATCCCACAGATAGGGCGATCCGGCCAGTTCCCCGATCAGCAGGTGAAACGCGCCCGACAGCCGTACGGTCGCCTTTGTGTCACCCGCCGCCCGCGCCTCGCGTTCCTGCGTGACATGGGCCTCCAGCCGAGCAATCGCCTTGGGTGTCACCACCTCGCACAGTCGGGCCACCAATTGCGTCTCGATGGTGCGGCGCGCAAAAAAGATGTCCCGCGCCTCCTCGATCGAGGGCTGCGAGACGAAGGCGCCGCGATTGGGCACCAGCGTGACCAACCCGTCATGTTCCAGCGCGGTCAGCGCCTGTCTTACACGGGCGCGACTCACCGAGAAGATTTCGGCCAGTTGCTCTTCCTTGAGTCGGGTGCCGGGCTTCAGCTTGCGCTCGGCAATCGACAGCCAGATGCGGTTGTAGATCTCGACATGCGGGGCGTCAGTCGCCGTCTCGGCCGGATTCATGCGCGGTATCCTCCCGTCCTGAAAGACAAAATCAGGTTTGCTTAAATTTAAGTCAACAATTGTGTCAGCACAAGAATAAAAAATTGTAGACAATTTAGAGTCCATATGTTTGCAATATGTGCATCGCGGCCATGCAATCTTTGCAATGCGGCCAGCGCCATAAACCAACGGGAGACTTGCGATGCTTCGCCACCTCATGATGACCGCCGCTGCCGCGACCCTGTTCGCGACTGGGGCCAGCGCCGAAACCCTGCGCTTTGCCACGGCGCGCGACGTCTATGGGCTTGACCCCCATGCCGTCACCGACAGCTTCACCAATATCTTCACCCATCACCTCTATGAGCCGCTGGTGCGCTATGATGCCGATCTGAGCATCGAGCCCGCGCTTGCAACCGGCTGGGAGGTGATCGAGCCGGCCCGTGTCCGCTTTACCCTGCGCGAAGGCGTGACCTTTCACGGTGGCGAGACCTTCGGCGCGGATGACGTGCAGGTTTCGCTGATGCGGGCGGTCGATCCCAAGTCGCCCCTGCGCGGCAACTTGCCGGGTCTGAAAGCGGTCGAGATCGTGGACGATCTGACGGTCGATTTGATACTCGAAGGGCCGACCCCGCTTCTGAACAACTACCTGACCAACATCTTCATCCTCGACAAGGGCTGGCTGGAGGCGAACAACGCCGTGGCCCCTATCGACGCGAGCCAGGGTGAAGAGGGTTACACCACCAACAACGCAAACGGCACCGGGCCGTTCAAACTCGAAAGCCGCCGCCCTGACGCGCTGAACGTGCTGGTGGTGAACGAAGGGTGGTGGGATACGCCCGTGCACAACCTGACCCGGATCGAACACACGCCGATCGGTTCGGATGCGACCCGTGTGGCGGCGCTGCTGTCGGGCGAGATTGACCTGATCGAACCGGCCCCCCTTCAGGATGCCAATCGCATCGAGGCGGCTGAGGGCGTGCGTATGCTGCAAAATCCGGGCCTGCGCAGCATCATGATGGGTATCAACATGTCCGACAGTCTTGTCGACGGCAATGTGGACGGGAACCCGCTCAAGGACATCCGCGTGCGGCAGGCGCTTTATCACGCGATCAACATGGACCTGATCCGTGACCGCATCATGCGCGGCAAGTCGCGGGTCACCGGTTCGCTGATTGCGCCCGAGGTGAACGGCTACACCGAAGCGATGGACGAACGTTTGCCCTATGACCCCGACCGCGCCAAGGCGCTGCTGGCGGAAGCAGGCTATCCGAACGGGTTTGCCTTCAACCTCAACTGCCCCAACGACCGCTATGTCAACGATGAAGGCATTTGTCAGGCCATGGCCGCGATGCTGGCGCAGGCCGGGCTTGAGCCGCGTCTGGTCACAGAGCCGCGTCAGATGCACTTCCAGAAGGTCGATAACCGTCAGGTGGATGTCTTCATGCTGGGATGGGCAACGCTGCCGATGCTGGATGGTTTCTCGGTTCTGTCGGCGATGCTGGCCACGCCGGGTGGCGAATACGGCACCTTTACCCCGGCGGGCTATTCCAACCCGCGTGTGGATGAGCTGACCAGGGCCGTTGCGGTCGAGGTCGATCCTGCCAAGCGCAATGCCATGATGGTCGAGGCGCTGATTCTGGCCAAGGACGACATCGCCTGGCTGCCCCTGCACCAGCAGCCGCTGTCATGGGCTGCGCGCGACACGGTCGAGGTGCCGCAGGCTGCCGATGACCTTGTGCGCCTGTGGTATGCGCGCGTCACCAAGTGACCCAATCGGGCAGGGGGGTGATCCCTCCCTGCCTGTCCTGACCCCAGGGGAGTATCCGCAATGCTTGGTTTCCTGATCCGCCGGATCATCCAGTCGGTTTTCGTGATGCTGGCCGTCGCGCTGATCGCCTTCATGATGTTCCGTTTCATGGGCGATCCGGTCAATTCCATGGTGGCCGAGAATGCCACGACCGAAGAACGCGAGGCCGTGCGCGAACGCCTTGGTCTGGATCAACCGATCTGGGTACAATACGGCCGTTTCGTTGCCCGTGCGGCGACCGGCGATTTTGGCCTCTCATGGCGCAATGCGCGGCCGGTTTCGACCCTTCTGGCGGAAAGGTTTCCCGCTACGGCGGAACTGGTGCTGGTCGCAGCGGGGCTGTCGCTCGTTCTGGGTATACCCTTGGGTATCCTGACCGCATTGAGGCCGCACAGTATCTCGACCCAGGCCTTGCAGCTATTGTCACTGGTGGGGATTTCGTTGCCGACCTTCGTGACGGGCATCCTGCTGATCCTTGTCTTTTCGGTCTGGCTTGGCTGGCTGCCCTCGTTCGGGCGCGGTACGGTGGTGGATGTGGGCTGGTGGTCCACCGGCTTCCTGACGCTGTCCGGTCTCAAGGCGCTGATCCTGCCGTCCGTCATGCTCTGCCTGTTCCAGCTGACGCTGATCATGCGTCTGGTGCGCGCCGAGATGATGGAGGTGTTGCGCACCGACTATATCAAATTCGCACGGGCGCGCGGTCTGACCAATCGGTCGATCCATTTTCGCCACGCGCTCAAGAACACGCTGATCCCGGTGATCACCATCTTCGGGCTGCAACTGGGCGGGCTGATCGCCTTTGCCATCATCACCGAGACCGTTTTCCAGTGGCCGGGCATGGGGGCGCTGTTCATTCAGGCCGTCAGCTTTGGCGATGTGCCCGTAATGGCTGCCTATCTGGTGCTGGTCAGCCTGATCTTCGTGATCATCAACACAACTGTCGATCTGCTCTATGCCGTGCTGGACCCGCGTCTGCGGGTCGAGGGCGCGCGGGCGGCCCATTGACCTGCCGGAGGATGCCATGACCGACACGACCCATGTGAAACCCGCCCCCTCGGCGATGTCGCGCCTTTGGAACAGCGACCTTGCCTGGAACTTCCGCCGTTCATGGACGGCGCGGATCTCGAGCCTGCTGATTCTGATCCTGTTCGCGGCTGCCCTGTTCGCGCCACTGCTTGCGACGCAGAACCCCTATGACATTTCGCAACTGTTCCTTTTGGACAGCGAGTTGCCTCCTGCATGGATCGAGGGGGGCGATCCCCGCTACCTGCTGGGAACAGATGAACAGGCGCGCGATCTCTATTCCTCGATCCTCTATGGTCTGCGGCTGTCACTGATCGTGGGCTTTGCCAGCGTGGCGCTGGCGGCGGTTGTGGGTATCTCGCTGGGTCTGCTGGGCGGGTTCGTCGGCGGTGTGGTCGATGCGGCCATCATGCGCGTTGCCGATATCCTGCTGAGCTTTCCTGCGATCCTTGTGGCGCTGCTGGTCAACGGGATCGCGCGCGGCGTGCTGCCGCCGGAGCGCCATGCCGATGCCGCGATCTGGGTGCTGATCCTTGCCATCGGCCTGACCAACTGGGTGCAATATGCCCGTACCGTGCGCGGATCCACCATGGTCGAGCGGCAGAAGGAATATGTGCAGGCCGCACGCATCAACGGCGTGTCGGGCATGGGCATCATGATGCATCACATCCTGCCCAATGTGCTTGGCCCGGTGCTGGTCATCGCCACGATCAACCTGGGCATGGCCGTGCTCACCGAGGCGACATTGTCCTTCCTGGGTGTCGGGATGCCTGCCACGCAACCGAGCCTTGGAACGCTGATCCGTATCGGCAACGAATATCTGTTCTCTGGCATCTGGTGGGTGGTGATCTTTCCGTCCGTCGTGCTGGTGACCCTTGTGCTGGCGGTCAACCTTCTGGGTGACTGGCTGCGCGACGCCCTGAACCCCAAGCTGAGGTAAGCGTCATGACCCTTCTGACTGTCGAAAATCTGACCGTGGCCTTTCCGGGTCGCCACGGCTCTGTCAATGCGATCGAGGATGTCAGCCTGAGCATTTCCCCTGGCGAGATTCTGGGGATGGTTGGCGAAAGCGGTGCCGGCAAGTCCATGACCGGGGCCGCCATCATCGGGCTGATCGAACCACCCGGTCGCATCGCCAAGGGCGAGATCAGGCTGGAAGGCCAGCGCATCGACACGCTGCGCCCTGATGAGATGCGGCGTATCCGGGGGCGACGGATCGGGGCGATCTTTCAGGATCCGTTGACCAGCCTCAATCCGGTCCTGACCGTGGGCGAGCAGTTGATCGAGACGATCCAGACCCATCTGAAACTGGGCAAGGACGAGGCGCGCGCCCGCGCCATCGATTGGCTGCGCCGCGTGGGCATCCCGGCTCCCGAGGCACGGATCGACACCTATCCGCACCAGTATTCCGGCGGAATGCGGCAGCGCGTGGTGATAGCGCTGGCGCTTTGTGCCGAGCCGCGTCTGGTGATCGCAGATGAACCCACGACCGCGCTGGATGTCAGCGTGCAGGCGCAGATCATCGCGTTGTTGCGCAAACTGGCGCGCGAAACCGGGGTGGCTGTGATCCTTGTGACGCATGACATGGGCGTCATCGCCGAAACCGCCGACCGGGTGGCCGTGATGTATGCAGGCCGCATTGTCGAGGTGGGGCCGGTGGACGAGGTGCTGACCGCGCCGCGCCACCCCTATACGCGCGGCCTGATGGCCTCGATCCCGCGCATCGGCGCGCGCCCCGAGGTGCTGCCGCAAATCGAAGGGGCGATGCCGCGTCCCGATGCGCGCCCGGCCGGTTGCGCCTTTGCCCCGCGCTGCCCGGCGCGGATGGAGGTGTGCAGCCAGACCCGCCCAGACCTGACGGGCCATGCCACAAGGTCTGTTGCCTGCCATCTGAGCGAGGAGGTTCCCGCATGAGCGATCCGATCCTGACCGTAACAGGCCTGAAAAAGACCTTTGACCTGTCGCAACCCTTTCTGACAAGGATGACGCAGGGCGGCGGGCGCAAATATGTGCATGCTGTCGATGGCGTTGATTTCAGCATACTGCGCGGCACGACACTCAGCCTTGTGGGGGAATCCGGATGCGGCAAATCCACCGTGGCTAAGCTCTTGATGGGGCTGACGTCTCCAACAGCAGGCAGCATCCGCTTTGACGGCCACGAACTGGCCGGCACCCGCGCGGGGCAGCCCCCCGCCGTGCGTCGCCGGATGCAGATGATCTTTCAGGACCCCTATGCCAGCCTCAACCCGCGCTGGCGCGTCGCGCGCATCATCGGCGAGCCGATGAAAAGCTTCGGCACGCACCCCGACCCGGTTGCGCGCCGCAAGGAGGTGGACCGACTGCTGGAATTTGTGGGGCTTTCGACCGCCGATGGCGAGAAGTTCCCGCATGAGTTTTCCGGCGGGCAGCGGCAGCGCATTTCGATCGCGCGGGCGATCTCGACCAAGCCCGAGTTTCTGGTCTGCGACGAGCCGACTTCGGCCCTTGATGTGTCTGTGCAGGCGCAGATCCTGAACCTGATGCGGGAATTGCAGCGCGAGCTCGGGCTGACTTATCTGTTCATCAGCCATGATCTGGCAGTGGTCAATTACATCTCGGACCAGATCGGGGTGATGTATCTGGGCCGTCTGGTCGAACTGGCCCCGGCCGATCGCATCTTCAGCGCCCCGCAGCATCCCTATACCCGGCTGTTGCTTGATACCGTGCCCGATATCACCATGGCGCATCGCGATATGGACCGACCGGCCGGCGAAGTACCAAACCCGATCACGCCGCCCTCGGGATGCCATTTCCATCCGCGCTGCGCGTTGGCAAATGATCGGTGCCGCGCAGAGGCGCCCGCCTTCCGTGTCCATGGTGATAGTCACGTCCGCTGTCACGCCGTGGAGGAGGGACGCACCGACCCTATCGCCTTCAGAAAGGCTGGATGATGGAGGTCGACTTCACGCAACTGCCGCCGCAGGACCGTTACCGCCTGCTGACCAATTTCATCGGGCCGCGCCCTATCGCGCTTGTAACCACGCGATCCGAAGCCGGGCACAGCAATGCCGCACCGATGAGCTTTTTCAACGTCTTCTCGCAGGACCCGCCTATCGTGATCCTTGGCGTGCAGACGCGTGGCGATGGCTTTGAAAAGGACACGCTGGTCAATATCCGCCGGACAGGTGAATTCTGCGTCAACATGGTGGATATGGAACTGGCCGAACCGATGATCCTGTGCGGCGTGAATTTTGGTCCCGACGTGGACGAGCCTGCCTTTGCCGGGCTGGACACGACCCGCTGCCGGCAGATCGACGCCCATTACCTGACGCGGACGCCCTGCGCGATGGAATGCCGGGTCGAACGGATCATCGACTTTCCCTCCCGCGCCATCATTCTGGGCGAGGTGGTGGAAATGACCGTGCGCGATGACTGCATGGACGCGCAGGGCCGCTATGTGAACCCCGATGTCTATCAGCCCATCGCGCGACTGCATGCGGACAACTACATCGTCGCGGACCGGCAGTTCGAACTCCTCAAACCTGCTGAAGCCGCGCAATGGGAAGCGGCGCGCGGACCCTCACGGACAGCAAAGGCAAGATGATGCAGATCCATGTCATCAATCCCAATTCGACCGTCGCAATGACCGACCAGATTGGACGCGCCGCGCGCCGTGTGGCATCGCCGGGCACGCGGATCGACCTTGTCACGGCGCAGGCCACGCCCGTCTCGATCGAAGGCTATGCCGATGAGGCGCTGGCTGTGCCCGCCATGCTTGCTGCCATCCGCGCAGCGGAAGGGCGCGGGGCTGCCGCCCATGTCATTGCCTGTTTCGACGACCCCGGCCTTTCGGCTGCGCGCGAGGTGGCCGCGGCTCCTGTGCTCGGCCTTTGCCAGGCCGCAATCACAGTTGCCATGATGCTGTCGTCGCGCTTCTCTGTCGTCACGACGCTGCCGCGCTCGGTTCCGATCATCGAGGATCTGGCCGAGGCCTATGGCGCTGGGCGGCGTTGTCGCCGCGTGCGCGCCATCGACCTGCCCGTGCTGGCGCTGGAGGAGGACCCGGTTTGTGCCGAGCGCCTGATCGCTGCGGAAATCCGCGCGGCACAGGCGCTGGACGGGGCCGAAGCCGTGGTGCTGGGCTGCGCGGGAATGGCAGAGCTGTGCGAGCGGCTGTCGCAGGATACCGGCGTTCTGGTGATCGACGGGGTGACGGCAGCCGTCCGGCAGGCCGAGGCGCTGATCGGCATGGGTTACCGCACATCGAAACTGGGCGGCTATGCCTGGCCGCGCCCCAAGACAGGGGGCATCGCCCCGGAGGCCGCATGACAGACCTGCTGATCCGAAACCTGCGCCCGATGGGTGGACCTGCCACCGACCTGTTGATCCGCGGTGGACGGATCACGAAAATTGCGCCGGGGATCGACGCCGCCGGTGTGCCGGTCGAGGACGCAGGTGGTGCGATTGCAATACCGGGTCTGGTCGAGGCGCATACCCATCTGGACAAGACCGTGATGGGCATGGGCTGGTATGAAAACGCCGTCGGCACCGACCTGCGCGCGATGATCGACAACGAACGTCGCGCGCGTCGCGCCCTTGGTCTTGATCCGGCGCGGCAGTCGATGCGGCATGCACTGGCGCTGGTGGGCAATGGCACCACCCATATCCGCAGTCATGTGGATGTAGACACGGAAAACGGCCTGAGCGTTCTGGAAGGTGTCTTGCAAACCCGTGAGGCGCTGCGCGGCATCGTCGAAATCGAGATCGTCGCCTTCCCGCAATCCGGCCTGATGATCCGCCCCGGTACGCTGGACCTGCTGGACCAGGCCTTGGACCTCGGCGCCGATCTGGTCGGCGGGCTGGACCCCTGCGGGATTGACCGTGATCCCAAGGGCCATCTGGACGCAATCTTTGCACTGGCTGACAGATACGGGCGCGGACTAGACATCCATCTGCACGAACCGGGAGAGATGGGGGCTTTCTCGCTTGAACTGATCCTTGAGCGGACGGCGGCCTTGGGGATGAAGGGCAAGGTTGCGGTCAGCCACGCCTTTTGCCTTGGCATGCCCGACTGGAACCGGGTCGAGGGATTGCTGGCGGATCTGGCCGCACAGGATGTGGCGATCCTGACGACCGGCGCGCCATCGCGCGAAGTGCCTGCGCTCAAGCGGGTGCGGGGCGCAGGTCTGCGGATGGGCGCGGGCTGTGACGGGGTGCTGGACACCTGGAACCCCTGGAATCGGCCCGACATGCTGGATCGCGCGCGCATTGTCGCGCAGAAGAACAACCTGCGCGCCGATGCCGATCTGGCGCTGGTGCTGGATCTGGTCACCACGGGAGGGGCTGCGGTCATGGGTGTTGCGGATCATCGCTTGGCTGTGGACGGCACAGCTGATCTGGCACTGATCCCGGGCCGGACGCTTGCCGAGGCAGTCGCGACGGGTGGCCCTGTTCAACTGACCGTCAAGGATGGGCGGGTCACGGGACGCGACGGCAAACCCGTGATGGAGGCGCCGTGATGCTGGATGACCTGACACTGGGCGAGCGTCCGAAGGGGCGCACCGCGTTGGCCGCGCGCTGGATCGTCGCGCATCGTGATGGTGGCCACAGGTTGCTGGAGAACGGTGAAGTGGTGATCGAGGAAGATCGGATCCTCTATGTCGGTCCGCGCTTCGAAGGCGACGTGGCGCGGCGCGTGGATCTGGGCGAAGTGCTGATCTGCCCCGGCCTGATCGATCTGGACGCGCTGTCGGATCTCGACACGACCACGCTGGGTGTCGATTGCGGCCCCGCATGGGCCAAGGGCCGTGTCTGGCCCGAGGACTATGTCCGCAGCGGCCCCTACGAGATGTATACGCCCGAGGAACTGGCCTTTCAAAAGCGGTTCAGTTTTGCGCAGCTTCTGTGCAATGGCATCACGTCTGCCTTGCCCGTTGCATCGCTCTTTTACAGGGAATGGGGCGAGACGGTCGCGGAATTCGAGGCGGCGGCCGAGGCGGCGGGCGATCTGGGCCTGCGGGTCTGGCTGGGCCCGGCCTATAGGTCCGGCGGGATGGTCTGCACCGCGCCCGGCGTGCTGGAAGCCCGCTTTGACGAGGCGCGCGGTCTGGCAGGGCTTGACGATGCGGTTGGCTTCATTGAGGCACAAGCGGGCCGTTTTGGCGGGCTGGTGCAGGGTATGCTGGCACCAGATAGGGTGGAGACCTGCACGCAGACCCTGCTGACCCGGACCATGGCGGCGGCGGATGATCTGGACGTCCCGGTGCGTCTGCACATGGCGCAAGGCCAGATGGAGCGGGATACGGTTCTGGCCCTGCATGCCACCACAGCGCCGCAATGGATGGCCGGGTATGGCGCACTGTCTCCTCGTCTGATTGCGCCCCACGCGACCTACGCCACGGAAGATGATCTGCGCCTGTACGCCGATCATGGCGTGACGGTCGCGCATTGTCCGCTGGTCTTTGCCCGGTCCGGCGCCATGCTGCGCTCATTCGGCAAGCTGCGGCGCATGGGGATCAACATCGGCATGGGAACGGATACTGCCCCGCCCGACATGGTGCTGAACATGGCCGTGGGTGTGATGATGGCGCGCATGGCGGGCGACAGTATCACGGAGGCCGCGCCAGAGCATATGTTGGACGCGGCCACACTGGGAGGCGCCGCCGCGCTGGGGCGGTCCGATCTTGGCCGGTTGGAGACGGGCACCAAGGCCGATATCGCGATCTTCGACATGCAGGACGCGCTGATGGCGCCGCGTGTCGATCCGGTGCGCACCCTGATCCTTGGGGCGACCGGCCGTGTCACGCGGGCGGTTTTTGTCGATGGAAGGCTGTCGATGCGGGATGGGCAGGTGGCGGGTTTCGACATGGCTGCCGCGCGGGCCACGGCGCAGGTGCAGTTCGATGGGCTACGAGCAAAGTATCCAGATCGAACCTGGGCTCACCCTGCGGTGGAGCAGATTTTTCCGCCTGCCTATCCTGCTTTCACTGATCCGGTCTGAACAGTGGAGTGTATGTTTCTGACCTGGGCGTCCTTGGGATCGTTCTTATCCCGGCCATCGGGCAGGTCCTCGCGCGTTCTGGCCAAGCCCACGGAAGAAACCAGCTTCAGGGCGAACCCGGCGAGGCCAAGATGGTGGGCCAACGCACGGTGACGATTGCTGGTCGCCTCAAACCCGATCCGCACTGGCAGGCCATAGCTGGCAAGACCTGCTGACAGGCGCTGAAAATCCTCCAGCCTGTTCGTAATTGTCATGCGGCGGTGATTTTTTCAGGGGATGCCAGTCAGCACCTCGTGCCGATGCCTGGATAAGTCGATAGCGACCAACACGGTTGAAAGGGTAGGATAGGTAGCGGTCATGGGCGGTCTCCTCAGCAGTGTGGTTGTGCAAAACCACTGCCGAGGCCTGAGACCCGGTTACGGCCACCCGCTGCGCAATTCAAGGGCTGTGCAGGCGACCATAACCGACCAGCAGCCCTTCTTCCCAACGTGCTATGGCGCCCAGTTCAACGCCAATCAAGCGTAATACAGCGCGACGCATGTGCACTTCTTGACGCGGTTGCAGATCAGCTTTTGGTCAGCGCTTCACGAAGCGCACACCCCAAATGAGAATGCATGCTCCGACGATCCCGGCAATCATGTAGCCGATCCAGCCCCCGAATGACACTCCCAGCATGCCAAACAAGAAGCTTGCGATCGATGCGCCGACGATCCCGAGAACAATGTTGAGAAATATTCCTGTATCTGACTTCATCACGGAGGAGGCGATCCAACCTGCGACGCCGCCAATTATGATTGCCGCGATCCAGCCAATTCCCGCGTCTTCCATCAGAAAGCTCCGATCTTAAGTTGAGTTTGAGATTCAATTCACTAGCCGCGATCATGCCACAACCCGCCAAGCGATCAAGACAATTGAAGACACTCGAACTTTTAAAAGTAGCACCAAGCGTTGCTTGTCGAAGAAGCGCCCACTTCGTCGGAGCAGATCTTTTTACTGCCGCCCTGGGCGCTGCTGACCCGCGGGCTGCCACTTTCCGCGGCAGGTTGGTGTCACAAAAACACGTCACCTATAACGCGTTTTGAGTGTATTCATCGACGGGTCAGTGCCCATGATATGCCACCGCATGGGGCGCTCGCCATCCGGCAAGGACAGTCACCCACCATGCAACCAATGAAAATCTTGTCTCTCGAGCGTGTTGGCTGGGGCGGTAGGATTCTG